>CATLIX010000012.1 GCA_949959185.1 uncultured Eubacterium sp. | reverse complement strand
ATGGGATATTAGCTCAGTTGGTAGAGCACTTGACTTTTAATCAAGTTGTCCGGGGTTCGAATCCCCGATGTCTCATTAACTTAAAAACAGCGGAAAGCCAGTAAAATCAATGGTTTTCGCTGTTTTTCAATGTAATTCATTACAGGCTTTGCTGTATCCTCATGAGCTGAGTAATATTGCTTTGTTCTTTTCAGGGTTGAAAAATCTATGTATGTGATTTATAATATACTTAACAAGAGAGCCGAAAGCCAGAGTACGCCTGGCCGCCGGAATAATAATTTGTTACATGAAGTAGCGCCTTATCTTACCAGGACGAGGGCGCTACTTTTTGCGTTTGATGTTGATAACAAGAGTTATAACGGCGCAAAGCATAATTACGAATGTGAATAAGTCACTATATGTAACCATAGCACCAGCCCCTTTCTTTCACCTGATGGCTGACGTAATCGCCCCTTCGGCTCTCTGATTAAGCATATTATATTGTCATAGTGCAGCAGTTCTTCTGGCATTCAGGCATATCGGATAAGTCAGATGTATGATTTCGGCAGCTTTTTACCGGTCAATATCGTTTAAACTCTCAAAAAAGCCAGGCATGGCAGGAGCCATATCTGTAAGTGTCTGAAGAGTTTCTTTGATTACCTGAAGGCTTTCTCTGGCTATTTGGGGATTTTCATTTAAACACCTGTCAATTATTTTTGTGAGATTTTTTATATTTTTGCTAAGACTATCGTAAGATTCTCTTATTTGTTCAATATAATCAAAAACTTTTTGTGATTCTTCTTCTGTAATTTTTTCACCGGCTGCCTGCTTTATAAATAGTTTTGCTATTTCTTCATTTGCTTTTTTTCTTTCGGGGAAGTGATTAACCCGGATACTGCCATCAAATCCCAGTAATTCATAGTGAGGCACATTTAGAGCATCTGCTATTTTTTGTATGGTTTCTATCTTGGGGTTTGATTTTCCGTTTTCCCATTGTCCTATCATCTGCTGAGAAACACCTATCTTTTCTCCGAGTTCTCTTTGCAACAGGCCCTTTTCCTGTCTGATTTTTTTTATTCGTTCTCCTGTTGTCATTATTCACCTCAATAAGCGCATAACATATAAAAATGGAATATAAAAGAAAAACCTTGTTTTCTATACAAAAATAGTAGCACAAGAAAAAACTTTTGTCAACAAAGTTTTTAATCAGATTGTCCAATGACCGAATTCTTCTTCCCGGCAGAGAGCGGGATTTGTAACAGGGCAGCTTGTCTGAACTGTTATCGGGATTTCTGTTTTCCGCCAAAAGAATTGCCATAAGATATTGACATTCCGAATTTGCAATATTATAATCAGAAATGTTCTGGAAATGTTTCCGGTAAAATTACAGGCGGATGTGGCGGAACTGGCAGACGCGCCAGACTTAGGATCTGGTGGGAGACCGTGCAGGTTCGATTCCTGTCATCCGCATTGGTATATGGTAAGGCAGATATGGAGGAAAAGGGATGAAGACGTTTTGTGGTGTCGACTGTACGGAATGTGAACTGTACGGAACCTGTAATGGATGTTCGGAAACAGACGGTCAGCCTTTTGGAGAAAAATGTATGGTTGCAGAATACTGCCGGAAAGGTAATACGGCCTTTTGTGAATTAAAAGCAAAACTGATAGAAGCATTTAACGGGATCGATATTCAGGACATGGAGAAAGTGACAGACTTACATCCGCTGAAAGGTTCCTTTATCAATCTGGAATACAGCCTGCCAGGAGGAAAGAATGTAAAGTTCTGGAATGACAACAAAATTTATCTGGGAAACCAGTTACATAAAAAAGGCGGCGACAGGTGTTATGGAATTGCTGCTGATGACAGATATCTTATGGTATCGGAATACGGAGCGTACGGTGCCGACGCTGAAATCGTAGTATTGAAACGATGGAATTGAAAGAGGCTGAAAAAGAGAAAAAATGGAATCCGCAGGAATGTGTACAGATGTATCTGACTGCGGATTCCATTTTTTCTTCTTACAGGAAATACTTTGTCGCTGTGAAATATTAAAATACATGGATTTATTTATGAAAATAAAGATTTCCGGGCGGGATGCCCACTTTGCACATAACGTTAGAATTAGGCAGGAAGTACGCTTTTTTACTTTTTTCTTGACACAAAATTTCGAAAAAAGTATACTAAAAATAATGAATGCAATGATATGACAGCAAAGGAATACAGGCGGAAAATACCATGCAGGAAGGGGCGGAAATTATGGAGCAGGAACAGGAAGCATTTCAGGGGGAGGATTTTTACCGGTTTGCAGATGCGGCGCTGGAAATTATCATAAGATTTGACAGACTGGGGCGGATACAGTATGGCAACAGCCAGGCCAAAAACGACCTTGGATATGGGGAGGAACTGACAGATATCAATCTTTTTATATTGTTCCAGGCGGAGCTGCAGCAGGAGAAAATGAGGGACAGAAATCTTCTGGAAGTAGTGTCCGCCATGAAAGAAGGAATGATGTACCGGAAAAACGGAACCTGTTTTCCGGTTCGCATGACTGTAATGACGGAGGGAGGACAGAATCTGATTTTTGCCATTAACGTGGCCAAGCGGATTGAGACGGAACGGAAGCTGGTCCGCATGAAGGAAGAAATGGAAGAAACCATTAAGGTGAGAAATGAGTTTGTGGCGAATGTGACCCATGAGCTGCGTACGCCGGTAAATGGTGTGAAAGGACATGTGACCAACATGCTGGAAGCAGGAGTAACCCCGGAGCAGAAACGTACACTGGATATTATTACCCGGTGCTGCGAGAATATGTCTGCAATTATCAACAATATTCTGGACTTTTCAAAGCTGGAAGCAGGGAAATTTACTCTGGAGCAGAAAGAATTTGATTTTTACCAGATGGTAAACCATGCAGTGGAGACAAACATTACAGCCATAAATTCCAAAGGGCTGCATATTATGGTAAATATTGATAAGACCATTCCCTCATATCTGATCGGTGATGAGCTGCGTCTGACGCAGATTCTGAATAATCTGCTGTCCAATGCGGTAAAATTTACCAGTGTGGGATACATTAATATAGAAGTAACTAAAACGGTGCAGTTTGATGATGAGATTGAACTGTTTTTTGTGGTATCTGACACAGGAATTGGAGTTTCACAGGAAGAAAAAGATAAATTATTCAAAAGTTTTTCTCAGGTGGACGCTTCCATCACCAGGAAATACGGAGGAACCGGACTGGGGCTTGCAATTACAAGGCAGCTGGTGGAACTCATGCACGGCAGTATCCATCTGGAAAGTGAAAAGGGAAAGGGAAGCAGCTTTTCCTACTCTGTAAGGCTTCATGTGGCACAGAACAAAAAAGAAGAAAACAGTGTCCGGGAGCAGTTTGAATTTATCAATCAGAATCAGGATATGTCAAAATTCGACAATATAGGGGAAATCTTTCATTTCGGCACTGAAGAAAACCATCAGGAAATCCGAAACAAAATGGAGAAACTGATTATCTGTATGGAGGTGGGAGCCTGGGATAAGGCGGAAACATTTTCACATAATATCAAAGAACTGGTGGAAGAAGGACCTCAGGATCTGAAAAAAACTGCGTTTCGTCTGGAAATGAATGTGCGCAAAGAGAAATATGAAAAAGCCCTGGAACAATATAACAGTTTAAAAGAGTTACTGGAAGAAAACATCGGAGGAATATAATATGGAAAATATGGAAAGGCCCGGCAGTGTACCTCAAATCCTGATTGTGGATGATGTGGACGCCAACCTGATGATTTTGGAAAATATTATTCTGGAAATGGGTTATACGCCCAGATGTGCTGCCAGTGCCGGCGAGGCCACGAAGCTGATTGCAGAAAGTCTGCCTCAGTTAATTCTTCTGGATGTGTTTATGCCGGAAATGGATGGATATGAATTCTGTGAAAGACTGAAAGAAAATCCCATTACCAGAGATATTCCCATTATTTTTATTTCGGCGGCAGATTCCAGCGAAGATAAAGTCAGGGGATTTAAACTGGGCGCTGTGGACTATATTGGAAAACCTTTTGAGGTGACGGAAGTTACCATGCGTGTAAAAAATCACCTGAAGATTTATGAGATGCAGCAGGAGCTTGAGCTGAGCAACCGCCGCCTGCACAGCGTAATCAGCAGTCAGGCCAGACGGATTGAGGAAGAACAGAAGAATATTCTGTATGCGCTGGCCACTCTGACAGAAGGGAAAGACACGGATACCAGATTCCATCTGGACAATGTGGCTTATAACTGTCGTCTGCTGGCTCAGAGCCTTCAGTTCAGTCCGGAATTTTCAGAAGAAGTGTCGGAAAGTTTTATTGATACCATAGGAGTGGCATCCAGACTTCATGATATTGGAAAAATACAGACGCCATGCAATATTCTGGCAAAACCGGGGCCTCTGGAGCCGAAAGAAATGGAGATTGTGAAGCGTCATGTGGAGCAGGGAGCGGCAATTCTGGAGCGGGTATATGACAGCACGCCGGAAAACAGTTTTCTGCCCATGGCCATTGAAATTGCCCGTTATCACCATGCCCGCTGGGACGGTACCGGATATCCGGAACAGCTTCATGGGAAAAATATACCTTTGTCGGCAAGAATTACCATTATCGTGGATATTTATGATACACTGCTGGGAGAACGGTGTTACAAAAAAGCGTACAGCAAGGAAGAAAGCCTGAAAATCATAGAAGAAGGGAGCGGCACGTTTTTTGATCCGGAGATTGTAGATGTATTTCTGAAGGTGCAGAAACAGCTTCATCATGCAGAAGGATAATGGTAACGGAATTGACAAATAAAGATGAATATAGTACCATAGAAGATATGGTACAGGAGTATGAAATCTGATAGAAGTTTATGTGACAGGAGTATGGAGTTATGATTACGGAACAGGAATTTCATCGGATTGTAGTATACGTGAAGCAGAAGTATGGCATAGATCTCACTGGAAAACAAATACTGGTAAATGGGAGAATGGAAAATTATCTTCTGCGGAATGGCTACAGCGGATATGATGAGTACATGACAAAGGTTGAAAAGAATCCCAAAGGAGAAGAAGCGAGAAATCTGATTAACGTATTAACTACCAATCATACATATTTTATGAGGGAATTCGAGCATATGGATTTTATGAGGAAGGTGGTGCTTCCTCAGATTAAGGCAAAGGAAGCAGGCAAAAGAGATGTTCGGATCTGGTCTGCCGCATCTTCTACGGGAGAAGAGCCCTATACCATTGCCATGGTATTGAAAGATTTCTTTGGACTGGATCATAAGATGTGGGATACCAGGGTGCTTGCCACAGACCTTTCCACGAAAGTATTAGAGCAGGCCCAGAGGGGGAAATATCTGAAAGAGCAGATCGATCCTCTTCCGGAAGGATGGAAAAGGCGCTTCTTTAAAAGAGTAAATGAGCTGGAGTATCAGGTGACGCCGGAGTTAAAACAGGAATTAATTTTCCGGCAGTTCAATCTGATGAACCCGTTTCCCTTTCGTAAAAAATTTCATGTGGTGTTTATGCGCAATGTGATGATTTACTTTGATGACAATACCAAACTGCAGCTTCTTCGAAAGGTATACGATTATCTGGAGCCGGGAGGTTATCTGTTTGTGGGGACTACGGAATCCATTGACAGAAAAGGGACGAATTTTCAGTACGTGGAACCATCAATATATCGAAAATAAAGGAAGCAGAGCAGATATAAGCGGATAAGGTTTAAGTATAAAGGAAAGCAGGAAGATGGAATGCGTAAGATTAAAGTATTAGTAGTAGATGATTCCATGCTGTTTCGCAATCTGTTGGTACAGAGCCTGAGTGAAGATCCGGCCATAGAAGTAGTGGCACAGGCAGGAGACGCTTATGCGGCGCGGGATGCAATCCTTAAGTACCGTCCGGATGTTATGACACTGGATGTGGAAATGCCGCGGATGGGCGGAATTGAATTTCTGAGAAAGCTGCTGCCTCAGTATCCATTACCCGTAGTGGTTATCAGTGCCATGGATGAGAAGGTATTTGACGCCATGGAAGCAGGAGCGGTGGATTTTGTCTGTAAGCCCAATACCATAGACCGCAATAAAGTCAGCTCTTTTCTGAGAAAAGAGCTGGGAACCAAGATAAAGATTGCGTCCACAGTCAAAGTTGGAAAAATGAAACGTCCGGAATCATTTCCGGTGAATAACAGGGCGAACCTGAAAAGCAATATGCTGATAGCCATCGGAGCCTCCACCGGAGGAACAGAAGCTATTTTTGACGTGGTGCGCCAGTTCCGGAAGGATATTCCGGGAGTGGTAATTGTACAGCATATGCCTCCCGGATTTACCCAGATGTATGCCAACAGGCTGAATAACCAGTGTCAGGTGGCAGTCAAAGAAGCAGTTACCGGGGACAGGGTAATGCCGGGCCAGGTGCTGATTGCTCCCGGAGACAAACAGATGCGTCTGGTGAAAGTAAACGGCATGTATCAGGTGGAATGTAAGGCCGGTGAAAAAGTCAGCGGGCACTGCCCCTCTGTGGATGTGCTGTTTCAGTCTGTGGCAAAGACGGCAAAGAAAGACGCGGTAGGCGTGATTCTTACCGGTATGGGAGGAGACGGAGCCAAAGGACTGCTGGAAATGAGAAAGGCGGGAGCCATCACCATCGGTCAGGATGAGGCCAGCTGTGTGGTTTACGGTATGCCAAAAGTTGCTTATGATATTGGGGCCGTTCAGTATCAGACGGAACTTTCGAATATAGCAAATAAAGTATACAGTGTTTTAAAAGCGACTTAGAAAGGAGAGTAGAGGATATGAAGATTTTACTGGCGGAAGACGACTTCGCAAGCCGCAAATTTATGACAAATTATCTCGAAAAATATGGAGACTGTGATATTACCGTAGATGGCGAAGAAGCTGTGGATGCATTTTTAATGGCGCTGGAAGACGGAGAACCTTATGATTTAATCTGTCTGGACGTTATGATGCCCGTACTGGACGGTTATCAGGCACTGAAAGCCATCCGTGATATTGAAAAGGAACGGGGGATTCAGGGAACTGACGGTGTGAAGATTATTATGACCACCGCGCTGAATGAAGAGAGAAATGTGAAGAAAGCGTTTGAAATGGGATGCACTGTGTATTCCGGCAAGCCCATTGACCTGAATAAATTTGAAATGATTCTGAAGAAACTGGAGCTGATAAAATGACATCAGAGAGAAACAGTTCAAAAAAGTACAATGGGAAGAAAGGGGGCTAAAAAATGGCAGAAGATTTTAATACGGACAGTATGCTGGATATGTTTTTATATGAGAGCGAACAGCTCCTGGAAACACTCCAGAATATTGTTCTGGAAAAGAAAGATGAAGATTGTTTTGATGAAACCTCCATCAATGAAATTTTCCGTGTCATGCATACGATAAAAGGTTCTTCGGGTATTATGATGTATGAAAATATCACGAAGGTATCCCATAAGCTGGAAGACGTATTTTATTATTTAAGAGAATCCAGTCCGGAAAATGTACCTCATCTGGAACTGGTGGATCATGTTCTGGATGTGGCCGATTTCATTACAGGAGAGCTGGATAAGATTAAAGACGGTGAGACGCCTGACGGTGACGAAACCAAAATTGTGGATGATATTGATAAATTCCTGAAAAAAATCAAATCCGGTATTGAGGAAAAAGGCGAGGAACTGCCGCCGGAAAATACCTATGTAGAGCCCAGCCAGTTTTATATTGCGCCTACCGGAAGCGAGAGTTTTAAATATTATAAGGCGTCCATTTACTATCGAAGCGATACGCAGATGTGTAATATCCGGGCTTATACCGCCGTATATTCCCTGAAGGAAATTACGGACGATATGGAATATATGCCGGACGATATTATTTCCAATGAGGAAAGCGGAGCTGTTATTCTGGAAGACGGATTCCATATGCTGATTAAGTGCCAGTGTTCCAGTGAGGAAATACTGAGTGCCATCGGAGATACTTCCGGCATGGAGCGGGTGGAAATTAACGACTGCACCCAGCAGGAATTTGAGATGGGCTTCCATGACCATGGACCGGAACAGATTATCATTGAAATGGATGATAAGGAGAAAAAGGAAGAAGGGAAAAAGGAAGAGAAGAAAGAGCCGGCGCCGGGCGATTATGTCATTAAGAATAAAGAAACCGGAAAAGGCAAGAAGCTGGCCAAGAATCATCCCAAGCCCTCTCCCAAACAGTCTTATATCAGCGTAAATGTGGAGAAGATGGACGCATTGATGGATATGATAGGGGAGCTTGTTATTTCCGAGGCGGTTGTACTGCAGAATCCGGATTTGAAGGTTGCCGGACTGGATCTGAGTAATTTCCAGAAAGCGGCAGGACAGCTTTCCAAGATTACCACAGAACTGCAGGATGTGATTATGTCCATGCGTATGATGCCTCTGACCAATACATTCCAGAAGATGAACCGTATTGTGTTTGATGTATCCAGAAAACTGGGAAAAGATATTGAGCTGGAGGTAATCGGCGAGAATACGGAAGTTGACAAGAATATCATTGAGCATATTTCCGATCCGCTGATGCATTTAATCCGGAATTCCGTAGACCATGGAATTGAAGATAAAGAGACCCGTATCGCCGCCGGTAAAAATCCCAGAGGGAAGATTACACTGGAAGCCAAAAATGAGGGCGGTAAGGTGTATATTATTGTAAGAGACGACGGTAAGGGACTGAACAGGGAAGTGCTGTATAACAAGGCAAAAAATAATGGTCTGATTGGCAACCGGCCCATGTCTGACTTTAGCGATAAGGAAATTTATCAGTTTATTACCTATGCAGGATTTTCCACAAAAGAACAGGTGACCGAGTATTCCGGCCGCGGCGTGGGAATGGATGTGGTAGTGAAGAACATTCAGACCATCGGCGGCAAGCTGGAAATTGACAGCGTGGAAGGCGCCGGTTCTGAAATGATTATGAAGATTCCGCTGACACTGGCCATCATCAATGGAATAGTCATGCAGGTTGGCAGTTCCACCTTTGTGATTGAGACAAATGCAGTAAAAGAATTTGTCAGAATCAGCAGGGATATGATTGTAAAAGAGCCGGACGGGGAAGAGTATGTAATGCTTCGGGGCGAGTGTTATCCCTTCATCAGACTGAATGAAATGTATCATCTGGCAGGGTCAAACACAGATATCGAAGAAGGTATCGTAGTGGTGCTGGAGCACGAAAATAAATATGTCTGCGTATTCATTGACCAGTTGATTGCAGAGCAGGAGATTGTAGTAAAGCCAATTCCTTCCTACATAAAAAAAGTGCAGGGACTTTCCGGATGCACCCAGCTTGGGGATGGAAGCATTGCGTTGATTCTGGATATTGCAGGGTTAATTGCCGGACAGGAAAGGAGTTAAGCCATGGCAGAAGAATTAATGGATGAATTGGATGAACTGGAAGAACTGGAAGAAGATTCCCAGAAAGGGATGTTCATGACCTTCCGCATAGGTGACGAATATTATGGAATCGCAATTAATTATGTAAATGAAATTATCGGCACGCAGGCAATCACGCCGGTTCCGGAAGTGGAGGATTACATTAAGGGCCTGATTAATATCCGGGGGAAAATCATACCGGTGATTGATGTGAAGATACGTTTCAGGCAGGAGCCATTTGAATATATGGACCGTACCTGCATTATTGTGATTGATGTAAAAGGTACTATGGTAGGCCTGATTGTGGAACAGATTGCAGATGTTATTTCCATTGACGAGAAGAGTATCATCCCGCCTCCATCGTTAAATCAGAACAGTTATGGAAGAGATAAATATGTGTTCGGCCTTGTAAGGGTGGCAGATGAAGTAAAGTTATTGTTAGATCCGGAAAAACTTATCAGGGACGAAGACCCGGCATTACCGGAATAATTCGAAAATATCAAATTTGTATAATGGGAAGATAACAAGGAGGATAAGATTGATGAAAGATATGAAAATGCGGACACGGTTGATTGCCGGTTTTGCAATTATCGGCGTGTTGATTCTCGCAATGGGACTGATCAGCTATAATGTTCTGGCTTCCTCAGATGCAGAGACTTTGCGGGAACAGATTATTCTGGCAGTCCTGCTGGTAGTAACGTTAAGTTTTTCCATTGGTCTGTCTGTCAGTATTCTGAGAGATATCCGGCGTTCACTGGATATTCTGAGTGAGGCTGCAAGAGAAATCGCCGTAGGTAATGCAAATATTACACTTACCAAACTGAAAAATGATGAGTTTGGCGAGGTGGTAGATGAATTCCAGAAGATTATTGATAACATTAAGTATCAGGGCGAGATTTCCGAAATGATTGCAGTGGGTGACCTGACTGCAGATGTAAAACCCAAAGGCTCCAAGGACGTTCTGGGTAATGCACTGGAAGGTATTATCCGGGAAAACAACCGAATGCTTTCCGATATCAGAGAGTCTACCATGCAGGTAACGGTTGGCGCGGAACAGGTATCAGACGCAAGCCAGGCTCTGGCGCAGGGCGCAACACAGCAGGCAAGCGCTACCGAAGAAATTACAGCTTCCATGAATGAAATTGCAGAGAGAACCAAGGTGAATGTGGAACAGATTAATGAAGCAAACGACCTTGTGGAAAATATGGGTAAAGAAGCCATTAATATAAATGACAGCATGACGGAAATGATGAGTGCCATGACAGATATCAACGAGGCTTCTGAGAATATTTCCAAGATTATCAAAGTAATTGACGACATTGCTTTCCAGACCAATATTCTTGCCTTAAATGCGGCGGTGGAAGCGGCAAGGGCAGGCGTTCACGGCAAAGGTTTTGCGGTTGTGGCGGAAGAAGTGCGGAGTCTTGCAGGCAAGAGTGCTTCTGCGGCCAGTGAGACGGCGGAAATGATTGAGGATTCTATCCACAAGGTAGGACTGGGCTCCAAGATAGCAAAAGAGACCAGCGGATCTCTGTCAGAGATTATGAGCAAGATTGAACATGTGGTAGAGCTGACCCACAGTATTGCAGTGGCATCCAATGACCAGGCAACGGCAGTTACACAGATCGATCAGGCAATCAATCAGGTATCGCAGGTAACTCAGACAAATTCCGCAACCAGCGAAGAATGTGCGGCAGCCAGCGAAGAGCTGTCAAATCAGGCGGCAACATTGCGCAGTCTGGTAGGAAATTACAAGCTGAAAGACAATGGAAGCAGATTCAGTGCCTCCACAGATTCGGATATTTACAGCAAGTCAGATGACAATGAAAAGATTATTTCTCTGGAAGGCGATTTCGGGAAATATTAAATCTGTGCAATCTCTTTATGCGTAAAATGCCAGAGGCTGCATAAAAGGATGGAATAAAGAAATTATAATAAGTGGGACTGTTGCAGAATACAGCCTTTGTGTCATACAGGATAAGGCCCTGGAATCTGAAGCCATAACCTGTATATAGCGGCTATTTTGCGATAGTCCCATTTTCTGGCTTTACAGTTCCGGAAGAGTTTTGTATAATTGGCGGATAGGAGGAAATATTATGACTCGGAGATTAAGCAGAGTGCAGACTATTGCACTGGGATTTTTACTGATTATCATAGCCGGAACTGTACTGCTGATGCTGCCGGCAGCATCCAGAAGCGGAGAAAGCGCAGGATTTCTGAATGCCCTTTTTACGTCTACCAGCAGCACCTGCGTGACAGGGCTGGTGGTGGTGGACACATACAGCAACTGGACGCTGTTTGGACAGGTTGTGATTCTGGTGCTGATTCAGACCGGCGGGCTGGGGTTTATTACCATAGGAATCTTTTTTTCCATTTTTCTGAAACGCCGGATTGGCCTGAAAGAGCGAAATCTGATTCAGGAGAGCGTCAATACCCTGCATATTGGCGGAGCAGTACGTCTGGTGAGAAAAATCGTCTTCTATACGGCAATAATCGAAGGAACAGGAGCAGTCCTGCTGATGATAAGGTTTATTCCAAGATTTGGCTGGCTGAAAGGAATCTGGTATGGTATCTTTCATTCCATTTCCGCTTTCTGCAACGCAGGATTTGATTTGATGGGTCAGTTTGAACCCTATGGGTCGCTGACCATGTATTATGATGACATACTGATAAATCTGGTGATTATGGCCCTGATTATTCTGGGCGGTATTGGGTTTATTGTATGGGATGATATTTCCGTTCACAAATGGAAGGTAAAAAAATATATGCTGCATACGAAAATTGTCCTTACCATGACACTGGTGCTGATTGTGGCGGGAAGTATCTGTTTTTATCTGTTCGAGCGGGAAAATCTGCTGGCAGACATGGATGCAAAAGGACAGATTCTGTCTTCCGTATTCGGAGCAGTTACGCCCAGAACAGCGGGATTTAATACCACGGATACCGGCGCCTATACGGAGGCTACCAGACTTCTGACGGTGATTCTGATGTTTATTGGAGGGAGCCCCGGTTCCACAGCAGGCGGTGTGAAAACCACTACCATGATGGTGATTCTGCTGTATATCTGGTCCAGTTTGCGGAATAAAAAGGGACTGAATATTTTTGGAAGAAGGCTGGATGAAGATTCCATCAAAAAAGCAAGTACCGTGTTTTTTATTAACATGCTGCTGGCTTCCGTTGCCGCTCTGCTCATGTGCGGCCTGGAAACTGCTCTGCCTTTGTCGGATATTTTTATGGAAATATTTTCAGCAATCGGGACGGTAGGAATTTCAACGGGAATTACAAGGGAAGTTACCACAGCGTCAAAATATCTTCTGATATTTCTGATGTACAGCGGAAGAATCGGAAGTATGTCCTTTGCATTATCTTTTACGGAGAAAAAGCAGGGCTCCCTGGTAAAACTGCCCATAGAGCGTATCACAATCGGATAGGAGGAAAGGAACATGAAATCAATCCTTGTAATTGGAATGGGAAGATTTGGAAAGCATTTATGCCAGAGTCTGGTAAAAAACGGAAATGACGTTATGGCAGTGGATGAAAATGAAGAAAATCTGGAGGATATTCTGTCTCTTGTGACCAGTGCAAAAATCGGGGACTGTACCAAAGAAGAAGTGCTGAAAAGTTTTGGAGTCAGCAATTTTGATATCTGTTTTGTGTGTATTGGCACAAATTTCCAGAGCAGTCTGGAAATTACCAGTCTGCTGAAGGATTTGGGAGCACCCTATGTAATCAGCAAGGCTACCAGAGATATCCAGGCTAAATTTCTGCTGCGGAACGGAGCGGATGAGGTGGTCTATCCCGACCGGGATATTGCCAAACGGATTGCCGTGAAGGTCAGTGCCAACCATGTATATGATTATATGGAGATGGGAGAATACTCCATCTATGAGATTCAGCCTCTGGAAGAATGGATAGGCAGGTCCATCAAAGAAGTGAATTTTCGTGTGGCATACAATGCCAGTATTCTGGGAATCAAACAGGATGGCCATACCAGTCTTCTGCCGGATGCAGATCACAGATTTATCAAAGAAGAACACCTGATGGTTATCGGCAAAAAAGAAGATATTGAGCGAATCCTGAAACGGTTATAACAGGAAACGGAACAGCATAAAACATACAAAGGATAAAAGGAGTGCAGGGATGATACAATATATTACGGAGCTGGACGGGAATATTCTGCTGTTTATTCAGGAGTTTCTGAGATTTGAATGGCTGGATCCCATCGTATTGTTTCTCACTGCTCTGGGAAACGGTGGAGCAGTCTGGATTGCCCTGACTGCCTGCTTTCTGATACAGAAGAAATATCAGAAAACAGGAATTGCCATGGCGCTTTCTCTGATACTCGGAGCGCTGATAACCAATGTGCTGCTGAAAAATCTGGTGATGCGTCCAAGACCTTATACTATGATACCGGAGCTCCATGCGCTGGTAACTGCCGCGGACTGGTCTTTTCCATCCGGACATTCCACCAGCTCCATAGCGGCAGCATTTGTCATGTTCCGGGAACTGCCCCGGAATATCGGAGTACCGGCACTGGTTCTGGCAGTCATAATCTGCCTGTCCAGACTGTATGTGGGCGTGCATTATCCTACGGATGTGCTCTGCGGAGCGGCTATCGGCCTGCTGTCTGCAGTCTGCGCCATGCATCTTGCGGAACGCCGGAAAACGTCCGGAGCAGAATGAGTATACCGAAGTTACCTGAATTTACAGAAAAGAGGAGATATTATGCCACAGGGAAATCCAAAACCCGGAGAACGCTATTTACATTTTAAACAGAAGATGTATCAGGTTATCACAACTGCCAGACATTCCGAAACAGGGGAACTGCTGGTGATTTATCAGGCCCTGTACGGAGATTTTCAGGTTTATGCCAGGCCTCTGGAACAGTTTGTCAGCCTGGCAGACCGGGAGAAATATCCGGATGTACGTCAGAAATACCGGTTTCAGCTTCAGGAGGAAGTACCGGAAAACACTTCCGGAGACCGGGCAAAAGTACCGGAAAAATCCGGACGGGAGAGCACTGCGGAGACGCCGGGAAAATCTGCATGGGGGAACGCTGCGGAGACGCCGGGAAAATCCGGATACGGAGATACGGCAGAAGAAAAGCTGATGGCATTTTTTGACGCCAGGACCATGGAGCAGAAATATGAGATTCTGCTGGATATGCGGGAAGATATTACGGACCGGATGATTAACAACATGGCGGTGGTGCTGGATGTGGTGATTGAGGAAGGCCCTCTGGACCAGCGTTATGAAGAACTGAAAACCTGTGTGCGCACGTTTCAGAAATATGAGGTGGGGCGTTAGAAACTGCAGAAAAGGAGGTTGCCCCTCCTTTTTTTCTGTGCTAAAATAAAAAGAAAGATTATTATTTTCAGAAAGGATTCAATGCAGATATGTTGCTTCTAATTAAAAATGGAACCGTAATCAATCCGGGAGACAAAACAGAACAGAAAGCAGACGTACTTGTGGAAGATGGTATCATTAAGAAGATTGCTCCCGGACAATCCGTAAAGGCGGACCGGGTGGTGGACGCGGCAGACTGTTATGTTATGCCGGGATTTATTGATATGCATGTACACCTGCGAGATCCTGGAATGGAAGAAAAAGAAACTGTGGAAACAGGGTTAAAGGCAGCGGTACACGGAGGTTTTACCACCGTAGTGGCAATGCCCAATACCAAACCTGTGGTGGACAATGCAGATGTGGTAAATTACGTCCATAACAAGGGAAAAAACATGGGACTTGCCCATGTGCTGCAGACCGGAGCTGTCACGAAAGGGCAGCGGGGAGAGGTACTGTCAGATATAGAGGGAATGGTGGAAGCGGGGATTCCCGCCATCAGCGAAGATGGAAAATCCGTTATGAACGCCCAGTTATACCGGGAAGCCATGACTCTTGCCGTGAAATATGATATACCGGTGCTGGCCCACTGCGAAGATATCAATCTGGTAAACGGCGGGGTGGTAAATGCCGATGAAACTACGGAGAAAATGAGGCTGAAAGGCATCAGCAACTCTGTGGAAGACGTAATTGTGGCAAGAGATATTATGCTGGCAAAAGAAACGGGCGCGGCTCTTCATCTGTGCCACTGTTCCACAAAAGACAGTGTGAAAATGGTAGAAATGGCCAGACAGGAAGGAATCCGCGTGACAGCGGAAGTCTGTCCTCATCATTTTATCCTGACCAGCAGTGATATCAGAGAAAATGACGCCAATTATAAGATGAATCCGCCTCTGCGCACGAAAGAAGATGTGGAGGCTCTGCGGGAAGGGCTGAAAGCAGATATTATGGATGTAATCGCCACAGACCATGCGCCCCATACAGCCATTGAAAAGGGCATGGGTATCCGCAAAGCGCCTTTCGGAATTGTGGGCCTGGAAACGGCCGCAGCCCTGACCATGACAGAACTGGTGGACAAGGGGTATCTTACGGTTATGCAGATGGCAGAAAAAATGAGTTATAACCCCGCACGGATTCTGGGACTGGACAAGGGTGTGGTGGAAGAAGGGAAAGAAGCGGATCTTGTAGTATTCCATCCCAAAAAGGAATATACCATCAATCCTGATGATTTTTATTCCAGAGGAAAAAATACGCCTTTTGCCGGAAAAAAGGTAAAAGGAATGGTAATGGCAACAATTGCAGGCGGCAGAGTAGTATACGAGAAGTAAAGAGAGGATTGTTATGATTAACAGGTTAATAGCAAAAATTCAGAAAACCCATGCTCCCGTGGTGGTGGGGCTTGACCCCATGCTGGAGTATATTCCGGAACATGTGAAACAGAAAGCATTTCAGGAATACGGGGAGACACTGGAGGGCGCGGCGGAAGCCATCTGGCAGTTTAACAAAGAGATTGTGGACAATACCTGGGATCTGATTCCGGCTGTAAAGCCTCAGATTGCCATGTATGAGCAGTTTGGCATACCGGGGCTTACAGCCTTTCAGAAAACCCTGAATTACTGCCATGAAAAGGATCTGGTGGTAATCGGCGATATAAAGAGAGGTGATATCGGTTCTACATCCGCGGCTTATGCGGCGGGACATATCGGAACAGTTACGGTGGGAAGCAGAACGTACCATCCTTTTGATGAAGATTTTATTACCGTAAACCCCTATCTGGGAACGGACGGGGTGAAGCCCTTTGCTGATGTGTGCCGCCAGGAGAAGAAGGGCCTGTTTATTCTGGTCAAGACTTCCAATCCCTCCAGCGGGGAATTTCAGGACAGGCTGATTGACGGAAAGCCCCTGTATGAGCACGTAGGAGAACAGGTAGCCCGCTGGGGCGCCGACTGCATGGGAGATTCTTACAGCTATATCGGGGCAGTGGTGGGCGCTACTTATCCGGAGATGGGGAAGGTACTGCGAAAAATCATGCCCAAAACGTATATTCTTGTGCCCGGATACGGAGCCCAGGGAGGCAAAGGAGCAGATCTGGTACATTTCTTTGATGAGGATGGGCTGGGGGCAATTGTAAACTCATCCAGAGGTATTATTGCGGCCTGGAAGCAGGAATCTTATCAGAAATTCGGAGTGGAGCATTTCGGGGAAGCCTCCAGAGCGGCAGTACTGGAAATGATTCAGGATATCAGCGGAGCGTTGCAGAATCGTTCCTGAGCAAATAAAATATGATATGCAGGAGAAAGGTATGACAGAACGATATAAGGAACAGGCGGTAATTATCCGGCAGGAAGAAATTTCCTATGGGATTTTCAGCATGTGGCTGAAAACAGATAAGATTGCAGGACAGGCAGGACCGGGACAGTTTTTATCCATTTACTGTCATGAAGGCAGCAGGCTGCTCCCCCGGCCCATCAGTATCTGCGAAGTGGACAGGGAAGACCGGGCGGTCCGGATTGTATACCGGGTGGCCGGAAAGGGGACAGAGGAACTGTCCGGAATGAGAACCGGAGGCAGCCTGGAAATTGTGGGCCCTCTGGGAAACGGATTCCCTTTAAAAGAAAAAAAGGCATTGTTAATTGGCGGAGGAATTGGGATTCCACCTCTGCTGCAGCTTGCAAAAGAGTTAAAATGTGAGAAACAGATGGTGCTGGGATACCGGGATTCCCTGTTTCTGCAGAAAGAGTTCAAACGCCGGGGGAACGTTTATATTGCCACGGAAGACGGAAGCTACGGCACGGAAGGAAATGTGCTGGACGCCATACGGGAAAACGGGCTGGACGGAGAAATCATTTATGCCTGCGGTCCCGCGCCCATGCTCCGGGCAGTAAAAGCCTTTGCCAGAGAAAGGCAGATGGAGTGCTGGGTATCCCTGGAGGAACGGATGGCATGTGGAATCGGGGCATGTCTTGCCTGCGTGTGCAAATCCAAAGAACGGGACAGCCACACGAATGTAAATAACAAACGGGTATGTAAAGAAGGACCGGTATTCCGTGCAGAGGAGGTGGAGTTTTGATGAACACAAAAGTAAAGCTGGCTGGCGTGACATTGAAAAATCCCGTAATGACTGCATCGGGTACCTTCGGCTCCGGAGCGGAGTACGCGGAATTTGTGGACTTGAATAAACTGGGGGCAGTGGTGACAAAAGGCGTGGCCAGCGTGCCCTGGGAAGGGAATCCCACCCCAAGGGTGGCGGAGACTTACGGAGGAATGCTCAATGCTGTGGGACTTCAGAATCCGGGCATTGATTTATTTGTGGAGCGGGATATCCCCTTTCTGACCAAATATGACACGAAGATAATTGTAAATGTCTGCGGCAGAACCACAGAAGATTACTGCGAGGTGGTAAAGCGCCTGGCCAGCCAGCCGGTGGATATGCTGGAAATCAATATTTCCTGCCCCAATGTAAAGGAAGGGGGCATTGCTTTCGGCCAGGACCCGAAGGCTGTGGAAGAGATTACGAAAGAAATAAAGAAATATGCGAAACAGCCGGTGATTATGAAACTGAGTCCTAATGTGACAGATATTACGGAGATGGCAAAAGCGGCGGAAGCCGGCGGTGCAGATGTAATTTCCCTGATTAATACCATTACCGGAATGAAAATAGATGTGCACCGCAGGACCTTTGCCCTTGCCAATAAGACAGGAGGGCTCTCCGGTCCGGCCATTCATCCCATAGCAGTGCGGATGGTATATGAGGTTGCCCAGGCAGTGCGGATTCCCATTATCGGAATGGGTGGAATTACCACTGCGGAAGATGCGCTGGAACTGATTCTGGCAGGAGCCGCTGCAGTGTCGGTGGGAACCGCCAGTTTTCATAATCCCACAGTGACCATGGAGATTGTGGAGGGCATTCAGGACTACATGGAACAGTACGGGGTGAAGGATATCCGGGAACTGACAGGCGCAGTAAGAGGATAACATTTCAGAACAGGAAGTTAAGAATTTTAATCTGAATCGAACCAGGACAGGAAGACGGAAGGGCCGCTGCACCGGGAGATATGTGCAGGGCCCTTTTATCGCACTGCGGCGGATATGAAATATGTCGCAAAGCGGCCTGACGCAGGCGGAGAATCCTGCAAATCAGGATTCTTTTTTTAGTTGCATCGTGCGGAGGAAAGTGATACAATAGCCAGGATATGCTCTGAGAGCAAAACTGGAAGGACAGAGAGGATACTGAAAATTATGGCTAAAAGCGTAACAAAAGACATGACAAATGGTTCCCCCATGAAGCTGATTCTGCAGTTCTGCATCCCGCTGTTTTTCGGAATGCTGTTTCAGCAGTTTTACAGTATGATGGATACGGTAATCGTAGGGAAATTTCTGGGCGTGAGTGCTCTGGCGGCAGTGGGAGCCACCGGTTCCATAAATTTTATGATTATCGGATTCTGTATGGGTGTGTGCAATGGATTTGCCATTCCTGTGGCCCAGCAGTTCGGGGCGGGCGATTACCATGCGCTGCGCAAATATGTGGCCAACAGCGCATGGCTTTCCATTGTATTTGCCGGTGTGATGACAGCGGCAGTCTGTGTGCTCTGCCGCCGGATTCTGCTGTGGATGAACACTCCGGCAGATATTCTGGACGGAGCGTACAGTTATATTTTTGTGATATTTCTGGGTATTCCGGTGATTTACCTGTATAATCTGCTGTCCGGGATTATCCGTTCCCTGGGAGACAGCAAAAGCCCTCTGATTTTTCTGATTTTTTCTTCTGTGCTGAACATTATCCTTGATATGGTGCTGATTCTGGTTTTTCACATGGGAGTGTCGGGGGCTGCCTGGGCAACGGTAATTTCCCAGGCCATTTCCGGAGTTGCCTGTCTGATTTATATGATAAAAAGATTTGATATTCTGAAAATGAGCAGAGATGAATGGAGGGCAGACGGGATTTATGTAAAAAATCTCTGTAATATGGGAATTCCCATGGGATTGCAGTATTCCATTACCGCCATTGGAAGCGTCATTCTTCAGACGTCGGTGAATACCCTTGGCTCCCTGGCGGTGGCGGCTATTGCGGCGGCTTCCAAAATCGGCATGTTTTTCTGCTGTCCCTTTGACGCCATGGGCTCCACTATGGCTACTTATGCGGGACAGAATGTGGGCGCAGGGAAGCTGGAGCGTGTTTCCAGAGGTATGAAATCCACCTGTGTGCTGGGACTGATTTATTCTGTTCTTGCCTTTCTGGTACTGGCATTTTTCGGGAAAACCATTGCATTGCTGTTTGTCAGTCCTTCCGAACACGCAATTTTGCAGGATGTAAGCAGCTATCTGGTCATCACTGCCGCATTTTTCTTTCCGCTGGCACTGGTAAATATTGTCCGGTTTACCATTCAGGGGCTGGGATTCAGCCGGTTTGCAATTCTGGCAGGAGTGTGTGAAATGGCGGCCCGGAGCCTGGTGGGGCTGGGATTTGTGCCGGTGTTTGGCTATATTGCCGCATGTTTTGCCAGTCCGGTGGCATGGATTTGTGCAGATTTATTTCTGATACCGGCTTATCTGTATGTGATGAAAAAACTGTATCGTATGATGGAGGGCGAAAACAGAATTGCTGTTTAAATTCTTGTAACTATTCAGAACCCCAGGCCACAGACATGCCAGCAAAGCTGTCATTCGTCCCAAAAGGGACTTTTGTCTGTGGCTGAGGGGATGATCACCTTCCTGGAAATAGCAATTCATCCGTTTTCAAATAAATTTGAACGTTCTGAATTGCTATTTCCAGGGGGTTCTGAATAGTTACAAATTCTTAAAAAATATTAAGAAAGTTTTCACAGAAGACAGGTTGATTTTTTCCGGAAATCTGTCATATGATAGAGGAGAAAAATATATGATAGACAAAAGAGAGTATGGACAGGGAGAGAAGTATGGAAAAGCAACAGAATGAGATGAAGAGAAGAGAGAACAGAAGAAAACAGAAGCGTTATCTGCAGAAACGTATGGGAATGACGCTGGCTCTTTTGCTGGTGATTACCGGTGTGGGAGTGACGGCTGCAGTGATGGCCGCCAGTAGAAAGAAAGACAAAGAACAGGATAAAGGCACGGTGGAAACCATTGCAGACCCTGCGGTGGACGAGGTGAAAAATAAACCGGAACAGGCAAAACAGCCGGAAGAGCAGGAACCCCAGGATGACAGCGCCCTGATTCTGGAGGAAGCAAACCGTCTGGCCATGGGATACGATTATGACGGAGCCATAGAGAAAATAAAGAGTTACAGCGGCTATGAGTCTGTAACTGCCATGACAGCAGCTATTGAGGATTATGAGGCCCGGAAGGCAGAATGCGTCCCGGTGAATGTAAGTGAGATTACCCATGTATTTTATCATACGCTGGTAGTGGAGCCGGAAAAAGCATTTGCAAATCAGGAGAACGACCCGCAGGCAGTGGGCAATAATCAGTGGATGACTACCATAGATGAATTTAATAAAATTACTCAGACCATGTATGACGAAGGTTATGTACTGGTGGATTTGCATGATATTGCAGAAGAAACGGTAGATGAAAACGGGGTTTCTCATTTTAAAGAGGGAACCATAATGCTTCCGCCGGGAAAGAAGGCCTTTGTGCTGTCTCTGGATGATTTGTCCTACTATCACAGTTACGACGGATATGGATATGCGTCCAAAATGATTGTGGATGAAAACGGTAAGCCCAAATGTGAATACGTCCAGGATGACGGAACTACCGTGGTGGGAGATTTCGATGCGGTGCCGCTGCTGGATAAATTTATTGAGGAACATCCGGACGCCGCTTATAAAGGCGCGCGAGGCACCATTGCCCTGACCGGGTATAACGGGGTGCTGGGATACCGTACGGATATCAGTTATCAGACCGTGCCCGACGATATCAATGCGGACAAGAAGAAATGGCTGGAAGAACATCCGGACTTCAATCTGGAAACGGAGCGGGCTCAGGCAAAAGAAGTGGCAGAAGCCATGAAAGCGGAAGGATGGAGATTTGCAAGCCATACCTGGGGCCACCTGAAAGTGGGAGAGGCTTCCATGGAGCGGATACAGGCAGATACCGCCAAATGGAAAGAAAATGTGGAGCCCATAGTAGGAGCTACCGATACCATCATCTTCGCCCATGGGCAGGACCTGGCGGGCTGGCCGGAAGGATATCAGCCGGGAAATGAGAAGTTTGAATACCTGAAAGGACAGGGATTTAACTATTTCTGCAATGTGGATTCCATGCAGTATGGTGTGCAGATTCGTGATAATTATGTACGCCAGAGCAGGAGAAATCTGGATGGATTCCGGATTTACTATAATTCCGTCGGTCAGGAAAATACATTGTCGGATTTGTTCAATGCTTCTGAAATCATTGATCCCAAAAGACCTCCGGTTCCTCCGCTGAACAAATAAAAGAAAATAATTTTAATAACGGTGTTATAACAGCCACCCGGAATAGCCTGAAGTTCCGGATGGCTGTTTTTGAGTAAAAATAAAAAGAAAAGGACATAATAAAAGAAACAGAAAATAAAAGAACATGCAGGAGGAAATATTATGTCACAGACAGTTGGGACACAGAGTATCCGGTTTGAGCAGGCGCCCTATATTCAGAGCAGTGCCAGTATTGTGGGTACCAAAGAGGGAGAAGGTCCCCTGGGAAAATTATTTGACGTGGTGGGTTCCGACGATAAATTCGGAGAAGAGACCTGGGAGGAGGCGGAAAGCACCCTCCAGAAAGAAGCGGCTACCCTTGCACTGGGAAAAGCCGATTTGAAAAAAGAAAATATCCGCTACATTTTCGGAGGAGATTTGCTGGGCCAGAACATTGCAACCACGTTTGGCCTGATGGAGCTGAACATTCCGCTGTTCGGCCTGTACGGCGCCTGTTCTACTGCAGGAGAGTCCTTATCTCTGGCAGCCATGGCAGTGGCCGCAGGTTATGGAGACAATGTGCTGGCAGTTACTTCCAGCCACTTTGCCAGTGCGGAGAAACAGTTTCGCTTTCCCCTGGAATATGCCAGTCAAAGGCCCCTGTCAGCTACCTGGACGGTTACGGGAAGCGGAGCCTTTGTACTTGGCACAAAACGAAGCCATCTCAGAATTACCGGAATTACCACGGGAAAAGTGGTGGACTACGGCGTGAAAGACTCCATGAACATGGGGGCTGCCATGGCCCCTGCCGCCTGCGATACTATTTATCAGAATCTGGTGGATTTCAAGCGGCAGCCGGAGGATTATGACAAAATCATAACCGGAGATCTGGGAACAGTAGGGCAGGAAATTCTCATTGACCTGCTGAAGAAGAAAGGATACGACATTTCCACGGTGCATATGGACTGCGGCATTGAGATTTTTGACAGTGAAACCCAGAATACCAATGCAGGAGGCAGCGGGTGCGGCTGTTCGGCGGTGACTCTGAGCGCATATATTCTGCCAAAGCTGGAGAAAGGCACATACAAACGTGTGCTGTTCGTTCCCACCGGGGCATTGCTGTCCACCGTCAGCTTTAACGAGGGGCAGAGTGTGCCGGGTATTGCCCATGGAGTGGTAATTGAATATGCGGGATAGCTTTTAATGAGAATCAATAAGGAGGAATCAGATGGATTATGTAAATGCTTTTTGGGTGGGAGGCCTGATTTGTGCCCTGACTCAGATTTTAATGGAAAAAACGAAAATGCTGCCCGGACGGATTATGGTGCTGCTGGTATGCAGCGGAGCGGTGCTGGGCGCCCTTCAGATTTATGAGCCTTTCCGGGAATTTGCCGGAGCCGGAGCCAGCGTGCCCCTGCTGGGATTTGGCAATACGCTCTGGAAAGGCATTCAGGAAGCGGTACAGACCGACGGATTTATCGGAATTTTTATGGGAGGCTTTACCGCCAGCGCGGTGGGAATTTCAGCGGCTCTTGTATTCGGGTATCTGGCCAGCCTGATTTTCCAGCCGAAAATGAAAAAATAAGCAAACAGGTATAAATTTGAGAAATCTGCCCACATTAATACAGCGAAGAAAATTTTATGGAAAAGGAGATTTTATTATGAAGCAGTTTAAGAAAATTTTGCTGGGCTGTCTGCTGGTTCTGGTTCTGAGCAGTGTAACCGCCTGCGGCACCAATGATAACGGTAAGGATAATACCGCAGAGGACGGAGTAAATGACAACGGTACCGGAACGAACGGAACGAACGGAACCACCAATAATACCAACGGAACCAATGGAACTACCAACAATAACAATGGAACCAATGGAACCACAGACAATAACAATGGAACCACCAACAATGACAAGGTAACAGATGATGCAGATGGCGTTGTGGACGACATTGTAGACGGTGTGGAAGACCTTGGGGATGATGTGGAGAACGGTGTGGAAGACTTAACCAACGGAACCGATAACAATAACAACAATAATAATAACAACGATAAAAATACCAATAATAACGGAACAGACAAAAATACTGATAAAACCAACAGCAAGGATAAGAAGAATCCGTAACTGACGGTGAGCGGTATCAAAGATACAGAAAAAGAGCGGCAGGGTCTTTGGAGACGGTGCCGCTCTTTTTATCTTACAGGAAAGATCTTGTCACGCTAAAGCATGAAAGTGTCTTCCTATAAGATGAAAAACAGAGAGCCGGTAACTGCGGACTGTTCAGGGCAGTTACCGGCTCTCTGTGGAAATTTATTCATCAATACTGTAGTTGGGCGCTTCTTTGGTGATATGGATATCATGAGGATGGCTTTCCTTTAAGGAAGCAGCGGAAATCTTCATAAACTGTCCGGTTTCCTTTAAGGTTTCAATGGTGGGAGCGCCGCAGTATCCCATGCCGGAACGGAGTCCGCCGATTAACTGGAACACGGTGTCCTCTACGGAGCCCTTGTAGGCAACCCGGCCTTCCACTCCTTCCGGTACCAGCTTTTTGGCGTCCTGCTGGAAATAACGGTCTTTGGAGCCGTTTTCCATGGCTGCCAGGGAACCCATACCGCGGTATACCTTGTATTTTCTGCCCTGATACAGCTCAAAAGTTCCGGGGCTCTCATCGCAGCCGGCAAAAATACTTCCCATCATACATACGTTGGCTCCGGCAGCGATTGCCTTCGTCATATCGCCGGAGTACTTGATACCTCCGTCTGCAATAATGGGGATACCATATTCTTTTGCCACATTGTAGCAGTTCATAATAGCTGAAATCTGCGGAACTCCGATACCGGCCACCACACGGGTAGTACAGATGGAGCCAGGTCCGATTCCCACCTTTACCGCATCTGCACCGGCTTCAATCAGTGCTTTGGTGGCAGCGCCGGTGGCTACATTTCCGGCAATTACCTGTAAATCCGGATAAGCGGATTTAATCTGTTTCACTGCGTCCAGAATGTTTTTGGAATGGCCATGAGCGGAGTCCACCACAATGACGTCAACTTTGGCATCGACAAGGGCTTCCACGCGTTCCATCATGTTGGAGGTGATGCCCACGCCGGCGCCGCAGAGAAGCCTGCCCTGCTCGTCCTTGGCTGACAGGGGGTATTTAATCTGTTTTTCAATATCCTTAATGGTAATCAGACCTTTGAGGTTGAAATGTTCATCTACAATGGGAAGTTTTTCTTTTCTCGCTTTCGCCAGAATGGTCTTGGCTTCTTCCAGAGTGATGCCTTCTCTGGCAGTCACCAGTCCCTCCGAAGTCATGGATTCTTTGATTTTCCTGGAAAAGTCCTCTTCAAATTTCAAATCGCGGTTGGTGATGATACCCACTAATTTGCCATGTTCTGTGACCGGGACGCCGGAAATCCGGAATTTTCCCATCAGGTTGTCCGCATCCTGCAGGGTATGTTCGGGAGAAAGGGAAAAGGGATCGGTGATAACCCCGTTTTCAGAACGTTTTACTTTGTCAACTTCTTCTGCCTGGGCAGCCACAGACATATTTTTATGAATAATGCCGATGCCGCCCTGACGGGCCATGGCAATTGCCATTCTGTGTTCTGTAACTGTGTCCATGCTTGCGCTCATCATGGGGATGTTCAGCCTGACTGTTTTGGTTAAACTGGTAGAAAGATCCACCATATTCGGTGTAACTTCTGAATATGCAGGAACTAATAATACGTCATCAAATGTGATTCCTTCGCCGATAATTGTACCCATTGTTTTCCTCGCTTTCTGTGAATTTTAATTTTTTGTTATTCCCACGATTTTAACAAAAAAGCAGGGAACTGTCAACGCCTGAATTCTGTTTCCGGCAGTCGTGGACAAATACCTTATATTATGATAGGATAAACCTGCAAACAAAAGGAGGAACTGCCATGCAATTATATGCCAAATGTATGTGCTGTATGATTAATCAGCAGGAACGCCAGATTCGTAAATTTGACGATGAGGAGAGGAAAGCTGCTTTTATAAAAGAAATTATGACCCTGACGGGAAGCTGCGGGCCGGAGTACAGCGCTCCCTGGATTCTGGCGCTGATGACGGAAATCCGGGAAAAATATTTCGGAAAAGATGAAGAAATGCCCCGGAAGAAACGGGAGTTTAACCAGTTTTTGCTGGATTTGGAGGATGAACTGGCACAGATGATTCAGGAAAGTGGGGATGCGCTGAAAGAAGCCATGCGCTTTGCCAGAATCGGAAATTATATTGATTTTTCGGCGCTGGAACATGTCTCAAAAGAGGAATTTCTGAAACTGTTTCACAACGAAAAAGATTCCATAGACGAGACAGAATACGCATATCTGTTAAAAGACCTGGAGCAGGCGTCGGAACTGGTTTATATTATGGATAACTGCGGGGAGATTGTACTGGACAAGCTGCTGATTCGGGAGCTGAAAAAATCATATCCGAATTTACATATCACCGCCATGGTCCGGGGCCGGGAGGCGGTCAATGACGCCACCATGGAAGATGCGGAAATGACAGGAATCACCGGAGAAGTTCCCGTGATAACAAATAACAGTTCCATTACGGGGGTGGTGCTCTCAGAGCTTCCGGAGGAAACACGGGAGGTGCTTGATAAGGCGGATCTGATTCTGGCCAAGGGACAGGGAAACTTTGAATCACTGCACGGATGCGGGAAAAATATTTACTATCTGTTTTTATGTAAATGCGAGCTGTTTTCCGGAAGATTTCAGGTGGAACAGTTTCAGGGTATGCTGGTCAGTGAAAAAAGAGTGCGGATATAGAAAGGGCGGACAGAATGGAATTTCGGCCGTGTATTGATATCCACAATGGAAAAGTAAAACAGATTGTGGGAGGAAGCCTGAGAGATGAAAATAATCAGGCAGAAGAAAATTTTGTATCGGAGCAGGACGGTGCTTTTTTTGCCGGACTTTACCGGAACCATGGAATCAGAGGGGGGCATATTATTCTTCTGAACAGGACGGACAGCCCTTATTATGAAGCCACCAGGGAGCAGGCCATGAAAGCCCTTGCCGCCTGGCCCGGCGGTATGCAGGTGGGAGGCGGTATCTGCGGGGACAATGCGCTGGAGTTCCTGCGGGCCGGGGCCAGCCATGTGATTGTGACCTCCCATGTATTTCAGGGAGGAATGATTCATTACGGGAATCTGGACAAACTGCGGAAAATCACCGGAAAAGAGCGCCTGGTGCTGGATTTGAGCTGCCGCAGGCGCGGAGAGGATTACTATATTGTCACAGACCGGTGGCAGAAATTCACCGATGAAAAGCTGACGGAATCCCTGCTGGAAAAGCTGTCCGGGTATGCGGATGAATTTCTGGTCCATGCGGTGGATGTGGAAGGAAAAGCCAGGGGAATCGAGACAGAACTGGTAAAATTACTGGGAGGGTGGGGAAAAATCCCCATAACCTATGCCGGAGGCGTGGGCAGTTTTTCAGATTTGGAGCAGTTAAAGAAACTGGGAAAGAACCGTCTGCATGTGACCATCGGAAGCGCGCTGGATTTGTTCGGCGGCAATATGCCCCTGAATCAGGTGTTGACTTTCTGCAAAAAGACTGCGTATAATATGGCGTGACAACAGGAAACCCGTTCTTCTTCCGGGGTCTGGAAGGGGGACAATGGATGTAAAGGAGTAGTGACGCCATGGGCAGATACACAAAACAGGATATTATCCGGATGGTGGAGGAGGAAGATGTGGAATTTATCCGCCTGCAGTTTACGGATATGTTTGGAACACTGAAGAATGTGGCAATTACCAAAAGCCAGCTGGAAAAAGCACTGGATAATCAATGTATGTTTGACGGTTCTTCCATAGAAGGATTTGTGCGTATTGAGGAATCCGATATGTACCTGTATCCGGATCTGGATACCTTTGCAATTTTCCCCTGGAGACCTCAGCAGGGAAAAGTGGCAAGGATTATCTGTGATATTTACCGTTCGGACGGGACGCCTTTTGAGGGAGATCCCAGGTACATTTTGAAAAAAACGCTGGCGGAGGCCGCTGCAATGGGCTATCAGTTTAACGTGGGGCCGGAGTGCGAGTTTTTCCTGTTCCATACGGATGAGGATGGCTGTCCCACCACCCTGACCCATGAACGGGCAGGCTATTTTGATCTGGGGCCTGTGGATCTGGGCGAAAATGCAAGGCGGGACATGGTGCTGGCGCTGGAAGAAATGGGATTTGAAATAGAGGCCTCCCACCATGAGGTGGCGCCGGCCCAGCATGAGATTGATTTCCGCTATGATGAAGGGCTGCGGACAGCCGACAATATCATGACCTTTAAACTGGCGGTCAAAACCATTGCAAAACGGTTCGGTCTGTTTGCCAGCTTTATGCCGAAGCCAAAATACGGAATCAACGGTTCCGGAATGCACATCAATATGTCCGTATCCAGGGACGGGAAAAATATTTTCCAGGATCCGTCGGATGAACTGGGGCTGAGCCAGGAGGCTTATTATTTTATCGGAGGACTGATGAAGCATATGCAGGGCATGACTGCCATTACCAATCCGCTGGTCAATTCTTACAAGCGTCTGGTGAAAGGCTATGAGGCTCCCGTCTATATTGCCTGGTCCGCTACCAACCGGAGCCCTCTGATTCGGATTCCGGCAGCCAGAGGGGAAGCCACCAGAATTGAACTGCGGTGCCCGGATCCGGCGGCAAATCCCTATCTTGCTCTGGCGGTCTGTCTGGCAGCAGGGCTGGATGGCATAAAAAATCATATGGAGCCCCCGGCTCCGGTAAAGAGCAATATTTTCCATATGCAGAAAACGGAAAAAGAAAAGCTCCGCATCGAGTCTCTTCCGGTAAATCTTCACGATGCGGTGAAAGCAATGAAACAGGACACGTTTATCTGCAGCGTGCTGGGCGCCCACATTTCGGAAAAATATGCGGAAGCAAAAGAGGCGGAATGGGAGTCTTACCGGGAACAGGTTACCGAATGGGAAATCAGCAGTTATCTGTACAGAATATAGAGCCATGGAGCGTGCGTCATGGTTTCGGTAATCGTAGCATTTCCCAAAATGGAAAATGGAAAAAGTATTAAGAATATTCTGGTGCAGCATGGATTTCACGTAAATGCTGTTTGCACAGCAGGCGCTCAGGTACTGCAGCACGCGGATATACCGGGCGAAGGAATCGTGATATGCGCCGCCCGCCTGCAGGATATGATGTGCGGCCAGCTCCGGGAATATCTGTCTCCCTGTTTTGAAATGCTGGTGCTGGCAGGGCCCGGCACCTGGGGGGAATCCATGGAGCGTATGACATATCTGTCCATGCCTTTAAAAGTCCATGAACTGGTGAGCACACTGGAACTGATGTGCCGTTCCATAGCCCGGAACAGACGGAGCAGGAAGTCCCGGCCGGAGCAGAGGAGCGAGAAAGAAAAGCAGATGATTCAGCAGACGAAGGAACTTCTGATGCTCCGAAAGCAGATGACTGAGGAGGAGGCCCACCGCTATATCCAGAAAAGCAGTATGGACAGCGGCACAGGGCTGGCGGAAGCAGCGCAGATGATTCTGAGTATGCTGGAGCATAGTTGAGTATGCTCCGGAGAAAGGAATGTAAATCAGAATGAAATTTACAAAAATGCATGGAATTGGAAACGACTATGTGTATGTGAACTGTTTCAGAGAACAGGTGGCCAGTCCGGAGGAAACGGCCAGATTTGTCAGCGACAGACATTTTGGAATCGGAAGCGACGGTCTGATTCTGATAAACCCTTCCCAAAATGCGGATTTTGAAATGGCCATGTACAACGGAGACGGTTCCCGCGGGGAAATGTGCGGAAACGGGATTCGCTGCGTGGCCAAATATGTGTATGATTACGGTCTGACAGATAAAACCAGTATCAGTGTGGAAACGCTGGGAGGAATCAAATATCTGGATTTGACCGTAGAGCATGGAAAAGTCTCTCAGGTAAAAGTCAACATGGGAGCCCCGGAGCTGATGCCGGAGAAGATTCCTGTACTGGCGGAAGGGGCACAGGCGGTAAATGTGCCGCTGGAGGTGGATGGAAACGTATATCAGATGACCTGTATTTCCATGGGAAATCCCCATTGTGTGATTTTTATGGAGGAGGACGTCCGGAATCTGGATTTGGAAAAAATCGGGCCCTCCTTTGAGAATCATCCCAGATTTCCCCGGAGAATTAATACGGAATTTGTAAATATCATAAACAGAAATACCCTGCGTATGCGGGTGTGGGAGCGGGGCAGCGGAGAAACCCTGGCCTGCGGCACCGGAGCCTGCGCCACAGCAGCGGCCGCCATCTTAAACGGAAAAGCGGAACAGGAAGTGACGGTGCGGCTTCTGGGAGGAGACCTTAAGATTGCATGGGCGGGAGCGGATGCTCCGGTGTATATGACAGGGCCGGCAACCACCGTATTTGACGGGGAGATTCAGCTCCCCTGGGAGTAATATTACAGTGAAACAGCGTAAACAGAGAGGCGTAAGTTATGTATAAAATTAACGAGAATTATCAGAAACTGCCGGGCAGTTACCTGTTCAGCACCATTGCAAAGAAAGTAGCAGCTTTTACGGAGGCCAATCCGGACAGAGAGATTATCCGTCTGGGAATCGGAGACGTAACCCAGCCTCTGGCTCCGGCCATTATCGAAGCCATGCATAAGGCGGTAGACGAGATGGGAAATGCAGCTACGTTCCGGGGCTATGCGCCGGATTTGGGCTATGATTTCCTGAGAAATGCCATTGCGGAGCATGATTACAAAGCCAGAGGCTGCGATATTTCTGCCGATGAGATTTTTGTTTCTGACGGTGCAAAGAGCGATTCCGCCAATATTCAGGAAATTTTCGGTGCGGAAAACAGAATCGCAGTCTGCGACCCGGTGTATCCTGTGTATGTGGATTCCAATGTCATGGCGGGCAGAACCGGGATGTATGACAGGGAAAAAGAAATCTGGAGCAATGTGATTTATATGCCCTGCATCATGGAAAATGGATTCGTACCGGAATTTCCGGAAGAAACGCCGGATATGATTTATCTGTGTCTGCCCAACAATCCCACCGGTACCACCATTACCAGAGCACAACTCCAGGAATGGGTGGATTATGCCAATAAAGCGGGAGCGGTAATTATCTATGACGGAGCCTATGAAGCATATATTTCGGAGGAAGACGTGGCTCACTCCATTTTTGAGTGCCGGGGCGCCAGAACATGCGCCATAGAGTTAAAGAGTTTTTCCAAAAATGCGGGATTTACCGGGGTGCGCCTGGGTTATACGGTGGTACCGAAGGAATTAAAATGCGGAAATGTTTCCCTGCATCAGATGTGGGCAAGACGCCACGGGACGAAATTCAACGGAGCGCCCTACATTATCCAGCGGGCAGGGGAGGCAGTCTACAGCCCGGAAGGAAAAGCCCAGTTAAAAGAGCAGGTGGCTTATTATATGAAAAATGCCGCGGCTATCAAAAACGGTCTGCAAAAAGCGGGCTATAGCGTATTCGGCGGCGTCAACGCACCGTATATCTGGCTGAAAACACCGGGAAACATGACTTCCTGGGAATTTTTTGATGTATTGCTGGAGCAGGCCGGTGTGGTGGGAACTCCAGGTTCCGGATTCGGCCCCAGCGGCGAAGGATATTTCCGGCTGACTGCATTTGGGAGTTATGAAAATACTCTGGCGGCTCTGGAGCGGATTCAGAAACAGGCATTTTGAAAAAAGTGTTGTCAATACAGGCGGAACAGTGTATAATTTCAGACAAAAGATAAGTGAGCCTGAAAGGAAGGGAGCGTGATCGCCCTGGATGATACGAAAACGCGGATTATTTTTGCGGCAATGAAGGCTGTACGACAGTATGGCCTGGAAGGGGCGCGTATCCAGAATGTCAGTGAGCTGGCCGGGATATCTCCCGGAGCGCTGTACCGCTATTTTGACAGCAAGGATCAGTTACTGGTAGATTGCTTTACCTGGGTGGACAGACAGGCTGCGGCAATTTTTGATCATCTGGAATTTAATCCCAGGACCATGGTGACAGATCCCATGGGGGCAGTGAAAGAGCTGTGGCTGCCTTACTTTCGGTTTTGGGTGGCGCACCCGGATGAGACGATTTTTTATCACCGTTTTCGGGACAGCGCTTTTTTTCCAAAATACGACAAAGTCCGGGAAGTAGATTATTTTGATTCCTTTGTGGTCATGGTGCGCGCTTTCCGGGAAATGTTTCCCGGTTTGAAACGAATGAATCAGGATTTGCTGTGGCTTCATGTGCTCAGTTCCACGGTAATGTATGCCAAATATGTGGTGGAAGGCGTGGTTCCTGACGACCAGGAAACAGAAGATACGGTATTCCGTCTGCTGGCCACCGGACTGAGCAGCTATCTGCAGCCGGAATAGTCTGCGGAAGAAAAGAATATGACAAACTTACCGCTGTGAAAGCGGTTTGTTTTCCAGGGAAGGTAAATAAATATTTATTCCCGCAATCAATGTGCACAGAACCGCAGTGCCCAGGGGGATATGGAGCCAGAAAGAAATTCTCTGGTATTTTTTTAAAATAATAGTAAATAAACGTTTATTTGCTTCGACGAATGCCGGGAGAATCTGAAAATCAGAATCTGAAATTTTAATTGCAGGTATGGAGGATGGGATGAAATGTTAAATGTTCAGGGATGTTGCGGTAGCAAAAAGCGGGTCTGGGGGAAACGTCAGAGGCACTTTGTCAGAAAACTTCTGGTATTCTTTTTATGTTTCTCTCTGCCGGCCGGGCTTCTTTCTGCACCGGCCCGTGCGGCGGATGAGGAAAAACTGGCAGATATTGTGGAATTTCACAGTATTACCCTCCATTATGCGGCTGAAAATGGTCAGCCGGAAGGAGCGGCCATTTTGGATAACACCCTTCTGGAAAAAGAAAAAATGCTGGCACTGCGTTATGCATTTGAGATTACGGAGGAACAGTGCGGCCGTATCGAGGCAGATACCAGATATTATCTGGAGGTGTCTCCCCATCTGATTTTACCGAATCTGGAGCCGCAGGGGTCGGCGCTGACCATGGAAACGGAAGACGGGCCTCAGAAATTCGGAGCTATTTTTGCAGACGGCAGCAGGGCCTGGGTCATATTTGACGGAAAGGAAGATGGTTCCGGTACGGTTCTCTCAGAGTATGGGGAACTTCAGGATGCGTTTTTTTATTTAAACTGCAGCCGGGCAGGCGCGCCGCCGGCGGACGAAGCTCCCATAGACGGAAAGTCCAATCTCTATGCAATGAAATTTGAAAATGGGGAACAGCTCAGATTCGGCTATCAGGAGAATGAACCTCTGGAAGCCAGAGCTCAGGTGAAAAAGGGCGGGAAACTGGAGGATAAAACAATTACCTGGACAGTCAGCTATACCCCCTGGCAGAATCCTTCTCCGGAGGATGGTATTTCCATGGACACTGAGTTTGAATTGCGGGATACCATTGACAGGGCTGTTCACTGCTATGTGGATGGCAGTGTTACCATAGATGGCGACGCGGTCAGCACTTATACCTCACGTGATGCGGTGGATGACAGGGCAGAATCCTGGGTGCTGGTAGAAACATCTGAAAACGGGGAGCATACGGTGCTGACTTTCGGAGGTACGAGATTCAGGGCGGGAGCCGCCACTCAGGGGAATCCGCCGGTTCCGCTGCATATCACATATCAGACGGTTATCCGGGACGAACTTCTGCTGCCAGGCAGCGCCGGCGGCCAGAAAATCACCAACGAGGCCGGACTGTTTGCCGGGCAGGACGGGGAGTTTCAGAAGCTGAATATCAGCAGCAGCCAGACTGTGACCGTACCTCAGCCCAAATGGCTTTCCAAAACAGGAAAAACCACCCGCCACACGGATGGAAGCGGCTCCACTACCGACTGGACCATAAGTTTTTCTCCCGGCGGATTTTCGTTTACGGAGGAAAACAGGCTCACACTCCATGACCGGCTTCCGGCCGGAAGTACGCTGGTAAAAGATTCTCTGAAGGTAAACGGAGCGCCCATGGCTGCAGCTTCCGGGGAGAAAAATGAGTTTACCGTTTCCATTGGGACAGCGGACAGCCAGCCGGTTACCATTACTTATCAGACTCAGGCGCCGGAGGAAATGTATGACAGCGGAACCAGCCTGGGAAATAATACTGCCTGGTTTACCTTTCGTTATCAGGATACGGAATATGCCACGCCCCAGGTTACGGTGCCTGTGGACAGCGGAGACGGCAGCGGAACCCCCGGTACATCCACTCTGGTAAAAACCGGTTCCACGTACAACCCGTCCACCCGCACCATTGACTGGACGGTAACCATCAATCCTCACAGAGCCTGGCTCAAAGGCGGAACATTTACGGATAATCTCAGTGATATCGGAGGTTCCTGCGGAATTGAGGGACACCATACAGGCCTGGAACTGGCAGGAGATGTATCGGATATCGCTGTGCTGATAGATAACCGGCCGCCCACAGAGGATGAAAAAAAGCTGCTGGAATTTACATACAATCAGCAGGTTCTGACGGTTAGAACAGGAGAAATCGGCGCCAGAACCATTACCTTTACCTGCAGGACAAAAGTATGCGACCCCTGTATTTTTGCAAATAATACCGCAGGTAAAAAGCTCAGAAATCTGATTTCCACCGAGGATATGCTGATTGGAAAACAGTCGTCAGAGGTGCGCAGCGCCAGTGCGGATTGTACGGTGAATGTGAATGCGGCGGTTCTGACGAAAAAAGCACCGGTGTATCATTATGAATCCGGTAAAATGAAATGGGCTCTGGAGGTGAATGCGGCGGGGCTTCCCATGAGCGATGTGGTTCTGGAGGATGTACTGCCTGCGGGGCTGACGTATGTGGATGGCTCTCTGGACACCGTGCCGGAAATCCCAGAGGCAGCGGCGGATACGGAGGGCCGGAAACTGCTCATCCGTCTGGGCGGCATTACAGGAAAGACCATGGTTACCTTTGACACCGAAGTGGAGCCGGAAAAAGCCGGATTTAACAGCAATGAGGACGTCCGGATTACAAATACAGCGGTTCTGACAGGGAAGGCAGACGGGATTGTTTTTTCAGAAGTTTCCCATAAGGTGGAGCACAGATTTACCAATCATGGACTGGTAAAAAGCAGCAGTGTGAACGGTCAGGACGAACTTATACGGTATGAGGTGCTGATTAATCCTTTCGGGCTTATGCTGCCGGAACATCCTTCCCTTGTGGATACCCTGGATGCGCGGCTGCAGTTAGATATGGACACCCTGCGGTTTTATAAAGTAAAATTGTCCGGAACCACTGAAAATGCAGGCCAGAAGCCTGCTTATACGAAAGTGGGAGACGGTCAGCCCCTGAAACCTGCTGATTATAATCCGGAGAATAACAGTTTCAGGGTGCAGCTTCCCCTGGAGGGAAACAGCCGTGACGCTTATGTGCTGACTTATACGGCAGACATTATAAAGCGGCAGGCAGGGGGCTACAGTAACAGCGTCCGTTTTGAAGGAAGTACCGTGCTGCTGGGAGGCAGTAAGAACAACAGCGCTTCGGTGGGAGGCGGCGGTGGAGGCGGAGGCGGCGGTGTTGCCGCCCGGAAAGCCGAAATTGCCATTACGAAAACAGACAGGGAAAATCGGGCGCCTCTGGAAGGCGTGACATTTACTCTGTATCAGTGGGATAATGAGAAGCAGACGCGGGGCCTGCCCTTTGCCCAGGGAAGCACAGACAGACTGGGGAAAGTGTCATTTCTGGTAAAGCCCGGCGGGAGTTACGAACTGGTGGAAACGGAAAGTATTGCCGGATATGACAGTACCCCCGGCTGGGAACAGCTTCCGGAAGGGGTAAAAGAGACAGCCGATGGTCTTCTGATTACAGCAGGAGAGGCAAAATCCAGAATGGAGCTGGATGTGACGAATGAGGCCCGTAAAACGGATACAGGCCCTGTGATACCGGAACTGCAGTGGACGCTGACCGTCCATAAGGTTGCCAGCGGCGGCACAATGCCTCTGGAAGGGGCAGTTTTTGGCCTGTATGAAGAAGAAGCATGTAACACTCTGCTGAAACAGGATGTGAGCGGACAGGACGGAATTCTCACTTTTACAGGCCTTGCAAAGGGTCGGAAATACTGGCTGAAAGAACTGGAAGCGCCGGAAGGTTATGAAGTAAATACTGCTGTGTATCAGGCGGATGAGGCAGAGGCTGCGGTAACGGTGCCCAACCGTCCGAAGACAGTTCCGGTGAATCCCGAAGAACCCGGTACCTCTGCCGCACCGGATAATCAGAATCCGCCCGGTACCTCTGACAGCCAGAATCCTTCCGGTACACCGGATATTCCCGAATCACCGGATTCCCCGGATGTTCCGGAGCATCCGAATTCATCAGAGGTGCCGGATGTTCCGGAATCTTCCGGCAGTTCCGATACTTTGGAAACAGCTGCCTTGCGGGAAACTTCCGATACTGCCGGAACGGAAGATTTGCTAAATGGTTCCGGTAAAGAGAAACTGCCTGAGCCGCCGGAAGATACGACGGAAAATACAGAAAATCATAATGTCAGTGATTCAGCAGAAAATCCCGGTATTCCCAGGACAGGAAATCATACGGAATGGCTTATTATAATTGCGGTTTTATCGGGGATTTTGCTGGCAATTATGACGGTGTATGGCCTTTGGGCGGAGAAAAGAAATGAAAAGAAATAGAGGATTCTGTGTTTTTTATGTTATGCTTCTGACTGTTTTTACAGGAGCAGTGGCAGCGCTGGCTGTTCAGTTCAGGGAGATACGGCAGGGAGATGAATTTTATGAACAGGCAGCAGAAGCTGTGTTCATGGAGGAAGGAACGGGGTATTCCCGGTGGCTGTCCAAACTGTCCGGCGTATATCCCGGCATGATTGGCTGGCTTCAGATTCCGGACACTTCAGTGAATTATCCGGTGATGTCAGGCCCGGATAATCAGTTTTATCTGAATCATTTGCCGGACGGAAGTGAAAATGTATGCGGCAGTCTGTTTTTAGACTGCCGCTCAAATCAGGAGAGCCTTCATTTTATTATTTACGGCCATAACGGGGCAGACGGAAAAATGTTTGGTATTCTGAAGCAATATGAATCAGCAGATTTTTTTGAGGAACACCCTGCATTTACAGTGATTACGCCGGAATTCTGCCATGTCTGCCCTGTTTTTTCCGTTCGGCGTGTGAAAGCGGACGGAGATGATTATCGGATGGATTTCAGGGATAAAGAGGAACTGCTGGATTATGCGAACCATGCGGCGGCAGAATCTCTGTATGATACGGACACTGATTTTGGCAATATGGCCGGAATTGTGACCTTATCTACCTGTACCGGGCGGCGCAATCAGCGATTAATTGTACAGGGCGTCCTGCCACGGGAATGATGCCGAATGAAAAACATCATTCCCATGGCGCGGCAGGAGAAGTCATGGATGCCTCCTTTCTGTCTGCATTTTAAACCCTTACGCAGGTAGAGGGTCAACAGGAATTTTGATTGACCCGCGCTGCATGGGAACGTATAATGGTATTCAGAAATAATTAAGAGATAATTCAGAAAGAGAGGTTTCAAAATGAACAGACCGGTAACCACTTTATTCATGTTGATGTCCGTAGACGGCAGAATAAGCACAGGGGCGAATGATACCCTTGATTTTGACCAGGACTTGCCGAAGATAGACGGAGTCCGGGAAGGCCTTGGGCAGTATTATGAAATTGAGCAGACTACGGATTTGTGGGCGTTGAATTCCGGGCGGGTACAGGCCAAAATGGGAGTCAATGAGAAACCCGTTCCTCCCAAAACGCCGGTTTCTTTCGTAATTATAGATAATCATCATCTGAATGAACATGGTATCCGCTATTTTTGCGGGCGGTCTCAGAAATTTGTGCTGGTTACCACCAATCCCCGTCATCCGGCTTTTGAAAGCAAAGAGGAAAACCTCAGTATTATATTTCAGGAAACACTGGATTTGAATGGGGTGCTGGAACAGCTTCGGGAAAATTACGGCTGCGAGAGGATTACCCTGCAGACAGGAGGAACTCTGAACGGAATGTTTCTGCGGGAAAAGCTGCTGGATTATGTGGATATTGTGGTGGCGCCGGTGCTTGTGGGCGGACAGGACACCTCCTCGCTGATTGATGGAAAATCCCTGACCGGACAGGAGGAACTGGACCGTCTGGGAATCCTGGAACTGACAGGCTGTGAGACGCTGGAACATTCTTATCTGCGGTTAAAATATAAGGTGGTTCGGTAAAAAAGGCCGGATTTGTGGCAGAAGCATGGGAGGAATCATACAGGGAGCGCACAGGATGAACAGTATTTACCGTGATATTTTCAGAGCCATCCACGAGGGCAAATGGATGAGCATTGAATACCGCAACAAAGAAGAACAGATTTCAAGGTACTGGATTGGGATTTATGACCTGAATCCGGCGAAGCGCACATTGAAAGTGGAAGGGCTGCACCTTTGCAGGTATACCACCGAGACCTTTGAACGAATCTATATTGATTCCATTCTGTCTTCCTCCATCGTGGAGGGCTCTTACTGTCCCGTAAATGAGAAGCTGGTGCGGGATATGGAAGAAAATCCCCGCAAATATAAAGGGCTGTTTGACCATACGGTGAACCTGAAAATACTGAATTATCTGGAGCAGTGCAACCGCATGGACACGGTTCCTTATTATTCTGATTTTGAACTGGTACGGTATCTGGACCGGGAGAGCTTTCAGGGTGAAGCATACCTGCTGAACGAAGAACAGTTCCGTATGATTGTGCAGCAGTTCCAGTATAAAACCGACGAGCAGCGAAACCGGGAAGGCAGGCTGAAAATCCGGCAGCTTGCCATGAACGTCCTCAGCATCCATACGCCCAGGGGGCTGTATGTACTGGCTTACCGGAAATTGCAGCTGGATGTCAGACAGAGAATTCTGCGGCCTGACGATGAGATTGTCATCTGCACGGAATATACGCTGGACGGGGTGAAGGAGAGTGTACGGAAATTTCTGGACGGGGATGAATATGAGCTGTTAAAAGAGTTTGAGAAGAATCAGGAACAGATTAAAGAATGCATTACAAATCACAGAGGGCAGGCATTGGGTGTGGACGATATGCCTTATCTGATTGGCCTTGGCATGGATATTATCCTGGATTTGCACAGAGAATATGAGGCCGTTACAGACATGTATCAGAAACAGGAAGTGACAGCGCCCATTCAGGCCTTTTTCGGAGAAATGGTGCGCAGGCCCCGCCGCAGAAAAGCATATCCGGTGGTGCTTGCGGAGCAGAAGGTGAATCTGGACCAGCTTCTGGCCATCAACAACGCCATGAAATATCCTGTTGCCTATATCCAGGGGCCGCCGGGAACCGGAAAGACCAGCACCATTATCAATACCATTGTCACTGCCTTTTTTAATGAAAAAACCGTGCTGTTTGTGTCCTATAACAATCACCCCATCAACGGTGTGGTGGAAAAACTCCTTTCCATGAAATACCAGGACAAAACCATTCCCTTTCCGGTGCTGCGTCTGGGAAACAGCGAGAAAATGCAGGAAGCGCTGGAGCATATCCGGGCAGTGTATGAGCAGACCGTTTCTGTTAAAATATTTGCTTCCACGCTGGACAGGAACCGGGAGGACAGAATTGAGCGGGCCAGAAAACTTTCCGATTTGCTGCGCAGGTATGAAGAACTGCTGGATTTGGAAGAACGGAGAGAAACCATCAGCCGGGTACTGGAATACGAAGAAGGAGGCAGCCTGTCTGTGCAGATGCTGCCTTTCCAGGCGGATTTGCAGGGCAGGCAGATGGAGCAGGTAAGGCGCAGAATGGAAAAAACAGGGAGTATTACCGAAGAAGAAGCATTTTCACTGCTGGACGGCAATGTGGAAGACCTGAAAAAATATCTGTACTACACTTCCGCCGGATATATCCGGAAACTGGATTTGCCCAGGCATAAGGATTTGAAAGAAATTGTATTCAATGAAAATAAAAAGACACGTCTGGAGGATTTTTCCAGATATCTGAGCAGGAAAGAAAATATCAGAAAGCTGCAGGAAATATTTCCCGTAGTGGCCACCACCTGTATTTCCGCCCACAAACTGGGGGAGCCGGCGCCCATGTTCGACATGGTGATTATGGACGAGGCCAGCCAGTGCAATACCGCCGTTTCACTGGTGCCCGTTCTCCGGGGCAGCAGCCTGATGATGGTAGGGGACCCGCAGCAGCTTAATCCGGTGATTCAGCTGGAAGAAATGGTCAACCAGAAGCTCAGGAAAAAATATAACGTTCCGGAGGAATACGACTACCGGAAAAATTCCATTTACAAAACCTTTCTGGCCTGTGACGCGGTCAGCGATGAGATTCTGCTCCACTACCACTACCGCTGTCACGAGAAAATCATCGGATTTAACAATAAAAAATATTATAATGAAAAGCTCTGCATTAAAACGGAAAGTTCCGAACAGGAGCCTTTGCTGTATCTGGATGTGAGAGACAGCCAGAGCAGCGGGAAAAATACCGCCCCTGGGGAAGCGGAGGAAATCATAAAATATGCGGCCGGAAACAGGGACAAAACCATAGGGGTGATTACGCCTTTTGTGAACCAGAAAAAACTGCTGGAAGAAGGCCTTAAGAAAGCCGGCCTGTCCAATGTGGACTGCGGTACTGTCCATGCTTTTCAGGGAGATGAAAAAGATATTGTGCTGTTTTCTACTGCCATTACCTCTCAGACCCAGGCAGGTACTTACGAGTGGCTGAAGAATAACAAAGAGCTGATTAATGTGGCCACCTCCAGAGCAAAAGACAGGCTGATTGTACTGTCAGACCTGAAAAATCTGGAGCGGCTGCACCAGCAGGACGGAGAAGACGATTTATATGAGCTGATACAGTATACCAGGAAAAACGGGAAATCCCAGGTAACCGGAAAGCAGGCAAATTCCAGAGCCCTTGGCGTAAAGCCTTTCAGCTCAGCCACAGAGGAGGCATTTCTGAAAAATCTGAATCATGCGCTGGAAAATATCTGGCTGACCCAGAACCGTTTTCAGGTACAGCGGGAAGTGGCTGTTTCAGAGGTGCTGCCGGAGCAGGGGGCGGCTCTGTTTTATTCTGACCGGTTTGATTTTGTGGTGTATGAGCAGCAGAGAGAACGGGAAGTACCGGTGCTGGCCATTGAGCTGGAGGGGCGGGAACATCTGGAAGAGGAAGTGAAAAAGCGGCGGGAAGAAAAGAAACAGGAGCTTTGCCGAAGGTTTGATTTGCAGGTAATCCGGGTGGAGAATACCTATGCCAGACGGTACAACCATATTAAGGAAATTCTCATGAACTTCTTCCGCAACAGTTAATTCCGTAACAGTTAATTCCGCAACAGTAATTCAGGGTTGACAAGGAGAGACTACTGTAGTAGTATGAACATATAGACTACTGCAGTAGTTTGGGAGGATTTGCGATGGACATAAAGTTATTTGATTCCGAGCTGAAGGTGATGGATGTGTTATGGCGGGAGGGAGACAGCACTGCCAAATACATCTCCGATGTGTTAAAGGAAGAAGTGGGCTGGAACAAAAATACCACCTATACCTTAATCAAAAGATGTATAAAGAAAAGGGCCATTGAGCGCTGCGAGCCGAATTTCATGTGCCGGGCCCTGATTCCCAAAGAGGAAGTCCAGGAAGCGGAAACACAGGAGCTGATTAACAGGGTGTACGATGGCTCTGCCGACAAGCTGTTTGCGGCCCTTCTGAGCAGGAACCAGTTATCGCCGGAGCAGATTTGCAGACTGAAACAGATGGTGGAAGAACTGGAATGAGGTGACAGCGGATGAAGATGACGGAAGAACCGGAGCGAGGTGACAGAGGATGAGTTTGTGGGAAATGAGCATTGCAGGTGGCATATTGATTCTGGTGATTCTTCCGGTGCGCAGACTGCTTCGCAGCAGGCTGCCGGGAAGGACGTTTCTGATGTTGTGGACGCTGGCTTTTCTGCGCCTGATGGTTCCTGTTTCCGTGGCGGCGCCTTATAATGTCTGGACACTGATGGAACATTGGGGAATGGAATTAAATCTGCCGCAACAGCCGGAAATGTTTCGGTGGGCAGATACGGAATGGGACAGCAGTGAGAATTCAAAAGGAAATTCCCATGCAGGAAATGCAGAATCCGAAACGCAGAGTTCAGCGGGAACCGGCAGGGAGAATGGAATGATGTCTCCGGATTCCGGGAAGCAGGCCGGTGAATTTCCGCTTCCTCTTTCTCCGGGGCAATTCATTTATCTTTCCGGAGTATTGGTGACAGCAGTATATTACATGTTTACGTATCTGAAATGCTGCCGGGAATTTCGTACCGCACTGCCGGCAAAAGACAGGGCTGTCCGGGAATTTATCAGCGCCTTTCCGGTGAAACGCCGGGTTCAGGTGCGCCAGACCAGTCTGATTGCAACACCCATGACTTACGGTGTGCTGCGTCCTGTGATTTTGCTTCCCAAAGGAATGGAATGGGAAGATTCCAGGCAGATGGAGATGGTGCTTACCCATGAACTGGTGCATATCCGAAGATTCGATGTGGTCAGAAAACTGCTGCTCCTCCTTACGGTGTGCGTGCACTGGTGGAATCCGCTGGTATGGGTGATGTATGTACTGGCCGGCCGGGATATGGAACTGGTCTGTGACGAACGGGTGCTTCAGTATTTCGGACAGGAATCCGGGAAGGCTTACGCCCTTTCTCTGATTAGTCTGGCAGAGCGGAAAAGTAATTTTGTATCCTGGGGGAATGGTTTCGGAAGATTTTCATCTCACAGAAATCTGCCCTTTGGCAGAAATGCAATGGAAGAAAGGATTGTTGCGATTATGAAAAAGAAAAGATTCAGTCTGGCAGAAGTAACGGGAGCGGCAGTGCTGGTGGTTTTTATCGCTGTCTTATTTGCCACTTCCGCATCCGGAGAAAGTACGGAAGAAGCATATGCAGAAGAACAGGGCACGATGGAGCATGAGGCAGTATATGGGGAACAGGAGGAAGAAAATGACAGGCTGACTGTTCGGATTCCGGTACCTCATGTGCCTTATGTGGACGGCAGTCTGCACTCGGAAGAAAGCGTTACTTATGAGCAGATATACGAAGAGCAGGAGAAAAGCGGATTTATCAATCTGGAAGAGGCCCAGGCAGAGGGCTCATATGATGCGTCAGGAGAGGCACTGGAAACAGACGGAATTACCTGTATTAATTTTCCGGAGGAATACAGTAAGTACGGTGTGACAGAAGAAGGAAAATATAAGGGAAAACAGATTGCAGTCCTGTATGACGCCAGAAACTTTATTTTCTGTGACGGATGCGAGGGTATTCCGAAAGAGGAGAGAGCATACCTGCTGGTGAAGCGTGACACAAAAAATAACATAATTTCTTTTGAGGAAATAACCAGAGAGGAAATGCAGAAGTCGGTGGAAGATACGGGGCTGGAGCTGTGAAGCAGTCATTCTCCTGTTCACAACAGAAAACCGGCGATTAAAAACATTTTGCTCACCGCAGGCCTGCCTCCTTCCGAAATGTGATACGAATCACAGGGTATGTTCAGGATATCTGTGATTTGAATAGAAGCAGCAGAAATGCGAAAAGGATTTCGGATGAACAGACAGGAGGTTAGCCTATGAGAATCAGCGGAATGAACAACGGAACAATGCCCCGGCCGGGGCAGGCGGGACTGCAGCAGGCAGATTCCGTAAGTAAAAATATTCAGAAAAAGATTGTGGATAAGCAGAAAGAACTTCAGAATCTTTCTTCTAATCAGGAACTGGATATGGAAACAAAACGGAAAAAGCGTCAGGAAATCATGCAGGAAATTCATGATTTGCAGAACCAGTTAAAGCAACACCAGGCAGAACAGCGCAGAGAAGCTGCCAGCGGAGCGAAAAATCAGGAAAAGGGAACATCCATGGAGGATATGTTGGGTAGAAACAGGCGGACATCCGCAGGAAAAGGGAAGCAGTCCGAGCTGGCTCAGGCAGGCATGGAAACCATGATTTCCGCAGATGCAGCCCTGAATCTGGCCCAGGCACAGGGCAGTGCGGCGAAAGAAATGGAAAACCGGGCCGCCATTTTGAAAACGGAAATCAGACAGGATGCGGGACGCGGTGATGTGACAGCCAAAAAGAAAGAACTTGCGGAGCTGGAGCAGCGGGCAGAACATGCGGCGTCTGCGCAGATGGACACACTGGGAGAGGCAGACAAGGCCATACGGAACGCTCAGGCTTCCGGCAAAACAGCAGAAAAGCCTGAAGATAAGAAGGCAGAAGAAGAGGAAACCGAAAGAACTGACGGGCAGAAAAAAGAAGAACAGAAAAAAGAAGAACAGAAAAAGACTTCCATTGACATTTATCTGTAATATGATATCTGACTGTAAATGCAAGGGGACACTCCGGAACAGGGGTGTTCCTTTGCATTTACAGCCTGTGCACATGAAAATGAGTGGGAGAATCTTTCATTTATAGCATAAAACAGGCCCGTTTATGACATCGGCAGAATGTTTGCCCATATTTCTGCCGATAGTAATACCAGGAAAACCAGGAAAACCAGGAAAAAGAAAGGCAGGTGCCCCATGCTGTCCATAGCGGTATGTGATGATGAAATCCTGGCCTGCAGCCAGATGACAGGAAGAATAAAAAAATATTGGAAGAATGGAATGTGCTCTGTGAAGTGCGCCGGTTTATCAGCGGGAAGGAACTGCTTCAGACTTCAGAGCAGTTTGACATTATATTTCTGGATATTATTATGCCGGAGCCCTTCTGGTATCTGGTAAAACCGGTGGAAGACTGGCGGCTTCGGAAAGTTCTGAAACAGGCCATAGAGAAAATCCGGAGACAGCCGCGGGAGTTTCTGGTCATTACCAGCGAACGGCAGAAAAAGAAAGTGTTTCTGGCAGATATCTGCTATTTTGAAATCAGAGGGAGGATGATATATGCCCATCAGTCCGAAGAAGTCTTCTGTTTTTATGAACAGATAGGGGCGCTGGAGCAGCAGTTACAGGGAAAAGGGTTTTTCCGGTGCCATAAAAGCTATCTGGTAAATCTGGGCCGGGTCAGAGGATATAACCGGCAGGAAGCTACGCTGGATGACGACGGGAAAATTATAATTGCCAAAAGAAGGTACGAGGCTTTCTGTCAGGCACTGCTGGAATATATGAAAGAAAACGGAGATATTTTATGAGCCGGGAAGGGTGGTCTGTATGTCTGAATATGTTCTGGTGGGGCGGGTATGCTTTCTGAGTCTGCATCTTTTGATGTTTCCCGGAGAAACGTCAAAAAACTGCTGGCAGCGGTGATTTCAAACGGGGTGCTGAAACTGGCAGGCACGGTGGGCGGCTCCTGCTTTTCCATTGCCATACTGATTTTGCGCCGTGGAATAAGGGGAGAAGGGATTGTAATTTACAGCGGAAAAGAAGAAGCTGTGGCAGTAGTTTCTGAACTGGCCACGGCGGCGGTACTGCTGTATCTGCTTCGGCCGCTGCTATCATCCGTTCTGGAGAAAAAGAGCAAAAACTGGTATGTTATGCTGGCGGTTCCGCTGATGTTTCTGACTGTCCTGGCGGATATTGTAACCTGGGGCGCTACAAAGGGAATTATGTTCCGCGGAGCGGACAGATGGAACCTTTCTTATAATCAGCTTTTCAGCCATGGGGCCAATCTGGCGCTGGCTCTGCTTTGTATGTGTGCCGGAGGAGGTTATATGTTCGGCATGGACAGAATTTACAGGGAACAGAAACGCGGGGAGCAGTACCGGTCCCAGGTGGCGGTTTATAAAATGATGGAGGAACAGTATCGGCAGATGGAGCGTCTCAGGCATGATATGAAAAATCATGTGACCGGCCTCCAGGGGCTCCTGGAACACCGGGAATGGGAGAAAATGAAAGATTATCTGGAACGGATGGCAGAAGCCGGAGCTTTCTGTAAAAGTGAGGAAGCCACAGGAAATAAAGTGGTGGACGCTTTGCTGTATCAGAAATTTATTACCATACAGTCCGGCGTCCGGAATTCTTTTTTCCTGCTGGAAGCCAGAAACAGCATAAATCCGGAGCCTGTGAAAGGTGCGGCCAAAGACGGTAAAACAGGAAAGAAAGCAGATGGAACAGGGCTGTCTAATATGAGGGAAGCTGCCGGAAAATATAACGGAACCGTGAGAACGGAGCCGGGATATTCGGTATTTACCGTTTCCGTGCTGCTGCCTCTGCCGGAATCTTACATGACATCTGAGAAGCCTTTTGATACAGAAAGCTAATACCTGAAACAGCTTCGGACGAGAAGAAAGGTAAAGACAGAAAAGGAGGAAGGCTATGCATGTAAAAACCATGGAAGGCCTGGCGGGAGCCAGCACAAACTATAATCTTTTGAAAGTGCCTGTGAGAGTATTCAAAGAAGCCAGAAGAAGAGGCGATATGGGTACCATGGAACGGGCTATGGAATATGCTTCAGATTTTGCCGGAAAAACCAGAGCGTATCAGGAGAAAGCGGAAGAAGGCATGAAAGAGGAAGCCGTAGAAGCGGAAGAACGGAAAAAGCTGGAACTGGAAGAGACCATCGAGAGACGGAGAGAGGAACACCGGGAGCTGGAGGAACAGACAGAAAGCAGTAAAATTCCTCAGACAGACACGCTGGAAGTAAGCGAGGAGGGCAAGAAACTGTCAGAAAGCCTTAACTGTTCCCGTCCGGAAATTCCACAGGAGAAACCGGAGCCGCCGCAGAACCCCCTGCTGTATCATCAGACGGGAACCGTCAGTCCGGCAGAACCTGCGGAAGGATTCATCCATATTTCCATTTAAAAAATACGCTGCAGGCAAAATATCCGGATTTCATTCAGGAGGCTGCTGCAAAACAGGCGTTGTATACAGAATATGGCATTCAGACTCTTTGGTCTTATGCATATATTGTATACCGGCTGTGTTTTGCAGCAGCCCTTTTTGAAAGGTATGGAAATCAGTTGCGGGAAAAAAAGAACTGTGATATAATGTGGGCAGACATTGTGTTGCCTGAAATACAGGTCGATAAACTGTGAATTATAAGATATAATGAAGCTATTTGCGGAAGCATCGGGAAAAAGGAGTTGTTTTAATGAATTTACTGGATGAATTGAGAGAACTGGGAGTAAGCGTGGATGAGGGCGTAAAACGTCTGGGAGGAAACGCCGCCATTTATAAGAAAATGCTGGGTACATTTCTGAAAATGATGAAGACATATTCTTTTGAGCCTGATTATGATAATGAGGCTTATGATGATATTACGGAGAAGGCTCATGCCATTAAGGGAGCAGCCGGCAATCTTTCCGTTACCCCGTTATATGATGCATATACCGAAATTGTGAACCTGCTGCGGAGCGGCCAGCCGGAGGAAGCAAGAGAGGTTCTTGTGAATATACTGCCTGTTCAGGAAAAAATCTTAAATGTCATAGAAAGTTCTCTGTAAAGTAAGTAATAGCGGACTGGTAAAATAAGTAATAACGGGCTGGTAAAATGACAAAAGAGTATAAGAAAATATTAATCATTGATGATTCGGAAGTAGATCGCGAAGTGCTGAAGACGATTTTGAGTGAAGAATTTTCCACCCTGGAGGCTGAGAACGGTTCTGTGGGGGTTGAGAAGATTCTGAAAAACGGGAACAGCCTGGACGCGATTCTTTTGGATGTATCCATGCCGGTAATGGATGGATTTGGCGTATTGAAACGGCTGGAAGAAAACAGGGTGAACAATATTCCGGTTTTTCTCATTACTGCGGAAGCTACCAGAGAAAATGTAGCCAACGCCGCCCGGTACCATATTTCCGGTTTTATCCGAAAGCCCTATGACCGGGAAGAAGTGCTCTGGCGGCTGGAAACCAGACTGGGAATGCTGGGCAGAAACAGCCTTTCGGAAGAAGATATTCAGGAGACAGAGAAGTACATTGCAGATCTGGAAAGTATATACCGGAGATTTCTGAAAAATTTCGGACAGGACTGCGGCCATTACGAGCGCATGGCAGATTTGCTGGAAATCCTGCTGAACGGGTATTATAACGATTTGGACGAAACAGATCAGGTCTATGTAAAACTGGTAAGCAAAGCAGCATTTTTCTGCGATATCGGCAATATGCTGCTTCCTAATAATTTTAAATTCAAATCATCAAAACAGGATGAAATGAGTAACGATATATACGGCCATACAGGAGCCGGTTCCAGTATTATCCACCTGAATTATTCCAGACATTGTGAATATTTTGTACATATATGCGGAGACATGTGCGCTCATCATCATGAGCGGTATGACGGAAACGGATTTCCCCATAGAATTATGGGAAATCATAATACGGTTTTTACCCAGCTATGCAGGCTGGCCGATGAGTTTGACAGTATGTTCTACCGCTATCGCGAGCACAACAATATGCAGTTTGAATTTGTACGGGGAGCACTGGTACGTGATACGGGCGCGGTCAGACCGGAACTTCCGGGACTGCTGGTAAAGTGTAAGAGAGAGATTGACAGATACTATAACGCAGTGAATTAGAATGTGTGTGGTGTGGAGGAATATATGGAAACAAATATTAAGAGATTTTTGAGAAACAGCTTTATCAGCGTAATTAGTATATGTGTCATTGTATTTATCGGGCTGGTGCTGATTATGGGGAAGCGGACAGAGAGTACCATTGATGAAATCAGTGAGATTTATATGTCCGAAATGAATACACAGATTCAGCAGAAATTCAGCACGGTAATCGGTTTGCGGCTGGAACAGATTGAAGGCATTGTAAAGCGTACGCCGCCGGAATCGGCTGTTTACGGAGAAGAACTGCTGGAAGAACTTGCCCTGGGCGGAGAAGTAAGGGATTTTGATTTTCTGGCTCTGTATGGGGAAGACGGTACCATAGAAAATATTTACGGAGATGAGCTGGACGTCTTTCAGGATGAAGGGCTTCTGGAGTCTCTGAAAAATGACGGCAGTATTGTGGCAATGGGAATTAACCACAGGGGGGAGCGGATGCTGATTCTGGGAAAACAGGCGGAATATCCCATGGAAGACGGCGGCAGAAGCGTTGCCCTTCTGGCGGGCGCTCCCATGGATTATCTGAAAGAAGCGCTGTTTCTGGATTCAGACGAAACGCTGATTTACTCTCACATTATTGATTCTAAAGGAAACTTTGTAATCCGGAGCGGAAATGCATACCGGGAAAGTTATTTTGACCGTATCATATCGGAAGTGCGGGATAATCATAAAGGAGGAGCGGAGGAATATATAAAGGAACTTCAGGAGGCCATTGAAAACGGAGAGGCCTATTCCAGGCTGGTTTCCATCAATGGAGAAAAGCGATATACATACTGTACGCCCCTTGCGGAAAATCTGGACTGGTATCTGGTTACGGTTATGAACAGTGAAGCCATGGATACGCCTATCAGCAGTCTGGATGTACAGCGTCTGATTATTATGATTGCTTCTTCCGTGATGATTCTGGTTGCCATGTCCGTGATGTTTATCAAATATTTCCGGTTTTCCATCCGGCAGATGGAAGATTTGAATGAGGCCAGAAAGAAAGCAGTTCAGTCAGATAAGGCAAAAAGCGAGTTCCTTTCCAGCATGAGCCATGATATAAGAACGCCCATGAACGCCATTATCGGAATGACGGAAATCGCATTGAAAAATATTAAAGACCCGGAGCGTGTGGTAGACTGTCTGGGCAAAGTGAAGCTGTCAAGCAAGCATTTGCTGGGACTGATTAACGATGTTCTGGATATGTCCAAAATCGAGAGTGGCAAGATGACGCTGAATATGAATCAGATGTCTCTGCGGGAGGCGATGGATGATATTGTGAATATCATGCAGCCTCAGGTGAAAGCCAGAAATCAGTATTTTGATATCTTTATCCAGTCCATACAGACAGAAAATGTATTCTGTGATTCGGTGCGTTTAAACCAGGTGCTTCTGAACCTGCTATCCAACGCTACCAAATTTACACCGGAAGAAGGACGGATTGACGTACATCTCTACCAGGAGGATTCTCCCCAGGGAGAAGAGTATGTGCGCACCCATTTTATTGTGGAAGATACGGGAATCGGAATGTCAGAAGAATTCCAGAAGAAGATTTTTGACAGCTTTGAGCGGGAAAATTCTGACCAGGTGGCAAAGATTATGGGAACCGGTCTTGGAATGTCCATTACAAAGGCCATTGTGGATCTTATGGACGGTACCATTGAACTGAAGAGTGAACAGGACAAAGGAAGCAGATTCCATATTGCACTGGATTTGAAGAAATCTGATATAGATGAGAAGGATATGATGCTTCCCCACTGGGATGTGCTGGTGGTGGATGACAACGAGCAGTTATGTACCAGCGCCGTGGCAAATCTGCAGGAACTGGGGGTACATACGGAGTGGTCGCTGGATGGCCGGCAGGCAATCCGCATGATTGAAGACCGGCATCTTCAGAACAATGACTACGATTTTGTTCTGGTAGACTGGAAAATGCCCCATATGAACGGAATTGAGGTAATCCGCGAAATGCGGAATGTGACTCAGGGCAAGAAAGTGCCTGCATTCCTGATTTCCGCCTATGACTGGAACGAACTGGAAGAAGTGGAAGAATCTGAAATTGAAGGATTTATTTCCAAACCTCTGTTTAAGTCCACCTTGTACCTGTATCTGCGGAAATATATGGAGGGCATTACCTGCGAGGAAGATGAGGAAGAAGAAATCGACTTTGAAGGAAAGCATATTCTTCTGGCGGAAGACATTGATGTAAACTGGGAGTTTATCAGTGAGATTCTCGGTTCCGTGGGCCTGATTCTGGAGCGGGCAATCAACGGCAGAGAATGCCTTGAGAAATTTGAAGCGTCAGAAATCGGCTTTTATGATGCAATCCTCATGGATATCCGTATGCCGGTGATGAACGGTTATGATGCGACGGTGGCAATCCGTAAGCTGGAACGGTCTGACAACGGTTTGCCCATTATCGCCATGACGGCAGATGCATTTTCCGATGACGCCCAGCACTGTCTGGAGGTGGGGATGGATGCTCATATTGCCAAACCCATTGATTTGAAAGAATGTATGCGTACCTTACAGAAATACCTGGAACAGGATGAATAAAACAGGAAGAAAGACGGGGCTGCCGTATCGGGCAGCCCTGTTTTGAAGTCCGGAATCAAATATGCCGGACAGCGTGCAGACGGGAGGAAACAGATGGAAGATCTGACCACAAAGCATTATAAATACATGGATTTGGAAAAACGGTACCACATGATTTACCCGGAAAGCTCCAATGCCACTTATACAAGTCTGCTGAATTATTCCGATGATCTGGATAAACCCTTTCAGCGGTGGTACCGCTATAAAGAAGGATTTTCCACAGAAATGGTGGAACAGCTGATTCAGGAATATTCCGTACATAAGAAGGGTGTAATCCTGGACCCTTTTTCCGGAAGCGGAAGTACGCTGCTGGCGGCAGAGCACATGGGATATGAGGGAGTCGGATTTGAAGTGAATCCCTTTTCCTGTTTTCTGTCCCGATGTAAGCTGGAACCCTGTTCCGGGGAAGAACAGGAACAGTTTCGGGAAGCGTCTGAGGAGATTCTGGAGCAGGCGGCGGAGCCGGGAACGGACTATGTGCTGCCCGGACTTTCCATCAGCCATAAAGTGTTTGATAAGCAGGTGGAAGCATATTTTATGAGGGCCGGAGTATTAATAGAATCTGCCCCCCATCTGACAGAAAAAGTGCGGAATCTGCTGAAGCTGGGCTGGCTGTCCTGTCTGGAGCCCCTGTCCAATTACAGAAAGGCCGGGAACGGACTGAAAATAAAGAAATATGTGAAACCCAGAGTGGTGACGCCGGAGGACGCCCATAACATGCTGCTGGAAGAATATCGGAAGATATACACGGATTTGCAGGAATATCGCCAGCCGGGAAATATCCGGCTGTATCAGGATTCCTGTCTGAATATGAACCGCTATCTGGAGGAAGACAGCGTGGAGGGAATTATATTTTCCCCGCCCTACGCCAACTGTTTTGATTACACGGAAATCTATAAGCTGGAATTGTGGTTTGGAAAGTTTGTGTCGGATTACGGAGATCTGAAACAACTGAGAAATCAGTCCCTCCATTCTCATCTGAATGGAGATCTGAGTTCCGAACCGGAGCCGGAAAGCCAGATTCTGGAAGAACTGCTGAAAGAATTAGAGGACCGGAAGCTGTGGGACAAAAAAATTCCCAGAATGCTGGGCCTGTATTACCGGGATATGTTTCAGGTTTTAAGAGAGAGCTACCGTGTTCTGGTAAAAGAGGGGTTCTGCTGTATTGTGGTGGGAAATTCCGCCTATGGCGGCGTGGTATTTCCGGCAGATCTGATACTGGCGGAGTACGGAGAAAGGATTGGATTTGATGTGGATAAAATAGAGGTGGACCGCTATATTATCACCAGTTCCCAGCAGTATGAAAAGACGAAAGAAACGGGAAAATATTTAAGGGAGAGTGTGGTATGTCTGAGAAAGAACAAATAGTGGAAGTGGAGACGCTGCCTGATGAAATCCTGCAGGGGGCCACATATGTGATTCAGCAGCCCAATCCCAACTCATACACCCATGGCATGTTTAAGTATCCCTGTAAATTCATACCGGAACTTCCGGGATGGGGAATCCGCACCTGCGCCCGGAGGGAGGAAGACATTGTGTTTGACCCTTTTTCCGGAAGCGGGACAACGCTGCTGGAGGCAAATCTCCGGGGTTTCCATGCCTGCGGCACAGAGATAGACGACATTGCGAAACTGATTATCAAAGTTAAGACCACTCCGCTGAACAAAGAACAGATGAAGCTGCTGGATGAGGAATTTCAGCGGATTCTGGACAGAACTTTCAGGGGGAACGGAATGTGTTACCGGCCGGAAATTGATAATCTGGAACACTGGTTTTCTCCGGAAGCAATTGCGGAACTTGGCCGGATGCGCATCTGTACGGAAACAATTACCGAACAGGCGGTGAGAGACTTTTTCCATCTGTGCATGGCCTCCATTATAAAAAAAGTTTCCAATGCGGATGATACATCTCCCAAACCCTATGTCTCCAATAAGGTAAAAAAAATACCGCCGCCGGTGGAACGGGAATTTACCTCCGTATTCCGCAGGTATCGGCAGATGGTTGCGGAACTGTCAGCAGTGGAACATCTGGGGACTACCAGGATTCTTGCGGGGGACGCTCTGGATTTTTCCGTTCCGGGGGGGATTGGTCTGGCTGTCACATCTCCCCCCTATATCAATGCCTTCGATTACGGAAGAACCATGCGTCTGGAAAATCTGTGGCTGGGTACACTGACGGAAGATTCTCTCCGGGAAAAGAAAAAGCAGTATGTGGGAACGGAAAAAATTAACGCGAAAGAGGAAGACCAAAGACTGGATATACTGGAAAAAAGCAGTCTTTTAAAAGAATATTACGGTAAAATCGCGGTGCAGGACCGGAAACGTGCTTTAATCGTAAAAAAATTTTTTGAGGATATGGAAACAAACCTGAAAGCAGTCCGCAGCCAGATGGAGCCGGGAGGCCGTTATATGATTGTGATTGGCAACAGTACCATCCGGAAAGTTACGGTGGAAAGCTGGCGGGTACTGGAGGAAATTGCCTGTACAGCAGGTTACCGTACCTGGAGCCGGTTCAGCTATGTCATACAGAATCCCTATATCAGAATTCCAAGAAAAGGGATGGGCGGAAAGATTGGCAGGGATTATGTTCTGGTGCTGGAGCGTGTATAAAAATGTGTATAAAAATATATATAAGAATAAAATATGTCTGAGGATGGAGCGTGTGAAGGATGGAGCGGAATACGGAAGCAGAACATATGGAAAAGAGTATTCGGAAAAAATTTCACAAAGAGCTGTTTTCTCCTTTTGCGAGAGCAGTCAGGGATTATAAGCTGATACAGGAAGGAGATAACATCGCAGTCTGTATTTCCGGCGGAAAGGATTCCATGCTGATGGCCAAATTGTTTCAGGAACTGCAGAAACACCGGAAAGTGTCATTTGATTTGAAATTTCTCGTGATGGACCCAGGGTATCTGGAGGCGAACCGGAACATGATTGAGGCGAACGGGGCGCGGATGGGGGTGCCCCTTACGGTGTTTGAATCGGATATCTTTGAAGCTGTGTATGGAATTGAGAAATCTCCCTGTTATCTCTGTGCAAGAATGCGCAGAGGACACCTCTATCATCAGGCCAGGGAGCTGGGCTGCAATAAAATTGCACTGGGCCATCATTACGATGATGTCATCGAGACAATTCTGATGGGAATGCTCTACGGCGGACAGATACAGACCATGATGCCCAAGCTGCACAGTACGAATTTTCCGGGAATGGAGTTAATCCGCCCCATGTATTATATCCGGGAAGACGCCATCCGGCGCTGGCGGGATTATAACGGTCTGAAATTTCTTCAGTGCGCCTGCCGGTTTACGGAGAACTGTGCTTTTGAGGGGCCGGACCGGGAATCTGTTTCCAAACGGAAAGAAGTCAAGAGGCTGATACAGGAATTAAAACAGACAAATCCTTTTGTGGAAGCCAATATTTTCCGGAGTGTGGAAAATGTGAATCTGAGCACTGTGATTGCTTACAAGGAACAGGGCGTAAAACATCATTTTCTGGAAAGCTATGACAGATAAGAAGGGATTTGGAAAATTTCCGGTTGACTTATCGGAAAAAAGAGTGTATAGTATCTGTAAACCAATAACCTACTAAACACATAGGAAATAGAGGAAAAGGAGAAAGATATGAGCAGAATACCATACACGGACAGGAAGTTAAAATTTGAAACGCTGCAGCTTCATGTGGGACAGGAGCAGCCGGATCCGGTTACGGACGCGCGGGCAGTTCCAATTTATGCCACATCTTCTTATGTATTTCACAACTCCGATCATGCGGCGGCCCGGTTCGGCCTGAAAGATGCGGGAAATATTTACGGAAGGCTTACCAATCCCACGCAGGATATTTTCGAACAGCGGATTGCCGCTCTGGAAGGAGGAGTTGGGGCATTGGCCGTGTCTTCCGGGGCAGCGGCAGTTACTTATACCATTCAGAATCTGGCGAAAAGCGGGGAACACATAGTAGCGGCCAACAATATATACGGAGGAAGCTATAACCTGCTGGCACATACGCTGCCGGAATATGGAATTACCACAACTTTTGTGGAGCCTTCCCGCCCGGAACATTTTGCAGAAGCCATACAGGAAAATACCAGAGCCGTATTTATCGAAACGCTGGGAAATCCCCTCTCGGATGTAAGCGATATTCAGGCCATCGCAGAAGTTGCCCACGAGCACAGAATTCCGCTGGTGGTGGATAACACCTTTGCGACACCGTATCTGGTGCGGCCCATAGAATACGGTGCGGACATTGTGGTGCATTCCGCTACGAAATTTATCGGCGGACACGGAACGGTCATCGGCGGCGTTATTGTGGACAGCGGTAAATTCGACTGGGAGGCTTCCGGGAAATTTCCTGGTCTGACAGAGCCCAATGAGAGTTATCACGGAGTAGTTTTCGCACAGGCGGCGGGACCGGCGGCCTTTGTTACAAAAATCCGGGCCATTCTGCTCAGAGACACCGGGGCCACTCTTTCTCCGTTTCATGCATTTTTGTTTCTGCAGGGGCTGGAAACATTGTCTCTGCGGGTGGAGCGCCATGTGGAAAATGCATTGAAGGTGGTGGAATACCTGAGCGGCCATCCTCAGGTGGAACAGGTACATCATCCTTCCCTTTCCGAAGACGCAGGGCAGCAGGCCCTGTACCGGAAATACTTCCCGCACGGAGGCGGTTCCATTTTTACTTTTGAAATCAAAGGGGATGACCGGACAGCCAAAGATTTTATTGACAATCTGGAACTGTTTTCCCTGCTGGCAAATGTGGCGGACGTGAAATCCCTTGCCATCCATCCTGCTTCCACCACCCATTCCCAGTTGAATGACCAGGAATTAAAAGAACAGGGAATCTGCAGAAATACCATCCGCCTGTCTGTGGGCACCGAGCATATTGACGATATTATTGAAGATCTGGAACAGGCGTTTCAGGCTGTAAACAGCAAATAATTTATGAAAGGAAACAAGAACATGTCAAATATTTATCAGGGAACTCTGAATCTGATTGGAAACACCCCTCTTGTGGAGGCGGCTAACCTGGAGAAAAGCCATGGACTGAAAGCAAAGCTCCTGGTGAAACTGGAATATTTTAATCCGGCGGGCAGTGTAAAGGACCGTATTGCCAGAGCCATGATTGAGGATGCGGAAGCTGCGGGTAAGCTGAACGAGGGTTCCGTAATCATTGAACCTACCTCCGGAAATACAGGAATCGGCCTTGCAGCCATTGCAGCCGCCAAAGGGTACCGGTTGATTCTCACCATGCCGGAAACCATGAGCGTGGAGCGCAGAAATATTTTAAAGGCTTACGGGGCGGAACTGGTGCTCACAGAGGGCGCAGAAGGCATGAAGGGGGCCATTGCCAGGGCGGAAGAACTGGCAGAGGAAATTCCGGGCAGCTTTCTTCCCGGACAGTTTGAAAATCCGGCAAATCCGGAAATCCACAGAAAAACTACCGGGCCGGAAATCTGGGCAGATACCGATGGAAAGGTGGATATTTTTGTGGCAGGGGTTGGAACCGGCGGCACTATTACCGGTGTGGGAGAATACCTGAAATCACAGAATCCGCAGATTCAGATAGTGGCAGTGGAGCCCGCTTCCTCTCCGGTACTGTCCCAGGGGACAGGAGGCCCTCATAAAATTCAGGGAATCGGCGCAGGATTTGTGCCGGCTACGCTGAATACAGAGGTGTATGACGAAGTGATTCCGGTGGAAAATGAGGATGCTTTTGCAGCGGCAAAAGAGATTGCCAGGGCAGAAGGAGTCCTGGTGGGGATTTCTTCCGGGGCCGCGCTGCACGCGGCTCTGGAGCTGGCAAAACGTCCGGAACAGGAAGGAAAAACCATTGTGGCGTTGCTGCCGGACAGCGGAGACCGGTATTATTCCACACCATTGTTTGTGGATTAGGAAATCTCGATTCGCGTTTCTCAAATGTTCGCCCTGTTCATGTTTTTTTGCGGTATAATATCAGTACGTCTCCGGCATTCTGCTGCCGGAGAGGTTACAAAAGAAAAATGCGGCGGTTCAGGTGAAGCCCCGAACTGTTGCAGAAAAGTAATGGAGGGGTGATATGTTCCGGTATTTACTGCTGCTGGGCACAGACGAGGAACGGGAATTCTTTCAGTTTATTTATCAGGAGTACAGGCAGGAGATGTTCTGCATTGCCCGTGCAATTCTGAAAAACGAAGCGGATGCGGAGGATATGGTTCACGAGACATTTCTGATTCTGACTGACCACCTGAACAAGATTATGGACAGCGAGTCCTATAAGGTTCGGGATTATATTATGACCACGGTCAGACATCGGTGCTTTAATCTGTACCGAAAGAGACAGATACAGGAATGCAGCGGGCTGGAAGAATGGGAGACGGGAGAGATTCTGGAAAAGGGCCCGGATACCATTCTGGAGGAAACAGAATTGCAGGAACTGGTAACCGGTCTGCTGAAAGGGCTGAAATCTCCTTATGGAGAAGTGCTGACTCTGCAGTATTACCATGAGCTGAGCGTGCAGGAAATTGCAGAGGAGATGGATACGACGCCGGATAACGTCAGGCATATTTCCATGCGTGCCAGAAAGAAACTGCAGGGCGTCCTGAAAGAGCGGGGGCTCTGGGACGAGAGAGAAGGCGTCCGGATTTGAGAGAAAGAGAAAGCATGTGTGCCTGGGGCAGCATGTTTTTTCTTTCTTTTATGATTATAAAAATGTAAAATTTTTAAAGATGCCAGAATTCAAACCGTTGACTGAACTGATACAGAGGAATTCAGGTATCAGCCAGGAAAATGCCTGTCTGTTTCATCTCGAAATGTGGATATATGTTCCTGATATGGCAACTATGCTCGCCACATCTTATCTGGACTGCTTTACTGCCCGAAGTGCAGGCAGGAAAGTATGATTAACCATAAGCTATAAAACAGCAATGCTACGGAGCGTTGCCTTTATGAAAATGAGTGTTTCCTGTAATGAAGTATTGTGGAAATTATAATTAAGGAGGCAGCAAAAGCTGACTTAATTTTCGGAGGATTATAAAATGGTAAAACATGATGAAACAGGAATTACATTAGGCGAAAAATTAAAATTCGCACGGAAAAGCGCAGGACTTACACAAAAAGAATTTTATCTTGTCAATCAGTCGGACAAACAATTTTTTGTAATCGTGACCGATGAATTTATTGAAAGCAGACAGCTTGCTGAAAAAATTGCGAATAAGAAATTTTCGATTGGGAATTTTTCATTTGTTGATTGTGGTATCATTTCTGATTTTGGGGGTATGAAAAATGATAATTAATCATAAAAAGCCATACAACGTGGAATGGATACTCTGCCCTGTTTCATTATGGGTATAGTGATTTAATATTTCGCAATACCAGCTAATCAGTAAATACAGTTTTTCAGCCGGACAATTATTCCGTCTGAGAAAAAATGAAAATGTATCTACACGTACGCTGAACACATTATGCGGGATATCAGATTGTGAATTACGTGACATTGCCATATACAAAAAGAATGAAAATGAATGAGAGGAATATTTCAGAAAATACACATCAAAACGCTCCATGTTTTCTATTCAGATTCACAAAGGCGACAATAAATATATCAATCAAGAATTATACAAAAGATTGGCGGGAAAGAACTTGCCATGCTAAAGCGTAAAAGTGTCTTCCTGTAAGATAAAACCCTCCGGGCGGGATGCGCAGGGTTTTCTACACGACCTTCCGGTCGTTGCCAGTCAGGTGCCACTGACACCTGGAAGTCCAATGAAACTAGGATATTCGCACAGGAGGAAAATATTGCTTCGCAACTGTACTTAAACACGATACGTTCAGCATACTGCTTATGCTCTGACACAGAAAAATTATGCAAAAATATGGAAATTAATGGTATAATGTACAGAATAATGGAGAAAGCCTGCCTGCAGAATCATGGCAGGCAGGAAATAATAACTGCGGTTCAGGAGAAGGATGATTATGCTGGCAAGTTTACAGATGGAACTGAAAACAGAAAACAATGATTTTATACCATATCAGAAGGCGGTCATACTGCAGGGCATTCTGATGGAGCAGGTGGAAGCAGAGTATGCCGCAAAGCTCCATGAGCCGGGGCTTCATCCTTACAGCCAGCGGGTAATCAGTCAGAATGGACGAAATATCTGGACTGTCTGCACCACGAACCGGGAAGCATATCAGGAACTGATTCTGCCGCTGGAAAGTGATGGGTTTACAGGCTTTTATATGGAGGATGACGACTGGAAGGTGTCTGTGGTTCAGAAACAGCTTCTGAAAATTGGAAAAAGCGAATTTATGGACAATTATTATTTTCAGGATTCGGACCGGTATATCCAGGTGGCTTTTCAGACGCCCACTGCCTTTAAGAGCCAGGAGGAATATGTCCTTATGCCCACATTGCAGTTGATTTATCAGAGCCTGATGAAAAAATATGATGCGGCTTCTGAAGATGAGACGGTGGAGAGTGAGGAAGTTCTGGAACAGCTTCTGAAATACAGCAGAATTGTGCAGTACCAGCTTCACAGCTGCAGCTATTCCGTGCATGGAAAACGGATTCCGGCATTTATGGGGCAGATAAAAATAAGAATCAATGGCCCTCAGGCCATGGTGAATTTTCTGAATCTGCTGTTTCACTTTGGAGAATATGCGGGAATCGGAATAAAAACAGCCATGGGGATGGGAGCCATCAGGATCACAGAAGGGAGAAAAAGATGACCAGGGAGAAAGTGCAGTTAATTGTGGGCGGCCTGCTCCACGATATCGGAAAAGTAATATACCGGCAGGGAGACGGGAGAAAGCACAGTGTCAGCGGGTATGAGTTTTTAAAGGATGAAGCACATCTGGAGGAGAAAGAGGTACTGGAATCTGTCCGGTATCATCACGGCGCGGAGCTTAAGGACGCCCGGATTGATAAAAAATCTTTTGCCTATATCACGTATCTGGCAGATAATATTGCAGCTTCCGCCGACCGAAGAAAGAATGACAGCGGGGAACAGGGTTTTGTCCGGAATACGGCGCTGGAATCAGTGTTTAATATTTTGAACGGAAATGACAGGAAGATGTATTATTCCCAGACGGCAAATATGGAAGAGGATATCAACTGTCCAACAGAACAGGCAGAACTGTATGATGAACATTTTTATCTGACCATAAAGCAGAAACTTACGGAAAATTTTCGCGGTATACGATGGGAAGCAGAATATATCAATTCTCTGCTGGAAATCCTGGAAGGAAACCTCAGTCTGATTCCTTCTTCCACAGCGAAAGATGAACGGGCGGATATTTCCCTTTACGACCATCTGAAACTGACAGCGGCCATAAGCTCCTGTATATTCGACTATCTGCAGGAAAAACAGACGGAAGATTACAGAACCGCCCTGTTGGTGCATGGCAGGGATGTTCAGAAAGAAAATGTGTTTCTTCTGTTTTCCATGGATGTTTCCGGAATTCAGAAATTTATCTATACCATACATAGTGAAGGCGCTCTGAGAAATTTGAGAGCCAGGTCTTTTTATCTGGAATTCATGATGGAGCATATCACGGATACCCTCCTGGAGCGGCTGGAATTATCCAGAGCCAATCTGATTTATACGGGAGGAGGCCATTGTTATCTGCTCCTGGCGAATACGGAAAAAACCAGAGAGGCTCTTTGTAAATTTGAGCAGGAACTGAATGCGTGGCTGTTAGAACAGTTTGATATTGCCCTGTATGTGGCCGCAGGCTGGAAGGAGTGCAGCGGGAGCACGCTGCGGGATGAGCCTGCAGGTTCTTATGGGGAGCTTTTTCGAGGGGTCACTAACGAGATATCCAGGAAAAAATCGGCACGGTACAGCGCAGAACAAATCCGCAGGCTGAATGGAAAACGAACTGCAGATTACACGCGGGAATGCAGGGTATGCAAAAGGGTGGATCATCTGACCGAGGATGGCATCTGCCAGATTTGCGCCTCCATACTTCACATGTCAAAAGATATTCTGTATACGGATTTCTTTTCTGTTACCAGAACGCCGGAAAAGCAGGGGCTTCCGTTGCCCTTTGGCGTCTGGCTGACAGCAGAGCACGGGGAAAGCCTTCGGAAGCGTATGACGGAGGATACAGGGTATGTCCGGGCATACGGCAAGAATAAGATGTTTACCGGAAAGCATATTGCCACAAAAATATGGGTAGGAAATTATACCACCGGGGAAACTTTTGGAGAACTGGCCGCTCAGGCAGAGGGGATAGAGCGGATTGGGATACTTCGGGCGGATGTGGACAACCTGGGCAGGACATTTGTGTCAGGATTTGAAAGTGAAACATATGGGAACCGGTATGTGACGCTGTCCAGAACAGCAACCTTATCCAGACAGTTATCACTGTTTTTCAGGCACCATATCAATATCATATTACAACAGCCCAGGTACTCCCTGGATGGAAAGGGAAAAAAGGAACGGAAAGCCGCAGTGGTATATTCCGGCGGGGACGACCTTTTTCTGGCCGGCGCCTGGGATGACATTCTGGAGCTGGCCGTTGACATCCGGCAGGAATTTGAGAAATATACGGAAGGGACTCTGTCTCTGTCGGCGGGAATTGGTCTGTATCAGCCCGGATTTCCCATTCATGTGAGCGCCAGGGAGACGGCAAAGCTGGAGGACGAAGCAAAAATGCTGCCTGGAAAAAATGCACTTACTTTTTTACCGGACGGAGAAATCCATGAGGAAACGGATGGGGAGACAGGAGAGGTCTTTAAAATCAGCAACGGTACTTATTCCTGGGAAGTTTTTTTGCAGGAAGTCATTGAGGAAAAATACCGGACGATTGCAGGATTTTTCCGGAATACGGAAGGACGGGGCAAAAATTTCCTCTATCATTTGCTGGAACTGGCCCGCAGACAGGAAGATAAAATAAATCTGGCAAGATTTGCGTATCTCCTGGCAAGGATGGAGCCGGGAGAACAGGCAGAACCGGAAGAAAAAGCCCGTTATCGGGAATTTTCCCGAAAAATGTATCAGTGGGTGAAACAGGAAAAAGACTGCAGACAGCTAAGGACAGCCATTAATCTGTATGCATATAAGATACGGGAGAAGGAGGAAGTATGACTATCACGGAGAAAAATTATGTGGAGAAGGCAGAAGCTGCCATTTTGCTTCATAAAAACAGAATAAACGAAAAGACAAAAAGAAAAAAGCCTATGGTAACTACTTCAAAAATCAGGAATCTTCTGTCCATGACAGCGGATATCGGCAATGAGGTCCTGAGCTGGAAAGAGGAAACACTCAGCGACGAGCTGTGCGGCCGGATTGATTACCTGAAGGTGCGCGTGCTGTATGAAGCAGGAAGAGAGCCCGTGGTAAAGGAATTTGTGGAGAATACGGATATACTGAAATATATCAGTGAAATCCAGGGCAGCAGGAAAAACTATCTGCTGTTTGGCAGGTATATGGAAGCTCTGGTGGCTTATCACAGATATCACGGCGGGAAGGATAATTAGGGAGGACAGTTATGTACGGGAAGATACAGATTACAGGAAATATTGAAGTGGTAACGGGAATGCATATCGGAGGTTCTTCTGCATTCGCAGCTATTGGGGCGGTAGACTCACCGGTGATAAAGGATACAGGCAGCAACCGTCCCATGATACCGGGAAGCTCCCTGAAGGGGAAAATGCGCACGCTGCTGGCAAAGGTGTATAATGATGGAATCGCCGGGAAACCGGATGATGACTGTGAACGGCTCACAAGATTATTTGGTTCTGCAAAAAAAGGGCAGGTGAAAAGAAGCCGGATTCTTATCTCTGATATGATGCTGGCCAATGAAAAAGAATTGCGGGAACAGGGCCTGCAGAGTCTTACGGAAGTGAAATTTGAGAACAGTATCGACCGGATTACCGCAGTTGCCAATCCCAGACAGATTGAGCGGGTGGTACGGGGGTCTGAGTTTGCATTGGACGTTATCTACGAAGCGGCAGAAGAAGGGGAAATACTGGAAGATTTTGAAGTGCTGGCAGAAGGATTCAGATTGCTGCAGTATGATTATCTGGGCGGCAATGGATCCAGAGGATATGGGAAAGTAAAATTTCATGGTCTGGCGGCAGACCCGGTGATTGGGGAAATACCGGAAGATATTATGAGTCAATGCAATACGCTGTTGAAGGATGTGTAGGGATGGAGTACAGAATTTATAAATTTGACTTTATCACGGGAGTGCATTTGGGAGAGGACTCTCTGGAAGACGGAGGATTTACCCTTCATGCGGATACGCTTTTTTCCGCCCTGTGCCAGGAGTGCCTGAAACAGGGGCATAAGAAGCTGGAAAGGCTGGTTGCCCGGACGCGGGAAGGAAAGATTCGGCTGACAGACGCTTTCCCCTGTATGGAACATACCTGTTATCTTCCAAAGCCCATGCTGAAAATAGAGACAGAGGAAAAGCAGGGGGATTCCACGCTGAAAAAGGCATATAAAAAACTGTCTTATATTCCGGCAGACAGACTGAAGGATTATATTGCCGGGAAACTGGATGTGATGCAGGAACTCAACCGGTTTCAGGAAAATCTGGGGTACGGAGAGGTGAAAACCAGCGCGGCAGTCCGCGGACTGGAGGAAACAATGCCTTATCGGGTTGGAATTTACCATTTTCACCCCGGAAGCGGATTATATATCATAGCAGGAGGAGAAACCGGAGAGGATATCCGGTTGCTGGAAACGGGTCTGGAATCGCTGGAACTGTCCGGAATCGGCGGAAAGAGAACTGCCGGTCTGGGGAGATTTCGGCTGATACAGGAAAAGGTTCCGGAAGATTTGAAACCTTGTCTGGAGGCCAGGGAGAGTTCCGTATCAATGGCCTTGTCCGTGTGTCTTCCAAAAGAAGACGAGCTGGAGGAAGTTCTGGAGAAGGCCAGCTATCTGCTGCTGAAACGGAGCGGATTTGTGGCTTCTGATACATATGCTAAGGAACATCAGAAGAAACGTGACCTGTATGTGATGCAGGCGGGCTCCTGTTTTGGAAAACGGTTTGAAGGAGATATCTATGACGTCAGCGCCGGAGGTTCTCATCCTGTGTACCGTTATGCCAAACCTGTGTTTCTGGAGGTGGTTTCATGAAAAAAGTACTGGAACAGTATGAGCTGGAACTGACAGCGGCAGGGCCGGTATATATTGGAAGCGGGAAAGAAATCGGCAAAAAAGAGTATGCATTTTCACCCTGGGAAAAACAGATACGGGTAATGGATATGGCAAAACTGTGTCAGCTTTTAAATCAGAAAAAGCTGATGTCTCAATATGAGAAATTTATACTGGGAAACAGTCGGGATGATTTGGGAAAATGGCTGGAAAAAAATCATGTTTCCAGACAGGAATATCAGAATTGTGTCCGTTACCGGCTGGGATGTCAGGATGCTGTGATTGATTCTCGCAGTAAGCTGGCAGTTCTGGAATTTGTAAAAGATGCGTATGGAATGCCATATGTACCGGGCAGTTCTGTCAAGGGAATGCTGAGAACGATGTTGCTGGCCTATGATATTGCCTGTGATTCCGGAAAATATAAAGGGGTAAAAAGAGATATTTCCGGAGCCCTGAGCAGGAATCAGAGAAAGAACAGAACTGTCTGCAGAATGGAATCGGCTGCCATGGAACAGGCATGTTACAGAACGCTGCACAGGCTGGAAAAAGTTCCGAATCATGCGGTAAATGACAGGATGGCCGGTATGACAGTCAGTGACAGCGAGCCTTTGTCCATGGAAGATCTGGTATTGTGCCAGAGGACAGAATTGCATACTGACGGAAAAGAGAAAAAATTAAATGTGCTGCGGGAAGTACTGCGGCCGGAAACTGTTATTCGCACCAGCCTCACCATTGATTCCGATATATGCGGGATTACGAAAGAGTACCTGGAAGAAGCAATGACATATTTCGGAGAGATGTATTACGAGTGTTTCCTGAAAAAATATCCGGATATGGACAGGCCGTCTCAGGATATGGTATGGTTAGGAGGCGGAACCGGATTTGTGACAAAAACGGAAGTGTATCCCCTGTTTGGCAGAGAAGAGGGGCTGGAGACAACCGTGAATATTTTTAAGGCAACGGGAGTGCCGGAGAACCATAAACATTTTGCAGACAGAAAACTGGGAGTTTCCCCTCATATCTGTAAAGTAACCTATTATGAGGGAAAACGGTATCAGATGGGCCTGTGCCATGCAAAAATCACAAAATGCCGGTGATTTTGCCCCACTGCCTGATTTGGCAGGGATTTTCAGCTGAATCGGGCAGGAAAAAAAGATATGGAAGGAAGAAAAAAGTTTTCCCCCGCAAACCCCGCCGGGAGGTGTTGATTTTACAGGGGTGCGGCGGGTGGTATTAGGAATAAAGAGACCCCGGAAGGGGACGGAAACAATTCAATGCAAGAACCGTCCGAAAACATGGCTCCATTAGGAATAAAGAGACCCCGGAAGGGGACGGAAACCCGGATTTTCTGGCTGTTTCAAAGCCGCCTCTCAGGATTAGGAATAAAGAGACCCCGGAAGGGGACGGAAACAAGGAAACAAAAGACGAGGAAAACAGAAACAAATTAGGAATAAAGAGACCCCGGAAGGGGACGGAAACTTGAGTTAAATGGATTTTTGGGTTCGTTTTTGTAGAAGATTAGGAATAAAGAGACCCCGGAAGGGGGACGGAAACAATGAAAAAATTCAACAAGTCAGAGATAATGAAAAACGATTAGGAATAAAGAGACCCCGGAAGGGGACGGAAACTCTTTTTTTCCTTTTCTCATCCTTTTGCCCTCCGTTCATTAGGAATAAAGAGATCCCGTAAGGGGACGGAAACCCGTGCCATGGATTGCGTTATAGCTCCTTACTGCAAATTTAATTAGTAGGCGTTTGCGAAACGCCAGAACCCACATAAATACGGGATTCTCTTTGTTACAAAATAAAACAACTCCTCACTGGT
>CATLIX010000011.1 GCA_949959185.1 uncultured Eubacterium sp. | reverse complement strand
TAAGCTGCTCTGCCTGTTTTTGAAGAATCCAGGCCGCATCCTGCCAAGGGAACTGATCTTAGACCGCCTTTGGGACGGGAACGGCAGATATGTGGATGACAATACCCTTTCCGTCTATATACGCAGGCTGAGGAGGAAGATTGAAGATGACCCGAATTCCCCCACAAAGCTTCTGACGGAAATTGGGTTTGGCTATAAATGGGCCGGGGAGTAAAGAGATATGAAGATAATGGGAAAAGAAACAAGGAGGATGCTGTGCTGCCTGCTTGCCATCTGTCTGGCTGCGGCAGCAGGTTTCACGGTCCTTTTATCCTATATGACGAATGATTTTCAGAAAACAATGGTAGAGCATGATTATGGGACGACAGGGTATCTGGTAAACCACCCGGACACAAATGTGGCAGCCGCGTTTACGAAAGACAAAATGGACTCTGACATTGAGGCCGGAAGGCGGATCCTTAAGGAAGCGGGCTACCATGAAAATGCGGATCCCAGACTGATTCCTGCCGTATACGCTTACCGGAAGCATACCGCCGTCTGGATCGGAGGTATGCTTTTTTGCGTTTTTCTGGCTGTTTTTCTGACAGTCTGGATCTACATCCGGAAACAAAACAAAGCGATAGCAAAGGCAGATGCTGTGCTCACCCGGTTCCTTTCAGGGGATACGGGACAGAGGATTGACAGTGAGGAAACCGGGGACTGGTACAGCCTGTTCCACAGGATCAATGAGCTTGCCTCTATCCTCTCTGCCCAGGCAGAACATGAAAAACAGACGCGTGAATTTCTGCAGGGTATGATTTCAGATGTTTCCCACCAGTTAAAGACGCCCCTGGCGGCGCTTAAAATGTATGATGAGATTATGGTGCAGGAGGGTACGGACAGGGAGACAATCCAGGAATTTACTCAGAAATCCCTGCGGGAAATACGCCGGGTGGAAGATGTAGTTTATACGCTCTTAAAAATAGCCAGGCTGGACGCAGGCACGGTCAGGATGGAAAAGGCGGAGGAAAACATGGAAATGCTCCTTACGGATGTGACGGAACGCTTTGAGACATTTGCCACTCAGGAAGCGAAAGAAATTGTGTTATCCGGGAGCAGCGATGTTTCCTTTTACTGCGATGCCCTCTGGATGTCGGAAGCTTTGGGGAATGTGGTAAAAAATGCGCTGGAGCATACCAAAAGAGGCGGGAAAGTAGTAATCAGCTGGGAGAGGACGCCCCTTCTTACAAACATTGTAGTGGAAGACAACGGAACAGGGATCCACCAGGAGGATATCCATAATATCTTCAAACGGTTTTACCGGAGCCGCATTTCCCAGGATACCCATGGAATCGGCCTGGGGCTGCCGCTGGCAAAATCCATTGTGGAAGCCCATCAGGGGACGATTTCCGTAACCAGCAGGGTCGGCAAGGGCAGCAGATTTGTCTTAAGCTTTTTTACCATACAGGAAACGACCTTCCCTGTATGATAAAACCCTCCGGGGATGCGCACTCACGCGAAGAGGTAGTATGCCGCAAGCGGCCGCGCTCGGCGCAAGAATGTGCAAAAGCACATTCTATCTTCATCTTACAAAAGAGTAAGATGAAATTCATGTGAAAGTAAGACCCATCGGGTATGATAATGCTCGAAAGGCAGGTAATGAATATGAATATTCTTGAAGTACAAAATCTATGCAAGACCTATGGAAAAGGGGAAGCGGAAGTTCGGGCGCTTGACCATGTTTCCTTCTCCGTGGGCAAAGGAGAATTTATCGCAATCGTAGGCGAATCAGGATCCGGAAAAAGCACACTTTTAAATGTGGTGGGGGCTTTGGATAACCCGACATCCGGAAAAGTGCTGATTGATGGCAAGGACATTTTTTCCATGCCCGAAAAGAAACTTACGGTGTTCCGCCGCCAGAATATCGGGTTTATCTTCCAGTCCTTTAACCTGATCCCGGAATTGAATGTAGAGCAGAACATTACATTCCCATTGCTTCTGGACTATCAGAAACCGGATCAGAAGTATGTGGAGGAGCTGCTGGAGATTCTGGGATTAAAGGAGCGAAGGAAACACCTGCCCAGCCAGCTTTCCGGAGGACAGCAGCAGAGAGTGGCAATCGGGAGGGCGCTGGCGGCCCGTCCTGCCATCATCATGGCGGATGAACCTACCGGGAACCTGGATTCCAGGAACAGCCAGGAGGTCATCACCCTCTTAAAATCCATGTCGGCCAAGTACAGACAGACCATCCTGATGATTACCCACAATGAGAACCATGCGGATGCAACGGACCGGGTACTGCGCATGACGGACGGAAGGCTGAGGGATTTGGGGGTGGCGGCGAGATGAGAAGTTATCTTGGGCTGATACCCCAGTATGAAAAGGTCCACCGCAAAAATAACCGGATCTCCGTGCTGTGCATCACGCTTTCGGTATGCCTTGTAATGGCAATTTTCAGTATGGCGGACATGGCGATGCGCTCCCAGAAGAATTATTTCATTAAGACTAATGGCGAGTACCATGCGGCGCTCCATGATGTGGAGGCGGAGACAGCAGAACTGGTATCGGCAAGGGTTGACGTGGCTTTATCAGGATGGGTCTACCAGGGCAGTACGGGGATGCTGTCCGGCAAAGCCGTCAGTTTTGTGGGGGCAGATGAAAAAACAATGAAATCCCTGACCGAAATGGATATGACGGCCGGGGCATACCCTTCCCTGCCGGACGAGGCGTTGCTGAATGAAAACGCCATGGGGCAGATGGGTCTGTCCATCGGCGATTATGTGACGGTTACGGTTCCGGACGGCTCACAAAAACAGTACCGGATTACCGGAACCCTTGCGGATATGGGCTCCATGTTGAAAGCGGATATCTGCGGGATGGCGCTGAGCGAGGAGGGCTTCCTTGCCATTGCAGATGAAAACGCGGCAGATGGAACCACCTACCGCATCCAGTTTAAGAGCGGCGCCCATATTCAGGAGGCCATAAAGGAGATCAAGAGCCAGTTTGGCTTTTCTGACGGTCAGATCTCAGAAAATACCGCTTTGTTGGGGCTGATGGGACAAAGCGAGAGCAACATCATGCAGGCCCTCTATCTGATTGCAGCGATCCTGGTTTTCCTTGTTTTGATTGCGGGAACGGTGATGATCTCCGCAAGCTTTAACACCAATGTGTTGGAGAGAACACAGTTTTATGGGCTGCTGCGCTGTCTGGGGGCATCCAGGAAACAGGTAAAGCATTTTGTGATCCTTCAGGGGCTTCGGCAGAGTGCGAAGGGCGTCCCTATTGGCCTGCTGGCAGGCCAGATTGTGACATGGGCCGCCTGCCTGTTACTGGGATCCATCAGCGGAGACCGCTTTTCAGAGGTCCCGTTATTTGAATTCAGTATCGCCGGCATATTGGCAGGGATTGTGGTGGGCTTCCTGATCGTCCTCCTTGCTTCCCTTTCCCCGGCGAAAAAGGCTTCCAGGGTTTCCCCTGTCACGGCAATCAGCGGAGGCTCCCAGCTGGCACAGAATAAGCGTGCGGCAAATACAAAGCTGTTCCATGTGGAAACAGGCATGGGCATGTTCCATGCGTTGTCCGGGAAAAAGAATTTATTCCTGATGACCTGCTCCTTTGCCATCAGCATCATGCTTTTCCTTGCTTTCCAGGTGATGGTCGTCTTCCTGGGCCAGGGCATGCCTGCATTAGCCCCGTGGGCGGGGGATGTATCTGTGACAGCCGCTGCAGGGCTGGAAACTTCTGTCATAGAAGAAATCGAAGCCGTTGATGGTGTGAAGCGTGCTTTTGGCAGAATGGAATACGGCGGCTTATCTGTTTCCTTCGATACCGAAAACGGAACGGCCACGTTGGTTTCCTATGAAGAGAATCAGTTCAAATGGGCAAAAGAGGAACTGAATGGGGGAAATATCGATGCGGTTTCGGGGGGAACCGGGGATATCTTAGTGTCCTACCGGGATGGCATGCAATGGAAGGCCGGGGACACCGTGACGCTCCATACGCCTTTTGGGGAGAAACAGGTGAGAATTGCGGGAATCCTGTCTTCTACAAATGCGTCAAGTGAAGCGGGAAGCCTTGGATACATCATATGCACAGAACAGCTGTTTACGGAGAGCATCGGCGCGGCAGGCTATTCGGCTGTGGATATACAGCTTGCAGGCAGCGGCACGGATGAGACAGTATCGGCAATACGGAGCCTGCTTCCATCTGATGTCTCCATTGCAGATAAACGGCTGTCAAATTCGGAATCCCAGAGTTCCTACTATACAGGTGCGGTGTTTATTTACGGGTTTCTGCTTATCATTGCGCTGATCACCGTGTTCAATATCTTTAACAGTATGAATGCCAGCGTGGCGGCGAGAACCAGACAGTATGGCGTGATGCGTTCCATTGGAATGGGAGCCGGGCAGCTCTATAAGATGATTGCTGCAGAGGCAGCCACCTATGCAGTCTTAGGATGTGTCACCGGATGTGTACTGGGATTGCCGTTGAATAAGATGATGTTCCAGTTCCTGATTGCAGATAAATGGGGAACAACATGGCAGCTTCCGGTTGCCTCCCTGCTGCTGATCGTCATGCTATGTTTTGGCTCTGCGGCGTTGGCAATCCGGCGGCCAATCAAAAGAATCGGGCAATTGTCCATTATGGATACCATAAAGCTGCAGCAGTAACACATGGATACTGACTAAAAATTTTGAAATGTCCGAGTTTTGTAACAATTCAGGCTGTTTTTAAGCTGACCGAATGATTGGCTCGGACATTTCTGTGACATTTGGGTTTTACAATGTCCTTACCATAAAAAAATAGTATGGGGATTTGAGGGAGAACCGCCTGGAAATAGGGTGATAAGAATCGTCCTCATGTGTAAAACGGAGGGATGCGTATAGAGGAAAATCAGAAATCTTCTTCTCCTTATTCCCGCGGGCAATGAGCCAGGCGGTCGTGCTTGCACGGACAGTTGGCGAATGCCGCGAGGGTCAATTACCGGCAGCTTGCTGCAAGGTAATTGGCTGCATATCTGGACATTCCCAATATGCAGTTCCCTATAACTGAATAATTGGCAGCCTGTTCAGAAAGCATGAATAATCAAGAACTCCGGCGCCCGGTATCATACTGAGCGTCGGAGTTCTTTTTTATTCGGTTTCAGCGATGAACGCCAGCCATTTGGAACCATAAGTATCCAGATAAAAGCGATTGCCATACTCATTTTCAACAAAGCGGTCTTTTACATGGTACCATCCCTGCAGTTCCTTTCTTATTATATCTGCAAACGGCATGGTTCGCCCATCGGGAAAGGTCATAAGCTTGTCGGCGGCATTCACCAGCAGCCATCCATATGAGGCAGACCATACCGGTCTTCCATGAAAAGCCGGCAATGCCTGCAGTGGAATTGGCTGCCTGGGATCCTGGCTCTGAGTTTCAGTGCGTCCCAACAGGAAATCGGTGGTAACACCATAGAGCTCAGCCATATGCTCAAGCTTATCTATAGAAGGAGATTTCCGTTCTCCTTCCCATGCACTGAGGGTCGGCTGGGAAATGCCAAGTTTTTCAGCAGCCTCCGTAATCTTTAATTTATTGATTTGTCTTGCTGTTTTGAACTGCCCTGGCATCTGTTGCCCTCCGTTACTTCCCATTTTTGATTTGCCAATGTCCTTTCGTATCAGAGCCGATCCGTTGGATGACACCTTTGTCTTTAAGGGATTTAATTCTTGAAGAGACTGTTTTTCGGCTCACGCCCAGTTTTTCAGCCAGGACAGCATAGGTGTAGGCAGGATCTTCGAGCAGCAACGATAAAAGTTTCTGTTCTGCCTCAGTCACCTTCTCAGTCACCCCTTCAGTCACCTTGTCGAGAGAAGTGCGCACGATTCGGTTTTCAGCGGCAATGAATTGAATCATAATATCGCCAGGATGAATCGTGTATTCCGGTAGTGGCGAGCCGTCCTCTTCGCAAGCCTGACAAATTTTTTCGATACCGCGTCCCCAGCTTTCGATGAGGCCAGCCAAATAGTATACATTAGCAATAGAGGGGTTATATGGACGGGACGCATGTTTGGACATTAAACTGTCGATGGTCCGGTTTTCCGGCAGCTTTCCACAGTTTGCAATATAAAGACGGTCATCATAAACACTGATTTGGATGGGCGTGCAGGATTCATATTGCTTGTGACATAAGGCGTTCAGCAAAGCTTCCCTCAGAGCTGCATCCGGGACAAAGTATCGTTCTATTCTTTGTATCCCCTCGTAGGTGATTTTTGCTTTCATAAATTTGAGATGAAGGACTTCAATGATTTTATCAATCTGCTCCAAAATGGACCATGGACTTCATCCTGATAACGAAGGTCAGCATCTGTTTCAAAAAATCCGATCTTGGTGTATGAGCCAAGCTGCCACTTGTCGGGATCTTTGCTAAACAAGAGCATGGCAGCATTTGTATAGTGCCCGGCATTGGTCAGGCGGAGTTTTTCCATCAAATCTGCCTTTGATTCAGACAGAACGCTTTCGTCAATCCTTCCTTTTTTTGCAGCCAGAGTTTTGAATTTCTGAACCAGGGCATCATCAATATCGTCAATGGTGAAACCGGGAGAGACTGTCCGAAAACTCGGATAATTTAACCTAAAGAAATAAAGATTGATATACTCTTTGAGTTTTCAATATAAAAATGAAGGATGTTCCGGAAACGGACCTGAATTATTATGGGGTTGCTATCTGTGGGGCGAAAAAGAAGGTGAACAAATTGACGGGAAGTATGGCGCTGCTGAGATAAAGGGCATACAAAAGCTAACCGCCGCAGATGACTTACCACCGTATGCGGCGGTCTGCTGTTTCCACAGGCAGGTCTGACAGCAGAAAACCACCTGGAAAGCTGGGGAATCAGCGAAAATGGAGAAAGAAGGTTACTTGACGGTTCTTTTTTGCTTTCCATTCCCCCAAAATAGTCGTTTCGTGATATCGGGTGAAAAACGGGTAATTTTTATGGCATAATTCAGTGGATGTTATTACTTTGGCAGGAACGATATTCTGCCGAAGTAATAGAAAACGGAAAGGGGCATCAGCCTGTGAAAATGAGAACGGAATACACCTGCCCTTTGGAACTGGTGCATGACCTGATCAAAGGGAACTGGAAATCGATTATCTTATGGCGGCTGCGTCCAGGGGCTACATCTCTGGCGAAGCTGGAACGGGACATAGATGACATTACACAGAAAATGCTGTTAGAGCAGTTAAAGGAATTGATGAATTATGGCTTTGTGGAAAAGAAATCCTATCGCTCCATGTGGAATATTCTTTAACAGATGGCATGGGGGAGATGCTGGAGGCATTAAGGATTATGCAGTATAATGGCGGGCATGGGACGCAGTTCAATGAAAATGGAATCCCTGTTTATTCTTTACCCTTTACGGTGGAGGATGCGCCGCAGGGAACGGTGTCGATTGCCATTGTCCTGGAGGATAAGGACGCATACCCGGTCACGGGGGATTTGCACGGATACACTGGCTGGCGGCAAACATAACCCGTTTTGAAATCAAGAAGAATGAAAGTCAGACGACGAATGATTTTGTGCAGGGCCGGAATATCTGGACGAGCGTGCAGGGCGGAGGGCAGTCTGCGGAGCTTTCCTGCTTTTATGGCGGGATGACACCGCCGGATAAGCCGCACATATATGAATTTCATGTGTATGCTTTGGATAGGATGCTGGATTTGGAAAAAGGATTTCTGCTGAACGAGCTTTACCGGGAAATGGACGGTCACATCTTAGCGTTTTCTTCTTTGATATCTTTAATTGAATATGTTATAATATATTTTATTTAATAAAACATATTCAGGAGGTAGCATGGAACAAATTTCATTAAAGATAGGAGAGCGGCTGAAAGAGATTCGCAACACAAGGCAGCTCACGCTGGATGATGTTGCGGAACTGACTGGCGTGAGCAAGCCCATGCTGGGACAGATTGAGAGGGGGCAGTCCTCGCCCACCATCAACATTTTATGGAAGATTTCAACAGGGCTGAAAATTCCATTATCCTTTTTCTGTAAACAGGAAGAAGCGGAATACACGGTCGCCGGGTTTGATGGGGAAAATGTGATCACGGAGGAAAACGGAGGGATGCGGGCTTACCCGCTGTTTCCCTTTGACCCAATAAGGAATGTGGAGGCATTCTATATTGAGTTTGACGCAGGGGTGCAGCACGAATCGCTTCCCCATGTGACGGGCGTGGAGGAATATGTTTTTATGGTGCATGGGACATTGAAAATGGCAATAGGCAGGAAGGAAGTGGTGCTGCAGGAAAAACAGTCCATACGGTTTGGGGCTGATATTTCCCACGCATACCACAATGTTTCAGATAAAGCCTGCGCCGCCTATAACGTGATATTTTATCCGAACAGTTAAAGGAGGAAACGAAAAATGTATGAATTGGTACAGGTCAGTGAGAAATGCTATTACATAAACTGTCCGGCGAAGATAGGCGTCTATGTGGCGGACAGTGAGAATGTCTATCTGGTTGACAGCGGAAATGATAAGGATGCGGGGCGGAAAGTCCGGCAGATACTGGATAAGAACGGATGGCATCTGGCGGCGATTCTGAATACCCATTCCAATGCAGACCATATCGGCGGCAACAAATACCTGCAGGGGCAGACGGGCTGTAAGGTGTATTCCGGTGGCATAGAGGCGGCTTTTATCAAATATCCGGTACTGGAGCCGTCTTTCCTTTACGGCGGTTATCCGTGTAAGGATTTACGACATAAGTTCCTGATGGCGCAGGAGAGTGATGTGACGGATTTTTCAGATGAGAGCTTCCCGAAGGAGGTTGGGGTGATACCCCTGCCGGGGCATTTCTTTGACATGGTGGGGTTCCGTATGCCGGATAATGTGGTGTTCCTTGCAGACTGTATCAGCAGCAGGGAGACGCTGGACAAATATGCGGTTTCCTTCATCTATGACGTGGGTGCTTATCTGGAAACACTGGATAAGGTGGAGCAGATGGAGGCGGCCATGTTCGTCCCCGCCCATGCGGAAGCCTCGGCAGATGTGAAAGAGCTTGTCTGCTATAACAGGGATAAGTTGCAGAGCATCGCGGAGCGGATTCTGTCAATCTGTGAAGAACCGATATGCTTTGAGCGGATTTTGCAGGAAGTGTTCAGAGGCTATGGGCTTTCCATGAATTTTGAGCAATATGTGCTGGCTGGCAGCACGGTGCGGTCTTACCTTTCGTGGCTGAAAGATACCGGGAAAATGACGACTGAATTTCGGGACAGTATGCTGCTTTGGCAGAAAGCATAATTTTATAATCCGGAAACAGTCCGGGAGGCTTACAGGCAAAGCAAGGAAAATCTGAAATCCTATATGCAGCGCCAGTACTTTGATTATCGGTGCAGGGGCTTTACCAGGAATGATCATTACGTTTTTGGGGACTGCATTAATAGACAATATGATTCGGGGCCTGGTGCAAGCAGGATTGCACGAAGAGGTTTTTGGATATTCCCATTCAGTTTTCTTTTTTGTGGGATGAATATTTTTACTTCAGCTACATTCACTGTGTTGTCAAATGGGAAGCTGTCAGCGGTATTATCCTTCCAGCGGACATTTGAGCTGATATTTGTGCTGTTGCTGATACTGCCGGAATTTATGGGAGTGACGGGGGTGTGGCTGGCAGTACCGATTGCGGAGTTGCTTACAATGGTGGTGGCTTTTCTTTATCAGATATGCCTTTAGGGAGCATATATGCGTGTTGGTGTTCATTACGGGCATCGAGGATTATGTGTTTGACGCACCTGACCCTGACATGATCTGTTGGAACAGGGAAAAGAGCGGCAGGCTCGTCTTCGAAAACCAGATTGGCAGCCTGCAGGAACACATGGAGGAGATGGAGCGCGTCTATTCCGACATACGGGGCATGAAGCATGATATGAAGAACACCCTTGCGTCATCCAGCGCCTTTCCGCAGGGGAAGGGGGCGGATGCCTTTATCCGTATAAGCTCCCTGCAGAAAGGGAACCTGCCTATCCTGAAAGTGGAGAACAGCTTTGACGGGCGGCTGGTACGGAGGCGGCAGGCGTCACAGTGGGCAAAAGAGGCCGTATATTCCGATTCCGTTCTGGCAAAATCAGGGGCTGCGGCAACAGCAAATGCCGCTTATGAAGCAAATTTTGTTATGGCGGATAATGGCTTAATCTGATATGGGACTGTCCGGACTTATAGGAAGACAATTGCGCAGATGGCGATGATAAGGATCATGCCGCCGAAAATGACAGTTTTTTTCTCTTCATAGCCGCACTTTACGCAACCTGGTGTTTCCTGAAGCCCAGCCTTGCAAGGGGCAGCATAACCGCAGTCAGGATTGCATACAGGATGGCCCGCATGGAAAGGGCGTCAAGAACCAGTCCGCCGATCTGGAAGGAAACATATTTACCGATTTCCGGCATGACAGAACGGTACGGCAGCAGGAACAAAGTCAGGTTGTATGCCCCGGTTGTCCCGTTGGGGGAGAGGAACAGCGGGATAAAAAGCACGGGTACGAGTACGACCAGCACAAGGTAAGGGCTTTTCATTTTGGCAGACAGCAGCAGCGTCAGCCCAATCATGGCAAGCAGTACCAGATAAATAACGCCCAGGTTGATCAGGGCCGCCTGCAGGAAGGTGAACGGGTATGGGATTGTGAGGCCGGCGATCTGTAAAGGCAGATTCCATCCATCTGCCCCGAAAGCCGCAAGGGGCAGACCGAAAGCGACGATAACATGCAGCGTAAATGCAAGGATGCCAAACAGCACAGATGATATTATTTTTGCTGTTACCAGCCTGGTCTTGCCATATTTGCCGGACAGGATGACAGCATCCGTGCCGGCCTGGTATTCACCGGAAAAGACAGGCGCTATCACAATGAGGACAGCCAACAGGGCGAACATCAGCAGCTCAAAGCTGTTCATGATGATTTCCCAGCCTTCGTGATATCCGTATTGCAGGGGCGTTTCCACCTTACTGCTCATATTGCCCCAGTATTCTTTCTGCTGGGATGAAAGCTCCCTTGAGGGTGTGTTCAGGAGAGATTCTACCTTTTCATTCCTCGCCTGGTAAAACTTAGCCCCGTTTGTCAGATCCAGTTCGGGCAGCTTATTAAGGCCGGAATTTTCGCCGGGGGAATCGTATGCGGAGGCGATCATGCTAAGCTGTTTTTCCCTGGGAGCCACAAAGTTCCAGTATGCGTCGCCGATCAGGAACTTTTCGCTTCCGTCATAACCTACATTGTCGGGCTTCTCAAAGAGCTTTTGATATTCTGTGATTGTTTTTTCCACATATTCGTCTGTAATCGGGACGGATATATTCTGATACTGGTCTTTTGTGTAAGCAATGCCCTTAAGGCCTTTGATTACGCCATCCTGGTTATAGGTCTGGTACTGCAGGATGGGCAGCCCGAACAGGAATGCTGTTAATAACAGGCTGACCGCCATGACGATCATGGTGGATTTTTTTCGCAGGATTTTTAAGAATTCATATTTCATCAGCATAATTATCGCTCCTCTCACAAGGTATCGGCACGCGCCGCTTCGCGTCACCTGCCATGCCGTCGGAAGGCATTCCGGAAATGCTTCGCATTTGCCTTCCTCCTCTCTGTGCGTCTTCTCCGAAATGATACAGGAACAGATCCTCCAGGCTCGGTTCTACAGTGGCTGCGTCTGTCGCCGGCGCTGTATCGCTCACAATACGCAGCCGGACCATATTGTTTTCGTGGTGCAGATTTACAACAGAAAAATTCCGGCTGTATTCCCCGACTTCCCGGTTGTCAGTCAGGATTTCCCAGACTTTCCCTTTGATGTGGTCTGTAACTGTTTCCATGGGTTCGCCAAGCAGGAACTGCCCGCTTTTCATCATTAGGATGTAGTCGGCAATATAGGAAACGTCTGATACAATATGCGTGGACAGGATCACAATTTTCTCTTTTGCAAAATCGGATATGAGGTTGCGGAAACGGATTCGCTCTTTGGGGTCAAGCCCGGCAGTGGGTTCATCCAGTATCAGAATCTGGGGATGGTTCAGCTCCGCCTGGGCGATTCCCAGCCGCTGCTTCATACCGCCGGAATAGGATTTGACTTTTTTGTCTGCTGCATCCTGCAGGTTTACCATATGAAGCAGATGCTCTGTCCTTTGTTTCGCCGTTTTGGTGTCAAGCCCTTTTACCGCTGCCATATACAGCATAAATTCACGGGCGGTAAAATCGGGATAAAAGCCGAAATCCTGCGGCATGTATCCCAGGTGGGAGTAGTACCGCTCCCCCAGTTCCTCAATGCTTTTGCCGTTCAGGCGGATGCTGCCGGAAGAGGGCTTTAAAACGCCGCATATCATTCTCATAAGTGTTGTTTTACCGGCGCCGTTTGCTCCGAGCAGTCCGTATACTCCGGGTGAAAGGCTTGCATTTACATGATTCACAGCACATTTTGTTCCGTACTGCTTACATAAATTTTTTAATTGTAACTGCATACAATAATCCTCCTGATATATTTTACACAGGCAATCGAGCAGGGAATAGTTGCCCTGCGACTGCTTTCCCATAAGATAAAAATAAGGTGGCTTATGCTTAATAGCATAAACCACCTGTCTTAGCCTGAACTTTTCCCTGTCTTAACTTCACCTTAAGATACCTCTATGCCGTCCGGCAATCATAAGGAAATCTTAATTTGCAGCTTCTCCGTTTTTACATGGAACATGGATGATAAATTCTGTTCCAGTACCCGGCTGGCTTTTGACTGTGATCTCACCGCCGTGAAGCGTTACAATCTGATTCGCTATGGCAAGTCCCAGTCCGCTTCCTTCCGGCTTTTCTTTTGTGTTTGTCCCTCTGTAATACCGCTCAAACAGCTTTGATTGTTCTGCTTCGCTCAGTCCATTTCCGTTATCACGGACAGACAGCAGAATACTGCCGTTTTTGTCTGTGTCAAGTGTAACGCTTACTGTTGTCTCAGCAGGGTTATGTGTGAGGGCGTTCAGAATCAGATTCGTAACGGCGCGCCGAAACAGAGCAGAATCAATATGGGCATACAATGCTGGCACATTACTCTCAAATGCAATATCCCGGTCTGAAAAAGCAGGATCATTGACAATATCAATGACCCATTCTTTGACGCAGCGTGTAATAAGAATTTTTTGAGGATGGTACGGTATAGCGCCGGAATCAAGCTGCCAGGTCAGTTTCAGATCATTGATCAGGTTTTCGGTATAGTTAATATTCTTCAGGATAACAGCGCCGTATTCCTGTACGGTCTCTTTCTCCTTATCCGAACTGTCGGCCAGCAGTTCTGCATAGCCCTTGATGGGGGAAAGGGGCGTTTTCAGGTCATGGGTAATATTTGCAATCCATTCCCGGCGCGTTGTTTCTGTTTCCTGGCTTATTTGGTCGGCGCGGTGTATGTCCCTGTCCATTTTGTTCAGGGCGCTGTAGATTTCGCCGAACATCCCGTTTTCCTGTAATGGCCGGTAGGAGCGGAGGGAAATATTTTTGATGCCCCTTGTAATGCCTGACAATTTCCGTGAGAGCCAGAAACCGTAAACAAGCACGATGATGATAAGGGTGCCTGAAGCAGCAAGAATAATTATTCTTGCTACGGGGGAGAGCCTTGAAACCCTGCTGCCGTTGTAATGCAGCATATACTTTCCTATATCATAAGGAAATCCGATACAATAGCTGCAGGCTTCTTCGGAGTCTTCCAGACTGTTTACAAATACCGTATATCCGTTTTGATAGTCGCTGGAGCCAAGAACCAGCAGTTCGGAAGCGGAATATTTTTCAGGATACCCGGCAGGTTTGTTGTAGGAGAAAATCTCCTGACCGGATTCATCCAAAAACTGAATCCACAGGCCATATTCGTCTAATCGGTCAAGACCGATCTGTTCTATAGAGAGTTCTCCGTCCTCATAGGTTGTCCAGGAAGAAAAATTGTCTGTAAAGGTCTGCGGCCAATGGGCGAGGCTCATTCCTTCCGGTTCCGGGATGGAGAACATATAATAGAACAGGCCGATTGCCGTGACAATGCCGGCCAGTAATGTCATGGAGAGGAGCAGGACCATCCGGAAAAAGGGGTTGAAATTCTTTTTACTTTTCATAAGGATTTACCAGTTTATAGCCTAATCCTTTCATTGTGATAAGATACCTGGGAGCAGCAGGATCGGTTTCCATTTTCTCGCGCAGGTGCCGGATATGGACCATGACCGTATTATCGCAGCCAAAGCTGTCCTCGTTCCAGACCGCTTCATATAAGCGCTCGCGGCTGATTACCCGCCCTTTATTTTCCGCCAGGTATTGCAGTATCTCAAACTCCCTGGCAGTCAGTTCCAGATCCCGGCCGTCTTTGAGCGCCCTACAGCCATCTGTATCAATCGTCAAGGCTCCGATTTCTATTGTCCGGCCGGCGCAGGGGCTTTGCCTGTATTCCATGCGGCGCAGCTGTGCTTTCACCCTGTAAGCAATTTCCCTGGGGCTGAAAGGCTTGGTAACATAATCGTCGCCGCCCACAGCCAGGCCAAGGATTTTATCCAATTCATCATTTTTGGAGGAAAGGAACAGGATGGGGCAATGGGAAAACTGCCGGATCTGCCTGCACACTTCGTAGCCGTCAATATCCGGCAGCATAACATCTAAGATAATCACATCCGGCTGTATTTCTTTGCAGGCATTTATCGCCTTTCTGCCTGTATCAATTTTTATGACAGCGGGAAAGCCCTCAATACTTAAAGCCTTTTCGAGCAGATCCAGAATATCCGGTTCATCGTCCACGACCATAATTTTATATTCATTCATTGCAGGTAATCTCCTTTGGTCTGTTTTCTTTGCTTTTTGCGCTTTTCAATCTTCCGTCTGCAGGCTTTTTGGCGCTTTTGTTTAGTATACTTCGTTTGTCCGAAGGATACAGGCAGATGAAAATTTTTTGAAAGATTCAGGGGCAGAAATGGCAGTATTCTGACTTAAAGCTAATCAAACAGATTTAATTGGACAGGGCTGTTCTTTTCTTCAAAGCGACACAGGTACTCAAAGATTTTTGAGTTATCATGCAGGATACCATTGTCCCCGCATATTTGATGAAATAATTTCATAAGTTCGTTGCTTTTTGGGCTGCTGATTTGATATTGCGCACCGTAAGTACGCATATACTTCTCTTTCATATGTGGAAACAACCGGTCTAACTGGTTATAGAAATATTCCCGGTTTCCCTCGCGGAGCGTCAGACCCATTCCAAAGCAGATTGCGCCATAAACCCTTGCTTCCACGCAATATTCTAAAATCCCCCGGATGTTTTCTTTCGTATCATTGATGAAGGGAAGAATCGGGCAAAGCCAGACAACCGTTGGGATACCCGCTTCATTCAGCTTTTTCAAAGCGTTGGCCCGCTCTTTTGTTGTACTTACGTTTGGCTCAATTTTTCTGCACAAATCTTCATCGCAGGTGGTCAGCGTCATTTGCACGACACATTTTGTTTTCTCATTGATCGCTTTCAACAAATCCAAATCCCGCAATATCCGGTCGGATTTGGTGATCAACGTGAAGCCGAAACCATATTGTTCTGCCAAAGCCAATGCTTTGCGGACATTCCCGATTTTACTTTCAAGGGGTATATAGGGGTCTGTCATAGAGCCTGTACCCAGCATACATTTTGCCCGTTTCCGTTTCAGTGCATTTTCCAGAAGCTCAATGGCGTTTGCCTTGATTTCAATGTCCTCAAAATCGTGTTCCATATGATAGCATCTGCTTCGTGAGTCGCAGTAGATACAACCGTGGGAGCAGCCGCGATATAGATTCATTCCGTTTTTGGCTGATAAGATACTTTTCGCATTTACAAAGTGCATAACTGTCTCCTCGCCTCAAAATCATTTTATCCCATAGCGTAAAATGGTTTTGGCCCTATGTCAATACTTTGGACAAAAAAAGTTGAAAAGTTATGCTGATTTCCCTGGTTCCTCATCCTCCTTTTGCCGGGGTGTCAGATAGCCGACAGCGCTATGGAGCCGCTTTACTACGATGGAGCGCAGGCCCTGCTCTGCCATATGCCTCTGCACCCTCCTGTGATAGAAATTATTTGTCCTCCCTGTGCTGTTGTTCATTCCACAGCATCCGGAAAGCAGTCCACAGCAAATGGATTAAAATGTTACCTTCTGTAACCGAAAAAAGAAAAGGAAGCAGAGAAAGCCGGGAAATCAGGAAGCTGAAGGAAAAAAAGCAGCAGCTTAAGAGGCCTGCGGGAACCTTTACAAAGAAAAATGTTGAAAATTTTTATCAGGGAGGATAATATTATGGTAATTACAGGAGTGAGTAATTACAACAGTGTTTCTAAAAGCGCATATGCTTTATCAGGAAAGGAAGCAGCAAAGAAGGAGGAAACAAAAGAAACAGCAGCTACGCAAAAAAGCGCTGAAACAGCAAAGAATAGCAGCAATGAGGAATACCTTAAAAATTTGCAGAAGCAGGTACCCTATATGAAGTTACAAATCGGGTATGGGCTTAACACAAATAATGATGGCAAAGTGAATGTTTTGGATGTCAGCCCTAAGCTCCTGGAGAAGATGCAGAATGATCCAAAGGCAGCAAAGGAATATACACAGCGGTTAAAAGATATTGAAGCGGCTACGAAATGGCTTGATAATTATAAAAAATCAATAGGGCATACCGTAATTGTCAGGCATGGGTATGTTGATGAAAACGGCAATTTTTCTAATTTTTCCATTTCGGTAAGAAAGGATGAGCTGAACGAAAAACTCCGCAAAGAAGCGCAGGAAAACGCCGAAAAGCGGATTGAGAAGACGCGTGAAAATGCCCGTAAAAAAGCAGATCAGCTTTCGGAGAATATGGAGAAAAAGGCAGAGGAGGCAGAAAAAGAGCAGGACAGAACAGGCATTATTGTTGTCAAATCAGATGCAAATCAGGATAAAGCAGAACGGTTGCTGGCAGAAAAACTGGAAAATGCGAAGGACGGAAGAATACTGCTTGATAATGATGATATGCAGAAAGTTATTGAAGCGGCAAGGGAACATGACGAAAGGCAGGTGGAAAAACAGGGCAATCGCGCAAATGAGACAGGCGCAAATCTGGATTTGAAGATATAAGGAGACAGGGATATGAATATAAACGGTAACAATATGAGATGATTTTCCGGGGATTCCCGGATGTAATCAATAAGTACCTGAATACGATTCCTTCCGAACAGCGTAATTCTGCAGCCTGGACTTTACAGAGAATGGCAGGTGACTATGAGACAAGAATGGAAAAATTAGTAAGAAAATAATCCGATGGAAGCCAGGAGACGCTTTTGATACAGACATTTTAGACCGGTTTGGCAGGACGCCTGGCGGGGCAGATGTCAGGGAAATGATTACAAGTCCGGCTCTGAGGAGGATGGAATGGAGAAAGTGTTATCCATGCTGAATGGTATATTTCGTAATAAATGATTTTCATTTCATATAGCTTCAGTTTGTGGGACAAAGGAGAAATTCAATGAACGATTTAAAAGAATCTATGGGAAGAAAGTATTATATAGATAATTTAAGATGGCTGGCAATCCTGTTGCTTTTTCCATTCCATGCGGCACAGATTTGGAGCGGAGGCGAATACAGCGGGTTTTACATATGGTCACACACAAACACCGCTCTTTATGTGTTTTCAACTGCCGTGTACCCGTGGTATATGACTTTTTTGTTTGCTATTGCAGGTATGAGCTGTAAATATTCTCTTCTGAAAAGGACAAACAAACAATTTGTTGTGGAGCGAATAAAAAAATTAGTCATTCCATTTTTCTTTGGACTGCTTGTACTTGTTCCTGTAATGACCTATACTGCAGAAGTATTTTTTAATGGGTATACAGGCACTTACTGGCAGCAGTATGAATTGTTTTTTACAAAGAAAACCGATTTAACAGGATATCATGGAGGTTTTACTCCCGCGCATCTTTGGTTTTTACTTTATTTGTTTGTTATTTCTCTGACGGCGTTACTGATTGTTCGCCTGCAAAAGAAATGTTTTCCAGGATTCAGGGCTGGCAGCCTTTCATATTTCTTTATTATTTTGCTGTTTGTACCGGAGTGGTTTTGCCTGTATGCCCTGAACACAGGCGGGAAAAGTCTGGGGCAATTTATGCTGCTGTTTTTGTTCGGATACTATATCCTTTCGGAGGAAAGTATTCTGGAAAAATTGCAGAGGTACAGGTTTGTAAGCCTTTTACTTTTCGCAATGTCAGGCAGTCTGTATACTTATTTGTACTGCCTGGAAAATATCCGAAACATATGGATGGATGGGCTTTACATATTTTACGGATGGATGGGGATTATTATGTTGACTGGCATAGGACGGTCAAAGCTGAACTTTCATAACCGGGTCAGCATTTATTTAACCCAAATGTCTTTCCCTGTTTACATTCTCCATATGCCAGTTCTGGTGGTTGCAGGTTTTTTTGTCCTGAAATTGCCTGTTGGTGTTGCAGGACAATTTTTACTGATTGTTTTGGTTTCGTGTATTGCAACATTTTTAATATATGAAATCGTAAAAAGAATACCTGTTTTACGGTTTTTTCTCGGAATGACGAAACAGGAATTATGAAAATACTTTCGTTGATTTAACAGATAACTTCTCGTTTGTCAGGAAGCCATACATTAAAAGAAATCGGCATTTGAAAATATGGAAAAGGAGCACATCTGCTGCGCAATCTCCATGTACCGATACTGGAGGAGATGGCAAAGACCAGGAACATTGCGTTTCAAACCGTACATATCCGGACCGGAGAGGATGCGCAGAATGCCCCTTCGCCCTTTACCACCTTTTCTCTTTTCTATAACGGGCAGTTTGTAACCCATGAAATCCTGTCGGAGAAGAAATAGTATATGCAGCCATGAGAGCAGCCGCGATATAACTTCATTCCGTTTTTGGCTGATAAGATACTTTTCGCATTTACAAAGTGCATCAAATGAATGATATTTTATACAGCATTTTGCGGCAGCAGCTCAGCATTTCGCGGCAAATAGATAAACATATTACTTTCTTCAGGCGAAAAAGAAAAGAAATGTCTGTAAAGATTGGAGGAAATAAAAATGAGCAGAAACAGAGATGGTTTTGGGACAGACATTGAAGCAGTTATAACAAGTTTTAATCAGGGAACGATGATTCTTGAAGCCGTTGAATCCGTATGTGCCCAGACATTATTGCCGCAGAAAATTATAATCATAGATGATGGTTCCACGGACGAATGTTCCATCCGCGTATTAAAAGATATTGAAAAAAAGTCTGATTTACCGGTTCCTGTAATGATACATTATCAGGAAAATGGGGGAGTATCTTCTGCAAGAAATGCAGGTATTAAGAAAGCGCAGGCGCCGATGGTACTGGTATTGGATGGCGATGACAGACTGAAGCCGGAATATACGGAGTATGTGAGCCGGTTGCTTCGTGACAATCCATCCATGGTGGCAGCATCTTCCTGGATGCATACATTTGGCGTTTTAGATTCTGTGGTCTGTCCTTCCGGAGGGAACATAAATTCATTTTTATCCCGAAACTGTTGTCCGGCAACACATATTCTTCGCCGGGATATATTTGAACAATGCGGAGGATATGATGAATCTATGCGTTCCGGTTTTGAGGACTGGGATTTCTTTTTAAGCATGTTGGAAACTTCTCCGGAATCATGGATTGGGATTGTGGATAAACCGCTGATTCAATATCGTACAACTCCTGTTTCATCAAATATAAAAAGTATGGATAAACGGCTGGAACTTATGGGTTTTATAATCGAAAAACATGTTGGCAGCTATCATACCCATATTTCAGACGCACTGCTGGGAATAGAAGCCATATCAGATTTAAGATTATATAACTGGGAAAATGAAGTAGCCCACGCAATAGCGAATCACCGGGAATTAAGCCAGTCATCAAAAGACTTTTTAAATAATCCCACATATGGTGACGGCGGGATGGCTTCGGCTGTTCGGATTGCCGGCTTATGGGAGAATTCGAGATGAGGATGAAAAAGAAAGGACCGGTCGGATGAATTATAACATAATAAGGCTTATGGACCGGCCGGAAATAAAGGAAAAAGCTGCAGAGTGGTTTCATGAAAAATGGGGCATTCCGTCAGAGGCCTACAGGGAAAGCATGGAGGAGTGTCTGCTGAAAAAAACTTCTGTTCCCCAGTGGTATGTTGCAATGGAGGAGGACAGAATTATCGGCGGTCTGGGAGTGATTGAAAATGATTTTCATGACAGGAAAGACCTTGCTCCAAATGTCTGCGCAGTTTATGTGGAAGAAGATAAACGGTGTAAGGGAGTGGCAGGCGCTTTGCTGGACTATGTTTGCAGGGATATGAAAGAGAAGGGAATTGCAGTTTTATATCTTGTGACGGATCATACTTCTTTTTATGAACGGTATGGATGGGAATTTCTGTGCATGGTACAGGGAGATGGTGAAACGGACATGAGCAGAATGTATATCCACGCCTGAACAGTTCAGCTTCCAGCTTCTGCCCATCCTTTAACATTTCAGAAATACGCCCTTTGTACAGAAAAAGTTTCCTGTCAGGTGATTTTATTGCCTGAAGTATCGGAACAGTCCATTGAAAGACAGCAAATCCTCCTGTTATAATATAGAAAATCAAACGACAGGAGGACACATCTGTGAATAAACTCAATTTATCGGATAATATTATCCGGCTCCGCCATGAAAAGAAGCTGACTCAGGAGGAACTGGCGGATTTTATGGGAGTGACCAAAGGCTCTGTCTCCAAATGGGAAAAAGGCATTAATACGCCGGATATTCTGCTTCTGCCCCGGCTGGCGGCTTTTTTCGATGTGACGGTGGATGAGCTGATTGGATATGAAGCGCAGCTTTCCGGCGAACAGATACGGTATCAGTACGGGCAGCTTTCCGGAGATTTTGCAGCCCTTCCTTTTCGGGAAGCGCTGGAGAAAACCAGGTCCCTTGCCCACAGATATTATGCCTGCTATCCTCTTTTGCTGCAGCTTTCCGTTCTGTACTGGAATCATTATATGCTGGCAGAAACAAAAGAAGAACAGAGCCGGATTTTGCAGGAGGCTGCGGGATGGTGCGACCGGATTATGGAAAATTCCGGTGATGTGGGCCTTTGCAGCGATGCGCTGGTATTAAAAGCAGGGCTGAATCTTCAGCTTGGAAAAGCGGTGGAAGCCGTTGAGGCGCTGGAACCCTCTGCAGACCCCGGCCGCCTTGCAGGGCAGAACGGAACTCTGCTGGTGCAGGCTTATCAGATGTCCGGAGAACATGAAAAGGCCAGAAGCTACGCTCAGGCAAAATATTATCTGGATCTGGTAAATCTGACCGGCGATGCCGTTCTTTCCCTTTCGCTGAATGAACATAATCTGGAACAGTGTGAGGAAACGATTCGGCGTGTGAAGGGGATTCTGGAGCTGTATCATCTGGAGGAGCTGAACCCCAATCTGGCGGCGCAGTTTCATTACCAGTCTGCGGTAGTCTTCGGGATGAACGGGAAAGATAAAGAGACGCTGGAAGCTCTCCGCCTGTTTGAAACATGTGTGAACAGACTTTTGCAGGCAGAACAGATAGAACTTCACGGCGACGATTATTTTGATTTGCTGGATGCATGGATAGACCAACAGCCCCTTGGAAACATGGCGCCCAGGGACAAAAGTTTTATTAAGAAAAGCCTTGGGGAAGCTCTGTCCCATCCGGCTTTTGGCAGGATAAAGGATAAGGATGAATTTCATTATCTGCTCCGCAGACTGACGGAGGGAGGTGAAACGAATGCCTGACGTAAAGGAATTTCTGCCTTTTCTGATTCCCCTGATAATCGTTGAGTTTGTATTGCTTGGGGTTACCCTTTATCATATTCTGACTCATAAGACATATAAACGGGGCAGCAGGGGGCTGTGGATTGCAGTTGTGCTGATTGGAATGGAATTTATAGGGCCTGTTCTGTACTTTCTGCTGGGAAAGGAGGATGCTTAAATGGATATGCTGACCCTTTCCCATGTGGCAAAAAGATTTGGAGAAAAACAGGTGCTTAAGGATGTTACCTTTTCTGTGCCGGAGCACACGGTGTTTGGTTTTGTGGGAAAAAACGGCGCAGGAAAAACCACCGCCATGAAACTGATTCTGGGCCTGCTTGCCGGTGACGGAGGAGAAATAACCGTAAATGGAATGTCAGTCCGCTATGGAAATACACCCACCAACCGGTTTGTGGGATATCTGCCGGATGTGCCGGAATTTTATTCCTGTATGACCCCTTTTGAATATCTGCGGTTTTGCGGGGAGATTTCCGGTATGTCTTCAAAGGAGATAAGAGCCCGCAGTGAGGAATTGCTCTGTCTGGTGGGACTGGAACATGAAAACCGCCGAATCAGAGGATTTTCCAGAGGTATGAAGCAGCGGCTGGGCGTGGCGCAGGCTCTGTTCGGGCGTCCCGGGCTCTTAATCTGCGATGAGCCCACCTCTGCGCTGGACCCGGCGGGACGCAGGGAATTGCTGGATATTCTGACAGATGCAAAGGAGCAGACAACGGTGGTGTTTTCCACTCATATTCTGTCAGATGTGGAGCATATCTGTGATGAAGCCGCATTTCTGCACGATGGAAAAATCGTCCTTAAGGGGACCATTGAGGAATTGCGGACAGCCAGGAAAGCAGCGGCAATGGAACTGGAACCGGAACAGCCGGAAGATACCCGGAGACTTTTGTCTGTATTTCCTTATCTGAAATCCACAGGCAAAAGGAATGTCCTGCTGGAGGATGAAAAACATCTGCCCCAAATCCTGCATTTTCTTGCAGACCAGAACATATCCGTTCTGCGAATCGAGCGGCAGGAAACGTCTCTGGAAGAACTGTTTATGGAGGTGGTGGGAAAATGAGAGCATTTCTGAAAAAAGAATGGATGGAATTATGCCGCAGCGGCCGTCTTCTGGTACTGCTTCTGATTTTCCTGTTGTTTGGGATTATGAATCCGGCATTGGCAAAGATGACGCCCTGGCTGATGGAAACCCTTTCCGATTCCCTTGCAGATACGGGGCTGACAGTCAGTAAGGTGACCATAGACGCCATGGATTCCTGGGTGCAGTTTTATAAAAATATTCCTGCGGGGATGGTGATAGTGATTCTGTTTTGCAGTAGCAGCTTTACCGGGGAATATCAGAAAGGAACCCTGATTCCTGTGGTAACAAAAGGGTTGTCCCGCCGGAAAATCCTGCTGGCGAAAGGGCTGTCCGTGTCTGCCCTGTGGACTGTGTCGTACTGGCTCTGCTTTGGGATTACGTATGGATATAACGCATATTTCTGGGATAACGGGATTGCAGAACATCTGTTTTTTGCCGGGGCCATGATCTGGCTGTACGGAATATGGGTGCTTGCATTTCTGATATTTTTCTCAACTGTGGCAGCCGGCAGCACCCAGGTGCTTCTGGGAACCGGAGGAGTTATTCTGGGAACTTATATACTGAGCATGTTTCCCAAATTTGCTGATGTTCTGCCCGCAAAACTCATGGACGGTATGTCTCTGCTGCAGGGCGTAAACGTTCCCGGTGATTACGCCGGGGGCCTGGCGGCGGCAGTATGCATGATTCTGCTCTGTCTGGTGCTGGCAACAGTCTGCTTTGACAGAAAGGTGCTGTAGGAAATTTTACAACAGGACTTTACACCGGACAGGCATTTTGGTATAATATGGGCAGTTATAAAATATGAAGAAAAGAGATGACGGGAAATGATGGTTTTTATAATCGGAGGCGTGGTACTGGTTGCAGTGATTGTTGCAGTGATATCTTCTGTGGCCGGGGCAGTGGCCGGAGTTGTGGATGAAGATACGGAAGATTAAAATTTCTGAATACTGCATACGGAAATGATGGGAATTATCGTTAGCAAATTAATGGTAATTCCTTTCTTTATCTTACAGGAGAACGATTTTGAAAGAGCATATCATATATAAGATTCAGCCGGGCAGCATAGCGGAGGAACTGGAACTGGAACCGGGAGACGTGCTGGTGTCCGTCAATAATCATGAAATAGAAGATGTATTTGATTATCACTATTACACCAATGAGGAATATCTTACCGTTGTAATTCGCAGGAAAGACGGAGAAGAATGGGAGCTGGAAATCGAAAAGGAATACGAAGAAGATCTGGGCATTGTGTTTGAAAACGGTCTGATGGACGATTATAAATCCTGCCATAACAAATGCATTTTCTGCTTTATTGACCAGATGCCGGAGGGAATGCGTGATACCCTGTATTTTAAGGATGACGATTCCCGCCTGTCTTTTCTTCAGGGGAATTATGTGACCCTTACCAATATGAAAGAACATGACCTGGAGCGGATTATTGCTTATAAACTGGGCCCCATCAATATATCGGTGCAGACCACCAGTCCGAAGCTGCGCTGCAAAATGCTGAATAACCGTTTTGCAGGAGAAGCCTTAAAGAAAATAGACTGGCTGTATGAGGCCGGAATTCCCATGAATGGTCAGATTGTCCTCTGCAAAGGCGTGAATGACGGAAAGGAACTGGAGAAAAGCATTACGGATCTGATGAAATATATGCCGGTGATGGAGAGCGTATCGGTGGTTCCGGTGGGACTGAGCAGATACCGGGAGGGACTGTATCCCCTGGAGCCTTTTACAAAACAGGACGCCAGGCAGGTTCTGGAACTTATTCATCATTATCAGAAGATATGTTTTGAGACTCAGGGACTGCATTTTATCCATGCCAGCGACGAGTGGTATCTGCTGGCAGAGCAGGAACTTCCTCAGGAAGAGAGCTACGATGGCTATCCGCAGCTGGAAAACGGTGTGGGAATGCTGCGCCTGCTCCGGCAGGAATTTGCGGAAGCCCTGGCAGAAGCCGGAAGAAAAGGACTGACGGAGTCCCGAAAGACGGGCAGAACAGAGAAAATCACCATCGCAACAGGAGTGCTTGCGGCTCCCACCCTGCAGGAACTGGCAGAAGCGTTTCATCAGGTCTGTCCGGCAAAAGAGATACAGGTCATTCCCGTTGTGAATCATTTCTTCGGAGAGCAGATTACGGTTTCCGGGCTGCTGACGGGACAGGATATTATTGCTCAGTTAAAAGGCAGAAATATGGGCGACAGGCTGCTTTTGCCCTGCAACCTTCTGCGCAGCGGCGAGGAGGTATTTCTGGACGATGTTACATTGTCCCAGTTGGAAAATGCTTTACAAGTGGAGACAGATATTGTAAAATCAAGCGGACAGGAGCTGGTGTCGTGTTTGATGAGAGAAGTTAGGAGAGTGAAATGAGTAAACCAGTAGTTGCAGTAGTAGGACGGCCCAATGTGGGTAAATCTACGCTGTTCAATGCTCTGGCCGGAAAGCGTATTTCCATTGTGCAGGATACGCCGGGCGTGACCAGAGACAGAATCTATGCGGATGTCACATGGCTGAATACAGAGTTTACCCTGATTGACACAGGGGGGATTGAGCCGGAAAGCCAGGATATTATACTGTCCCGAATGCGGGAGCAGGCTCAGATTGCCATTGATACGGCGGATGTGATTCTTTTTATGACGGATGTGCGTCAGGGCCTGGTGGACGCGGATTCCAAAGTTGCCGATATGCTCAGGCGGTCCCAAAAACCGGTGGTGCTGGTGGTAAATAAGGTGGACAGTTTTGAAAAATTCATGCCGGACGTCTATGAGTTTTATAACCTGGGAATCGGAGATCCGGTGCCTGTTTCAGCCGCTTCCAAACTGGGAATCGGCGATATGCTGGATGAAATTCTGAAGCATTTTCCGGAAGACGTACAGGAGGCTGCGGAGGATGACAGGCCCAGGGTTGCCATTGTGGGCAAGCCCAATGTGGGAAAATCTTCTCTGATTAACCGTCTGGTGGGAGAGGAACGGGTGATTGTGTCGGATATTGCGGGAACCACCAGAGACGCCATAGATACGGAAGTAATCTGGCAGGACCGGGAATATGTGTTTATTGATACGGCAGGCCTCAGAAGAAAGAGTAAAATCAAAGAAGAACTGGAGCGGTTCAGTATTATACGTGCGGTGACGGCCGTGGAACGGGCGGACGTGGTGGTAATTGTCATTGACGCCACCGAAGGCGTGACCGAGCAGGACGCCAAGATTGCCGGTATTGCCCATGACCGCGGGAAAGGTATCATCATTGCGGTAAATAAATGGGACGCTGTCGAAAAGGATGATAAAACCATTTATAAACATACGGAGCGAATCCGGGAAGTTCTGAGCTTTATGCCCTATGCGGAAATTCTTTATATTTCGGCCAAAACAGGACAGCGTACCCGGAAGTTATTTCAGATGATTGACGTGGTGCTGGAGAATAATTCCATGCGGGTGGCTACGGGCGTGCTGAATGAGATCATGTCGGAAGCAGTAGCCATGCAGCAGCCCCCCTCTGATAAGGGCAAAAGGCTGAAGCTGTTTTATATTACGCAGGTTGCGGTAAAACCGCCCACCTTTGTGATTTTTGTAAATGACAAAGAGCTGATGCATTTTTCCTATACCAGATATCTGGAAAACCGCATCCGGGATGCTTTTGGCTTCCAGGGAACTTCGTTAAAATTCATTATTCGGGAAAGGAAGGATGGATAAAATGGTTGTAAACAGGATAATCTGTCTGGTTATGGGTTATATATTCGGTCTGTTTCAGACAGGATTTATTTACGGAAAACTGCAGCATATTGATATCAGGGAGTATGGCAGCGGTAATGCGGGAACTACCAACACTCTGCGGACGCTGGGATGGAAAGCCGGCCTGATTACTTTTTTCGGAGATGCGGGCAAGGCGATTTTATCCATGCTGCTGGCCTGGATTCTGTTTCATGAAAAATATCCGGGACAGGTAAATCTTCTGGAAATGTATGCGGGCCTTGGAGCCGTACTGGGGCATAACTTTCCATTTTATATGAAATTCAAAGGTGGAAAAGGCATTGCCTGTACCGCAGGATTTCTGATTACTTTTTATCCCCCTCTGGCAATCCTCTGCCTGCTGGTTTTTGTAGTGACGGTTGCAGTGACAAGATATGTGTCCCTTGGCTCCATTCTGGTATCCGTCTGCTTCTATATACAGCTGATTGTGTTCGGCCAGCTGGGATATCTGTGGGTGGATGCGGAACTGCTGCCGGAGGTCTATGTGGTGGGCGCGGTTTTCACCATTCTGGCAATCTGGCGCCACCGGGCCAATGTGAAGCGTCTGCTGAGCGGAACAGAAAATAAATTTTCCATCAGCAATGCGGGCAGCCTGAACAAAAACAGATAAATTTTTACAGGAACTCAGGATAAATGAAGACGAAGAATCTCGCACAGGCGGGATTCTTTTTTCTTCTATGGGAAATGCCTTCGGATTTCCCATAGAAGAAGTACATATGCGCAGCCTTATTTTGTTTTTAAGGAGGAACAGGAATGCTGGAACCGGGATTCATTCTGGTAAACCGATATGAAATACGAAAGATACTGGGAACAGGAGGTTCTTCCTGCGTTTATCTGGCATATGACAGGGAGAAATGCCGGAACCGGGCCGTCAAGGAGCTGGACAGGCCCCGGAACGTCTCCGTACATACTATGGAACATCAGGAAGCAGAGCTGATACGGAAGCTGCGATATCCTTATTTTCCGGAAATTGAAGAAGTGACAGAGCAGGGGGAGAAGTATTATATTGTTATGGAATATCTGGAAGGGGAAACTCTGGCTCAGCTTCTGGAGCGGCTGGGACCTCAGCCCTGGCGGCAGGTGGTTTCCTGGGCAAAGGATTTGTGTCTGGTGCTGGATTATCTCCATCATTGCCGGCCTCCTGTGATTTACCGGGATATAAAGCCGGCCAATATTATGCTGCAGTCCGGCGGAAACCTGCGGCTTCTGGATTTTGGAGCGGCTCTGGAACTTGCGGGACAGGAGGATTCGGTCAGTCTGGGAACCAGAGGTTATGCGGCGCCGGAACAGCTTGCCGGGGAACCGGTGGACGCCAGAACGGATATTTACGGTCTGGGAGCCACCATGTACCATCTGCTTACAGGAAAAGACCCCTGCCGGTTTCCCTGCGGGCAGTATTCCATCCGCCGCTGGAACCGCAGACTGCCCCGGAAGCTGGCCCGAATTGTCCGGAAATGTACCCGTTTCCGGCCAAAGGATCGGTACAGTTCCTGTGGGGCACTGCGGGCTGACCTGTTACCATGGGTTTGAAACATACACCGGAAAACTTTGCAAATGGAAGAAAGTTATGGTACAATAATCAGGTTAAAAACAGAACATGTGTATCAAAATTTTGAAATAAAGTAAGGAAGGAAAACAAAATGGCAAATAATCAGGAATACGGTGCCGGGAATATTACCGTATTGGAGGGACTGGAAGCGGTAAGAAAAAGGCCGGGCATGTATATCGGAAGTGTGTCCCGCAAGGGTCTGAATCATTTGATTTATGAAATTGTAGACAATTCTGTGGATGAACATCTGGCAGGATTCTGTGATACCATATATGTAACGCTGGAGGCGGACGGTTCCTGCACCGTGGAGGACAATGGCCGGGGAATTCCCGTGGGAATGCATGAAAAAGGCATGTCTGCGGCACGACTGGTATTTACCACCCTCCATGCAGGAGGGAAATTTGACAACGACGCCTATAAGACCAGCGGCGGCCTGCATGGCGTAGGTTCTTCCGTGGTAAATGCATTGTCCACATATCTGGATTTGGAGGTATATCTGGGAGGGAAGATATATCATGACAGATATGAGCGGGGCAATCCGGTTCTGGAACTGGAACAGGGGATGCTGCCGGTAACCGGGAAAACAAAAAAGACGGGTACCAGAATCAATTTTCTGCCGGATCCGGAAATTTTTGAAAAAACACGTTTCAGGGAAGAAGATGTAAAAAGCCGCCTGCATGAAACTGCCTACCTGAATCCCAGACTGACCATTATTTATGAGGACAGGCGCGGGGAAACTCCGGAACATCTGGAATTCCATGAGAAAGAGGGAATCAGCGGCTTTGTGAAGGATTTGAACCGAAAAGCAGAAGCAGTGCATGAGGTGGTGTATTTTAAAGGGGAGAATGAAGGAATTACGGTGGAAGCAGCCTTTCAGTACATTAATGAATTTCATGAAAATGTGCTGGGTTTCTGCAATAATATTTACAACGCGGAGGGCGGTACCCACCTGACGGGATTCAAGACCATCTTTACCACGGTCATTAACAATTATGCCAGAGAACTGGGCATTTTGAAGGAAAAAGATTCCAACTTTACCGGAGCGGACGTGCGCAACGGACTGACGGCAGTGATTTCCATCAAACATCCCAGTCCCCGGTTTGAGGGCCAGACCAAGACAAAGCTGGACAACCAGGACGCGGCCCGTGTCACCGGAAAAATAACCGGGGAAGAAATACAGCTTTATTTCGACAAGAATCTGGAAAACCTGAAAAAGGTCATTGCCTGTGCGGAAAAAGCGGCCAAAATCCGTAAGACAGAGGAAAAAGCCAAAACAAATCTGCTGACAAAACAGAAGTTTTCCTTTGATTCCAACGGGAAGCTGGCCAACTGCGAAAGCCGGGACGCCTCCATCTGCGAGATTTTCATTGTGGAGGGAGATTCTGCAGGAGGCTCTGCCAAAACGGCCAGAGACCGGAATTACCAGGCAATCCTGCCCATCCGGGGCAAGATTCTGAACGTGGAAAAAGCCAGTATCGACAAAGTGCTGGCCAATGCGGAAATCAAGACCATGATAAATGCTTTTGGCTGCGGATTTTCCGAGGGCTACGGCAATGATTTCGATATTTCCAGGCTGCGTTACGACAAGATTATCATCATGGCGGACGCGGATGTAGACGGAGCCCATATTTCCACCCTGCTTCTGACGCTGTTTTACCGGTTTATGCCGGAACTGATTTTTGAAGGGCATATTTACATTGCCATGCCCCCTCTGTACAAAGCCATTCCGTCCAGAGGAGCGGAGGAGTATCTGTACGATGATGTTGCGCTGGAGAAATACAGAAAACGTCATAAGGGGCCTTTTACCCTTCAGCGGTATAAAGGTCTGGGAGAGATGGACGCGGACCAGCTGTGGGAAACCACGCTGAATCCGGAGACCAGAATTCTGAAACGGGTGGAAATCGAGGACGCCCGGATGGCGTCGGACGTAACGGAAATGCTGATGGGAACGGAAGTTCCGCCACGGAGGGAATTTATTCATGAACATGCCCACGATGCGGAGCTTGACGTATAAGCAGATTTGTTTCTCTTATAGGCAAGACCTTGCCAAGCTAAAGCGTGAAAGTGTCTTCCTATAAGAGAAAACCATTATGCGCACTCGTGCGAATAGAAGATGTCACTACGTGACCGTCCTAAGGTATCCCCCAGACAGGTCTGGTACCCCTTAGGACAAATCCGCACTCGGCGCGTCAAAGTGCGCAGGTCTACGCTCCGCTTCGGTCCGCGCTAAACGGACATCCACAGGATGTCCAGCGCCCCTCAGGACTGAGGGGCAGGGGAGTTGAAGTGGGTTTGCCCACTTTGTTCGGAAACGGACAGTCTGCGTAGCTGTTGAAAAGTCAGGAGAAAGGAATTACCATGCAGGAAAAGGAACAGATTATCCGAACGGAATATTCGGAATTAATGCAGAAATCATACATTGACTATGCCATGAGCGTGATTATCGCCAGGGCACTGCCGGACGTGCGGGACGGATTAAAGCCGGTGCAGCGCAGAACCCTCTACGATATGCATGAACTGGGGATTCGCCATGACAGGCCATATCGGAAGTGCGCCCGTATCGTGGGGGATACCATGGGTAAATACCATCCCCACGGGGACAGTTCCATCTATGAAGCCCTTGTGGTGATGGCGCAGGACTTTAAGAAAGGACTGCCTCTGGTGGACGGTCACGGGAATTTTGGCTCCATTGAGGGGGACGGAGCGGCGGCCATGCGTTATACGGAGGCCCGTCTGCAGAAAATTACCCAGGAAGCCTACCTTGCAGATCTGGACAAGGACGTGGTGGATTTTGTGCCCAACTTTGACGAGACGGAAAAAGAGCCTTCCGTGCTCCCGGTAAAGGTGCCCAACCTCCTGATTAACGGAGCGGAAGGAATTGCCGTGGGTATGGCCACCAGTATTCCGCCTCATAATTTTTCCGAAGTAATCGACGGTGTAAAAGCCCTTATGAAAAATCCTGACATTACCACCGCAGAATTGATGGAGTACATTAAGGGGCCGGATTTTCCCACCGGAGGGATTGTGGTAAATCAGTCGGATTTGCTGCAGATTTATGAGACAGGTACGGGAAAAATAAAAATCCGCGGAAAAGTGGAAGTGGAACAGGTAAAAGGCGGCAGGCAGCGTCTGGTGATTACGGAAATCCCCTATACCATGGTGGGAGCCAATATCGGAAAATTCCTGATGGATGTGTATCATCTGGTGGAAACACGGAAAACCAGCGATATCGTGGATATTTCCAATCAGTCTTCCAAAGAGGGGATTCGCATTGTACTGGATTTGAAAAAGGGAGCGGATGCGGAGCAGCTCTGCAATATGCTTTATAAAAAAACGAGGCTGGAGGATACCTTCGGCGTCAACATGCTGGCAGTGGCAGAGGGGCGCCCGGAGACCATGGGAATTGTGCCCGTTCTCCGCCATCATGTGAATTTCCAGTATGAGCTGGCCACCAGAAAATACAAAACACTGCTGGCGAAAGAGCTGGAGAAAAAAGAAGTCCAGGAAGGTTTAATCAAAGCCTGCGACGTGATTGATCTGATTATTGAAATCCTCCGGGGCTCCAAAAACATCAAAGACGCCAAAGAATGCCTGATGAACGGAAATACGGAGCATATAGAGTTCCGTTATAAAGGCTCCGAAGCAGACGCCCGGCAGCTCTGCTTTACGGAACGACAGGCCACTGCAATTCTGGAAATGCGTCTGTATAAATTAATTGGCCTGGAAATTGAGGCACTGATGAAAGAGCATGAAGTTACCCTTTCCAATATAGCAAAATATGAGGAAATTCTGGGCAGCCGCGCATCTATGGCCAAAGTAATCATCAAAGAATTAAACCGGTTTCAGAAAGAATACGGGCGGGCCCGCAAAACTGCCATTGAAAATGCAAAAGAAGCGGTATATGAAGAAAAGAAAGTGGAAGAAATGCCGGTTGTGGTTCTGATGGACCGTTTCGGCTATGTAAAAACCGTGGATATGCCAGCTTATGAGCGGAACAAAGAAGCGGCAGACGGAGAAAATAAATATATTATTTCCTGTATGAACACGGACAGGCTTTGCATTTTTACGGATAAAGGCCAGCTCCATACGGTAAAAGTTCTGGATTTGCCCCATGGAAAGTTCCGGGACAAGGGAACGCCTCTGGATAACGTGAGCAATTATAACAGCAGCGAGGAAGTCATGCTTCTGGTCAGCAGCCTGAGCAGCCTGCGGGGCAGGAAACTGCTGTTTGCCAGCAGCGGCGGAATGCTCAAGCAGGTCAGAGGGGAAGAATTTGACGTGTCCAGGCGTACTGCGGCAGCCACGAAATTAAACGAAGGAGAGAAACTTCTTCTGGTACGGATTCTGGAAGAAGAAACAGAGGAAACCATTGTTATGCAGACAGAGAAAAACATGTTTCTGCGTTTTATGGCTTCTGACGTGCCGGAAAAGAAAAAAGGCGCTGTGGGCGTCCGGGGTATGAAAATCGACGAAAAGGACAGGCTGACAGATGTGTACCTGCTGGGGCAGGAGGAACATACCATTACGGTAAGGGAAAAGGAAATTGCACTGCACAGGCTCCGGGTGGCCGGCCGGGACGGGAAAGGCGTGAAGAAATAGAATGGCACATCATGTAATAACACTGGAAATTTCCGGGCAAATATGATAAAATCTTAGCGTTAGTATGAATCAGGAGTCTGAAAACGCAGATTCGGAAAGTGATAAGAAAATACAGGTGGGGACATGGAAAAAGAAACAGATGTTATAATCGCAGGCACAGGAGCAGCGGGGCTGTTCTGCGCACTGCAGCTGCCGGAGAGTAAGAAAGTAACAGTCATCACCAAAGATGAAGCCGAAAACAGCGATTCCTTTCTGGCGCAGGGCGGAATCTGCGTTCTGCGCTCAGAAGATGATTTTGACGGATACTTTGAAGATACCATGAAGGCAGGTCATTACAGGAACAACAGAGATTCCGTGGCAATGATGATTCGAAGTTCCGGTAAAATCATTGATTTGCTGATGAACTACGGAGTAGAATTTGAGCGCAGGAACGGAGAACTGGTATATACCAGGGAAGGAGGCCATTCCAGGCCCAGAATTCTGTTTCACGAGGATGTTACCGGGAAGGAGATTACCGGGAAACTTCTGGCTCAGGCCAGAAAACGCGAAAATATTACGATTTACGAGCATACGGAAATGATAGACCTGCTCTGTAAGGATAATATTTGTTATGGTATTGTGGCAGTGGACAGTCGGGGCGAACTGGTACCGGTGCGCGCCGGACATACGGTACTTGCCTGCGGCGGTATCGGCGGACTTTACCGTCACTCTACGAATTTTGCCCACCTGACCGGAGATGGGATTGCCCTTGCTCTGCGCCATAATGTACAGCTTCAGGATGTGAATTTTGTGCAGATACATCCTACTACCCTGTATTCAGAAAAGCCAGGCAGGAGATTTCTGATTTCCGAGTCTGTCCGGGGAGAAGGAGCGGTGCTTTATAATGCAAACATGGAACGGTTCGTGGACGAGCTTCTGCCAAGGGACGTGGTTACAGCGGCTATTGAGAAGCAGATGAAAGCAGACGGGAAGCCCTATGTATGGCTGTCCATGGAACGGATTCCCAAAGAAGATATTTTCAGCCATTTTCCCAATATTTACCGGAGATGTCTGGAAGAAGGGTATGATGTGACCAGAGAATGCATTCCGGTGGTGCCGGGACAGCATTACTTTATGGGAGGCATTCGTTCCGATCTGGAGGGCAGAACTTCCATGAAAGGTCTGTATGCAGTAGGTGAGACAAGCTGCAACGGAGTGCATGGAGCCAACCGGCTGGCCAGCAATTCCCTTCTGGAGAGCCTGGTATTTGCAAGGCGGGCCGCTCTCGACATTGAATCGGAGGAAGTATCACCGGATGGAACATACAGGGGAACAGGCCCTTCGTTCAGACAGGTCTCCATAAATCAGGAACAGGAAGAACTGTTTCGGCCTGAAAATTACAGGGACAGAAAGAAACTGCAGCAGGAGAACCGGGAACTGGTGCAGAAAGAAATAGAGAGGATGAGAAAAGAGTATGAACAACAGCATAACCATGAAATTAAATGCGGATGAACTGATTTTACAGGCATTGCGGGAGGATATTTCCAGTGAGGATGTGACCACCAATGCCGTGATGCGGGAAGCGCAGAAAGGAGAAGCACAGTTAATCTGCAAACAGGACGGGGTGCTTGCAGGACTCTTTGTGTTTCAGCGTGTATTTGAGCTGCTGGATGAAACAGTTTCCGTGGTATTCCATTTTGCAGACGGCGATAAAGTGAAAAAAGGAGATCTGATTGGAGTGGTGACAGGAGATATCCGGGCCATTCTGTCCGGAGAGCGGACGGCGTTGAATTTCCTGCAGCGCATGAGCGGAATTGCCACTTATACCAGTTCCATTGCCGTTTTGCTGGAAGGAAGTAAGGTAAAATTGCTGGATACCAGGAAAACTACGCCGAACATGCGCATTTTTGAAAAATATTCCGTTAAAATCGGAGGAGGCTATAACCATCGTTACAACCTTTCTGACGGAGTTCTGTTAAAGGACAACCATATCGGCGCTGCAGGCGGCGTGAAAGAAGCGGTTCAGATGGCAAAAGAATATGCGCCCTTTGTACGGAAAATAGAAATCGAATGCGAGACTGTGGAAATGGTACGGGAAGCAGTGGAAGCGGGAGCTGACATTATTATGCTGGACAACATGACCGTGGAGGAAATGCAGAAAGCCATTGCGGTAATTGATGGAAAAGCAGAGATTGAATGCTCCGGAAATGTGACCAGAGAAAATATTGCACATTATATTTCCCTTGGAGTGGATTATATTTCCAGCGGAGCACTGACCCATTCCGCTCCCATTATGGATATTTCTCTGAAAAACCTCCACGCAGTATAAAGGAAAGAAAATGGAACAGGAGAGCAGATTATCGGACCGGATTGCAGACAGCGTTCTGTCCATGATTACAGTGGAAAAAAGATTTTTGCCGGGAAGCAAACTGCCTAACGAGAACGTGCTGTCGGAAGAACTGGGGGTGAGCCGCACCACTCTGCGGGAAGCCGTACGGATTCTGTCCACAGAGGGAGTTCTGGAAATCCGCCGGGGCCGGGGAACCTTTGTACGGGAAGATTTTAAAATCAGCCGGCCGGAAGAGATGTCCTCTCTGAATAAAGCCAGAGTGAAAGCCAGGGATTTGTATGAAATGCGCCTGATTTTTGAACCGGAAGCCGCTTATTATGCGGCTTTACGGGCAACGGAAGAAGAAATTCAGCGGATTCTGGCACTGGGGGCTGAGATTGAGCGGCGTATACGCCAGAGAAAAGACCGGACAGAAGTGGAACAGTCTTTTCACAAATCCATTGCGAAGGCAACCCATAATGAATTTATGAATCAGCTTATGCCCGTGATTTATGAGGGAATCAACAAGGGAGTGCGGCTGTCAGAATTCCATGAAGAAGCGGTGCAGGCCACACTGACAGACCACAAAATTCTGATGGATTTTCTGAAAGAGCGAAATGGAGAGGGGGCAAGAAATGCCATGCGCATTCATATCCTCCATGCCATGGAACAGCTTCCCATGGAATGAAACCGGTATCTTGTGCCGGCGTGTGAAAGGGGCCGTTGGAAACGGCCCCTTTAGGTTGCTTTTTAATATTATAACTGCTGAAATTCTGCTGCCGTCAGATTCTGATTTCCCTGTAAGAGTTTGTGGGCCTGCAGTGTTTTGGAAATGGTTTCCAGCAGAAGAGGAATATCAATGGGTTTGGTGAGATGGGCGTCCATGCCGCTTTCCCTGGACATCTGCTTGTCGCTCTCGAAAGCGTCTGCTGACAGGGCAATAATGGGAATACTGGACAGAACCGGATCTTCCAGCCTGCGTATGGCTTTGGTAGCGTCCCATCCGTTCATACCGGGCATCTGAATGTCCATCAGGACCAGATCATAATCTCCCGGAGAGGACTGGCCCACTTTTTCCACGGAAATACTGCCGTCGGTGACCGTCTCCACATGAAATCCCATGCCCTGGAGGATTTCCGATTCAATTTCCAGATTGGCCATATTATCGTCTACCAGCAGGATTTTTTTGTTCAGCAGGTTGGCAAATCCTTCTTCCGAATCCTCGGAGGAAAGGGGATGAGCCTGTACCCGGAACCGGAGAGTGATGGTGAAAGTACTGCCTTCTCCCGGTTTGGTGTCAATCTGAATATGACCGCCCATCATTTCCACGAGATTTTTTACAATGGCAAGGCCCAGTCCTGTGCCGTGAATACCGCTGAATGTGGTATTTTTTTCACGTTCAAAGGGTTTGAAAATATGTTTCAGGAAATCCTTATGGATACCGATACCGTTATCGCGGACGGTAAACTGGTAAACTGCGTAGCCGTTTGGGAATTTCTCCAGTTCCGCGACAACCAGATCCACCTTACCGCCGGTTTCCGTATAGGTAATGGCATTGTTGGTCAGGTGCATGAGGACTTGTTTCAGTTTTTCCTGGTCGCTGTAAATATCCGCATGTCTGACGTCTGCGGTATACAGATTGAAGGTAATATTTTTGTCTGCCGCCAGGGGGAGCTGATGTTCATGGGCGTCCTGTACAATATCGCACAGATTGCATTCAGATTCCGTAACGCGGGTATCATTGGACTCAAACCATGAGATTTCCAGTACCTTTTCAATCAGGCTCAGAAGCTGTCTGCCGGAATGTTCAATTTTATTCAGATAATTTTCCGTAGCCTCCCTGTCGTCCATATGTTTGCGGGCGAGAGTAGTAAAGCCGAAAATTGCATTCAGAGGCGTCCGCATGTCATGAGACATGTTGGAAAGGAATGTATTTTTGGCAGTAATTGCAAGATTGGCATTTTCCAGCGCGTGTTCAAATATTTTTTTCTGTTCAATTTCCCGCCTGATTTCTTCGTCGATTCTCCGGTAGCCCATTACAATCTGGGAAATATGGTCTTTGCTGCTGACATTTACAATGCGAAGCTGCAGATATTGTACTTCTTCTTCCCGCAGGATGCGGTAATTGACATAATACGTCTTGTTATTGGCAAGTTTTTTACGGATATATTCCGGTGCGGTCACTTTGGTGACAATTTCCCGGTCTTCCGGATACACCCAGGTACTGATGTAATCAGCGGCATACCAGCCGAACTCTTTCACCTGAAACTTCTTCTCGAACTGGCGTTCTGTCCGCTCGCTCAGGCGATAGGGCAGGATTCTGTTGGTGTCCAGGTCGGCATAGAGGATGGATTCATAATTGACACTGAGTCCCTCAATGACTTCCAGACGGCGCAGATGTTCCTGATTGATCAGTTTCCGTTCCTTGTCATATTCTTCAATCAGGGTCTGCAGTTTCTGCTCCCTCTGGTTGGTTTCATTTAATAAAATTGTCCGCTCGGTAATCTGCCGCTGTCTTTTTTCCGTGGCGTCGCCCAGAAAAACGTAGAAAATTCCTCCAATGGAGTCTGTATGTATGTAATGGCCGTAATCTTCAATCCAGCGGATACTTCCGTCTTTGCGGATAATCCGGTATTCCACATAATCCAGATCATACTGGCTGTCGGCAATCTGTTCCTGGATACTCTGTTCCACCATATCCAGGTCTTCGGGATGTACGATGCCCTGGAAAGAATTATTCGTCAGTTGTTTGAATTCTTTCAGCGTTTTACACTGGAAAATCCGCAGCAGCGCCTTGTTGGCATAGATAATTTCCTCTTTGCCTTCCGCATGGTAGATTAGAAAACCTCCAGGCATTTCGTCCATAAAGTTTATCACTTCGTAAGCAGTCCGGGCATTCTGAGAATCCAGTAAATCAGGAAATTCCGTATGTCTTCCTTTTTCCAGCAAATCTTCTGTGTCAATATCATGATTTTCCGGGATGCTCAGCAGATTCAGGATGTGCTCAATTAAGTTATGATTCATTTTCTGTTTATTCATGCTAACTCTCTCCCTGAATTTGTAATCCAAAACCATTCCATATTTTAGCATGTATTACCGGGAAAGTCAATGAAACGAGAAACATTATACAACTGTATTGACAGCAGACAACTATGAAGGTATAATGAGTACATCAAAACAGTATTTTCTGATAAGATAAAGAAAAAAGAGAGAAAGAGGTAGAGAAGATGAGAAGTGACAATGTGAAAAAAGGAATGCAGCAGGCGCCCCACCGTTCCCTGTTTAACGCGCTGGGATTTACCAGAGAGGAAATGGACAGACCGCTGGTCGGAATCGTAAGTTCCTACAATGAGATTGTTCCGGGACACATGAATCTGGACAAAATTGTAAATGCGGTGAAACTGGGTGTGGCAGAAGCCGGAGGAGTTCCGGTGGTATTTCCGGCCATTGCAGTCTGCGACGGAATTGCCATGGGGCATACAGGGATGAAATATTCTCTGGTAACCCGTGACCTGATTGCAGATTCCACAGAGTGCATGGCGCTGGCCCATCAGTTTGACGCACTGGTGATGGTTCCCAACTGTGACAAGAACGTGCCGGGGCTGCTGATGGCGGCTGCAAGAATCAATGTACCCACAGTATTTGTGTCCGGAGGCCCTATGCTGGCAGGCCATGTTAAGGGCAGAAAAACCAGTCTTTCTTCCATGTTTGAGGCGGTGGGCTCCTTTGCGGCAGGCACCATGACGGAAGAAGACGTCTGTGAATTTGAGGAAAAGGCATGTCCCACCTGCGGTTCCTGTTCCGGTATGTATACGGCCAATTCCATGAACTGTCTGACAGAAGCCCTTGGCATGGGCCTTCCGGGCAACGGAACCATTCCGGCGGTGTATTCTGACCGTCTCCGTCTTGCCAAACATGCAGGTATGGCAGTAATGGAGATGTACCGCAAAAATATCTGCCCCAGGGATATTATGACAAAAGAAGCTGTTTTAAATGCTCTGACCGTGGATATGGCCCTGGGATGCTCCACCAACAGTATGCTTCATCTTCCGGCCATTGCCCATGAGATTGGTTTTGATTTTGATATTGGATTTGCAAATGAAATCAGTGAAAAGACGCCGAACCTCTGTCACCTGGCTCCGGCAGGCCCCACCTATATGGAAGACCTGAATGAAGCCGGAGGCGTGTATGCAGTGATGAATGAACTGGCGGAACTGAATCTGTTACATATGGACTGTATGACAGTAACAGGAAAAACCATCGGAGAGAACATCAGCGGCTGCGTCAACCGGAATCCGGAAGTGATAAGGCCCCTTGACAATCCTTACAGCAAAACAGGAGGCCTTGCGGTATTAAAAGGAAATCTTGCGCCGGAAGGAAGCGTGGTAAAACGTTCTGCAGTAGCGCCGGAAATGATGGTGCACGAAGGCCCCGCCCGTGTATTTGACTGTGAGGAAGACGCAATTGCAGCTATCAAAGGCGGGAAAATCGTAGCCGGAGATGTGGTGGTAATCCGCTACGAAGGGCCCAAAGGCGGTCCGGGTATGCGTGAAATGCTGAACCCCACCTCTGCCATTGCAGGTATGGGACTGGGTTCCACCGTTGCGCTGATTACAGACGGACGTTTTTCCGGGGCCAGCAGGGGCGCTTCCATCGGCCATGTGTCACCGGAAGCGGCAGTGGGCGGAACCATCGGACTGGTGGAAGAAGGAGATACCATCAAAATCAATATCCCGGAAATGAAACTGGAACTGGATGTGCCGGAGGAGATTCTTGCAAAACGGAGAGCAGAATGGACGCCCAGGACTCCCAGGGTGACGGAAGGCTATCTGGCAAGATATGCCCAGATGGTTACCTCAGGGGCAAAAGGCGCAGTTATGAAAAAAGAACTGTAAAGGAGACGATATGCTGAGAATCGGATGTCACCTGTCCTCGGCCAGAGGTTTTCTGGCCATGGGAAAAGAGGCGGCGCAAATCGGAGCCAACACCTTTCAGTTTTTTACCAGAAATCCCAGAGGAGGAAAGGCAAAAGAACTGAATCCGAAAGATATTGCCGCTTATCTGGAATTTGCAGAGGAACACGGAATCGCACGGATTCTGGCTCATGCGCCTTATACGCTGAATGCATGTGCCAGGGAGGAAGGGCTGCGCCGGTTTGCGTACGATATCATGTGCGACGACCTGGCCCGGCTGGAGTATTTTCCGGAGGCCATGTATAATTTCCATCCGGGCAGCCATGTGAAACAGGGGGCTGAACGGGGCCTGGAGCTGATTGCCGATATGCTGAACCGGATAAATGAGAAGGGATATCATGCCACGATTTTGCTGGAAACCATGGCGGGAAAAGGTACGGAGATGGGACGGAATTTTGAAGAACTTCGGGGCATGATTGACCGGGTGGAGGACAGCAGCCGCCTGGGAGTCTGTCTGGACACCTGCCATGTGTATGACAGCGGTTATGATATTGTAAATCATCTGGAAGAAGTAATAGAGGAATTCCGTTCTGTCATCGGTCTGGAGCGGCTGAAAGCCATACATCTGAACGACAGTATCTACGGACTGGAAAGCCATAAAGACCGCCATGCGAAAATCGGAGAGGGAAAGATTGGACTGGAGACTTTCAGAGCCATTGTCACCCATCCTTCCCTGCGGGAACTTCCGTTCTTCCTGGAGACGCCTAATGATCTGGAAGGATATGGAAGGGAAATTGCACTGCTCAGGAAAATTTGTAACAGTTTTGAACAGGGCTTGACTTCCTGAATTTTCCCATGTTATTCTTGGAATCAGAATAATGTTTTCCAGGAAAAGGGAGGAAGGAAGTTGATGAAACAGAAGAAAAAATCTCTGATTCTGCTGGTTTTTCTGTTCATGCTGCCTCTGGCAGCGAAGCTGTCCGGCGGCAGCATGAAGGAAGTACACGGGGCGGCGCAGGAAAGATACTATTACAGCCAGCTTACAGAAGAAGCAAAGAAGTTCTACGACGCCATGTATCAGATGTATGAGCAGGGCATTTTTAAAACAGGAACCGGAGATTACGATCTGGCAGCCAGTCAGAGTGTCACAGCAGAACAGCTGGAAAGTTACGCAAGCGGAAACAACAGTCTGCTATTGGCCATGGGAGCTGCCAGAGATGCATTTTGCGCAGATTATCCGGATATTTTTTATGTGGATTTTTCCTGTCTTTCTCTGCGGGTGACCAGAGACGGGGGAGGAAATTATCATGCCTGGCTGGGTTCCGGCAGAAGCAGCGACTATTATGTAAAAGGATTTGAAAACAGTCAGCAGGTGGAAGAAGCCATTGCCGCATATGAGAGCAGAATCGGCGAGATTGTGGCAGGGGCTCAGAGCCTTTCTGTGGCAGAAGGGGAGAATCTCACAGAACAGCAGGTGAAATATGCCCATAACGAAATCATTAATCATACCACATATCGGCTGGAAAATACCTGTAAAAAAGAAAATGCAGGACATATCCGGACCGCTTACGGGGCTCTGATAAAAGGGGAAAGCCTTTGTGAGGGATATGCAAGGGCAATGAAATCTGTGCTGGACCGCCTGGGGATTCCCTGTGTGCTGATACAGGGCATGTATCAGCTTGCCAGAGACCAGGGCGAGCTGCACATGTGGAATTATGTGCAGGTGGACGGCAGGTGGTACGGAGTGGACGCCACCATGGACGACCCGATTACGCCTGTGCCAAATGAAAACGGAGACGGACTGGACGGCGGAGAAAGAACCATGTACCTGCTTGCAGGAGCAGATGTTATGGGCAGGCGCCATGTGCCCAATGGGATTATGTCAGAAGCAGATTTTGAATTTACCTATCCTGCACTGGAAGGCCAGGGGCCTTTATTTGAGGAAGTGGTGAATGAGAACGGTCTGAAAGTCAGTTACAGCGAAGGAATGCACGATGGCCTGTCTGCCGGAATATTTAAAGTGAGCTATCAGGGTATGGGGGCGGCAAAGTCCATGGAAACCGGCAATTATATCCTGATGAAAGAGACAAAATATTACGAAGAATCGAAGCGGTGGGAGTATGGAAAGTGGGCTTATTGCCTTCCGGATGTATACCCCAGTATGGATGATACGGAGACAGAGCTGACCATGTATGTGCCCAGTGCCCAGTTTGTGGAATTTGCGGTGACCCGTGAAAATCCTGGCAATTACGACGGGAACAATGGCGGCAGCCTGGAGAATCTTGCCTTTCATGGAGATCCCCTGTTGTTTGAGGCAGCTTCTGAACAGCTTTCCAATCCTGACGGAACTTATACGCCGCCTCCATATGTACGGAAAGCAGAACCGGTAATGACTGCCAATCTGGATATTGGAAGAACCCATCATCTGAAAATTACATACGATGATACGTTAAAACTTGCCGACGGCGCCGCAGAAGCAGGTATTACACTATCTGTGAAAGAGGCAGATACTTCAGCCATGCAATATTGCAAAGTTGAGAACTTTACCTGGGACGGAGACAGAACAGTAGAGCTGGATTTTACGCCCAGTAATATGTGGCTGGATAATTTTATCACATATCACTTCGGCCTTACCGGCCTGGTGGGGACAGACAGCGGGAAAGTACCGAATCCCTTCAGTTATTCATCTTCTTACAGAAGCTGTATCTGTGCATATCGTTCCAGAGGATATTTTTATAATCTCTGGGGAAGGCCTTCCCTTCTGGAACAGGCCGACCTTTCCGCCAGAAACTGGGAAAGCTGGGAGACAGAAGACGGAACAGGTCTTACGCCTGAAATGGTGACGGGCCTCACCCTTGTGGCAACTACCACGACTCAGGCTCAGGCAGACGCCATGAACAGTCTGGCAGAAAGCACCTTTCCAGGAGAGCAGGTGTTAAAAAGCGAGACATATAATATTAATTTTCTCACCTGTAAAAAGAATATAGTAAAACTGGGAGACTCTGTCCGGGTTTCCGTCGGATTTCCCGCAGGATACGGGCCTTCTGACGAAGGGGTGACCTTCAAAGCCTGCCATTTTATCAAAAACAAAGCGGGAAAAATTATCGGAGTGGAAGAAGTACCCTGTACCGTTACACGATATGGTCTGATCATTACATGTAAATCGTTCAGTCCCTTTGCCGTTATGGCGGTGAAAGGCGAAGGCTCCGGCGGAACCCCGGCCAAATCGGTGATTGTGAGCAATACTCCGGGAGGCAGCATAACAGGAGCGGAAGAAGGAATTGTCACACTGCAGCCGGGGGAAAGCCGTACGTTTACCATTCAGGCAGCAGACGGATATGTGATTGACCAGCTTGTAGCGGGCAGCGTCTGGCAGGAAATTACAGATGAGAAATCCATGACGGTGGAAATAAATTATAACTCTCTGGAATCCGGGGATGTGGTGGATGCGGCATTTGCGGCTGAAAGCGTCAGAGCCAGAGAAGCCCGGCGTGGAGAGGCGCCGGTACAGCCCAGACCAGTTCCGGCAGAAATCCGGTTTTCATCCCGGCAGATTGCCATCGGCGAAGGGCAGGGATTTGAACTTGCTCCTGAGATTAGGGAGAGGGAAGGAATTCATACTTACCAGTGGTATAAAAACGGTGAGCCTCTGACCGGGAAGACAGGGAGAAAACTTACCGTTTCTTCCGCTTCGAAAAAAGACTCCGGGAACTATACCCTGGTGGTTTCCTCTGCTTCCGGCGCGGCAAAAGTTACTTCTGCAGATGAAGGATGCAATGTGACAGTACAGGTGCCAAAACAGCCCGGCGCTCAGCCGGGAATGAGTGCTCAGCCGGATACCCTTAAGAAAGTGACAGGCGTAAGTGTTTCCTCTGACGCCACCAGTCGGACGAAACTGAAATGGAATACCGTATCCAATGCCCAGGGATATGAAATATTCCGCTACAATCCTTCCAAAGGAAGATTCGTAAGGATTAACACGGTTACCGGGAACTCCTATACGGACAGAAAGAAAACAGCAGGAAAAATGTACCGCTATAAAGTCAGGGCGTACGGAAAAAGTGAGGGCAGAACGTATTACGGCCCTTATTCCAGCGAGGCAAGAGGTATTGTAAAGCCAAAATCCCCTGGAAAGGTGACGGTGAAACGTCTTTCTTCCAAAAGCGTGGAGCTTTCTTTCAGGCCGGTGAAAAATGCAAATACCTATCAAATCAGCCAGTATAATAAGAGCAGCAGAAAATACAAACTGGCTTACCGGGTGAAATCGAAAAAGCTGTACAAATATAATGCCAGGACGAAAAAATGGAAGTATCTGAAAAGAGTAAAAACAAAGGGCGGAAAACTGGTGTGCAGCATTACAGGGCTGAAGACCTCGGACAAAAATCTGAGATTCCGGGTACGGACGGAATGCGCCGGATATAAGTGCAAAACCAGGTACAGTGCATGGAGCAGAACGGTTACCGTAAAATAGCCGGAGTGTGAAAAATGAAAAGAAGAAAAAAATTATTATATCAAAGGACAGCAGGCTGCCTTATGCTGGCGGCAGTCTGTGTTCTGTTCCTGGCCTGTTCCGGAGATTTTCGGGCCGGCCGGCCGCTGCAGAAGGAAAATGACCGGCAGGAAGAAAGGGCTTCTGCAGAGCCGAAATCAGATTCTGCTCCGGAAGTCCTGGAGCCGGAAGTGAATAACGCCACAGAAGCCCCGGAGCCGAATCCTGTTCCTTTTGCAGGAGATTCACTGGAAACCGGCTCCGCCCCGGAATCCGGCAGGATTCCGGAACTTTCAGATGTGCAGGCAATGACAGCCGGGGAGATTCTGAATACAGCCGGAGTGCCCCAGGACACACTGGACAGCTTTTTTTACAGCAGAGAGCTGTCCGAAGAAATACGACAGCGGATTTCAGGAATTTCCTGGCAGGAAAATGAAAATATTTCTCTGGAAGAGCTGCGCTATCTGCGGGTCCTTCATATGGGCCTTGACGGGGAAACCCATGTTGGGGAACTGATTGTCAATCAGTCCATTGCTGAGGATATTCTGGAGATTATGCTGGAACTCTATCATCAGTCCTATCCCATTGAGAAGATGATTTTGATTGATACATACGATGGGGACGATGAAAGTTCCATGTCCGACAATAATACTTCCGCGTTCAACTACCGGGAAATTGCAGGTTCTTCCCGGCTGTCCGGACATGCACTGGGCCTTGCCATTGACATTAATCCAAGATATAATCCTTATGTGAAGCATACCTCCGATGGAGAACTTCTGGTAAGTCCCTTAAACGGAACGGAGTACGCCGACAGAAGCCGGGAGTTTGCCTGTAAGATTACAGAAGGGGATTTATGCCTGCGTCTGTTTCAGGAGCATGGCTTTACCTGGGGCGGAAGCTGGAATTCAGTGAAGGATTATCAGCATTTTGAAAAGTAAAAAGATGAAAAAAACACTTGCAGTTTTTTGAAACACATGTTAGAATAATTTCCATGTAAAAGCGAAGAAGGTGTTCAGTAGAGAACTGTACTGCTTGCAGAGAGAGAGGATCACCGGCTGTAAGTCCTCTTAAGAGAAGGCAGGAATCGAATTTCCCACCGGAGCTGCATATCTGAAACATGTTTCAGAAGTAGGATATGACGTTGTCTGCACGTTACGCAGAGAGAGAGTCCGGTCGCCTGTATGCAGAAAGAAGGGAGACTGGAAACCAGGGTGGTACCGCGGAACATTTCGTCCCTGTGCATTTTGCACAGGGATTTTTTTATCTTAATTAGGAAGGACCGTGTCATGCTAAGGCGTGAAAGTATTTCCTGTGAGATAAAAAAATTATGCGCACTTGTGCGAATAGAAAATGTCACTATGTGACGTCCTGAGGTATCCCTCAGGCAAGCCTGGTACCCCTTAGGACAAATCCGCACAGCGTATGCGTTTTACATTGATATAAAAAGGAGAATGATTATGAAAGAAAAGCTGGAACAGATTAAGGCAGAAGCAGTCCGTGAAATTCAGAATTCTGACGGACTGGCCAGATTAAATGACGTAAGAGTTGCATTTCTGGGGAAAAAGGGAGAACTGACGGCTGTTTTAAAGGGCATGAAAGACGTACTTCCCGAAGAACGCCCCATGGTGGGGCAGCTTGTCAATGAGACAAGGGAAAGTATTGAGAAACTGATTGAGGAGACGAAGGCGAAACTGGAAGCGGCAGAACGGGATCTGCGGTTAAAACAGGAAGTAATTGACGTAACCCTTCCGGCCAGGAAAAATCCGGTGGGACACCGCCATCCCAATACCATTGCGCTGGAAGAAGTGGAACGTATTTTTATCGGCATGGGCTATGAAGTGGTGGAAGGCCCGGAAGTGGAATATGATTATTATAATTTCGAGGCATTGAATATTCCGGCCAACCATCCGGCCAAAGACGAGCAGGATACCTTCTATATCAACGATAAGATTCTGCTCCGCACCCAGACCTCTCCGGTCCAGGTACGGGAGATGGAAAAAGGGAAACTGCCCATCCGCATGATTGCACCGGGCCGGGTATTCCGTTCCGATGAAGTGGACGCCACCCATTCCCCCTCCTTTCATCAAATCGAAGGGCTTGTGATTGATAAACACATTACCTTTGCGGATTTGAAAGGAACGCTGGCAGAATTTGCAAAGCAGCTTTTCGGAGAAGAGACAAAAGTAAAATTCCGGCCTCATCATTTCCCCTTTACAGAGCCCAGCGCGGAAGTGGATGTGACCTGCTTCAAATGCGGCGGAAAGGGCTGCCGGTTCTGCAAAGGTTCCGGCTGGATTGAAATCCTGGGCTGCGGTATGGTACATCCGAGGGTGCTGCGTATGAGCGGCATTGACCCGGAAGAGTACTCCGGATTTGCATTTGGTATGGGACTGGAACGGATTGCACTGCTGAAATATGAGATTGACGATATGCGTCTGCTGTACGAAAACGACGACCGTTTTCTGAAACAGTTCTGAACCTGTCAGGATATATTATTGAAAATCAGAGAAAGGAATCAATTATTATGAATACATCATTATCATGGATAAAGGCATATGTTCCGGGACTGGATGTAACTCCTCAGGAATACATGGACGCAATGACCCTTTCCGGCTCCAAAGTGGAAGGTTATGAAAAGCTGGATGCGGATCTGGAAAAAATCATCATCGGACAGATTAAAAAAATAGAAAAACATCCCGATGCAGATAAACTGGTGGTCTGCCAGGTGGATGTGGGCGCCGGGGAAGATGTGCAGATTGTTACCGGAGCCCCCAATGTAAAAGAAGGCCAGAAAGTTCCCGTAGTGCTGGACGGAGGACGGGTGGCAGGAGGCCATGACGGAAAGAAAACGCCTGGCGGCATTAAAATCAAAAAGGGAAAATTAAGAGGCGTGGTATCAAACGGTATGATGTGCTCCATTGAAGAAATGGGCTCTGACCGGGAAATGTATCCGGAAGCGCCGGAAGAAGGTATTTATATTTTCGGAGAAGATGCAATTGTGGGAGAAAGCGCCATTCAGGCGCTGGGCCTTGACGACGTGGTGTTTGAATATGAAATTACATCCAACCGGGTGGACTGTTTCGGGGTTCTGGGACTTGCAAGGGAAGCAGCGGCCACATTCGGCAGAGAATTTCAGCCTCCGGCGGTGACTGAGACCGGCAACAGCGAAAATGTGAAGGATTATATCAAAGTTACCGTGGAAGACGCGGAGCTCTGTCCCCGGTACTGCGCACGGGTGGTAAAAAATATCAAAATCGCTCCCTCACCGGAATGGATGCAGCGGCGTCTGGCTTCTCAGGGGATTCGTCCCATCAATAACATCGTGGATATTACCAACTATGTGATGGAGGAATACGGTCAGCCCATGCACGCCTATGACCTGGACACCATTGCCGGCCGGGAGATTATCGTAAGGCGGGCATCCAAAGAGGAGAAATTTGTCACTCTGGATGGTCAGGAGCGCACCATGGATGAGTCCGTACTGATGATCTGCGACGGAGAAAAAGCTGTGGGTATTGCCGGAATTATGGGCGGTGAAAATTCCATGATTACCGACGATGTGCAGACCATGCTGTTCGAGGCAGCCTGCTTTGACGGTACCAACATCCGCCTTTCCAGCAAAAAAATCGGTCTGCGCACGGACGCTTCCGGCAAATTTGAGAAGGGGCTGGACCCCAACAATGCACTGGACGCCATCAACCGTGCCTGCCAGTTAATCGAAGAACTGGGAGCCGGAGAAGTAGTGGGCGGTGTAGTTGACGTATACGGCAAAGTAAAGGAAGGCAGAAGAATTCCTTTTGACGCGGATAAAGTCAACCGGCTGCTGGGAACACAGATTTCAAAAGAAACCATGATTGGTTATTTTCAGAAGATAGATTTGGGTTACGACAGGGAGAAAGACGAAGTGCTGGTGCCTTCCTGGAGGCAGGATCTGGAATGTCTGGCGGATATGGCGGAGGAAGTGGCAAGATTTTACGGATATGACAATATTCCTACCACACTGCCCAACGGGGAAGCCACCACAGGAAAACTCTCCTTTAAGCTCAGAGTGGAGGAAGTGGCAAAAAATGTGGCGGAATACTGCGGATTCAGCCAGGGCATGACTTATTCCTTTGAGAGCCCGAAAGTTTTTGACAAACTTATGATTCCCAAAGACAGCGAACTGCGTAAAACAGTGGTGATTTCCAATCCGCTGGGAGAGGATTTCAGTATTATGCGCACCATTTCCCTGAACGGAATGCTCACTTCCCTGTCCACCAATTACAACCGCAGGAATAAAAATGTACGCCTGTACGAGCTGGGAAATATTTATCTGCCGAAACAGGTGCCGCTGGAAGAACTGCCGGAAGAACGGATGCAGTTTACCCTGGGCATGTACGGAGAAGGAGACTTCTTTACCATGAAAGGCGTGGTGGAGGAATTTTTTGAAAAATCGGGATTAACAGAGAAAATAACCTGCGACCCGGATTCCGGAAAACCTTTTCTCCATCCGGGCCGGCAGGCCAATATCCGGTATCATGGAAAGGTTCTGGGATATCTGGGAGAGATTCATCCCCAGGTGGCGGATAATTATTCTATCAAAGACCGGGTGTATGTGGCCGTGATTGATATGCCGGAAATTGTAAAAATGGCCGGTTTTGACCGGAAATACGAAGGAATTGCCAGATTCCCGGCAGTGAGCCGCGATATCAGTATGGTGATGAAGAAAAACATTCTGGTGGGAGAAGTGGAAAAGATATTTGACGCTAAAGGAGGAAAATATCTGGAAAGCTATGAACTGTTCGATATTTACGAAGGAGCCCAGATTAAAACCGGTTATAAATCCGTGGCATATTCCCTGACTTTCCGGGCAAAAGACAAGACGCTGGAAGAAGCAGATTATGCGCCGGCCATGGAGAAGATTCTGAAAACTCTGGAAGAACTGGGTATTGAACTGAGGAAGTAGACTTTATGGACGTAAAAGATTTTTATTATGAGCTGCCCCCGGAACTGATTGCCCAGGACCCTCTGGAGGACCGTTCCGCCTCTCGTCTTCTTGTACTTCACAAAGAGACGGGGGAACTGGAGCATACAGGGTTTCGCCGTATTGCAGATTATCTGAATCCAGGGGACTGTCTGGTACTCAACAATACCAGGGTAATTCCTGCAAGGCTCTTTGGAGAACGGGAAGGAACCCATGGCAGAGTCGAGATTCTGCTGCTGAAAAGAAAAGAAAACGATATATGGGAAACACTGGTAAAACCGGGAAAAAAAGCCAGGCCCGGAACCAGAATTTTCTTTGGCGGAGGGTTGCTGACAGGAGAAGTGCTGGAAATCGCGGAAGAGGGCAACCGTCTGATTCAGTTTACCTATGAGGGGATTTTTGAGGAAATTCTGGATCGGCTGGGCCAGATGCCTCTGCCGCCCTACATTACCCATCCTCTCCAGGACAAAAACCGTTACCAGACCGTTTATGCCAGAGAGGAAGGCTCTGCGGCGGCGCCCACGGCCGGACTGCATTTTACACCGGAACTTCTGGAGGAAATCCGCAGAAAGGGAATTTCCATTGCGGAAGTCACTCTCCATGTGGGTCTTGGCACCTTCCGGCCGGTGAAAGCAGAACAGGTGCAGGATCACCATATGCATTCTGAGTTCTATCAGATTGATGAAACAGCGGCCAGAATCATCAATGAGACCAGACAGCGAGGCGGCCGGATTATCTGTGTGGGAACCACAAGCTGCCGCACCATTGAATCTGCGGCAAAGGCACTGCAGGCAAAAAAACAGCAGGAGAGTAGAGTATTTCCGAACGGAACCGTTGTAGCGCCAGTCAGCGGCTGGACCGATATATTTATCTATCCCGGCTATCAGTTCCAGGTGCTGGACGGCCTGATTACCAATTTCCATCTGCCGGAATCCACACTGGTCATGCTGGTGTCGGCCCTTGCGGGGAGAGAGCATGTGCTACATGCCTATGAAACAGCAGTGCGGGAAAAGTACAGATTTTTCAGTTTCGGAGATGCAATGCTTGTGGTATGAGAAAAAATGGGTGGAGGAAAGCCCGCGAAAGTACAGGAATACTGTGGTTTCGCGGGCTTTTGGCATCCGATTACCAGTTAAAATCCGTTTGAGTCTTTCTGTCAGTTTCATTACAGTCAATTTTTTGCGAGGAGAGACTGCAAAAACAGTTTCTCAATTTAACCTCCCAGGGCAGCGCACGAAATCAGTGAGTTGCCATAACAGCAAAAAAGAGCAAAAATCAAAAAAATCGGCCTGCATTTTGTATATTTCAGCCACACACGAACAAACAGAACCTTTTATATTCTGATTCCTGACCGGGCACACGGGAAATCAGAAAATTCTAAAGGAAAAATGCCAATTGCTTAAGAAGGTATTTCAGGATATAATATCGACAGATGTTATAAGCGCCGAAGTGCGTATAAATTACCATACCATATCACGGAGTGATTATAGTATAATATCGACAGATGTTATAAGCGCCGAAGTGCGCATAAATTACCATATCATATCACGGAGTGATTATGGTATAATATTGTTAAACACGACATTGCCCATAAATAAGCTGAAGGAGGATGGTTGTGGACACGGAGATAAAAAGAGCAATCAACGCGGCAGATATGGATCACAGTATGATGAAAAGGCGAAGCGTCTGCTGGGGAATAAAATCATTCTGGCGCATATCCTGGTAAAGACAGTAAATGAGTTTCGGAAAATGGAACCGGAAGATGTTGTGCCATATATTGAAGGGGAACCATACATCAGTGCAGTTCCGGTTGAGCCGGGACAGACCAATGCGGCAAAAGGAAAAAACGGACAGCGGATTGTGGGGCTGAATACAGAAAGTGCGGAAATCAATGAAGGGCTTGTAAGGTTTGACATCGTCTTTTATGTACGGATGAAAGACGGAATTTCACAGATTATCGTGAACCTGGAGGCACAGAAGGACATTCCTTCAGGATACCATATATGGAACAGGGCGGTATTTTATGTGAGTCGGCTGATTTCTTCTCAGAAAGAGAGGGATTTTGTAAAAACCCATTATGACGACATAAAACCTGTTTACAGCATCCGGATTTGCATGAACATGGAAGAAAATAGCATGGATTACGTGCATCTTACAAATGACAGGGTTCTGGGCTCCAGTCAGTGGAAAGGCGGGCCTGATCTGCTGAACATTGTGCTGATAGGCATAACCGGTAAACTTCCGGAACATGATGAAAACTATGAACTGCACCGTCTTTTGAGCGCCATGCTTTCCATAGAGCTATCCACGGATGAAAAGCTGGGGATAATGGAAACAGAGTATAATATCCCTATAAATGATAAAATGAGAGAGGATGTGAACGCAATGTGTAATTTGAGCCAGGGAATCAGGGAGAAAGGCAGAGCTGAGGGCAGAGCCCGGGGAGGAGTGGAAAAGGAAGAAAAAATTATTTTAAATATGTACACGAATCATTTTACGTTGGAACAGATTGCACTTGCAACAGGCAGAAGCATAGAGGATATCAGAGTTGTCATTGAGAAAAAAGAGTATGAACTGGTGTAATTTGAAACTTTCAGTGAAAAAAAACATATATAAAAACAATTTAGAGTGTATATTTTTAAATGGATGATAGTAATCGAACATTATAAATCGAACGTTTCAAATTGATAAAATTGTTCGATTTTTGTATAATATAAACAGGAAGTGACTGTACTATATTTTGCAGGGAGGGTTTTCTTATGGTTGTTACTGCAACAGAATTTAAGAGTAATCTGGGGAAATATCTGGAATTGGCCGCAAGGCAGGATATCTTTATTACAAGAAATGGGAAAAATATCGCACGTCTAACCAGCCCCGCTATTGACAGGCTGGCTATATTGGATAACCTTGTGGGAATTATCCCGGAGCAGGATGCAGCAGTGGAAGATGTGGAAAGAGAGGAACGGTTGGCGAGACAATGAATCTTTTGATTGATACAAATGTGATAATGGATATTTTGGGAAAGCGGGAACCCTTCTTTCAGAATTCTTATGCTGCTTTGCGGAAGGCCATAAAAGCAGAAACAGATTGAGCAGTTGTCCCGGCTTGTCACTTTTGCCGATGTACAGGGAATGGATGTCCAGACAGCACTCATGCGGGAGATGCCCGATTTTGAGGACGCAGTAGTGGATGCAGTAGCAGAAAGAAACAACTCCAGTTATATTTTAACGCGCAATGTGAAAGATTTTTCAAAATCCGTAATCCCGGCAATTACGCCAGCCGATTTTTTGAACATCTGACAGATTTGTATATTGAGGCCAGACAGCCTTTATTGCTGAAACAGACAGAAAGGAAGGGAGCTTATGAAGAAAAACAGAGTGAGAACGCTCTTTGCCTGTCTGCTGGCAGTCCTTTGCCTCACCACACTGGAATGTATGCCGGTGTATGGGGCAAAACTTCCGGCTCTTAAGGTGAAGGGAACCCGGCTTGTGAATGAAAAAGGAAAAACGGTTCAGCTCAGAGGGGTGAGCACCCACGGGCTTTCCTGGTATCCGGAATATGTGAATCAGAAAGCATTTTCCTATATGAAAAAGAACTGGAATATCAATGCGGTGCGTCTGGCCATGTATACCGGTGAATACAACGGATACTGTACTGGAGACAGCGCCAACCGCAAGGCACTGGAGAAACAGATAGACCAGGGCGTGAAATATGCCGCAAAAGCCGGGCTGTATGTGATTATCGACTGGCACATTTTAAGCGACGGAAATCCCAGGACTTATGAAAAAGAAGCAGTGGCTTTTTTTAAGAAAATGGCGTCGAAATATAAGAATTATACCAATGTGATTTATGAAATCTGCAATGAACCCAACGGGGGAACTTCCTGGGAAGATATTAAAACCTATGCCGGGAAGGTGGTAAAGGCCATCCGCTCCAAAGACAAACATGCAGTGATTCTGATTGGAACGCCCAACTGGTCCCAGGACGTGGATGCGGCCGCCCAAAGTCCGGTTAAAGGGAAAAATCTCATGTATACCCTGCATTTTTATGCAGGGACCCATGGGGAATACCTGCGGCAGAAGGCTCAGACAGCCCTGGACAGGGGACTGCCTCTGTTTGTATCGGAATTTGGCATTTCAGACGCCTCAGGAAATGGCGCCCTGAATAAAGAAGAAGGCAGCCGATGGATGAAATTTCTGAAAAGCAACAAAATCAGCTATATGGGCTGGAACCTTTCCAACAAAGGAGAAAGTTCCGCCCTGATTAAATCTGCCAGCCAAAAAACTTCCGGCTGGAAAAGCAAAGACCTGACCCCCTGGGGAAACTGGCTGGTAAAACAGATGAAACAGAAATGATATGACAGCAGCCATGACACCGTACGAAAGAAAAGATGTTAAAAAATTTCTCCCAGATACAGTTCCCGGTAGTAATCCAGCTCATCGGCGATAATTTCATCCAGTACCCGCATACCCAGCAGTTCTACCGGGGCTTTATCGTCGGTGAGGATTAAATTGCCGGATTCTCGCAGCGTTATCTGGCCGGAAACCGTTTCCATCATATCAGAAAGAGCCTCATCTGTCAGGCTCTTTCTTCCTGTCTCAAAAGTGTTCAAAACGTCAGGAGACTGAAACGCAAAAACCTCACAGTTGGTACCTCCGCTTACAGGGGCGGTGTAAACGTGTTCAAATACGGAGCCTATGGTATCGCAGAGATAATCATTGATGGAGTGTTCGGAGCCGGATTTCATATTCATATTCACCACCATTACCCCGTTCGGAGCCAGATGTTCCCGAACCTCCGTAAAAAATTCCACGGAGGACATCTGAAAGGGAATGGTAATGTCCTGATAGGCGTCCACCATAATCACATCATAGGTTTTCTCAGAAGCGGCAAGATAAGAACGTCCGTCGTAGACAGACACCCGGACAGAATCCGGCAAATCAAAGTATTCTGCTGCCAGATCCGCAATTTTCCGGTCAATTTCCACGCCTTCTATGGAACAGCCCGGAAAATATTCGCTGCAGTATTTGGCAAAGGTTCCGGTGCCAAGCCCCAGGATGAGAATGTCACCGGGATTATCGGCAGAAATGCCCGCCATCAGCGGCGCGGCCAGGGCATAGTCATAATACATGCCGGTCAGCCTGGAATCCTTCATCAGAATGGACTGAACACCGAACAGTACGTTGGTGGACAGAATCACAGAAGAGTCCGATTCCTTTACCTGCAGATAATTATAAATAGATTCATCCTCCAGCGTAATATCCTGTTCCCAGAATGCAAAGCTGTAGCTGGAAGAAGTAAATCCCAGCACCAGAATCAGCACGATGGTCATCATGCATGTTATCATTTTCTTCCGCATGGAGACAAAGTAAACAATGCTGATAAGGGCCAGAACACCGGAAAAGATTAAAAAGGTCACGGCGGTTCCCACGGAAGGAATGGTCACAAAAGTGGGCAGAAATGTGCCGATAATGCTTCCGATGGTATTCAGCGCCCCAAGTTCACCCACGGTTTTTCCATTGTTGTCAAGGCTGTTTACCGAGTACTTTACCAGAGAAGGGGTAACCGTCCCAAGAAGTACGCAGGGAAAGGCAAACACAGCCAGACAGGCAAAAAGAGCAGCCCATACCAGAAAATTACTGGTGACAAATGCCGCAAGGAGCAGGGAAATCCCGCCAATCAGATACCTTCCGGCAAAAGGAATCAGTGCAATCCAGACAGAGGCCAGAAGAAGCCTTCCATACAGCCTGTCCGGAGAAGAAGTCCTGTCTGCCAGTCTGCCGCCCCATACATTTCCCAGGGCCATGGCAATCATGATGACGCCGATGATTACCGTCCATACAATCTGGGAAGAGCTGAAATAAGGAGCCATCAGGCGGCTTGCGCCCAGTTCCACAGCCATTACGGACATGCCGGAGAAAAATTCTGTGACATACAGAAAATATTTGTTACCTGAAATATTTTTTTGAATCATAAACTACCACCTTTATGGGTTATTTTATTCTATAGTTCCGTCCAGCGCATGGCGCCGGCTGAACTGTTACTACCTATTTTAACATAACAGAAATAAAAATAGCAAAAATTTTAAAAATGTTGTATAAAAGAACAGAAACGGTTCATACTATTACCATCCGAACAGGACAAAGCCCCCACTTGTCCTGAACGGTAAAAGCAGAATGCTTTGAACCAAAGATAAGGTTAAATACTTATCCTCCCCTTTTTAAAAAACTCCCGTAAGGCACAGCCTTGCGGGGGTTTTTTATCTTACAGGAAATACCCTGGGCACGCTAATCCGGGAAATTTATAAAAAATACCTTTGAAAAACCCAGGGAAATGGTTTATACTATGATAAGTATGTACAGGACAGGTACAGAATAAGTGGTAAAGGATGGTATTTAATATGGCATTATTAGAACAGTGGAAAGATATTGCATACAATCAGGAAACCAACAAAGGAGAACTTCAGAGATTCTGGCAGAGATATTTTCTTCTGGAAAAAGGTGTGTATGAGCAGTTACTGGAGAATCCGGATCAGCCGGTAGAAGGAACCGTAAAGGAACTGGCGGAGAAATACGAACTGTCCATTATGGATATGACAGGATTTCTGGACGGTATTAATGACAGTCTGATTACCCCGAATCCCATTGAAGAAATGGAAGAAGACACCAGGGTAAGTCTGGCATTTGATAAGGAGAAGCTCTACAAAAATATGGTGGATGCAAAGGCAGACTGGCTCTATGAGCTTCCCCAGTGGGAGAAAATCTATGATGAAGAAACCAGACACAGACTGTATCTGGAGCAGAAGAAGTCCGGTACGATTATAAAAGAGGAAAAAATTTATCCCAACGACCCATGTCCCTGCGGCAGCGGAAAAAAATACAAAAAGTGCTGCGGAAGAAATAAGTAAAAATCCCTTTACAGATGAAGAAAAAAGGATTATAGTAATAGAGAACTGAATCAGAAAAGGCGCTGACAGGAAGAGTAAGCTGCGAAATGCCGGGTTTCTTCTATATATAATATAAGAAAATATAATATGAGAAAGAATGATTATATTAGGAAAGAACAGGCAGAGAGAACCGTCGAAGAACAGAAGAACTGTTCGGGAGCTGGAAACGGTTTGGCAGGAAGCAGCCGAAGACCGCCCTTGAGCTGGCATAAGCCCGGTGACTCCGTTACCGTCGGAATGAGAGGTTTTGTTTCTGTACTTTATTGAGCATAATCAGTTCAATAAGTATACTTTATAGGACAGAACAAGCAGGGTGGAACCGCGTATATTACGTCCCATGCAGTATTTATATACTGCATGGGATTTTTTTGAAAGGAGAATTCTTATGTGTAAAATGAAACGATGGATGGAAACCTTAACAGATGTGGTGGAAATGACCAGGAAAGAATATGTGCTGACAATCACCACCAGCCTGCTGGGCGGAATTATTATAGGTTATATCTTTGCGCCCCGGCGTATCAAATATACCACCGTTGGCTGCCACAATGGCAGCAAGAACAGATACAACGGAAACGGGAACGGATACAAAGGGGATTTGCCGGAAGAATGGGACGAACCGGACGAGGAAGACGACGTAATTCATTTCAATTAGATGACAAAGGAGAATACAGAATATGAAAATCACATTAAAAGATGGTTCCGTAAAGGAATACAGTGAAGAAAAAAGTGTGTATGACATAGCCCTGGATATCAGCGAAGGACTGGCCAGAATGGCCTGCGCCGGGGAAGTGGACGGAACGACCGTTGACCTGCGGACTGTCATTGACAGAGACTGTGAGCTGAATATTTTAACTCAGAAAGATGCGGAAGGAATCCGCACGGTCCGCCACACCTGTTCCCATGTTCTTGCGGAAGCTGTCAAACATTTATTTCCCAATGCGAAACTGGCTATCGGCCCTTCCATAGACGAAGGATTCTACTATGATTTCGAGGCGGAGCCCTTTTCCAGAGAGGATCTGGACAATCTGGAAAAAGAAATGAAGAAAATTATCAAAGCAGGAAACCGGCTGGAGAAATTCACCCTTCCCAGGGCGGAAGCCATTCAGTTTATGAAAGAAAAAGAAGAACCCTACAAGGTGGAACTGATTGAGGATTTGCCGGAGGATGCGGAGATTTCCTTTTATAAGCAGGGGGAAGGATTTACAGATTTATGCGCCGGCCCCCATCTGATGAGCACTAAACCCATTAAGGCATTTAAGCTGATTTCCTCCTCCATGGCATACTGGAGAGGAGATTCCGATAAGGCCCAGCTTCAGAGGATTTACGGCACTGCCTTTGCCACAAAAGAGGAGCTGAACGCTTATCTGGAACATCTGGAGGATATTAAGAAACGGGATCACAATAAACTGGGCCGGGAGATGAAGCTGTTTACCACCGTGGACGTGATTGGCCAGGGCCTGCCACTGTTAATGCCGAAGGGAGCCAAAATTGTCCAGACCATGCAGCGGTGGATTGAGGATCTGGAGGACAATGAGTGGGGCTATATCCGTACCAAAACTCCGCTGATGGCAAAATCTGATTTATATAAGATTTCCGGCCACTGGGACCACTATACCGATGGGATGTTTGTACTGGGAGAAGAAGAAAAAGACAAAGAAGTGCTGGCTCTGCGTCCCATGACCTGTCCGTTCCAGTATTATGTATACAAGGCAGAACAGCATTCCTACCGTGACCTGCCCCTGCGTTACGGAGAGACCTCCACTTTGTTCCGTAACGAGGATTCCGGAGAAATGCACGGGCTGACCCGTGTCCGCCAGTTCACCATTTCCGAGGGCCATCTGATTGTAAGACCGGACCAGATGGTGGCAGAATTTAAGAACTGTATTGCATTGGCAAAACACTGTCTGTCCGTGCTGGGTGTGGAAGAAGATGTGACATACCACCTGTCCAAATGGGACCCGGAAAACCAGGAGAAATATATCGGCGAGCCGGAAGTCTGGGAAGAAACCCAGCAGCATATGCGTGATATTATGAATGAACTGGGCATAAAATATACGGAGGATGTGGGAGAAGCAGCATTTTACGGGCCGAAAATCGACATCAATGCCAGAAATGTCTACGGCAAGGAAGATACCATGATTACCATTCAGTGGGATGCATTGCTGGCAGAGCAGTTTGACATGTATTATATTGACCAGAACGGGGATAAAGTCCGTCCCTGTATCATTCACAGAACCTCCATGGGCTGCTATGAGCGGACGCTGGCATGGCTTATTGAAAAATATGCCGGCAAATTCCCCACCTGGCTGTGCCCGGAACAGGTGAGAGTGCTGCCGATTTCTGACAAATATGAAGCATATGCGGCAGCAGTGGAAAAAGAATTAAAGGCAAATGGCATTCTGTGTACCACAGACAACCGTTCTGAGAAAATCGGTTACAAAATCCGGGAGAGCAGGCTGGAAAAAGTTCCCTATATGCTGGTAGTGGGACAGCAGGAAGAAGCAGACGGGACCGTATCTGTCCGCAGCCGTTTTGCGGGGGATGAAGGCGTGAAGCCTCTGGGAGATTTCATCAGCCAGATTTGCCGGGAAATCCGTACAAAAGAAATTCGGAAAGAAGAAATGGCAGAAGAACAGAAAAAATAAAAATGCCGGCCGGATAACTTTTAAACAGCAGACAATGTATAAATCATTTTGAATTTTCCAATACTAATACAGCGGATACTGAGCCTGGACACCAGATTCGCAGGATTGTTGTGAGTAAGAAAGGAGATTTAAAATGACTCAGTTAAAATGTTCTGTAAAAAACTGTATGTACAACGAGGAACATCTCTGTTCCAAAGGAGATATCACCATTGGCGGACGTGATGCTTCCAGACCAAATGAAACCTGCTGTGAAAGTTTTCGGGAGAGAACGGACAGCATGACAAATGCAGTGACAGGCAGCCCCAGCAAAGACATCAGCGTAAGATGCCAGGCAACCAACTGTGATTTTAATGAGAACTGCCAGTGTAATGCAAAAGAAATCGGGATTGCAGGAAGCAACGCCTGCAGCTGCGGAGAAACGGAATGTGCCAGCTTTGACTGCCATTGCAGATAACGAACGGTTGCGTGGGCTCCTCCTCATGTCAGACTGTTTAATAATTTATTAAATTTTGAAAAAATACTTGTAATATGGAAAAGCAGGAAGTAGAATAAGTCTGGAGCGAAAAATTCAGAATTCTTCTTCCTGTTTTAAACTCAGGAGAAATGCAGGGCCTGCCGGAGGAAGATAACAGATTTGCTTTATGGAGGACAGAAATGAGAAAGAAATCTCATATATCACTGGCGAAATATATTGTAGACAGTCTGGAAGAACAGGAGCTGATGAAACATAAAAAAGCATTTTATCTGGGCAGTATCCTGCCGGACTGCAAACCGTCTTTTATTACGGTAAAGCATGAAATGGAAGGAACGTTTCCAAAGGTACAGCATAATCTGGAAGAACTGGTGGAGAGACAGCGGAAAGATCAGATAAACATGCGGGTATTTTACCGGAATCTGGGAGAAGTCATTCATTACATTGCGGATTACTTTACCTTTCCCCACAATCCCCACTACCCCGGAACCTTGCGGGACCACTGCATTTATGAGGAACAGCTGAAAAAAGGCCTGAAAGAATATATTCAAAGTGGAGAGGCAGAACGGAACAGTGCATGGATTCATGCGTCTGTCAGCTGCCTGAACAGTACGGGAGACATTTGCAGATTTATTCAGAATGCTCACGAAATTTATGTGAAGCGGAAGAATTCTGTCGAAGAAGACTGTCTTCATATCGTACTGCTGTGCCATCAGGTGGTGGCGGCGGTTCTCCGGCTGATTAAAGGGGACGAAATCCCCTGCGTACTGCCCGCAGCCAGTTAGAAAACAGGAGATATGTCGAATAAAAGCAGTTCGTGTCGAAATGTCCTGTAAAAAAATGACGATTTTAGTTTGCTTTTTTCCCGTGAACATAATACAATAGAGAAGGGGAAAGAGGAGCTATAGAAGATGAACCATCTATCGGAGCTAAAGAGAGAGATCGAAATTGTACGAAAGGAATTGGATGTAGCCGTCCAGGGCAATGAGTGGGCGCCGGAATGTTATCAGGTGAGCGTGCGGCTTGACGCACTCATTGAAGACTACATGCAATACGAAGAGAAAATTCGGCTGTTGAGCTACAGCTGAATCAGGGGGACAACAGAATATGGAAATGCCGGCAGCAGCCGGCGCCATTCGAGGAGAATGGGCAGCAGGGCCGGGGACGTACCGGCCCTTTTGCTGTGCGGGACAAATTGTCACAGGAAATTGTCATAAAAAATCAAAAAAATATTGACATATGACGAAATATGATAAAGAATATGAAGTAGGATAATTAAGAAAATGAGGACAGGAATATGGGAATTGGAAAGACAAAAAGAAAGCTCGTAAAATCAGTTGCAGAATTAAAAAATGCCGACTATTCCAGTGAACCGGAGCTGAGTGAGATTTATCAGCGTCTGGTCAGCGGAAGAGAACAGTTTTCAGATGTTCTCAGGAAAAATATCCGTGCGGTGATGCAGATCAGTTCCCTCGATCTGACCATGCAGCATGAGACTGATAAGATTCTGGAAATTTCCCGGAATGTTGCGAAGGCTACCGAAGTTATTTTCGGAGCTTCCGCCGGACAGGGCACAGCGGAAGGGCATAATTCTCTGGAAGAACTGACGAATACGATTATACGGGTTTCGGAAGATATGGAAGAAGTATATCGGAAGATTGAAGAAGGGCAGGCGGAACTGACCTCCATCCGGGACCTTTCCAGCAATGCCATTGAGATTTCCAGGGAAATGCGCAGGGATATGGATGATCTGCTGGAAGTTATCAATAATATGAACGAAGTAATTGCAGGAATAGAAGCGATTTCCATGCAGACGAACCTGCTGGCTCTGAATGCTTCCATTGAGGCCGCGAGAGCAGGCAAATTCGGCAGGGGATTTGCAGTGGTGGCAGATGAAATCCGTGCTCTGGCCGAACAGACCCAGAAGCTGACAGGAGATATGGGAGAGTTTGTGGAAGGAATTCGGGGAGCGTCCAGAAAGAGTGCCGGCAGTACCACCAACACCATAGAAGCCCTTGGAACCATGACAGAGAAGATTGGAAACGTATGGGAAATTAATGAAGAGAATCAGAATCGTGTGTCGCAGGTCAGCGAATCCGTCACTTCTCTGGCGGCAGTCAGTGAAGAAATCAGCAGCACCATGGCGGAAATGGAGAATCAGTTAAGAAACAGTACGGACTTCATGCAGGAGATTGGAAAAGAACTGATGAAGGCCACCGAGCCGGTGGTAGAGATTGAATCTACCCTCGATGATGCGGTGAAACAGATGGGCAGGATGGCTGAAGACGCATTCTTTCATCTGGAGAACCGGGAGTTTGCCGATTATATTCAGACAGCCATTACCGCTCACAGAACCTGGATTACCAACCTTAAGAAAATGGTATCCGAGCGGGTGATTGTGCCTCTGCAGCTGGATTCCTCCAAATGTGGGTTTGGACACTTTTATTACTCCATCACACCGGATATACCGGAAGTACGGGAGATTTGGGACGCCCTTGGAGAGAAGCATCAGAAATTCCATGGATTCGGCTCAGATGCCATACAGGCGCTGTTTAATGAAGATTATGCCAGAGCGGAGCAGATTTGCAGAGAAGCGGAAGAATATTCCAGAGAACTGATATCCGATATGGAAAAGATACAGCGGATTGCAGAAAGTTAATTGCTGCGGGAATACATACAGGGAAAGAAAATGAAGTTTTATTTTCTTTCCCTGTTTTTTTAGTTGGCAAATTCTTTATTTTCCCTTTATTTTAAAGGTTTTCAGAGGGATTTTCCCTTCCGGGACTCCTTCGGGCACGGAAATTTTCTATTGCTTTTTTCCCTGTGATGGGCTAGAATGGAATAAAAGTGGAGAGAAGTGGTAGAAAAGGGCGTTAAGTGGTGGATAAGTGGATAAAAATGTGGAAAAGTCCCATGAAACGACAAACCGCCCGAACCTGACTGTCAGAAGGTGATTTCTATGTTCATGGGTGAATACAATCACACAGTGGATGCAAAGGGCAGACTGATAGTCCCGTCCAAATTCAGAGAATTGCTTGGAGATGAATTTGTAGTGACAAAGGGACTGGACGGATGCTTATTCGTGTATTCCGGGGAAGAATGGAAACTCATCGAAGAAAAGTTCAGGGAAGTATCACAGTTCTCCAAAGAAGCCCGTAAATTTGCAAGGTTCTTCTTTGCAGGCGCAGCAAGCTGTGAAGTGGACAGGCAGGGGCGCGTACTTCTTCCGGCAGTTTTAAGAGAATTTGCCGGAATTGAGAAAGAGGTTGTTCTGGCAGGCGTTTTGAATCATATCGAAATCTGGAGCAAAGACAGATGGCAGGAGAACAATGAATATGACGATGTGGGAGAAATAGCAGAGCATATGGCAGGCCTGGGACTCAACCTTTAATCCCGACCGTCAGGAAAGGAAGCCCATGGAATTCAAACACAAATCCGTACTCTTAAAAGAGACAATTGAATATCTGAATATCAGACCGGACGGAATTTATGTGGATGGAACACTGGGCGGCGGCGGACATGCCTATGAAATCTGCAAACGTCTGTCTCCGAAGGGCAGGCTGATTGGAATTGACCAGGATGAAGACGCCATAAAGGCGGCCAACCGAAGACTCTCGGAATTTGAAGACAGAGTACAGATTATCCGCAGCAATTACCGTCAGATGCGGGGTGTTCTGGAATCCTGCGGCATCGGACAGGCGGATGGTATTCTGCTGGATCTGGGAGTGTCCTCCTATCAGCTGGACGACCCGAAACGCGGTTTTACTTACCGTGTGGAGGAAGCGCCGCTGGACATGCGTATGGACAACCGGCAGCAGTTTACAGCCGGAGAACTGGTGAATACTTACAGTGAAATGGAGTTATACCGGGTAATCCGTGATTATGGAGAAGATAAGTTTGCCAAAAATATTGCAAAACATATTGTGGCAGCCAGATCCAGGAAAGAAATAGAGACAACAGGAGAGCTGACTGAGATTATCAAAGCAGCAATTCCGGCAAAAGTACGAATGAACGGAGGACATCCGGCAAAACGTACGTTTCAGGCAATTCGGATTGAACTGAACCGGGAACTGGAAGTACTGGAGGAATCCCTGGGAGACATGACAGACATGCTCAGTCCCGGAGGGAGAATCTGTGTCATTACCTTTCATTCTCTGGAAGACCGGATTGTGAAGAATTTTTTCAGGAAAAGTGAAAAGCCGTGTACCTGTCCGGATGATTTTCCGGTATGCGTATGCGGGAAGGAATCGTTGGGGAAGGCAGTAACCAGAAAGCCTGTATTACCATCCGAAGAAGAAATTGAGTATAATCCGCGCGCAAAGAGTGCAAAACTCAGAGTATTTGAAAAGCGTCAGGATATCAGGCAGAAAAGATTGGAGTGAAAACAGTGAGGCAGCAGGGAAATGCAACACATAAGGAAAAAACTGTAAGCTATATAGATGGAAATACCGTAAGGAAAGTACAGCCAAACCCAGGAAGACGGAGTGAGGAAACCCATCAGCAGTTTGTGGAACAGCAGAAGCTGGACCGGGAACAGCGGGAACGGAAACGGGCTCTGCGGGCAACAGCCAGGAGGAACCAGGAACGGGCCCTTCAGATGAGTCCGGGCTATGTGCTGTTTCTGGCAGCGGCTACCATGATTATGGTGGCAGTATCCGGCGTTTATCTCTATCTGCAGGCGGAACTTACCGGAAGAATCCGGCATGTGGCGTCTCTGAAGAGTGAGGTGCTGAATCTGAAAACAGACAATGATGCAGAGCAGAAGAGGATTGACAAATCAGTAAATCTGGAAGAAATCCGTAACAGGGCTACAGGAGAACTGGGAATGATTTATCCGTCCAAAGACCAGATTATTTATTTTGAGGTAGACAGTACGGATTATATGAATCAGTATCAGGATATTCCGGCAGAATAAAAGTAACGAATTCCAATACCCGCAAAGAAGGTAAGAACTATTGGCAGAGAGAAAGAGAAGACCCGGAAAAAAGAAAGAACCTGCAAAATTTTCCAGAAGAATGAAAAAGAAACTGCTGGTGATGTTTTCAGGCGTTATGGCAATGCTGTTTGCCCTGATTGGAAGACTAACTTATATTGAGCAGGTGAAAGGCGAAGAATATGAGAAGCAGGTATTGAGCCAGCAGGGCTATGAGAGCCAGAGTATTCCCTTTCAGCGAGGGGAAATCCTGGATTCCAAAGGTACTGTACTGGCCAGCAGCGTGGATGTGTACAATGTGATTCTGGACTGCAAACTAATCAATGAAGAAACATATGACCTGGAAACCAGGAAGAAAGTAAAGAAATATGTGGAACCCACGGTTGAGGCGTTACTGCAGTGTTTTCCGGATGTAACAGAAGAAGAGGTAATGGCTGCTCTGACAGAGAAGGCAGACAGTCGTTATTTTGTTTTGCGTAAAAAACTTCATTACGAAGAAATCCGGGAATTTCAGGAGCTGGAATCCAAAGTAGATAAAAAAGGGAAAAAGGTAAATCCCAATGTACAGGGGGTATGGTTTGAAAAAGAGTATCAGAGAGAGTATCCCTATGGTAATCTGGCCAGCAAAGTGCTGGGCTTTACCACTTCAGGGAATGAGGGAATCGGCGGCCTGGAAGATTACTACAACGGCACGTTAAACGGGATTAACGGACGCCAGTACGGATTTCTCAACTCGGACAATAATTTTGAGAAAACCATTAAAGACCCTGTCAACGGAAAAACTCTGATTCTCACCCTGGATTTGAATATACAGAAGATTATTCAGGAGCGGATTGCGGAATTTCAGGAAGAACATCGGGATGAAGAACACGAAGGTCCGGGCAGCAGTCAGACAGGTGTAATTGTGATGAATCCCCAGAACGGCGAAATTCTGGCCATGTCGGACAGCCTTGTGTACGATTTGAATAATCCCAGAGATTTATCTCTTTATTATACGGAAGAAGAAATCAATGGATTCAGTGAAAAACAACAGCTGGATAAACTGAATGAAATATGGCAGAATTACTGTATTACCTATACGTATGAGCCGGGTTCCACCACAAAGCCCTTTACCGTGGCTACCGCACTGGAGACCGGAAAGACAAGAGAGTGGTATGACTGCGACGGTATGGAGAAAATCGGCGGCCATGAAATCCATTGTGTGTTGCGTTCCGGCCACGGGCCTCAGACCATGGAGCAGTCGCTGATGAATTCCTGCAATGACGCCATGATGGCCATGGCCTTTGAAGTTGGAAAAGAGGCATTTTACAAATATCAGAATATCTTTAATTTCGGCCTGCGCACCAATATAGACCTGCCGGGAGAAGCCAGGACAGATACGCTGATTTATACGGTAGATAATACCAATGATACCTCTCTGGCCACCAATGCGTTCGGACAGAATTTCAACGTAACCATGGTGCAGCTTGCATCCTCCTTTTCCTCCCTGATTAATGGGGGCTATTATTATCAGCCCCATCTGGTGAAGAAAATTGTGGACGACAACGGAAATACCGTACAGTCTTTTGAAAAGACTGTTTTAAAACAGACCGTGTCCGGGCAGACCAGCGATACCATCAAAGGTTATTTGTACAAAACCGTGTCGGAGGGCACCGGAAAAAGCGCCAAAGTTGCAGGCTATTCCATGGGAGGCAAGACCGGGACAGCCCAGAAAGGCAACAGAGACGATAAGAAATATGTAGTGTCTTTTATCGGATTCGCTCCGGTGGAAAATCCGGAGGTACTGGTCTATGTGGTAATTGACGAGGCAAATGTGGCGTTGGAGAAACAGAGCAGCGCCCTTGCCACAGAGCTGGCAAAAAGAATATTTACAGATATTCTTCCTTATATGAATATATTCCAGGATGAAGAAACAGAGAACCCGGAAGGAGAAAGCCAGGAAGGAAACGAAGGAGAACCGGGTACATCGGAAGGAACCGGAACGGAAGAAGGCGGAACGGAAGGAGAACCGGTTCAGCCGGAACATCCGGGAGGAGATGAATATCCGTCGGAAGGAG
>CATLIX010000010.1 GCA_949959185.1 uncultured Eubacterium sp. | reverse complement strand
CACCTCCTGTAAGTCCGGCTCAACCGGGCCTTTGCCCTATTGGAATCAAGATTTTGAACTTGTTTCGCAATTACCTAAATTTAATTAGGAATAAAGAGATCCCGTAAGGGGACGGAAACTGTACATTGACTACCATTTATTTCACCTCCAAATAATTAGGAATAAAGAGATCCCGTAAGGGGACGGAAACGGAGTTTAATTATTTTGAAAGGCTTTTGGATGCTTTATTAGGAATAAAGAGATCCCGTAAGGGGACGGAAACTTCCTCTCAAATTTCATATTTTCCTCCATTTCCGAACAAAATTAGGAATAAAGAGCCCCCGGGAGGGGACGGAAACATTTTTCTTCCTCCAGTTTAATCTCCGCTTCAATATTAGGAAAAAGGAGCCCCCGTAAGGGGACGGAAACTACACCGACACCTCCTTTATGTACTTGTCCAGTATTATTAGGAAAAAGGAGCCACCGTAAGGGGACGGAAACCCTCCGTCCAATTCTGGATATAAGGGAATTAGTGCATTAGGAATAAAGAGGCCCCGGAAGGGGACGGAAACTTAATTCTCCTCGTAGCCGATAATCTCCCAGTCCTCATTAGGAATAAAGAGGCCCCGGAAGGGGACGGAAACTCTGCGTGAGCCTTCAGGAAGCTCTTTACGACCTATTAGGAAAAAGGAGGCCCCGGAAGGGGACGGAAACTTTTCAATGTGCTCTTCTGTGACTTCAAATACCTGGTATTAGGAAAAAGGAGGCCCCGAAAGGGGACGGAAACTTGCTAGATTGTCGGGTTACTTGCCTATATCAGAGTTATCATTAGGAATAAAGAGGCTCCGGAAGGGGATGGAAACAATGTACTCGATACACTCTACGATTTCATCGCTTGTAATTAGGAATAAGGAGGCCCCGGGAGGGGACGGAAACATAAACGTAACCTCAATATCCTTACCCTGCTCTTCATTAGGAATAAAGAGGCCCCGGGAGGGGACGGAAACTCTTCAAAAATCTCGTAGCTTTTCCTTTCTTCCATCTTTATTAGGAATAAGGAGCCCCGGAAGGGGACGGAAACTGATCGAAAAGGTAACAATTCAATTCTTTTTCATTTGTATTAGGAATAAGGAGGCCCCGGGAGGGGACGGAAACTTTTCAATGTGTTCTTCTGTGACTTCAAATACCTGGTATTAGGAAAAAGGAGGCCCCGGAAGGGGACGGAAACCCATCAACAGACACCAATTCATGTCCTTCAAAATTAGGAAAAAGAAGCCACGGAAGGGGCCGAAAAATTATAAAATACTCTAAAATGAACTGTTTTAGAACAATTCAATATATGGTACAATAGAATTGTGCAGAGATACTGCAATACATATAAGATAAGGGGGAATGAAATGAGTTATCTGTTTGTGAATTCCAATGGCGCCCATATCAATTACGATGCAAATTATGTGGTAGTAAGATATGGAGAAGAAGCTATACGGAGAATTCCGGTGGAAAATTTAGAAGCGATTTATATATTCACCAGTGTACAGATTACATCCCAATGCGTGGTACAATGTTTAAAACGCGGAATTAATATTTCATATTATTCCAAAGGCGGTTCTTACTTTGGCAGATTGCAGTCTACCAATCATATAAATGTGCAGAGGCAGAGAAAGCAGGCAGCCCTGGCAGATTCCGAATTTTCTCTGGAACTGGCGAAAAATATTGTCAGCGGCAAAATTCACAATCAGGAAATCATATTACGACGGTATGCCCGAAGCGAAGAAAAAGACGTAAAAGATATTCTGGTGCGTATGCGCCATTCTCTGAAAAAGATTGGACATTGTGAAACAGTCAGTGAAATTATGGGGTATGAGGGAAATGCTGCAAAACTGTATTTTGACGGACTGAGCAGATTGGTTCATGAAGAATTTGCTTTTAAAGGAAGAAGCAGACGACCGCCTAAAGATGAATTTAATTCCATGCTGAGTCTGGGATATTCCATATTGATGAATGAAATATATGGAAGACTGGAAAATAAAGGCCTGAATCCGTATTTTGGATTTATACACAGTGACAGGGAGAAACACCCCACACTGGCCAGTGATATGATGGAGGAGTGGAGGGCAACCCTGGTGGATTCGCTGGTTATGAGCCTGGTAAACGGGCATGAAATACATACGGAACATTTCTTTCACAACAGGGATAATCCTGGTTATTATCTGACAACAGAAGGAATGAATATTTTCCTGAAAAAATATGAGAAAAAAATGCAGACAGCAACCCAATATCTGGATTATATTGACTATGCAGTTACATTTCGACAGGCAATTGACCTGCAAATCAATGAATTGACGAAGGCAATAGAAAATGAGGATGCCTCTCTGTATCATCCCATATGGCTGAGATGAGAGGACAAATTTATGCAGGTTGAAACTGATTTCAGGAGACGAAATGGAAAATTATTTTTTTGAAATTGATGAAAAAGCAGCAAGAGATGAAGTATTTGTTTTGATTATTTATGATATTACAGACAATAAACGCAGGATAAAGCTGGCGAAATATCTTCAGGGCTACGGATTCCGTGTTCAGAAATCAGCTTTTGAAGCGAGAATTTCAAAGAGAAAGTACCAGAAACTGCTGCGGGAAATACCGAATTATGTGGATGACTGTGACAGCGTGAAAGTGTATAAAATAATTGGCAGCGGACAGGTAACAGCTTTTGGAAAAAATATGGATATTGAAACAGAAGATATCATTGTAATTTGAGGAGAGGGAAAATGAAAGTATTATTCAGCGCCATTGGCAGTACAGACCCCATTTCAAACTGTGCAGACGGGGGAATGCTGCACATATGCAGGGTATTTCGTCCGGATAAATTATATTTATATCTGTCAAAAGAAATGTGCAAGTACCATGATATGGATGATCGTTACCGTCAGGCAGTTCGTTTCCTGGAACAGGAAACCGGCTGGAACTGTGAGATTGAAGTCATCCGTGATGAAACCATGAAAAACGTTCAGATTTTTGATGCGTTTATCAATTCCTTTGAAAGGATTATCAACACAATCAGAGAGCAGGACAGGCCGGACAAATTATATTTGAATGTTTCTTCCGGAACCCCGGCAATGAAGTGTTCTCTGCAGATTATTTCCATGCTCTGGAACAATATTCAGGCCATTCAGGTGTCAACGCCCAGGAAAGCCAGCAACGACCATCATGAGGACAAAGATGATTATAATCTGGAAATTCAGTGGGAATGCAATGAAGACCGGAAAGAAGGGTTTGAAAATCGCTGCAGTATATCCGATGCAAAATATCTTCTGGACCGAATCCGCAAAGAAAATATCCATAAATATCTGAAAGTTTACGATTATGAAGCGGCAAGAATGATGGCAAATACCTTATCTGTGCAGCCTTCGGGACAATTTATGGACTGCCTTGCCATTGCGATTGAGCGTAACCGGCTGAATCTGAAATTTGTCAATGGAATGCGGGGTAAATGTAATGTATCCCACTGGTTTCCTGTGGTGCAGGATAGGGAGATGAAAGAGTACGAATATCTTCTGTCCATGCAGACAAAACTCTGGAAAAAACAGTATATGGACTTTATCCGGGATGTAACGCCCATCTTTTTTTCTCTGTCAGAAAAAGTATTGAAAAAATACTGCGGATTGCGGTTTGAGGATATTGGGACAAAAAATAAAGAAGGAGCTTTTCTGGTTTCTCTGGATAAGATGAGGGAGAGAAACATAAAACCCCAGAGCAGATGGGGAAATCATACAAATATTTCTTCCCTTGTGATTTTAAAAATTATGGAGCAGAAGTGTAAGGAAGTTCATGTGCTGGAATTGATGAAAAACATCCGGACGGTGGAGCGGGAAGTCCGAAATCTGGCGGCACATGAAATAGTAGGCGTTACGAAAGAATGGATCAAAAGCAAAACAAAATTTGAGCCGGAACAAATCATGGACATGCTGTTTGAACTGGGAAAATATGCAGGACTTGATATTTCAGCGGAAGACAGGAAAATCTATGACAGGATGAATGAGCAGTTGTGGGAATTACTGTGATTTTATGGAAAATGATGGTAAATCCTATTATAAAATGGAGGATTTCATGGTTACAGGCATAATTAAGAACAAAATTGACAAAATCTGGACGGATATCTGGGCAGGTGGAATTACGAATCCTCTGACAGTGATTGAGCAGCTTACCTATCTGATGTTTCTTCGTTCCCTGGATGAAAAAGAATTTGAGAACGAGGAATTTGAGAATATGACTGGCCAGAAGACAGACAGAATCTTTCCCCAATCGGAAGCAGGACAGTCCATGCGCTGGAGCAGGCTGAAAGAAAAGGATTCCCGTGAAATATTCGACATCGTTTCTCAGAGAGTATTTCCGGCAATCAAGAAAATGAAATATGGCAGACTGCCGGATTACAGCGAAACAGGGGAATTAATTGAGATTTCGGATGAGGAAGGGCAGAGGGAAGACGACACTACAGCATTTGCCAGATATATGGAAGGCGCGGCATTTTTGATACCTACGCCGCAGGTACTGCAAAAGATTATTACAGGTCTGGATGATTTGTACGAACATGATATTGCAGACCTGGACATGCAGGGAGATTTGTATGAGTACATGCTGCTGAAATTATCTACTGCCGGACAGAACGGGCAGTTTAGAACACCCAGGCATATACGGGAAATGATGGTGAAATTGCTGGCACCCACGCCGGATGATATTATTGTAGACCCCGCCTGCGGTACAGCAGGATTTCTGGTGTCTGCCGCTCAGTATATCAGGGAACACCATGAAGAAACCATGACAGATGAGCAATGGGGACACTTTACAGGTACGGCATTTACCGGATTTGATACGGATTATACCATGCTGAGAATTTCGGCTATGAACCTGATGCTGCATTCCATTATCAACCCGGCAATTGAGTACAGAGACAGCGTATCCAAGCAGAATCAGATTAGCGGAAAGTATACCGTATGTCTGGCAAATCCCCCCTTCAAAGGAACGGTGGATGCGGAAAGTATCAATGACGATTTGAAGGCAGTGACAAATACGAAGAAAACAGAACTGCTGTTTCTGGCATTATTTCTCCGGTTACTGAAAACAGGAGGCAGATGTGCCTGTATTGTACCTGACGGCGTTTTGTTTGGAAGCAGCAAAGCCCATAAATCCATTCGGAAAGAGCTGGTGGAAAACCATAAGCTGCAGGCAGTTATTTCCATGCCCTCCGGAGTATTCAAACCATATGCCGGTGTTTCCACCGCAGTTTTGCTTTTTACAAAAACAGGAGCAGGGGGAACAGAACAGGTCTGGTTCTATGACATGAAATCCGACGGATTTACCCTGGACGATAAGCGGACAGAAATTGCAGAAAATGATATACCTGATATTATTGAGCGATTTCACTCCCCGGAAAAAGAAGCTGAGAGGGAAAGAACGGAGCAGAGCTTTTTTGTTCCAAAAGAAGAAATTGCAGAAAACGGATATGATTTGTCCATTAACAAATATAAAAAAATTGAGTACATTCCGGTAGAGTATCCGCCCACCGGTGAAATACTTGCGGAGATTAAGGAACTTCAGGAGGAAATTTCAAAAGGGATTGAGGAGCTGGAGGGGATGTTGGAGTGAAAAAGAAGGAACTGGAGCAGGAAATATGAGCAGGAAATATGTTGAACTGGGAACCGTATGTGTGAAAGAAAGCTCTGATATACGACAAAAGGATTTAATAAATTTTGAAGGTAATTATCCAATATATGGAGCATCCGGGATGATAAAAAAGGTTGATTTTGCACATCAGACAAAACCATACATAGCAATAGTGAAAGATGGAGCCGGGATAGGCCGCGCTATGCTGCTTCCATCGTATTCATCAGTAATAGGGACAATGCAGTATATTTTACCGAAAGATAATGTGGATGTACAGTATTTGTTTTATGCAATCCAGCACATGAATCTGGCAAAATATTTTTCAGGGGCTACAATACCTCATATTTATTTTAAAGATTATCAAAAGGAAATACTGCCTTTACCGGATATGGAAGAACAAAAGGAAAAAGCGAAAGTTTTAAGCAGGGTAGATAATTTACTGGGAGGTTGCAGAAAGCAGATAAAACTGTATGATGAACTTGTAAAATCCCGGTTTATGAAAGAGGCCGGATAACAGGCAAAATGGTGCAGGAGAAATTGAGATGAAGGATTTTATAAAAGATATCCAGGATTTAAGGCATTTAGATTGGGTAAATAAGAAGATATCACTGGGAACTCCGGGATGTTTTCTTAAGGCATATGAAGAAAAAGAAGGAGTGCGGTTATATTATAAGCTGTCGAATTATGACAGTTACCGTGGTATATTTGGACACGAATGTGTAAATGAACTGATTGTGTCAAGATTGCTGGAAATATTGGAAATCCCTCATTTAAACTATCAGCTTGTATTTGCAAAAATTAATATTGACGGGCAGGAAACAGAGGGGTATGTTTCCAGGTCTGTTAATTTCAGAAAAGAAAATGAAACAAAAGCTGTCTATGATATTTTTTATGAATTATATCGTGAGAATGGGGAAAGTCCTCTGGAATTTTGATGTCATGGAAGACAGAGCAGTAAATAATTTTATTGGTTCAAAGTCTTTAGAATATAACCTGGGGTTGCTTCCCAAAGGGAAAAATTTTTTCAATGGAGAACTGAAAATTTGGCATAAAGAAAAGATTCTGCAGGATTTAGAGCAGGTTTTACCAAAGGAGCATTTGGATAAAATATGGGAAATGCTTTGGAAGAGGTGGAAAAAATATGTTGAAATTTGCAATTAAAAATGCATATTATGGTGGAAAAACAGTGGGTTATCTGTATTATGATGAACAAAAAAAAGAGTATGAAATTGAAATACCGGAAACGGTAAAAAGCCATGAGGCACCATTTATCATATCAGATTTCATCAGGAAGAATCAGCGCAGGATAGGGAAAGAGTGGAGTTATCGCTGGGTATGTCAAAGGGTAACGCCGCCGGAACGCCAGAATATAGGGCAGATTTTGAAAGTAAACCATATGACAGAGTATGATGAGTTTCAGTTTCTGGTAAAAAATGAGGGACGGAGCTGTCAGGATGAGTGTTATATTGTGCAGGAAGAAAGGGAACAGGGATAAGGTTCGGTTGAATTATAATACATTACAAAGTGTTTGACTGTCTTTCCCTTTACTTTTTCACAAAGAAACCTTTACTTTTCAGCTTTTCAGGGTATAATAAGTAAAGGAAGAAGGTGAACACCACGATTTCATATTCCAATCTGTTGCAAAAACTAAATGAAAAAGGTCTGACGAAAACTGCACTGGCTAAGGAACTTGGGATTTCCTCACGTACAATTGCAAAAATCGGACGGGGAGAGAAAATCGCTCCTCATGTTCTTGAAAAAATGGCTGCTTTTTTCGGTTGTTCTGCAGATGAGCTATGCCAGACCATTTCGGATAACAGTTTGCTTCAAACGCTTAGAGATGAAAAAAACATCCGTATGCCTGGGGGGCTGTACCATGAGCTTCAGGTACGGATGACCTATAATTCCAACCACATAGAGGGCAGCAGGCTCAGTGAAGATCAGACCAGGCTGATTTTTGAAACAAACACAATAGATATCGGAGAAGGTATACCTGTGGATGACATTATCGAAACCGTCAATCATTTTCGCGCTGTCGACTTTTGTATTGATATGGCAGAAGAACCACTTACCGAAGATATCATCAGGGAATTTCACCGCATTTTGAAGCAAAGTACAAAGGATTCTTCGCTTGCATGGTTTGCCGTTGGGGATTATAAGAAAAGGGCCAATGTGGTTGGCGGTCATGAAACTGCAAAGCCGAAAGAGGTTGCTTCACATATGAAAGTTCTGCTCTCTGAATATGAGGCTAAAACTGCTGTCACAATTAACGACATCATTCGTTTCCATTACGTGTTTGAACGCATTCATCCATTCCAGGATGGTAATGGCAGAGTCGGCAGGCTGATTGCATTAAAAGAGTGTCTGCGCTTCGGGCTTATTCCGTTTATCATTGAGGATGACAAAAAAATGTATTATTATCGGGGGCTCTCTGAATGGGAACGGGAGAAAGGCTATCTGACAGATACTTGTCTGGATGGACAGGATACCTTCAGAAAACTGATGTCCATGTTCGATATACAGTCATAAAGCCCTCTTTGGAAAATTTCCTGATGTTAGAATTTTCTACCTGTCTGTGTTTCCTCATGGACTAACCTGGGGTTGATTCCAAAAGGAAAAAAATTTTTAGTGGAGAACTGGAAATCCGGCATAAAGAAAAGATTCTGTCAGAATGAGTGTTATATTGTGCAGGAAGAAAAGTAACAGAAATATGGTTTGTTGGAGATGATAAAATGAGGAATTTAGTAAATCTTTGTGATGTCTGTGATTTTCAGGGAGGTTCACAACCGCCAAAAGAGCAGTGGATAGATGAAGAAAAAGACGGATATATCAGAATGTTGCAGATTCGGGATTTTACTCAGGCAGACAGGGTAAAGCCGGAATATGTGAAAATTAGTCCAAATATTAAGACCTGTTGCGAAGATGATATATTGATTGCTCGTTATGGGGCTTCTGTGGGAAAAATATTAACGGGATTATCAGGCGCTTATAATGTTGCAATCATGAAAACTATACCTGATGAAAATATGTTGAATAAACGGTATCTATATTATTATCTTTTATCAGATGTGTTTCAGAATGCCATTTTAAATGTTGGTTCCAGAGCAGCCCAGGCTGGATTTAATAAAACAGATTTGCAGGAAATCAGAATATCATGTCCAAATCTCGGAAAGCAAGAGGAAATATGCAGAATTTTAGACAGAGTTTGTACATTGTTAAGCATTGGTAAATACCAATTAGAAATGTTAGATGAACTTGTCAGCTCCCGGTTTATTGAGGTGTTCGGGGATCCTATTGAAAATCCACTGGGATGGCAAGTTAAAAGGTTAAAAACTCTTTCTGTACTTATTACCAATGGAAATACTCCTAAAGGCGGAAATGAAAATTATGTTGATTCAGGAACGATATTTTTAAGAAGTCAAAATGTGTGGAGAAATAGAATAGAATTTGATGATGTGGTCTATATTGATGAAAAGACTCATGAAAAAATGAAGAAAAGCAGTTTACATTATAAAGATATTCTTATAACAAAGACGGGAAGAATAAATACGGAAAACAGTAGCCTGGGAAGAGCAGCTTTGTTTTTTGGAAGAGATAATAGTGCGAATATAAATGGACATATTTATCTCGTACGGCTAAATCACGAGGTTGTACCAGAATTTGTGGTTACAATTTTAACAGGTGAAGCATATAGGAAATATATCCGAAGAGTATGTGTTGGAGGAATTGATAAGCGCCAGATAAATATTGACCAGGTGGAAAATTTTCCTGTAATTATGCCTCCAATCGAACTCCAAAACCGGTTCGCCGCCTTTGTCCACCAGACCGACAAATCAAAATTGGCAGTAAAGCAGAGCCTTGAAAAACTGGAGACACTGAAAAAAGCATTAATGCAGCAGTATTTTGGGCAGGAGCAATGAAATATGGAAAAGACAATTATTTACCATGGAAGTTCTCAAATTGTAGAGATGCCGGAAATCAGAGTGACGAAGTATAATAAGGATTTTTATTTTGGCTTTTATTGCACTGTAATGGAAAAACAGGCAAAACGCTGGGCCACAAGATTTGGCGAGGCAGGCTATATCAGCGTTTTTGAATATACGCCCAACCCCAAATTAAAGGTGCTTACATTTGAGAAAATGACAGAAGAATGGCTGGATTTTATTGTAGCCTGCAGAACTGGAACCGGGCATGATTACGATATTGTAGAAGGGCCGATGGCAGACGACACAATTTATAATTATGTACAGGGTTTTATTGATGGAAAATACTCAAGAGCTGCATTTTGGGAGCTGGCTAAATTTAAGTATCCAACACACCAAATCAGTTTTCATACGGCAAGAGCACTGACCACATTAAAATTTTCAGAAGGAGTGCAGGTATATGAAGAATGATAATAATTTGTTTTATGTGTGCAGTCTGATTGAATATATTGCAAGAAAAACCCATAATAACAGATGGGATATTGTGAATTCTTTGGGCAGAGATTTGCAGCGTATTTATGATTATGCGGATATTTTTCATTGTGAGCCAATCGAAAAGGTTGCAGATGATTTTATACAAAAAGATGAGATTGCCAACGGGAATTACGATAATTTATCAAATTGTCAGTATTCTGTTCCGGATTACTGGGATATCGGAGAAGTTTTTGCCCGCTTGGTGGAAGACTGCTATGAGGAAGCAAATGTAATAACCGGAATCAGAGAAGTCTACGAATCCTGGCTTACAGAAAGAATTTTGAATTTTAATTCTGATTTATATTATCAGCCACGGGATTATATTGCAGCCTGCTATAAAGAAGGAAAAATACTTTCCGCATAGATGAAAGGTTCGGAACGGTGTAGAATGTTGATACCATACAAAAGAAAAGAGGTATATCGACATGAAAAAGCAAATTATCACCAAAATCGAACAGGAAATGTTAGGAATATTGGATAATGCTCAATTAGAAAGGCTCCATCGTGTACTGGAACATTGTTTATGGAGTGTGGAGGTTGTGGTAATCGAAGATAATGTGTTCCAAAGCGAGTATTCCAACGAGGAACTGTTGAGTAAGTTTCTGGCTGCGAAAAAAGTGGAGGGTTGCAGCGAAAAAACCATCCGATATTATAAGGCAACCTTGAAGAAAATGCTTGAAAAAATGGGACTCCATGTAACTCGGATGACGACGGACCATCTCCGGAAGTACCTGGCAGAATATCAGCAGGTAAATCATTGCAGTAAGGTAAATACAGACAATATACGCCGCATATTATCCAGCTTTTTTTCCTGGCTGGAAGAAGAAAATTATATTATGAAAAGTCCCGTCAGGCGGATTCACAAAATAAAGACCAATAAAACTGTGAAAGAGACCTATTCAGACGAGGCATTAGAACTGTTAAGAGACAATACGGAAAATCTTCGGGATTTGGCAATGATTGATATGCTTGCGTCTACCGGAATGCGTGTGGGGGAACTGGTAAAGCTCAATATTTCTGATATAGATTTTGAAAATCGGGAATGTGTTGTTTTTGGAAAGGGAAGTAAGGAAAGGCCGGTTTATTTTGACGCGAGGACTAAGATACATTTGAAAAATTATCTGGATTCAAGGAATGATGATAATCCGGCTTTGTTTGTATCGTTGCTAAAGCCATATAACAGGCTGGAGATAAGCGGCGTGGAAATACGTTTGCGTAAACTTGGGAGAAAGCTGGAGATATCCAGAGTACATCCACATAAATTCCGAAGGACTCTGGCAACGAAAGCGATTGATAAGGGAATGCCTGTGGAACAGGTGCAAAGGTTACTGGGACATTCTAAAATTGACACTACCATGCAGTACGCAATGGTAGACCAGAATAATGTAAAACAATCTCACAGAAAATTTATTGCGTGATTTCAAATCCCGGTTTATTGAGGTGTTCGGGGATGAGAATAATTCTAAAAAATGGGACGTCGTTAATGTAGGAGATATAGCAGATGTTCAGGTAGGTGTGGTTATAAAGCCCTCGCAATATTATACAGATGAAAGAAATGGTATTCGAGCATTCCGGTCGTTGAACATCGGTAATGGATGTATAAAAGATGATGATTGGGTTTATTTTTCAAGAGAAGGTCATGAAAAGAATTCGAAGACAATTTTGCATGAAAATGATTTGCTGGTAGTAAGATCTGGAGCACCAGGAACTGCTTGTGTAGTGACTGAACAATATGCAGGGTGTAATGCAATTGATATTATTATTGTACGTCCAAATTATGATAAAGTAAATTCTTATTATCTTTGCGCATATGTCAATATGTCACATGGGAAAAAGCAGATTGAGGAGGGAACAGGTGGGGCAGCACAGCAACATTTCAATGTTGGAAAATGCAACAAGTTGAAACTTATGTTACCCCCATTAGAACTCCAAAACCGGTTCGCCGCCTTTGTCCACCAGGTCGACAAATCAAAATTTTCATATGATATGCAGCAAAATGCAATAAGAAACGAACCGGAGGACAGAAATGAGAACAGTTACCCTGTACATTGCAATGAGCCTTGACGGATATATTGCAGACCGTCGCGGAAGTGTGAACTGGCTTCATGGACATGGCAGCGATGAGGAAAATACAGATACGTATTCTGATTTTGTGAAAGACATGGATACCGTTGTTATGGGATGGAACACTTATCACCAGGTTGCAACAGATTTATTATATCTCTGTGATACCTGTAATTTTAGGCTCCGGTATTCGCCTGTTTGGGGAACTTTCCAGTGAAATAAAGCTCCGGCTGGTTCATACACAGACTTATAACGGAATCACAGAACTGGTTTATGTGTGCAGATAAGGAAATGCAGAGAATGTACAGGAGGATACCTATATGAACGAACAGCAGAAAGCAGCCGCAGAAGTAATGGAAGAATGGCTTTCCCATCCCGAAGAGCTTGGGAAAAAGCCTGCAAAGCTGGAGATTGCCGGGGAATTTGACCTGCATGATCTCCATTATTATATTTTCAGGTTTAAAAAATCAAAACTGGGTTCCTGGAAAGTGGCAGTCTGCGGAGGCTATGACGGGGAAGGGCTGGGCCACCGCGGGCATATTTACAGTGAAATGGAACAGTATGACCCTGCCACAGCACAGGAAAAATGCGTGGCCATGGTAGAAAAAATCCGTCAATACTGGATGGAGCGGGCAAAAGAGGAGGAAGAAAATCAGGACACAGAACACAGGGCTGGAGATTTTCTGGGGTTTATCCTGCTGTCCGCGCCGGAATTTGACGTGGAAAACTTCCGTTTCTTGTTAAAAGAGGACTGGGGACTGGAATGCCCGGAGGAACCGGAACATCCGGAAAGCAAACAGGATGCCATTGTATTTGATATAGATGACATGATGGTAACGGTGGGGCTTATGGATATGCCCGTTCCGGACGGGGAGGCGGAGTACTGGGCCAACAGCAATTTTATGACCAGAGAAAAATCCGTTGCCGCAGCGAAGAATCACAAAGCCCATTTACTGGTGGCTGTACTGGGCGGTGAATCAAAGCCCCGGAAAGCCGGAGAACTTTTTGTGAAAATTACCTGTGCCTGTCTGAAAGCGCCAAATGCCCTTGGAATCTATGACTGCGGAACCGTATGGCTGCCGGAACATTTTAATCAGATGGCCCTGGTAATGAAAGAGGGGGAACTGCCTCTGGGAAATCTGGTATTTGTGGGACTGTATCAGGATGAACAGGGAGTCAGCAGCTGGACCAGCGGTCTGAACTCCTTTGGAAAAGATGAGCTGGAGGTGGTGGAAAGCAGCCGGCCGGCTTCTGAAGTTTATGATTTCATGCTGGATATTTCCGCTTATATTCTGGAGGAAGGAGCCATTTTGCGGGATGGAGAAACCATTGGATTTTCTCCGGAGCAGAAGCTGTCCCTGACACGCTCAGAAGGCGTTTATGTGAAGGGAAAGACCATAAAAATAGGGTTCTGATATCATTGCTTTTGAAACTGAGCTGTAAAATCAGCGAAAATCTGCGAAGGAGAACACAGACAAAATGAAAGATAAAATCAGGAAACATCACAGAAATAAAAAGAAGATTGCACTGATTGCAGCAGGGTGCGTGCTGGCTGTATTTTTTCTTGTTCTGATGCCCGCTATGACAGTTATGGTTTATCAGGATAATTTCGGAGAAAGATTTGAGACTGCCCAATGGATGGCTTATTCCGTCAATGAATTTGAAGGACTGGAAGTCACAGAATGTACATTTCCTTCCAGTCACGGACAGCTTCTGGCAGGATATCAGTATGCAAAAGATAATCAGGACGTGAAAGGCGTGATTGTACTGGCTCATGGTCTTGGAGGCGGCGGACACAACACCTATATGGACGTTGCCGATTATTTTACTTCTAACGGGTATCTTGTCTTTGCTTATGACGGAACCGGAAATGATAAAAGCGAAGGCGACTCTGTAGGAGGTCTTCCCCAGGGAATTATAGATTTGGATTATGCTTTGCGCTATGTAAAGGAAGCGGACGCATATCAGGGGTTGCCCATTGCATTGTTTGGTCACAGCTGGGGAGGTTATTCCGCAGGCTGCGTGCTGAACTGCCATCCGGATGTGAAAGCGGCAGTGCTTGTGGCCGGATTTGACTGTTCTGCCGATTTATTTGAGCAGCAGGGGGAAACCATGGCAGGCCCTGTCATCAAATTTTTTATGCCCTATGTCTCTCTGTATGAGCGGCTGAAATTTGGAAAATATGCCGCTTACAGCGCAATGGATGGATTTGCGGCCTCCGACGCCGGGATTATGGTGCTTCACAGTAAAGATGATACCACGGTTCTGCCGGAAAACGGCTATGATAAATTTTACCGTACATATGGGGATGATTCCCGGTTTTGTTTTGTAGAATACGAGGACAGAGGGCACGACAGCGTATATTATTCGGACGGGGCAAGACGTTATAAAGAGCAGTTAAACAAAGATTATAAATCTTATGTGGAAGCCCATGGCGGTGAATACAATGCCGAAATAAAGGCGGAATTTATGGAAAAAAATCTGGATAAAAGCAAATGCTATGAATTTGATTCTGCGTTAATGCAGCGGATTCTGGATTTTTATGATGCGTACATGAGCAGACAGTGATGAAACATAACAGTTCCGCCGAAGGTTGAACTGTTACGATGAAACAAAGGATAAGGGGGATTTCCGATGTCAAATTTTAACTTTCTGGAAACCAGGCAGGAATATCTTATGTTTGCCCCTGCGGCAATAGAAGCGGAGAAAGTATACCGTACCTCTCCGGCCATGTGTGCCGCAGGCTGCCGCAAAGCCCTGGAGCTTGCGGTAAAATGGGTGTATTCTGCTGATAAATCCATTCAGATGCCATACAGAGACAACCTGCAGTCTCTGATTCATGAACCAACGTTTCGGTTTGCGCTGGATTCGAATACATGGGGAAAACTGCGTTATATTATTAAACTTGGAAATCTGGCGGTACATACGGAAAAAAGTGTGCGGGCCAGCGACGCGGTGATGTCCATGCGGGGCCTGTTTGAATTTATCCAGTGGATTGATTACTGTTATGGCGCGGATTATACGGAACGTAAATTTGAGGAAGCCAGAATTCCCAGAGAGAAAGTCGTGGTAAATACCAGGAAGATTAAAGAACAGGAATCCCTTCTGGAAGAAAAAGACGCTGAAATCGAAAAACTCCGCAAACAGGTGGAACAGATGGCAGAACGCCTTACTGCTCAAAAAGAAATGCACAGACAGGAACGTACCTTTGTTGCGGAAGATATTACCGAATGGGAGACCAGAAAGAAATTTATTGATGTGGATCTGGAAGAACTCGGCTGGAAATTTACCGGAGAAGACGCTGATGTGTGGGAGGAATATCAGGTAAATGATATGACGGGCGTGCTGGGACAGAAAGGCTATGTGGATTATGTACTGTTTGGAAAAGACGGGCTGCCCCTGGCCCTGGTGGAGGCAAAACGGACGGGCGCAGATCCCAATGCGGGAAGAAGGCAGGCCATGTTGTATGCAGACTGCCTGGAACGGAAATTCGGCAGACGCCCCATGATGTTTACCAGCAATGGGTTTGAAACTTATTTCTGGGATGATTTATCCAGCCCCCAGCGAAGTGTCAGCGGAATGTTCAGCAAAGGTGATTTGCAGAAGCTGATGAACCGCAGAACCGAGAAAAAAGACCTGCTGTCAGTTCCCGTTGATGACAGAATTACAGACCGTTACTACCAGAAAGAAGCCATTCGTGCCGTATGTGAAAATGTTATGCAGGGCCATCGGAAAAATCTCCTGGTTATGGCCACAGGAACCGGGAAGACCAGAACGGCCGCAAGTCTGACCGATGTATTCAGCCGGGCGGGACAGGCAACGAATATTCTGTTTCTGGCGGACCGGCTGGCGCTGGTAAAACAGGCGAAGGATGATTTTAAAAATTACCTGCCGGATATGTCCCTCTGTAATCTGTGTACCGGAAAAGACGATAAAAATGCCAGAATTGTGTTTTCCACCTATCCCACCATGCTGAATGCCATTGATTCTGTGAAAAATGAAGAAGGAAACAGATTTTATACCCCAACCCATTTTGATTTAATCATCATTGATGAAAGCCACAGAAGCATTTTCAAAAAATACAGGGCAATTTTCGAATATTTTGACGCAATCCTGGTGGGGCTTACCGCAACGCCCAAAACGGATGTGGACCGGAATACTTATGATTTTTTTGAAATGGAACATGACGTTCCCACTTACGCTTATGATTATGAAACTGCGGTGGAACAGGATCATGTACTGGTTCCGTATTACACATATATCGTAAAAACAGAATTTTTAAATGACGGCATTACCTATGAAAAACTGTCTGCGGCAGACCGGGAAAGGTACGAGGAGGATTTTGAGGAAGAGGATGGAGCCATGCCGGATTTTATACCGTCGGAAGCACTGAACCGTTTTGTATTTAATGAGCTTACGGTAGAACGCGTGCTGCAGGATTTGATGGAACGGGGCGTTAAAACAGCAGGCGGGGACAGAATCGGGAAGACTATTATATTTGCTCAGAATAAGAAACATGCCGAATTTATCCTGAAGTGTTTCAATAAGCTATATCCGAAATATTGCGGCACCTTTGCTCAGAGGGTTCTCTGTGACGACGCTTATGCTCAGACTGTGATAGATGATTTTAAAAAGCCTCAGGGGGAGCCTCATATTGCAATTTCTGTGGATATGATGGATACGGGAATTGATGTGCCGGAGTGTGTGAACCTGGTATTTTTTAAGAAAGTACGCTCCAAAACCAAATTCTGGCAGATGATTGGCCGTGGAACCAGGCTGGCGGAGGATTTAATCTGTGTGGATCAGATTGACGGAGAGTATACGGGAAAAAGAAGATTTATTATTTTTGACTATTGCAATAATTTTGAATTTTTTGGTACAAAGCCAAAAGGATATGAGGGCAGTGAGGCCAAATCCCTGTCGGAAATGATATATGGGAAAAGAATCCGGCTGATTACCGCTTTTCAGGAAAAATGTTTTTCGGAGGAGGTATATCGAAACTGGAGAAATGAGCTGGTGGAAATCTGCTGTAAACAGGCAGGTGAGCTGAATGACGGGCTGATATCTGTAAAACTGAAAAGAAAATATGTGGAAAAATACAGAAACAAAGAAATATTTCAGTGCCTGAATGAAACGGACGAAGGGGAACTGCTTCGGGAAATTGCCCCCATTGTCACCATGGAAGATAACGATGAGATGGCAAAAAGATTCGATAATTTCATGTATGGAATGGTACTGGCAAAACTGGGAAAGGCTTCCGGATTTCAGCGAGGGAAAAAACAGTTGTGTGAAATTGCAGAGGAACTGGAAAAAAAGGCAAATATTCCTCAGATTGAAGCAGAGTTAAAACTGATAGAAGAGATAAATACAGAGAATTTCTGGAAAGATACGGATGCCCTCCGGCTGGAGCATGTAAGAAGCAAATTACGGGGACTGATGAAATTTCTGGCGGAAAACTCTTCCAGGAAGTCGATTATGACAAGACTTCAGGATCCGGTTCTGGAGGAAAAAGAAGGGGTTCAGTTAGGTGCCGCTTATGATTTTGAAAATTACCGCAGAAAAGTAAACCGCTATGTGGAGGAACACAGGGATTCTCTGGCAATTTATAAGCTGTTCCACAATAAGCAGCTGACAGAAGAAGACTATCGGGAGCTGGAGCGGGTGCTGACAGAAGAACTGGGAAGCAGGGAAGATTACCAGCGGGAATTTGGAGATACTCCCTTCGGACTTCTGGTGAGGAAAATTGCGAAACTGGACCATGAAGCTGCCATGGCAGCATTTTCAGCATTTATCAATGATGAATCTCTGAATCAGAGGCAGATACAGTTCGTTTACAAGATTATCAACCATATGGAGCAGAACGGGTACATGGAAAATATTATGGATTTGCAGAAACCGCCCTTTGACAAGCCTGTGCCTTTTATTAAAATGTTTGACGCAAAAACAAGGGCTTCTCTGATAGCGGCAATTAATGATATCAGGGAACATGCAGTTCCCGTTATGGCGTAATTCAGGAGGAACCAAATGAAAAAAATCTTACTGACCGGAGCCTCCGGTTTTCTTGGAAGCAGAATTGCCTCATTCTACGCACAAAAATATGAAATATATACACCAGCTCACGCGGAACTGGATATCACAGACGAAGGAAGCGTCAGGCGCATGGCTGAAACTTACCGGCCGGATGTGGTGATTCACTGCGCCGCTGTCTCAGATGTGGGCCAGTGTGAAAAAGAGCCGGAACGTTCCTGGAAAATCAATGTGGACGGAAGTATAAACCTTGCAAAAGCAGCCGGGGACGTGCAGGCAAAATGTATGCTCTGCAGTTCGGACCAGGTGTATTTCGGCAGCAGCTTTTCCGGAGCTCACCGGGAGGAGGAAGCGCTCAGTCCCTGTAATTTGTACGGGCAGGAGAAACTAAGGGCAGAACAGGAATGTCTCCGTGCAAATCCGGACTGCGTGCTGCTGCGTCTGTCCTGGATGTACGATGTGAAAACGGGAAAAGAAGGGGAACACAGTGATTTTTTCCGGACGCTGATTTCTCAGATTGCAGGTGAAGAAGCCATAAAATTGCCGGTATGGGACAGACGGGGCATTACGGATGTAAATGAAGTGGCAGAACATCTGGAAAAAGCATTTGAACTTCCGGGAGGTGTGTACAATTTTGGCTCGCCCAATGAGAAGAGTACTTATGAGATAGTGCGTGGAGTGTTTGAAAATCTGGGACTGAATACGGACAGGCTGCAGAAAAATGAAGAAGCCTTCCGCGGGAATCCCAGGAATCTTACCATGTGTCAGGAGAAAATAAACAGTCATGGCATATTTTTTTCTGATACGGCAGATGGTCTGGCCAGGCAACTGGCCGGTCTGGACATAACCTGATATTGTCCGGAAATATCCCGGTATAAGCAGGTTTTGGCGATAAAACAGAAATTTTTGCTGAAAAAGCAGTGAATAATAGTAAAATAGCACTATATTTGCACAATGGTGAAAATTAGATAACGGTAAAATTAACAAATAATCTCCAATTTCATTGACTTATATTGGGAAAACTGTATAATAGAAGTATCAACAGGCAGTAAATGTGGAAGGTGGGATTATATGAATGAAAATATGGAAGTTAAGAAACCGAAGACGAAAGGCTTTAAAAGCCTGACCGTTATGCTGGTTTCCATTATCTGTATTATGGTGTCTGTTCCGACAATTGGTCTGGCATGTCTGGGCGTTTATTATCTGAGACAGTCCATGGATGAGTCAGTGGATTTGTATGAGGAGTCCATGACAGACGGTTATTCCATGGAAATCAAATCTCAGGTACAGGGAGCCCTGGCACTGATTCAGCGCTATTATGACAGGTTTAAAAGCGGTGAAATGACGGAGGAAGAGGCGCAGCAGAGAGCGAAGGACGCAGTGCGTTCCATGCGTTACCGGGATGACGGCTCCGGTTATATCTGGATTGACGGAGAGGATTATGTGCTGGTTGAACATCCGATTCTGACAGATCAGGAAGGTACCAACCGGAAGGATTTAACAGATCAGAACGGTGTGAAAGTGACGCAGAATGTGGTGTCAGCAGCAAAAGCCGGAGGCGGCTACAATGAATTTTATTTTACCAAGGCAGACGGTGTGACTGTTGCGCCCAAGATTGCCTATTCTGAGATGTTTGAGCCCTGGGGCTGGGCCGTTGCCACCGGAAATTATGTGGATGAAATGAATGCAAAGATTGACAGCCAGAAAGATAATATCCAGAAAGAATTCTCCGGTATGCTTATGATTTACGGAGTTGCGGCTGTTGTTATGCTGATTATAGCGATAGTAATTTCCACAGTGGGTGGTATGCGGATAACAAAAGGTATTAAGATGGTGGAGGCTCATCTTCGCCAGGCAGCAGTGGGAGATCTGAGTTTTACCGTCAGCCCTGTATTGCTGCAAAGGAATGACGAGATTGGAGAAATGGCACGTTCCCTGGATAATGTGCGGGAATCTCTGGCAACTATGATTGGCAGTGTTCTCCATACAGGAGAATCTCTGAATCAGAGCAGTGAAAAGTTCAGTGAGAAGTTCGGTTATATTCTGACCAGTATCCGGGATACCAATCAGGCCATTGAAGACCTGGCACAGGGAGCTACCAGCCAGGCTAATGAGACAGAGACCGTAAATGAGAAAATTGGGGAACTGGGAGATGTTATTGAAGTAGAAAAGAGCGGTGTACATAAGCTGGAAGAAGCAGTTTCTGCCATGGCAACCCATTCAGCAGGGGCTTCTGAGAGTATTCGGGAACTGGATCAGATTACAAGACTGACCATTGAAACCATTGATGTGGTATCAGAACAGACCAATAAGAATAATGACTCCGCCGCCAATATCAATAAAACCATTGAGATTATCAAAGGGCTGGCAGCCCAGACCAATCTGCTTTCCCTGAATGCCAGCATAGAGGCGGCCAGAGCCGGAGAAGCCGGCAGAGGATTTGCAGTTGTGGCAGAAGAAATCCGGAATCTTTCCGAGGAATCTTCCGGAAATGCCCAGGAGATTGAAGAAATAGTGAAAGAACTGGTGCATAATGTGGAAGTTTCCGTCAATAAAATGCAGGAAGTTACGAACAATGTGCAGAAGCAGCAGAAATGTCTGCAGGAAACCAGAGTTGCATTTCAGCATTTGAAAGAAGAAGTAGCCATGGTTGAAGAAGTGACAAAAGAAATCGGCGGACAGACAGAGATTCTGAATTCCCTGAAACAGATTGTTACAGACTCTGCCAACAGTCTGGCAAGCGTGGTGGAGGAGAGTGCGGCGTCCACAGAAGAAACCAGCGCCAGCATGACTCTTCTGTCTCAGACCATTGACGAGTGTACCGAAGATACCAGGGGACTGGTAGAACTGAGTCGCAGGCAGAATGACCAGGCAAATAAATTTAAATTGTAAATTTTTCTTGCAAAACAGAATAATCTGTGCTAAGATAACCCATAACTAAAAAACATCAACTTAGTAAAGCGTTGAAGGAGACTCTTGTTTTCAGAAGCCGACAGGAATATGGCGTCACCGACTGAGAGCGCCGTTTGGAAGAGGAGATAAAGGGAACGCTCCGGAGCAGACTGGTTAAGCAGCTTATGGGAAAAGATTCATGGCGGGCAGGCCAGTACGTTGTGCGCGTTAAGCATAAGAGTGGAAAGCAGATGTTCCTGATGCTGTGCAGCAGGAAGCAGTCTTTCAATGCGGGTGGTACCGCGGATTTCCCTGGAAGAGATTCGCCCCGGAATACGAAAGTATTCCGGGGTTTTTTTATCTTACAGGAAATACCGTGTCGCGCTAACGTGCGAAAGTATCTTCCTGTAAGATAAAGCCCTCCGGGCGGGATGCGCAGCTCGCGGAAAGGAAATCTATTGCCAGGCAATCCGCTCGCGCGCGGCGAGCAGGGTGCGGTAAATCTTCCCTGCTGGATTGCGCAGCTCACGGATACGCAAAAAGGAGTGGGAATTATGAGCAGTATTTACAGAGACATAACGTTAAACAAAGTGAGTGAAACAGATATCGGACGGATCATCCGGGCAGCCGGATGGGTGGAAAACATCCGGGACCATGGCGGCGTTTCTTTTATTGATTTGAGAGACATGTACGCTGTGATGCAGGTGGTGATTCGGGATGGGAAGCTGCTGGAGGGAATCCGCCGGGAACAGGCGGTATCCATTCAGGGTATTATCGAACAGCGGGATGAGGATACGTACAACCCGAAGATTCCCACGGGAACCATAGAGCTGGAAGCAAAGGAAATTCAGATTCTGGGAGACGTATATGCACCTCTGCCCTTTGAAGTGATGACCAGCAGAGAAGTGCGGGAAGATGTGCGTTTGAAATACCGCTATCTGGATTTGCGGAACCAGAAAGTAAAAGACAACATTATTTTCCGTTCCAGGGTCATTGCATATCTGAGGGAGAAAATGACAGAACTGGGATTTCTGGAAATCCAGACCCCGATTCTCTGTGCTTCTTCCCCGGAAGGAGCCAGAGATTATATTGTTCCTTCCAGAAAATACAAGGGGAAATTTTACGCGCTGCCTCAGGCGCCCCAGCAGTACAAACAGCTTCTGATGGTATCCGGTTTTGACAGGTATTTCCAGATAGCCCCCTGCTTCCGGGATGAGGACGCCAGAGCAGACCGCTCGCCGGGAGAATTTTACCAGCTTGATTTTGAAATGAGCTTTGCCGACCAGGAAGATGTATTTCAGGTGGGAGAAGAAGTATTGTCCGCAGTTTTTGAAAAATTTGCACCGGAGGGAAGCACAGTTACAAAGGCTCCCTACCCTGTGTACAGCTATAAACAGGCTATGCTGGAGTTTGGCACCGACAAGCCGGATTTGCGGAACCCTCTGCGGATTATGGATCTGACAGAATTTTTTCAGAAATGTACCTTTCAGCCATTCCTTGGAAAAACCGTGCGGGCCATCCGGGTACATGCGGAAATGTCCAAAAGTTTTCATGGGAAACTGCTGAAATTTGCCACCGGAATCGGCATGGGCGGACTGGGCTATCTGGAAGTGATGGAAGACGGCAGCTTTAAGGGGCCCATTGACAAGTTTATACCGGAAGAATTAAAAGAGGAGTTCCGCAGCCTTGCCGGCCTTGAGACAGGAGACACCATATTTTTTATGGCGGACAGGGAAGAAAGGGCGGCTTACTTTGCAGGTATGATTCGTACGGAGCTGGGAGAGAAGCTGGACTTACTGGAAAAAAATGCGTTCCGGTTCTGTTATGTCAATGATTTTCCCATGTTTGAGCAGGATCCTCAGACGAAAGAACTGACCTTCACCCACAATCCCTTCTCCATGCCCCAGGGCGGGCTGGAAGCGCTGGAAACCATGGATCCCTTGGACATTCTGGCATATCAGTACGACATTGTGTGCAACGGAGTGGAGCTGTCTTCCGGCGCGGTCCGCAACCACGATTTACAGGTTATGGTGAAAGCCTTTGCAATTGCAGGATATGATGAGGAAACGCTGAAAAGCAAATTCGGCGCCCTCTACCACGCGTTTCAGTTCGGAGCGCCGCCCCACGCAGGCATGGCGCCGGGGATTGACCGTATGCTGATGTTGCTGCGGGGAGAAGAAAACATCCGCGAAGTGATTGCGTACCCCATGAACGGAAATGCCCAGGATCTTATGTGCGGCGCGCCGAATCAGGTGACAGAGCAGCAGCTTCGGGAAGTGCATATCAAAGTCAGGGATTAGGAGAGAGGAAGGATTGGAAACAATGGAAAAGAAACAGGGCAGAAATGTGATTTCAGATGAAACCATGGAATATGTGGGAATTCTGGCCAAACTGGAGCTTTCCCAGGAGGAGCGGGAACGGGCCAGAAAGGATATGGAGGAAATGCTGGATTATATTGACAAACTGAACGAACTGGATACTTCCGGCGTGGAGCCCATGTCCCATGTATTTCCTGTAGATAATGTGTTTCGGGAAGATGTGGTGACAAACGGGGATGACCGTGAAAATATGCTGAAAAATGCGCCGGAAGTCCGGGAGGGAAGTTATCAGGTACCGAAAACAGTGGAATGAGAGAGGGAATGTCCATGTCAGTGAAAGAAATCAGACAATTTACCGCGCTGCAGCTTGCGGAAAAGATAAAGCATAAGGAAATCAGCGTGACAGAAGCAGTACAGGCGACGCTGGAGCAAATCCATCAGGCGGAGCCGGAGATACACAGTTATGTGACGCTGGACGAAGAAGGCGCCCTGAAACAGGCAGCCGAAATACAGGAAAAAATTAGCAGAGGAGAACTGGAAGGGCCGCTGGCCGGGGTTCCCGCGGCAATCAAGGATAATCTGTGCATCGAAGGGCTGCGGACCACATGCAGTTCCAGAATCCTGGAAAATTTTGTGCCCACATACACAGCGGAAGCAGTGCTGAATCTGCAGAAAGCGGGTGCGGTGATTCTGGGCAAAACCAATATGGATGAATTTGCCATGGGGAGCACCACGGAAACCTCAGCCTTTGGGATTACCCGGAACCCCTGGAATCCGAAGCATGTGCCGGGCGGTTCCTCCGGAGGAAGTTGTGCGGCGGTGGCGGCTCAGGAATGTTTTTATGCACTGGGCTCCGATACAGGCGGCTCCATTCGACAGCCAGCCGCATTCTGCGGCGTGACAGGGCTAAAGCCCACCTACGGAACGGTTTCCCGGTACGGGCTGATTGCTTACGGCTCCTCTCTGGACCAGATTGGGCCGGTGGCAAAGGATGTGGCGGACTGCGCGGCCGTTCTGGAAGTGATTACTTCTTATGACAGGAAAGATTCCACTTCCCTGAACCGGAAGGATACGGATTTTATTTCCGCACTGAAAAAAGATGTAAAAGGTATGAAAATCGGAATTCCGAAAGATTATCTGGGGGAAGGGCTGAATGGGGAAGTGCGGGAATCTGTTCTTGCGGCGGCAAAAGTGCTGGAAGCGCAGGGCGCCCTGGTGGAAGAATTTGATTTAAGCCTGGTGGAGTACGCAATTCCGGCTTATTATGTCATTGCATGTGCTGAAGCCAGCTCCAACCTGGCACGGTTTGACGGAGTGAAATACGGATACCGCAGCCAGGAATACGAAGGGCTTCATCAGATGTACAAAAAATCCCGCTCCGAAGGGTTCGGCCCGGAGGTGAAACGAAGGATTATGCTGGGCTCCTTTGTGCTGAGTTCCGGTTATTATGACGCTTATTACCTGAAAGCTCTGCGCACCAAAGCACTGATCAAACAGGCTTTTGACCAGGCTTTTGAAACATACGACGTGATTCTTGGCCCGGCGGCGCCCACCACTGCGCCGGAAATCGGAAAGAGCCTGGAGGACCCCTTAAAGATGTATCTGGGAGATATTTATACAGTCTCTGTAAATCTGGCAGGACTGCCGGCCATGACCCTGCCCTGCGGGATAGATAGAAAAGGACTTCCCATCGGACTGCAGTTAATCGGCGGCTGTTTCCAGGAAAAAAAGATTCTGCAGGCAGCTTATGCATTTGAACAGAACAGGAGGTGAGGACATGAGCAAAGAATATGAAACGGTCATCGGACTGGAAGTCCACGTGGAGCTTGCCACCAAAACAAAGATTTTCTGCGGCTGTTCCACAGCATTTGGGGGAGCGCCCAATACCCATACCTGTCCGGTATGCACCGGAATGCCGGGGGCCCTTCCGGTTCTGAATAAGAAAGTAGTGGAATACGCCATGGCAGTGGGCCTTGCCGCCGGCTGTACCATAACCAGGAACTGTAAATTTGACCGGAAAAATTATTTTTACCCGGATAATCCCCAGAACTACCAGATTTCCCAGCTCTATCTGCCCATCTGCCGGGATGGAGGAATTGAGATTGAAACCTCTGCCGGAACGAAAACCATCGGAATCCATGAAATCCATATGGAGGAGGACGCGGGGAAATTAATTCATGACGAGTGGGGTGACTGTTCTCTGGTGGACTACAACCGTTCCGGTGTGCCATTAATAGAAATTGTTTCCGAGCCGGATATGGGTTCGGCAGAAGAAGTCATTGCTTATCTGGAAAAGCTGCGGATGATGATTCAGTATCTGGGGGCCTCCGACTGCAAACTGAACGAGGGCTCCATGCGGGCGGATGTGAACCTGTCGGTACGGGAAGCAGGCTCAGAGGAGCTGGGCACCCGGACGGAAATGAAGAATCTGAACTCTTTTAAAGCTATTGCCAGAGCCATTGAACACGAGAAAACCCGGCAGATTGATTTGCTGGAAGAGGGAAAACAGGTAATCCAGGAAACCAGAAGATGGGATGATGGAAAAGAGTATTCCTACCCCATGCGCAGCAAGGAAGACGCTCAGGATTACCGGTATTTTCCGGAGCCGGATCTGGCTCCCCTTTCCATCAGTGAGGAATGGATTGCAGAGATTAAGGCAGGGCAGCCGGAACTGCGCCCGGAGAAAATGGCAAGGTACCGGCAGGAGTACGGACTGCCTGATTACGATACGGAGATTATCACCTCGTCCAAACATCTGGCTGACTTGTTTGAAGCCACCGCAGAGCTGTGCCGGAAACCGAAAAAAGTAAGCAACTGGCTGATGGGAGAGACCATGCGCCTCTTAAAGGAACGGGAAATGGAGCCGGAGGAAATCCGTTTTTCACCGGAACATCTGGCAAAACTGATTGCCCTGACAGAAGAAGGCAGCATTAACAGCACAGTGGCGAAAGAAGTATTTGAGAAAATATTTGACGAGGACATCGACCCGGATGCTTATGTCAGAGACCATGGACTGAAAACCGTCAACGACGAAGGGGAACTTCGCGCTGTCGTGGAACAGGTGATAAAGGATAACCCAAAATCCGTGGAAGATTACCGGAACGGAAAGGAAAAAGCCATTGGATTTCTGGTGGGCCAGACCATGAAGGCCATGAAGGGAAAGGCAAATCCCGGCATGGTAAATCAGATTTTGAAAGAATTGTTGTAAATGCCTCCCTCCTGGGATATAATATGGAAAAGCAATACCGGAGACCCGGAAAAAACCGGCAGAACCGGGAGCTGTTTTCCGGCCTTGCCATTGAAAAAGCCGGGGAAATATATACCGGGGAAATGTGCCGGTATCCGGTGATTCTGGTAACGTTGAAATCGGCAAAACAGAGGACTTACAAAAATGCTATGGCATGTCCTGGGGATTCCCTGGCAGGAGAATTTGCCCGGCATGAAAATCAGGTAAAAGGCAAACTGAATCCGGCGGACTGGGAAAAATTCATGGATATCCGGGAACGACGGGGAAGGGAGGAAGATTATCTGACAGGCCTGGCGACGGACACTGACATGAAAGCCCCGTTATGTGTGCAGACACTGGAAAATGCAGCGAGGGCATATCCAGGCATCCGCGGGGCGTTCATCCACAGTGACAGGGGAAGCCGGTATACCAGCCGGCTTTACCGGGATGCAGTCTGTCAATATGGCATCCGGAGATATTTCATCAGCTATTGGAATAACCGGAGGATCTGCTCCTCTGATGGAGGCCTTCCTCCCATGATAAAACGACAGCGATACTATGATTCCCTGAAAGAAGCAGCACAGGATGCAAAATCCCTGAGGAAAATGTGTCAACTAATCTTGACAAAATCACTTTTCTAATTCTGTCACGAGTTTTGTTCCCACAAACAGGACAGCGTATCCATTCAGATTTTTCCATTTTCTTCTTCTTTGGATTTTTTATATTTTTCCGGATTCTTTTTGGCTGGAATATGTCGTAGCAAACGCAACACCAATGCCTAACACTACCCATCTTATAGCAGCCTCGCAGAAGTCATTAAACGCACCGCCCACCAAAGTACTAATCGAATATATTATCGAAACAGCAAAAAGCAGGATCGCTGTTCTTAATATTAATCTCTTATTACCTTCCGCAACCTTTACATCTTTCTCAATCTTTTCTTTCATTTTTGTGTCTCCTTTCAATAGTTCATCTAAACTAATTTGATAAAGGTCACTCAAGTTTATAATGCTAATGATGTCTGGTAAAGATTTTCCATTTTCCCAATTTGATATGGTCTGTCTTGAAACCATAATTTTTTCAGCAACCTGTTCTTGTGTCAAACCAGCGTTTGCTCTTGCATCTTTTAATTTCTTCTTAATTTCCATATATGTGACCTCCATCTGATAATAACTCATTTACAAAAAAATCATCTATCAACAGGCTTTGACATACCTTTGAAACACTGTCAAAAACCTTTTACACGCTGCCAGATTCCGGGTTGTATCGCCCGTTTTCAACTGCTTTTCAGAAAAAATCCCTTATAAATCAAAATGCTATTGATTTCGTTCTTTCTGTTCCTTGTTTATCTTGTATCTGCCATCGGCAGGCTTCTTAGCTGTTTTAGGAATAAGCCATACACGATTTATATTCATAGCTCCATCAATCCGATTTTCCTTGCACAAACGCTGTACCCGTCGAACAGATATATTCCACTTATTTTCTGCTTCTTGTGACGTCATATATTCAAACATTTTTGACCTCCTTGCATATTGAATATATTATATACGTTTGCCCTGTGCCTGTTTCATGCCCTCTATGAGCCTTTCAAAGCGTTCCTGTGCCTGCCTGTCAATGTCGGCAAGGTATGTATTCAGCCTGTCGGCTGTTCTTCTTCGGCGGGTAAAGTTATACATGGAATTAAATATTCACCCTGTCTTTCGTATTTGCCGCCCAGTTCCTCAAAAATCGTCTTTGTCATTGTCTGTTACCTCCACATTCTTTTTTATTTTGAATATCCGCAAAATCCGTCCTGCATCAGTATGTCACCATGGCTATTCCAAACAGTGAGGTTTCTTATATTTATCGAAATACCATCCGCACCTGGTTTGATAAAAAACGAAAGACCTTTGATATGTCTTCCTTATTTACGGCCCTTGATGAGGGAGATACGGAACAGACAGGGGAAGAAATTTCAGGGTTTCCTGAGGAGAGCATCAGCTATTTTGATTATGGAGAAAGGTATTACCATGGATTTCTCACAGGGCTGATGCAGCGGAGCAGGAAATACCGTGTCCGCTCCAACCGGGAAACAGGACTGGGACGTGCGGATTTGATTCTGCGGACTCAGAGAATCCGCACGGGCAGAGCCATTATTCTGGAGCCGAAAGTAGCGAAAAAAATTCAGGATATGGAGGCGGGCTGTCAGGAAGCCCTCCGGCAGATAGAGGAGAAAAAATACCGGGAAGAACTGGAGCGGGAGGGATATACGGATATTCTGGAATACGGGATTTGTTTTTACCGGAAATCACTGTGGTATTTCAACAGCTTTCCGGTAAATCAGCAGGGAGCAGCCCGCTGTGACAAATTCGGAAAAACAGAATGCAAACCATACCCCTGCTGCTCCTGCAAATCTGCTGAACAGAAATGCTGCCGGTATGATAATGACTACATAGCGCAGCAGTGAGATATACAAAGCCGGCCTGGCTTTCCCCAGTCCTTCCAGGGCTCCGGAGCTGGTGACGGAAACTGCAGATACAATAAAGCCCAGGCTGATGATATGCAAAGCGGTTATGCCGATTTGAATGGTTTGCGGATTGGCGGTAAACAGTCCGATTAACTGTTCGGGAATGACCCAGGAAAGCAGTGTTCCCGCCAGCATAACCCCCATAATCAGTTTCAGGGAAGTGCGGTAAATTTCCCGTACCCGTTCTGATTCTCCGGCCCCGTAATTGTAGCCCATCAGAGGGCGGATGCCCTGAATAATTCCGTTGGCCGTCAGGTAAATAAAGGTCTGTAATTTGTAGTAAACCCCCAGCACCAGCACATAAGCCCCCGAAAAAGCCGACAGGATTCCGTTTAACACGGAAATCAGCAGGGAAGGCAACGCCATGGTCAGTGTGGCGGAAATGCCGATAGCATACATTCTGGTAATTACTTCTTTATCAGGCTGCATTGCTCTTCGGCTTATTTTTAACGGAATCGGACGGAAGAAGTAAAACAGCAGGTAGACCAGCAAAGAAAAGCACTGGCCGATTCCGGTAGCATAGGCGGCTCCCGCAATACCCATGGCCGGGAAGGGACCGATACCGAAAATCATCAGCGGGTCCAGAATGATATTGGCAAGAAAACCGCACATCATGCAGAACATGGATACCTGCATCCGTCCCACAGCCTGGAAAATCTTCTCAAAAGAAAGCCCCGTGGTAATAAATACAGCGAACAGGAACGCCCGGCTGGCGTAAGCCAGCCCAAGCCGGATTACCGTTTCATCTGAGGAAAACATCCTGAGAAACGCAGGTATTCCGGCAATGCTTAAAATCGTAAGAATTACTCCGTGAAGAAGATTGAGAATAAGGCCCTGAGTGGCAGCTTCATCGGCCTGCTTCTGTTTTCCGGCGCCCAGATAAAAAGCGGCGCAGGCATTGATACCGATGGCAAAACCGATGGCAATGGCATTAATCAGATTCTGCACCGGGTAAACCAGCGCCAGTGCGGTCATGGCGTCTTCGCTTAGTTTTGCCACAAAATAACTGTCCACAATGTTGTACAGTGCATTGACTGCCATGGAGATTACCATGGGCAGAGACATGGACAGCACCAGCGGCAGTATCTTTTTTTCTTTCATAAATGTCTGATCCATAAATGGTCTCCTTTCAGATAAATGATCTTCCTAGGCATTTGCGAAACTCTATAATTGTACTGATTTCATGTACGATTCAGAAAACCTGAATACAAATATTTTCTCATGCAAAAGGTAAGAAATGCATTTCAGCACCGTGGAAACGAGACTTAAAAGAGCATGGAAGCCTTTGCTGACATGGTCTTTTGTATTCAAAGGCTCGTTGGAATGTCTGGTGCGTCCGACATGTCGGCCTTTTGTATGATGAAAATATTTAAGAAGAAATGCAGTAATTGTACATGAAATTTTGATAATTTTACAGTTTCGCAATTACCGGAAATAATTTCCTTTTGAATAGAAAAAAACCACACAACTACGAATGTAATTGTGTGGCGAAAAAGGCGGTTCCTTAAAAATCCACGCTCCTGATGTTCCCGTAAGGGACAGCAGGAGTTTTATGGTGTCAGTATGGCATATTTTTGAAAAAATGTCAAGAAGGTGCAGGAGGCCAGGATACAGGAAATTTTATGAGAAAATATTTTATGACAGGCAGAAATTTCATTGAGTAAATCACTCTGTAAATTTTTCGCTGACTATGCTAATGTTAAGCTGTGTTTATTTACCGGAGGAGATGTTATATGACAAGGAAGGAACAAAAGGAAGCCAGAAAAGTACAGATTATTCAGGCTACCCTGGATTTATTCGTGGAACGGGGATATTACGGAACCAAAACAAGCCAGATATCCAGGCGGGCGGGGATTAGTGAAGGGTTGCTGTTTCATTATTTTCCAACAAAGGAAATTCTGTTAGAAGAGCTGGTAAATATCGGACTGGAAGGGATGCGTATGCCCATGCAGGTCAGGGCAGAAAATGGTCTGGATTTTTTTTATCAATTTACGAAACTATTGTTTCTGCAGACCGAAAAAAATCCTTTTATTGCGAAAATGTTCGTATTTATGGGACATGTGGCGTGGGCGGAAGATATACCGGAGAAACTTCGTCGGCTGGCCGCTTCGGTCGATACTATTGCATTTTGCCAGAACTGGGTGGAAGCAGGACAGAAAGATGGAAGCATTCGGAAAGGAAACGTCATGTCGCTGTCAAATATGTACTGGTGTGCGATACACGGAATCATGGAACAGTGTGCGCTGCATCCGGAAATTCCCCTGCCGGAACCGGAGTGGATAGTGGGTATGCTGCAAAACGATTCAGAAGCAATTGAGTGAAAATCGTTTATTTATGGAGGAAAATGATGAGTGAAAACAGAAAAATTGTAATCGCAGGCGGCGGCATTGCCGGATTGTCGGCAGGAATTTATGGCAGACTGGCAGGTTATGACGTGGATATTTACGAGAAAAATCCCATTGCCGGCGGCCAGTGTATGGGGTGGAACCGGAAAGGCTGCCATATTGATAACTGTATTCATTGGCTTACCGGAACTAAAAAAGGGACGTCTCTCCGGAAAGTATGGGAAACAGTGGGAGCCCTGGATGAGCATACGGAATTTGCAGACTGCGACTGCTTTTATACAAGTATCCGGGGAGGTTTTCAGGTAACACTGTGGAAGGATTTAGAAAGGACGAAGGCAGAACTTCTCCAGTTGTCCCCTGAAGATGAAACGGAAATAAAAAAATTTGTGAAGCATGTGAAATACGCAGCGGAATGTGAAATGCCAGCTGAGAAGCCTCTGGATGCTATGGGGATTACTGATTATATCCATATGGGAGCTTCCATGGCGGATATGCCAAAGGTGATGAAGGAATACGGTTCCATTGATCTGGAAGAAATGTCCAGGCGGTTTAAACATCCTGCACTGAAGGCACTGTTTACAGATTATCTGCCCAAAGAATATGTTGCAAGTTCTTTTCTCGTTTCTTATGCCAGTATTATATCCGGTAATGGTGAAATACCGATGGGCGGTTCTCTGGCAATGGTGCAGCGTATGGTGAAGCGATTTCAGGAGCTTGGAGGAAATTTATACTGTAATGAACCGGTTTTACGGATTCTGATAAAAAATAAAAAAGCAATCGGGATTGAAAAGGCAGACGGGAAAACAGTGCTGGCAGATTATGTTATCTCATCCGTGGATACGATGGAAATGTTCGGCAATTTAGTCGGGAAAAAGTATATGGATGCAAAATGGCGGTCCTGTTATGCAGATAATGACAAATATCCTCTTTTCACTGCTGTTCAGGCGGCATTTGTGGCTGACCGGGAGGCATATGACGGGAAAGGAACTGTTTTCTTCGACTGCGCTCCTTTTGAAACCGGGGGAAAGAAAGTGGAGAGAATTTCGGTGAAAAGTTACGAGTATGAACCTGGATTTGCTCCCACAGGAAAAATGGTACTCCAGGTAAATGTTCCACAATTCGATAAGGAATACTTTTACTGGAAAGGACTGGAAGGGAAGGAATATGAGAGACAGAAAAAGGAGACAGTAAGGGCAATTGAGAAACGATTGCTGACACAGTTCCCCGGCCTGCAGGGGCACATGGAATTTCTTGACTGCTGGACACCCATTACTTACGAACGGTACTGTAATGCATATCATGGAGCATATATGGGATTCATTACGAAAAAAGGCGTAAAGTCTTTTCGTGTGAAAGGAATCATAAAAGGGATAAAAAATCTGTATATTGCCAGCCAGTGGGTTATGGCGCCGGGCGGACTTCCGGTAGCAGTAACAGCAGGAAAGTTCGCTGTGTGGCGGATTGTTCGGAAAGATAAAAAATGATGGGAAAACTTTATTAACTGGTGCAGAATGTAAAATAGCTACGAATAGCGTAGTATAATATGTATGAGGAGGTCTGAAGAACGATGAAAATTCATATCAGAAATGCAAAACCGGAAGAATATGGAGCGGTGGAAGCCATTATGAAGCAGGTGCAGCAAATGCATATTGACTGGCGGCCGGATATTTACAGATACAGTGACACGGTGCTGCCTGCTGACGTATTTGAACAGGCAGTGAAGGATGAAACATTTTTCGTTGCGGAATATGAGGGAATTGTGGCGGGAATTTTATTTATTATGTACCGACATATCGAAGGTCCAAATCAGGTGGCCAGAAGTGTTATTTTCATTGATTCCATGGCAGTGGATGAAAATTACCGCGGGAAAGGGATTGGACATGCTTTTTTTGAGTTTCTGAAAGAACTGAAAAAGCAGAAGGAATATGACGGGATTGAGCTGCAGGTGAACGGGAAAAATAAAGCGGCTTTTCATATGTATGAAAATTGCGGATTTACTGTGAAATCCATAAATATGGAGCTGTTATAAGGCCTCGGCCGGGGAGAAAACGGTATGGATATCGGTAAATGAAACGGGCTTTTTTCCCTGCGGAAGATATAGTATGATGGGAACAGACAGGAAAATACAGGGAGGATAAGTCATATGCTGAGTATTATTTTTAACAGAGGGTCAAAAGATATAGAAAATACGAATTATGTGTTCAGTCCGGATACATGGTTTAAATATAATTATGAAGAAGAATGGTTTGAAGATGAACTGGTAAAAGAAATGGTTCGGGATGTAGATGATTCAACAGTAATATCAGCGTATTCTATTGACAGTCCGGTACTTGGAATCATTGCGCCCGAACGATTGTCGGGAGGTGTGAAAGCACTTATTATTATGTATAAGGAACCCACGCTTATTGTTAATGCTTCTGCCTGTGGAAATAATTGTGCGAAATGGATACTGGAAATTGGGAAGAGACAGGATATTACCGTGAGACTGGGGTATGAAATGGAATTTGAAGAGCCTTTTGAAATTTCTGTCAAAAACAGTGGAAATGTAATTCACAGTTATGAAGAATTCTTAAAGGAATTTCAGGAGGTGGAAATTTTTGAAGGGTAATATAAGAGTAGTGGTATCTACGAAAAAACTTCGTTATGAACTCAACCTGCGCAGAAATATCACGGTGATTCAGGGAAACAGTGCAAGTGGAAAAACAACTCTGATACAGATAATAAGTGATTATCTTTCCGGCAGAACGGGGCCGGGAACAGAAGTGATTTGTGACAGGAAGTGTGCGGTTTTGTCAGGAGATGCCGAAAGTGCGGTATTACGATTACAGCTGCTGAAAGAAACAGTGGTATTTGTAGATGAGCAGGAAAGATTTTTATATTCGAAATCTTTTGCAGAAGCAGTGCTGGCTTCCGGCTGTTACTTTGTATTTATCACAAGAGATAGTCTGAATATGCTGCCATATAGCGTCCATGAGATTTATTATCTGAAGAACAGCGGGTATTATCAGAATACCAGACAGGTTTATAATTCCATGCACCAGGTATATCCGGAAATAAATGTGAAAAGAATACCGGAGTTGTCCGTTATTCTTACGGAAGATTCCAACGCCGGTTATGAAATGTTCGAAGCAATTTGTAAGGAAGGAAACGCTGGCGGAACTCTGCGACCATCAGCCCTTTATTGCGAAAGCTAAAATGGTACTGATTTTCTGTGCGGACTGCCGGAAATGGCTGTCCTTTTACCGGGAGGCAGGGCTGGAACCCAGAAAGCCGGGGCCGGGGGATTTGCTTCTGGCAGTGGAGGATGCGGTGATTGCGGCTCAGAATGGGGTGACGGCAGCGGAAAGCCTTGGCATCGGCTCCTGCTATATTGGAGATGTGATGGAGTGCGCGGAAGAAATGAAGGAGCTTCTGTCCCTTCCGGCTTATGTGTATCCTGCCTGTATGCTTGTATTCGGGCGGCCTGTCAGCCAGCAGAAAGAACGGGAAAAGCCGGAGCGGTTTGCCCTTTCCGATATGGTCTGTGAAAATGCTTATCAGGATAAAGACAGTGAAAGTATCCGCGCTATGTTTTCCGGAAAAACGGGAAACCGGGACTATGAATCCTGGATGGAAGCATTCTGGAACCGGAAATATGAAAGTGAATTTTCTGTGGAAATGAATCGCTCCATGGAAGTGTATCTGAAAGATTTCCGGAAGGAATGATACGGGATAATCCGGGCTGATTCTGACAAAAACAGAAGATGCTTCCACCGGTTTCAGAATGATATCCGGAAATTTTTGCAATATTTTCGGAAAAGAATTATACTTTTTTCCAACGGGCTGCTGTGGTATGATGATACAAAAATCTGCCAGAGATGCAGAAATGGAAGGAAAGATCAGAATGGAAAAATATGTAATCTTTGATATTGACGGAACCTTGAATCAGACAGCTCCCTATGCGGTGGAAGCCTGTCAGACAGCCCTGGCAAACAGGGGAAAACAGGTGTCGGCTCAGGAAATCATTTCCTGTATCGGATTAAGTCCGGAACTGATTATCCGAAAATTTTTCGGAACATTGGGGAAGAAGAACTGAAATCCGAAGGCTTTCAACTGGCCATATGTTCAAATAATTTTCCGGAGCATATTGGGCATGTATTACAGGCAATTCAGGTTCGGGAGTATTTTGATGTGATAGCTTCACTGGAGATGGGCAGGAACAAGGCAGAGGTGTTAAAAAATCTGCTGGAAAAAATAAAACCGGTGCGTGCATGTCTGGCAGGAGAACGGAAATTTGACCTTCAGGCAGCGGAAGAAAATGGAATTCCTCTGATTGGCTGCGCATACGGATATGCGCCGGAAGAAATACAGCAGGCGGCTGTGGTGATTGCAAAACCGTCAGAGCTGCCGGCAGCAGTCAGACAGTTGCTGCAGGGAAAGGATTGCGGGATGAAATGAACAAAAGAATGGTATCCGTGATTTACAGACTGTGCCGGCTGAATATAAAAAGCGGCGTGGTTTCCGGCGGGGAAGATTTTGAGCAGGCCCTTCATTTAACAGAAGACAGGGATTTTTACAATTATAAGCTGTCCAGGGAAGAACGGGTGAGAATAGCGGCTTCTATTCTGGTCAGTTCTTCAGAGTATGTTACGCTTTCCTCCGCCAGATATCTGAAAAACAAATCAGTCCGGAAGGATGTGATTCAGATGGTGACCCGCCAGTTTATTGAGAAGATATCGGAAGATCTGGGCATAAACCTGAACGATGATTATGATTTTTTTGAAAATCTGTCCAATCATCTGGCGTCTGTGTTTCAGGAAAAAAACGTCAGTTATCCGGAAAATCCTGAAGGAGAATGGAAATGTGGCGGAAGCAGTCATTAAGAGAAGAAATATTCTGAAAGGATACGGGAACCGGGAGCTGTCAGATAAAGATCTGGAATATGTCAGTATCCATGTCTGCGCCGCACTGGAGCGTAGAAAAAACAAAAAAATCGCCTTTCATGTGATTGTGGCCTGCCATGCCGGAATCGGTACTTCCCGGCTTTTACTGGAAAAACTGAAAACCCATTTTAATTTCCAGATTGTGGATATTGTATCTTCCCATGAAGCTGGAAATCTGGAGCCTGGTAAGGCGGATTTTATTATCAGTACCGTTCCGCTGGAAGGTTGCCGGCTGGATTACGTGATTGTCTCACCGTTGCTGAATGATGAAGATTATATCTGTGTGGGAAATAAAATTGACGCTCTGCGAAGCAGCCGCCATCTTCCTGTCAGAATTGATGAAAGCGAGATAAAGGCAAAGGGAATGCTTGAGCGGATTTCACCCATTGTCCAGGAAGCAGTTCCGGAAGCAGCTCCTGCTTTGATGAAAAAAATCAGGAAAGCGGTAAGAGAGTATTTTCACCAGTCTGCGGAAGCAGATGCGGAAATCTTTGCCCCTTATCTGCACCATCTGCTGCCGCCCTCTCATATTCTGCTGGATGTGGACTGCAGAGACTGGAGAGAGGCAGTCCGCCTGTCCGGTCAGAAATTGCTGGAGCGGGGGTATGTGGAGCAGCGGTATCTGGACGCCATGGTAAGCAATATTGAAAAGAACGGGCCTTATGTGGTGCTTTCACCCGGCTTTGCAGTGCCCCACGAAGGGCTGGAAGCCGGAAGTATTAAAGTGAGTATGAGTCTGATTCGTCTGAAAACACCGGTGAATTTTGGCAGTGAGGAATTTGATCCGGTGGAATTTGTGTGCTGTTTAAGCGCAGTGGACCATAAAACCCATTTAAAAGCATTTTTTAATCTGGTTAATATGCTGCAGCGGGCAGAATTTAAGGAAAAGCTGCACCGGTGCAGCACCCCGGAGGAAGCGGCCGGAGTTATTGAAGAATACGAATACGAAGTAATGGAATAAGGAGAGTCAGGACAGAATGGTTGAAAAGATTTCCATACGTGGGAAACCATTTCAACCGTTCTCTTTTTTTGCACAAAATCTGCAGGAATCCTGACTGTTTTTTTTGGTTCCATGGAATATCTGGAACCGGGGTGTCAGATTACAGAGGAAGAAGAAACAGGATTTCTGGCGGAATTTCCGGAAATGATAAAAGACAGTTCCGTTGTTACCATGTCGGGCAGCATGCCCCAGGGAATGTCCGGGGATATTTACCGTAACATGATTCTGCTGGCAAAAGAAGCCGGAAAACAGGTGATTCTGGATACCAGCGGAGAAGCGCTGAAGCCCCAAACTGGATGTGGAACGTCTGAGTGAGATTCGGAAAGTGGTTGAGATTCCCCTGGTGCTTCACGGAACCTCCGGCGTGCCGGACGAGGCGGTAAAAGAATGTATCCGCAGAGGAATCTGCAAGGTGAATTACGCGACAGACTTAAGGATTGCGTTTACCAGAGGGGTAAATCAGGTGCTGGGTGAAAAGCCGGATACCATTGACCCCAAGAAATACAATGCTCAGGACCGGGAAGAAGTGAAGAAATATGTGATGAGCAAGATGGAAGTGTGTGGAAGCGTGGGAAAAGCATAGGAGGCAAAGGATGAAAAAATTTTCTTATACAATCAAAGACGAACTGGGAATCCATGGAAGGCCGGGCAGTTTGCGCAGGATTTCCATGGGGGTTTGGTATTGCCAAAGGAGGCCGAAAGAATATGATAAAAATATCAGGAAAAGCAGTTTACAAAGGAATTGTCCCTGGCCCTGTGGCTGTTTTGAAAAAAGAAGGACAGCAGGTGAAGCGAAAAAAGGTTACGGATGCAGACGCGGAAATTTTCCGTATGGGAAAAGCCGGACAGGAGGCACAGAAACAGCTTCGGCAACTCTGTGAAAAGGCTGTAAAAGAAGTGGGAGAAGCCAGCGCCGCTATATTTGAAGTACATCAGATGATGCTGGAAGATGTGATACGGAATGAACTGGTAAATGCAGAATACGCGGTGACCATGACAGGAGATAATTTTTCCGAAATGTTTGCCAGTATGGACGACGATTATATGAAGGCAAGGGCTGCGGACGTAAAGGACGTTTCCAACCGTCTGGTGCGGATTCTGTCCGGTCAGGAAGATGTGGATTTTGCAGATATGGAGCCTTCTGTTATTGTGGCGGATGATTTAAGCCCCAGTGAAACGGTACAGATGGATAAAAGCAAAATGCTTGCCCTGGTGACGGTTCATGGCTCTGCCAACTCCCATACGGCAATTCTTGCGAGGATGATGAATATTCCGGCCCTGATTGGAGTGAATCTGAATCTGGAGGAAGTGCATACGGGCATGAAAGCAGTTGTGGATGGATTTGGCGGAGAAATTATTCTGGAGCCGACGGAAGAAATCTGCGCCCAGGCAGAAAAAAGGATTCAGGAGGAGCTGCAGTTTCTGCAGACACTGAAGGGGAAGGAAAATATTACCAGGGACGGACATAAAATCAATATTTATGCCAATATCGGAAGTGTGGGCGATGTGGGATATGTACTGGAAAATAAAGCCCATGAGAATTCAACCGGAGAATCCGGCCCTTTGCTGAAAGCACGCTTTAAATAATCCGGCTGATGTGATATGATATGCACTGAAGAAGAACCCTGAAGGCATTCTTTCAGATAATCACACACAGACAATTGCGAAACTCAGTAATTATACTGATTTCATGTACAATTCAGAAATTTTGACAATTGAAGCGTTTTGCAATTGCCTGATAATCACACAGGGGGAAAGGAGAATCACCTCATGAAAAAATATGTAACGGGAGCTCTGGTTCTTGCATGGATGGTCATTATCTTTGCTTTTTCTGCCCAGGACGCAACAGAATCTTCTCAGACCAGCCAGTCCGTGTCTTACCGGATTGCAGAGCTTAAGAATCGTCTGCTGAGACAGGAAAAAACAGAAGAAGAACTTGTAAAACAGGCGGAAAGTATGCAGTTCGTCATTCGCAAAGGAGCCCATATGAGCGAGTATGCGCTGCTGGCCATTCTGCTGATACTCCATCTGGAATGCTATGATTTCAGCAACAGGAAAAAATTTCTGCTGGCGCTGGGGCTGGCGGTGTGCTATGCGGCTTCCGATGAATTTCATCAGATATTTGTACCGGGCCGGGCCGGCAGGTTTGCGGATGTGTGTATTGACAGCGCCGGCAGTCTGGCGGGGTTACTTTTTTATCTTACAGGAAATATCGTGTTACTGCGAAGTGCTAAAGAATATAGATTTCCTATGAGATAAAAACAATTATGCGCATTCGCATGAATAGAATAATGTCGCTGAAGCGACCATGCCCGGCGCGTCAAAGAGGAGAAAACAATGATTATATTGATAACAGGAGCCTCACACACGGGCAAGACCGCACTGGCTCAAAAACTGCCTGAAAAATATAAATACCCGTATTTATCCACAGACCATCTGAAAATGGGGCTTATCCGAAGCGGCTATACGGAACTTACCCCGGAAGATGATGATAAACTGTAACAGTTCAGACAAGCTACCCTGTTACATGCAAAAATCCATTTAAAATTGCTTCGCAATGGGATTTTTGCTCTCCTGAATTATATTCTCACGCTCAGCGCAGCAAGTGCGCAGACCTGTCTGAACTGTTACGATAAACTTACAGATTATTTGTGGCCCGTTGTCCGGGAAATGATTAAAACAGCCCTGGAGAACAGACTATTGCCTTGTATTGAGCGAACGCTATATAAGAAACCATTTTTCCAGTATAAAAAGATATGCGGATGTGGTAGAAACACGTCCGGACGATGCATGGTGTACGATGGAACATGTCCTGGAAGATAATAGAAAATTTTTAGAATCTGCTCAGAAGTATCATGTAAATTATGTGCTTATTGATGATAAGTATGAGATAAATATTAATTTATAAGGGTCCCTCCTCAAGGCAGGCGTGGGCCGGATAAAAACATCAGGGCCCCTCCTCATGTTAAAGTTTACATTTTTCTTACATTTTCCTGCATACTTTCTGCCGGATATCCGATATAATAGCAGCGGATATGATATAAGCCGAAGTGTGCCCGGACAGCGAAACGCTGGCGGCCAGGCACCGGTACGTATGGCAGACCAGGGAAGGACCGGATAAAAGATGATAAAAATACTCATTGTGGAAGATGACGCAAATATAGCAAAGCTGATGGAAGCAACGGTGGCAATCGGCGGATATGAGGGGATTGTGTGCGGCAACGGTGCGGAGGCTTTTGAGAAAATAGAGCGGGGCGGATACGACCTGATACTGCTGGATGTGATGCTTCCGGATATGAGCGGATTTGAAATTATACAGAAACGCACCAGTACGGATACTCCGGTGATTTTTATTACTGCCAGACAGGAGCTGACGGATAAGGTAAAAGGGCTGCGGCTGGGAGCGGAAGATTATATTGTGAAGCCCTTTGAAGCCATGGAGCTGCTGGCCAGAATTGAAGTGATTCTGCGCAGGGTAAAACGGACCGAGACCACATATTCCTACGGAGACATTTCCGTGAATGTGGAGGAACATACCTGCAAATGCGGCGGAGAGGAAGTCTGTCTGACGCCCAAGGAATTTGAAGTCCTTGTGTTTTTTATTCAGCATAAGGATGTGGCCATTTCCCGCGACCGCCTGCTGGCGGCAGTCTGGGGCTTTGAATATGAAGGAGAGACACGGACCATTGACATCCATATCCAGCAGCTCCGCAAGAAACTGAATCTGAGAGACAGGCTGGTGACCATTCCCAAGCTGGGATACCGGCTGGAAAGTGCAAAGGAGTGACGGGATGAAGCTGTGGCAGAAAGTTTTTCTGTATACTCTGATACTGGTTATGCTGGCGGTAAGCATGACCAGTATTTTGCTGTTGAAAAACAGTTTTTCTTATGCATTGAATCAGAAAAAGCAAAGCGTGTACAGCGAGCATGAATTTCTGGTAACCAGTTTCAAGAGCATGATGATTACGGAACGCCTGAAAGAAAACGCCATTGTGCTGGAAGAAAAGAAACTGAAAAAATTTATGGAGAGCACCTTTGGCAAAAATACCGAAGGCAGCGGCATTATGTTCTGCAATGCCCGGAATGAGAAAGTATATGCCAACCGGGACATGGAGCCGCCGGGAGAGCTGACGAAAGCCGTACAGAATACGGGGAAAAGCTATATGCAGGTAGAGGGAGACCGCCTCTATACGGCGTCTTCCGAGAGCATGGAAGGCAAGACTTACTATGTGGTTACGGAACACGATATTTCTGACGTTATGGAAATCCATGAAAATATGCTGTGGCAGATACAGGCCATCAGTATGGTGTGCGCCATGGTGATTGCTCTGATTCTGCTGGTTGTGGTGAAAATGCTGCTCCATCCTCTGAAAAAAATAAATGAGGGAACCAGAGCCATTGCCCAGGGAAGCTATCAGAAACGCATTCCTGAAAAAGGAAAAGACGAGCTTTCCGAGCTGGCCCGCAATATGAACTGTATGGCGGAAGCTGTGGAAACCAATGTGCGTGCGCTGGAACATGTGGCGGAGGACAGGAAACACTTTATTGACAATCTCTCCCATGAAATGAAAACGCCTCTCACTTCCATACTGGGATTTTCCGATTTGCTTCAGATAAAAAAAGATATTACCGAAGAAAACCGTATCGAATATGCCGGAATTATCAAAGCGGAAGCCACCCGTATGCGTACCCTTTCCGGAAAACTCATGGAGCTGATTACCGTGGGAGAGACCAATCTGGACATGCAGCAGGAGGACATGCAGCAGTTGTTTCAGGAAATCGGAACCTCTCTGAAAGTCATAACGGAACATCGGAAGATGGAGCTGGTGTGCGAATCAGAGCCGGGTACGCTGTGGGCAGACCGGGAGCTGATGAAATCCCTTCTTTATAACCTGGTGGACAATGCGGTGAAGGCCTCCGGAGAAGGAGGCCGCATCCAGGTAACGGGCCGCTTTGAGGGAGAACAGTTCCTGATTCAGGTGTCGGACCAGGGAGTGGGAATACCACAGGAAGAAATTGAAAAGATTACCCAGGCATTTTATATGGTAGATAAGGTGCGGGGACGGGCCAATGGCGGCGCAGGCCTGGGACTGGCCCTCTGTCAGGAAATTGTATCCCTTCATCAGGGGACCATGAAATTTAAGAGCTGTCCGGGGGAAGGGACGCAGGTACTGATTTCCATGAAAGGGGGCCGGGAACATGGCTAAAATAAAATCCATGGCGCTGACCCTTCTGTGTGCGGGAATTGTCCTGGGAGTCGGTTACCTCGTAATTGTAGAAAGCGGAAAAAAGGTGCTGGAAAAAGAACGGATTCTGGAAGAAGCGGAATATGAGAGTACCAGTTCCAATATTTTTTATGGAAAGATTGAAGAAGATATTGAGCTGTTTCCCTGGAATTACTACCCGGAGGATGAGACTGCGGCGGGGAATCACTACCTGGAAGGAGAGGATTCTGCAGGGATTCATCCGGATTTTTACCGGATACTTCTGGATTATGGAGAAAGTCCGGAAGAGACCAGGGAGAGGGCTGACTGGTATCTGTATCAGATGATAGCCTGTGAGAGCCATGTGCGGACGGAGGATGTATGGAAGGTTTATCAGAAAAATCAGAAAAAAATCGTAGACAGTCTGATTATGACTGAAAATTCTCCCATGGGCTCCGTTTATTTTTACCGGGATACGCTGGAACTGAACCAGAGGCAGTATCAGGTACGGATTGCCTGCAGCGAGTGGAATATCGTAAGTTTTATCTGTCAGGAATCCAGGGAAGAAGAACGGGACAGGGAACAGTGGGAGAAGGGAAAAGACAGGCTGGTAAAAACACTGGAAGAATCCGAAAAGGAGCTGGCGGCGTATTTTGATTACATGGTGCTGCTGAGCAATCAGGATTTTTTTTCCATGTACAGTAAAAATGGAGATTATGTCAATGGACATATGGAGGGGCTTCGCTGGCTGAATAATATTCTGGAGCAGAAAACAGGAACAGATCATATGCCCGGGGAACTGAAAGATCTGACGGAAGCCTGGGGATTTTATGATAGTCCGGAGCTGTATGATGAAAATAAGGCAAAAGATGCGGAATACGAGGTGGAGAAAACCGGGGCTGTGCCGTCGACGGATGCACCGGAAGAGACGGAAGGTTATTCCTATCAGATTGTAGAATTAAAGGATATGATACTGCTGCTGATGCAGGGAGAATATACCATCGGTATTTATTATGACCCGGTGAGACAGGATTTCTGCGGTTACAATTATTTTTATGAATATTAAATTTTTCGAAAGCCTTTGAAAAAGCAGTTGTGCTATTGAACTCCCTGGCTTATAATAAAGTCATGTTTCGGATGATGAAGTTCGAAAAGAAAAAGGAGATTTCAGGATGAAGGATAAATTTGATGATACAGATTTCCGGGAAGTAGTTTCGGATTCCGGAGAAACAGAGGAATATACAAAGCTGGAACCTGCGGACAGCGGTGATGTGAAAGAGGGGGCTTCCGAAACGGACAGTTCGGACAGCGCTTCCGAAACAGGCAGTCCGGACAGTGTTTCCGAAACAGGCAGTCCGGACAGCGAATACGAAGATATCTGCTATATCTGCCACCGGCCGGAGAGCAAGGCCGGGAAAATGATTAAGATACCGAATGAAATCTGTATCTGTGCGGACTGTATGCAGAAAACCTTTGACAGCATGAATCATGGCGGATTTCCGCTGGGAGATATGAGCAGCTTTGGCAACATGCCCAATATCAGTATGATTAATCTGTCGGATTTGCAGAATATGGGTATGAACATGATGCCCAGGAGCCAGAAACTGAAAAAGAAGAAGAAAAAAGAAGAAAAGAAGGAAAAGCCGGTGCTGGATATCAAATCCATTCCGGCGCCTCACCGGATTAAGGCCAGTCTCGATGAATATGTGGTGGGACAGGAACATGCCAAGAAGGTCATGTCCGTGGCAGTTTACAATCATTATAAACGTGTGGGCTGCGACAATCTGGACGGTGTGGAGATTGAGAAATCCAATATGCTTATGGTGGGCCCCACGGGAAGCGGCAAGACCTATATGGTAAAAACCCTGGCGAAGCTGCTGGATGTGCCTCTTGCCATCGCCGACGCCACTTCCCTCACAGAGGCCGGGTATATCGGAGACGACATTGAAAGCGTTGTGTCCAAGCTGCTGGCTGCTGCGGATAATGATGTGGAGAAAGCGGAGCATGGAATTATTTTTATCGACGAGATAGACAAGATTGCCAAGAAAAAGAATACCCACCAGCGGGATGTGAGCGGAGAGAGCGTACAGCAGGGAATGCTCAAACTGCTGGAGGGGGCTGAGATTGAGGTGCCGGTGGGAGCCAACAGTAAGAATGCCATGGTGCCTCTGGCCACGGTAAATACCAAAAATATCCTGTTTATCTGCGGCGGTGCATTTCCGGATCTGGAGGATATTATTAAGGAACGCCTGAACAAACAGTCTGCCATGGGATTCCATGCGGATTTGAAGGACAAATATGATAAGGAAGAGAATCTTCTGCATCGGGTAGAAGTGGAGGATATCCGCAAATACGGGATGATACCGGAGTTTCTGGGACGTCTTCCGATTATTTTTGCGCTGGATGCTCTGACCGAAGATATGCTGGTGCGGATTCTGACAGAGCCGAAGAATGCCATTGTCAAACAGTATCAGAAGCTGCTGGCCATGGACGAGGTGAAGCTGGAATTTGAAGAAGAGGCTTTGCGCTCCATTGCCGGAAAAGCCAGAAAGAAAGATGTGGGCGCGCGGGCGCTCCGGGCCATTATCGAGGAATTTATGCTGGATATCATGTATGAGATTCCCAAGGATGACAACATCGGAGTGGTAACCATTACCAGAGATTATGTGGAAAATACAGGAGGTCCGGTGATCAGTATGCGGGGATGCCTGAATATTCCGGAAAAACGTCACATACATATGTAAAAAAAGAAAAGAGCAGCATATGGACTGTGAAGAAGCGGTATACTCAAATGATTACTACGATTTTATAATGGAATATGAGCTGCGGATGAGGGGAATGCCTGCCGGGGAATGCATACAGAGAATCACGGATGCCTACGATGCGGCCTATATTCCGAGGAATACAAATCCCCCGCTGAATATTCAGAATTATGATTATACCTCGATTCCAAAATGCTATACCCTTATGGACGAGAGCGCTCTGGAGGCCAGCGGAATTTTAAGAATTCAGAATCAGCCGACCCTGTCCTTAAAGGGACAGGGTGTTTTAATTGGATTTCTGGATACGGGCATTGATTATGAAAATCCCGTGTTCCGCAACAGCGATGGAAGTACCAGGATTGCGGCGGTCTGGGATCAGACAGACCGGAGCGGAACCAGGCCGGAAGGGTTCCTGTATGGCAGCGAATATCAGGATAATCAGATTAACGAGGCATTGCAGGCGGCAAATCCCAGAGAAGTGGTGCCCATGACGGACCCGGAAGGCCATGGGACTTTTCTGGCCAGTATCGCGGCGGGCAGCCCGGTGCCGGAGGAGGAATTTACCGGGGCGGCGCCTTATGTCAGAATTGTGATGGTAAAGTTAAAGCCCGCCAAAGAATACCTGCGGGAATTCTATTTTATCCCGGAAGACGCACAGGCCTTTCAGGAAAATGATATTATGGCGGGAATCGCCTATCTGGACCAGCTTGCAGCGAAGCGCCATATGCCACTGGTTATCTGTTTTGGTCTGGGAACCAATATGGGAAGCCATACGGGGGCAAGTCCCCTGTCCTCCGTTTTGAATCACGTTTCACTGCGCAATGGCCGGATGGCTGTAACTGCCACGGGAAATGAAGGAAATGAGCGTCACCACTATCTGGGAGAGATGGAGAACGGGCAGATGTACCAGAATGTGGAAATCAGCGTGGGAGAAGGCGTGGACGGCTTTGTGGCGGAGCTGTGGGCGCGGGCTCCCCAGCGGTTTGTTGTGGAGATTATTTCTCCTACCGGAGAACGGATGCCCAGCGAGTATATTCTGTCCGGAGGCAGGGAGTATGATTTTCTGTTTGAGAATACCAGTGTGACGGTAGATTACAGGATTACCGGAATTCTGGACGGAGCCCAGATTATTTATATGCGTTTTGCACATCCTTCCCAGGGGCTGTGGAATATACGGGTGCTGCCGGAGGTGGAGATGGCCAGCATATTTCATATGTGGCTGCCCATGCGGGAACTTCTGTCAGGGGATGTATTTTTTGTCCGTTCCAATCCGGATACGACTCTGACGGTTCCGGCCACAACCATTGTGCCCATCAGCGTGGGGGCTTACGACGCCAGAGATAACAGTATTTACCTGAAGTCCGGCCGGGGATTTACTTCGAATGGATGGGTGAAACCGGATTTTGTGGCTCCGGGTGTGGGAGTCCTTGGAGCGGGGCTGCGCAATCAGTTTGTTACCAGGGACGGAACCAGTGTGGCGGCTGCCATTACGTCGGGGGCTGTGGCGTTAATGCTGGAATGGGGGATTGTGCGCGGAAATTATAGTACAATTACCAGTCTGGAAGTGAAAAATGTGCTGATTCGGGGAGCTACCAGAGACAGCAAACGTACTTATCCGGACCAGGCATTTGGCTGGGGATTGCTGAATCTCTATCAGGCGTTTGAGGATTTTCGTATTCGTTAGAGAAGAACAGAGATGTGTCATAATTAAAAGCCGGGTGCTGCAAAGAGGGTTTTGCAGCACCCGGTTTTTTATTCTATAGGAAAGGCCTTGTCACGCTAATGCGTGAAAGTGCCTTCCTATAGAATAAAAACTAAGATGCGCAGCTCGCGGAGAGGAAATCTATTGCCAGACAATCCGCTCGCGCGCGAAGAATGCACAAGCGCATTCTTTTTTATCTTACAGGAAATATCCATGCTGATATGAAGTGTTAAAGCATATGGTTTCCTGTCAGTCCACTTCCACCTTGTCAGATTCCTGGAAAGGCGCCAGAGTGGAAATCATTTTTACCGTTTTGTCGTAACGGTTGATGACATAATGCACTTCTTTCGGCTCAATATGCATCATCTGGCCCTGACTCAGAGTATGGGTGGCGCCATCCACTTCGATATCAATTTTGCCCTCCAGAATATAGAAATTTTCTTCCATAATGTTATGGTAATGGGCTTTGAAATCCTGGCCGGGCTGGAACTGTACCACTGCAAAGTTGGAACGGGGGCCTTTCATCAGATATTTCGGGCCGCTGTCTCCGAAACGGTATTCTCTGTCTTTTTCATCAATAATAAACATATTTTTTCCTCCTTATGATATATATGCTGCGGTGCTTTCCGGTTTCAGACGCCGGGGGCGGACCACATGTTTCTGGTAAGGTTCTGATCTGCAAGGTCAAGCTGCGCCTGATAAACCTTACGCCAGTCTTTGTAAAGCTCTGCGTAAACTCCGGCATTTTCCGGATCAGGCTGATAAGTCTTTTCGATTTTAACCACTTTATGTACGGTTTCCTCAATATCTGTGTAGATACCAACGCCTTTTCCTGCAAGGATGGCAGCGCCCAGTGCTGTGGCCTCTTTTACTTTGGGCACATGTACCGGGATATTCAGTACGTCGGAGACAATCTGACACCAGAGAGGGCTTTTGGAAGCTCCGGAAGCAAAGATAATCTCTTTGGGATATTCCCCTGTCACAGAAGCTACAAGTTCCACGTTTCCTCTGGTCACCAGCGCCGAGTTCTCCATAATGGCCCGGTAGAATGTATAACGGTTGAATTTATCCGGATCCAGTGCAAAATTGGTGAAAGTGGGGGCCGCATGTTTCCAGGAAATATAGTTCATCACGTCTGAGAAAGTGCAGAACATGCCGTAACAGCCTGCAGGAATCTTTGCCGCTTCCTCATTCATCAAATCGTAGGTATCTCTGCCGGTTTCTTCTGCCAGCTTTTTTTCCGGCTGACAGAAGGAATCCCGGTACCAGCGCATAATCAGGCCGGGATAGAAGGCCAGTGCTTCATACTGCCAGAGACTGGGAAGGGCATGACAGTTGACGCGTACCCGGCACTTTTCGTCTGTTTTGGCCACGGAAGTGTTGTATTCAAACTGCCAGAAACTGCCTCCGAATACAGCGCCCTGGCCCGGAGCTACCAGTCCCACGCCGATACATCCAAGCTGTGCGTCGCCGCCGCCTGCCACTACCGGAGTGCCCGGTGCAAGTCCGGTCAATGCAGCGGCCTCTTCGCTGACAGAACCCACTACGGTACCGCTTTCGTATACCTGCGGGAAAATGTCTGTTTTCAGTCCGCATTTTTCCATAATAGATGTGTCCCAGTCTCTGGTTGCCAGGTCAAAAATGCCTGTGGTGGAGCCATTGCTGGGTTCAATGGACATAACGCCCGTGAGTTTCAGAATCAGCCAGTCGTTGAACATACCCACATAAGCAGTTTTTTCATAGATTTCAGGCATTTTGTTTTTGACCCAGAGAATGCGGGGCAGAGCGCCCAGTGCATAAGTCTGGCCGGATACCCGGTAGATTTCCTTTTCCAGCTCCGGTGATTTCTGAATCAGTTCCACCACTTCGTCGTCGGAGCGGGCGTCCACGTTGGCGCAGGCCCAGAGCTCATTGTAATCTTTGTCGTAGAGCAGAATACCCTCCCGCATACAAGTGGTGGAAATTGCGGCGATTTCTCCGGGGTCTGCTCCGGTTTCTGCCAGAACATTCTGAATACAGCCTCTTGCCAGTTCCCAGTTATGTACCCAGTCAAAGTCCATGGAGCCGGGGAAACGGGGGTCTTCCCTGTGTTCCCATTCCTGCTGGGAAACACCCAGCTGATTTCCGTCCAAATCAAAAAGTACGGCACGGACGCTGCCGGTTCCGGCATCTAATGCCATTAAATATTTTCCCATGGTAATACCTCCTGTAAATTTAATTCTCCCCAGGCAGTATATTGAGGTTCATGATTCTGCCGCCTGGCGGGGTGTTGTTTCTCATTTCCTCAATGGTTCTGCCGGGGCGTCTGTCCCTGACACAGCAGTGCAGCAGTGCTTTCATCCGTAATCAGAATATCCAGATAGCCGCCCTTTAAGGCTGCGGTGATGGCTGCCACTTTATGTTTTCCGGCAGATACGCCGATGACATTCTCCAGCCGGTTCAGAGTGCTCAGAGGTACGCTTACCAGCCGGGAGTCAATATCTGTGTCCACCAGGCAGCCGTTTTTGTCAATGAAATGGCAGATCAGATCTCCCACAGCTCCCTTCATATCCAGAAGGAGAAAATCATTGTGGCTTAATATGGAAGATTTTAATATGGTTGCCCTCTGGTCCATGGCGCCGATTCCCACGATAGTCATGCTGGCCAGGCTTATCATATTGGTAACTTCCTTTACGGAACTTTCCTCCCGCATGGCCTGCGCCATTTCTCTGGAAGACATAATCAGAGGGGCAGGAATCAGGTACAGCTTCGCATTGAAAATATTGGTCTCGGAATTGGGCAGGTAATATCCAACGCCTCCGGTCAGGGAAACAAAGGAAGCAGACATTTCCAGATTCCGCGCCAGATATTCAATGGTTCTGGAAGAAGTGTCCCCGTATCCGAAATTGATGTAACAGTTATCGGATACATGGTTGGCAATATAAATAGAAGCTGCCTTTGCGATGGTGTCGTTGACTGCGGAATCATCCGGGTTGGTGGGCACGATATAACAGTCCTTCAGATGGTATGTTTCCATCAGTCTGGTTTCCAGTTCATGGCGCCGGTCCAGGGCGGAGGAAATCCGGAACTGGACAATTCCGGTCTGGCGCGCTTTCTCCAGCAGACGGATGACCCGCATTCGGGAAATACCCATCTGGTCGGCAATGGCCTGCTGGGTCATATTTTCCATATAGTAATACCAGGCTGTCTTCATCATTAAATTTTCTTCAAAATCTGTGATAGCATCGTACATAATCATCTGTTTCCTTTATTAAAATAGTATATGGGCCTGAAAAGTATCAGGCATAACAAATGTTTAAGTATAAATCAAATGTATCATGAAAACAGTATAACAACAGGAACGGGAAAAGTCAACGTGTATATGAAAAATAATCGTATATAATTTACGGTTTATGGGATTTGTGATAGAAGAAAAGAAAAAACCAGGAAAATCTATTGGAAAAAATACACAATAATTTCGGAATAAAAAGAAGAAAATTGGGGAAAAGGTGTTTTAGGTATTGACAAATAATGAAATTGCACTTATGATTATTCTATAAAACATTATAAAACAAAATATTACAGAGCAAACATATGTTGATTTTGAATGGGGGAAAGGAAATGCAAAACGCTGAAACATCAGGAGAAAAGAACGTACTGCTGTCCATCCAGAATATACATAAATCTTTTGGCCTGAATCAGGTGCTGAAAGGTATCAATATGAAGCTGCGGGAAGGGGAAGTCCTTTCTTTAATAGGAGGAAACGGTGCAGGCAAGAGTACCCTGATGAAGATTATTATGGGTATTTATCAGCCCGATGAAGGCTGTATTTATATGAAAGGCAGTCAGGTACACCTTACGAAACCTTCCGTTGCCCTTGCCAATGGAATCTACATGGTACCGCAGGAACCCATGCTGTTTCCGAATATGACAGTGGAGCAGAATATCATTATCGGATTTGAGGAGAAGCCGGCGGAACTCAGGAAAAGGCTGATTGCACAGATGGAAGAAGTAGGCTGGAAGATGGATTTGAACCGCAAGGCCAGCAGCCTGTCCATCGCGGAACAGCAGCTTGTGGAAATTCTGCGGGGGCTGCTTCGGCAGGCCCGGATACTGATACTGGATGAGCCTACCAGCGCCCTTACCTTTGATGAAGCGGAAAGCCTGTTTAAATGCGTGAACGATCTGCGCTCCAGAGGAATCGGAATTATCTATATTACCCACAGGCTTGCGGAGGTATTTGAGATTTCCACCAGCGTTGCCATTATGCGCGACGGTATCATCACCCTCAGCGGCAAGGTAAGTGAATTTACAAAGGAGGCCCTGGTAAAGGGGCTGCTTCCTGCCGACAGCGAGAAAGAGAAGGAAGAAGCAGAAGAGACCGGTCATGAGATTGACTATAAGAACCAGAATCCTGTTCTGGAGCTCAGAGATTTCAGCGGCTATGGATTTAATAATATTTCCCTGAAGCTGTATCCCGGTGAAATACTGGGAGTGGCAGGCGTGGTAGGAGCGGGGCGTACCGAACTTGCCACAACCATATTCGGTATGGATGAAGTGCTGGGCGGAAAAGTAATCCTGGACGGAAAAGACATTACAGGCCTTTCCACCCGGAAGGTGCTGGAAGCCGGACTGAATTATGTGCCGGAGGACAGACATCTCCACGGGCTGTTTAAGATTGCGGATGTTGCCAGAAATACCACTTCCGCACTGTTATCGGAGAAGTCCATGGGAAGATTCCTGCTGAACCGGAAAAAAGAAAAAGAAGTGACTCAGAAATACATAGATGATTTCCGTATTAAGGTAACGGGGCAGACACAGCTTGCCGGAAGCCTTTCCGGCGGAAATCAGCAGAAAATTGTAATCGGGCGAAGCCTTTCTACCGGGCCTAAGGTAGTGATTCTGGATGAACCTACCCGCGGAATTGACGCCGGAGCCAGAGGAGATGTATATTCCATTATCCATCACCTGCGGAAACAGGGAGTATCGGTTCTTCTGATTTCTTCCGATATGGAAGAACTTGTGGAACTTTCCGACCGGGTGGTATCGGTGTTCCAGGGACGTATCAATGCAGAGTTCCGGAAGGCGGATATCAACCAGGATAATCTGATGGCAGCAGCTTTTGACGTTAAGACGGAGAAAGGAGTGGGAGCATGAAGTACATAAAAAAACTCACAAAGGCAAGAGAATTCAGCAGCCTGCTGTTCTTAATCGTACTGTTTGCCATTGTGGGCTGCATTAACATTAACTTTCTGGCGCCTTCCAGTATTGCGGCCTGTTTTAATGACAGCGTGGTGTTCACGCTGCTGGCAGTGGGTATGGCATTTGCCATTTTTATCGGCGAGATTGATGTTTCCGTGGGAGCGAATCTGGGCTTTACCGCGTCTGTGGTGGGTTCTCTGCTGCGGGACGGATATAACTGGATGTTCTGCTTTGCGGTGGGAATTTTAATCGGCGCGGCTATCGGCCTGATTAACGGTTTCGGGGTGGCGGTTCTGAAGATTCCGTCTCTGATTTTTACCCTTGGTACCAACGGTATACTGCGGGGACTGATTTATGTATATACCAATGGCGCCTGGGTGGAAAACCTGCCGGCTCCCTTTACCGCATTTGCGGCGAAACCTCTGCTGGCAAATCTGACGGTGTTTTATACGGTGACGATTCTGGCGGTGATTGTCATACATATACTGCTGACCAGAACGAAAAAAGGAAAATATTTTATTGCAGTGGGAGACAATGAAGGAGGAGCTCTTCTGGTTGGAATTCCCACCACACGGACGAAAATTACAGCTTATGTGCTCTGCGGTGTGTTTGCGGCTGTTGCAAGTATTTTATATGCTTCACGTATCGGATTTATTACAGCCATTGCAGGAAACGGTTATGAGATGAAGGCTATCGCAGCCTGTGTCATTGGAGGTATCAGTCTTTCCGGAGGTCTGGGAAGCGTCATCGGAGCTTCCATCGGCGCGGTTATTATGTCAAGTGTCAGCCGTATTCTGGTATTTATGGGATTTTCTTCTGATTATGATAATACAATTACCGGCGTTATGCTGATTACGATTGTGGTTCTGGACGCCCTTATGCAGAGAAATGCGGCGGAACGAATCAGGCGGGAGCGTCTGAAGGCCAGAGCGGCAAATGTATCAGGCGGCAAAGGAGGTGAGCAGGCATGAAGGGCAGGAAATTTTTAAGCTGGGAGATGTTTCTCCTGATTATACTGATTCTGGAATTTGTCATATTCGGAGCCAAAAATCCCAAGTTTTTGATGCCGAGAGTATTGTTTGCCAGTGTCAATGACTTTATTGCCATATGCTTTATTGCACTGTTCGTAACCTTTGTTATGATTACCGGAGGAATCGACATTCAGGCTGCTTCCATTGTAGGTCTTACTTCTATTATAATAGGCGTGGGCTGGCAGGACGGAGGCATGAATATATGGGTGGCTTCCATCCTTGCTGTTGTGGCGGCAGCGGCCTGCGGAGCCCTTTCCGGGTTCTTCATCGCCTACTGCGGGGTGCAGGCCATGGTGGTCACGCTGGGCGGAAGTTTCCTGTATGCAGGTTTTGCATTGCTGGTATCCAATTTCTCCGCTTCGGAGGCTTATCAGGGAATCAGCGGATTTCCCGACAGTTTTAAAATTATTTCCAAGTTCAAGCTGTTTGGCGTAATACCTAGCCAGCTCCTGGTATTTATTGTATTGATTATTATCGCCTATATTCTGCTTCACAGGACGAAATACGGGAGAAGTATTTTCCTGGTGGGTATCAATCAGGAAGCGGCGGAATATTCCGGTATCAATACAAGGCTTGTAATTTTAAGTACCTATGTATTGTCAGCAGTCAGCGCGGCTCTGGCGGGAATTATGCTTACTTCCTATCTGGGAACTGCCAAGAGCGATCTGGGTGCGAACCTGACGCTGAATATCATTACCGCAGTGGTGCTGGGCGGCACCCTCAGTACAGGCGGAAAGGGAAGCGTAATTGGAACTGCTCTGGCCGCACTGGTTATCGGTATTTTAAGATTTGGCCTTTCCCTCTGTTTCCGGGTGAATACCCAATACCTGGATATCCCGGTGGGCGTTCTGCTTCTTGTGGTGGTGATTGGCCGGGCCATTGTATCCAGACCGGAGACAGCAGCATTTTTCAAAAAGCTGAAGAAGGAATCATAAGTTTATTCATGGCATAAGCCATTGAATATAGTATAAAAAAGGAGGAAAAAGCAATGAAAATGAAAAAAGTTTTGTCACTCGTACTTGCATTATCCCTGGCTCTTTCACTGACAGCCTGCGGTGGAAATAATGCAGACACTTCCACTCCCGCAAAAGAGGATTCCAACACAGAAGCGGATGATTCAGCAAAAGATGATGTGGAAGAAAAGGAAACTCCGGAAGACAGCGCTGACGACGGCGAAGCAGCAGATGACACATCTTCTGCAGGCGGCGCAGATGTTTCCGGTAAAACCGTTGTATTTATTCCGAAGGTAACCGGTAATGCGTTCTTTGAAGCAGCAAATGACGGTGCTCAGAAGTATGCAAAAGACTGGGGCTTCACTGTTGAATACGAAGGAAGCGCAACAGCAGGCGCAGCAGAGCAGGTAGAAGTAATTAACAAAGCAGTAGCAAGCGGCGCAGACGCAATCTGCATTTCCACCGTAGATGCAGCAGGCGTAAGAGATGCATTGCTGGAAGCAAAAGACGCAGGCGTTGCTGTATGTACCTGGGACTCTGACGCAGAAGCAGACGCACGTGCGCTGATGGTATCTCAGGGTACTCCTGAAATCCTCGGACAGATGCTGGTAGACATGTCCGTAGACGCTTTGAAGAAACGCGGCGTTGACCCGGAAAAAGACGAGGTAAACTATGTATGGCATTATTCACAGGCAACTGTTACAGACCAGAACTCCTGGCAGGTAGCAGGCGAAGCTATTATCGCAGAGAAATATCCCAACTGGAAAAAGGTTGCTGACAACTATTATTCCAATCAGGATGCAGAACAGGCTGTTACCACAGGTGCGGCAATTCTGGACGCTTATCCGGACATTGATCTGATTATCTGTAATGACTCCACAGCACTTCCGGGCCAGTTAAAAGCAGCTCAGAACAAAGGCATTACAAAAGACGATATGACCATTACCGGTTTTGCAACTCCTCAGGCTATCAAAGAATACTGCGATGCAGGCGTTCTGTATGAGTGGGGTCTGTGGGACTGCGGAATCCAGGGTGCTCTTGGATGTTATCTTGCAGCTTACATAGCAGCAGGCAATGACGTGGCAGTTGGCGATAAGATTGATGTACCTGGAATCGGCGAAGTTGAAGTTATGGCAAATGACTGCCTGAACGAAGGCGACACAACAGCCGACAAGAACAATGGTGTTGTTCTCCTTCCGGAACGTGTAATCTTTGATGAAACCAATGTAAATGACTATAACTTCTAAAACAAAGTGAAGTAGTTGCAGCAGGAAAGGTATTGAAACTGCTGCAGGTGATTTGGAGAGCAGCCACCGTTTCATATGTAAACAGTGGTTGCTTTCTGTAAAAAGACAGGAGGCTGAATATAAAATGGCAGATGTAGATGGCTTAAAAGTAGCGAAAGATTATAAAGTTTCCGTACCTTTTGCAAATCAGGGAAATTTCCATGTAAAGGGTGCCAACAACCTGGACTGGGGCATGAAAAAGCACCTTTCCAATATTTTTGACCCGGAAAGCGGCAATACGGTAATGTTTGCTTTTGACCACGGTTATTTCATGGGCTCCACCGCAGGGCTGGAAAGACTGGATATTCTCATTCCTCAGTTAATTCCGTACGTGGATGTGCTGATGGGAACCAGAGGCGCCCTTCGTACCTGCGTTCCGCCGGAGTGCCGTAAGGGAATTGCCCTGCGTACCACATCCGGTTCTTCCATGCTGGAAGACGACCTTTCCCATGAAGTGGTGGCAGTGGATATTGAAGACGCAATCCGCATGAATGCAGACTGTATGGCAATCCAGACTTTTATCGGTGCGGACGGACAGCTTTCCAGTCTGGACAATCTGTCAAAAACCATCAACGCAGGGCTTCGCTACAGCATTCCCACCATGGGCGTGGTAGCTGTCGGAAAGCAGATGGAGCGGACAGACCGGTTCTTCAAGCTGGCTACCAGAATTCTGGCTGAGCTGGGCGCAAACATCATCAAAACCTATAACTGCGAGAACTTTGAAGAAGTAGTGGCAGCCTGCCCGGTACCTATCGTAGTGGCAGGAGGCAAGAAACTTCCGGAAAAAGATGCTCTGACCCTGGCATATGAAGTCATCAGCAAGGGTGCAAGAGGCGTTGATATGGGACGTAATATTTTCCAGAGCCAGGATCCGGTGGCAATGGCACAGGCAGTTAATATGGTAGTACATAAGGGCGCTACCGATAAGGAAGCATATGAATTCTTCCTTGATACTAAAAAAGCCTGAATATAAGCCTGAATTTTGGCAACGATAGGATAGAAAACATGATTCCCCGGTTTCATGCAGATATGAAACCGGGGTTTGTAATGGCAGAGGCTGCATGGATAACAGTTTCATAATTATCCATGGAACAGCAGAAAGAAGGGTGGCAGAACATGAAATATGCAGCAGTTGCCTTATCCGTATTTGCCGGAGATTTTTTTCTGAAAAAATATATGGAAGAACACCGGGATATGCAGGAACAGACAGAAATCTGCAGAGGGACGCTGGCAGTGAAAAAATATCATAACAGAGGGGCGGCCCTGAACTTTATGGAAAAGCGTCCGAAACTGGTGAAAAAAGCCAGCGGAGGAATCCTTCTGGTTCTGAGCCTGCTGTGGTATATTATGCTCCGCAAAAAGAAAAGTCCGGGTCTGCTGACGGGACTGAGCCTTGCCCTGGGAGGCGGAGCAAATAATTTTTATGACCGGGTGGTCCGAGGATATGTGGTGGACTATTTCAGTTTCCGCACACCCTGGAAAAAACTGAACCAGATTGTGTTTAACCTGTCGGATATGTGCATTTTCCTGGGGTGTTTTCTGATTATTTTCTCCGCGCGTGAGCGTGATGCGGTATTGCCTGTAAGATGAAAAAGAATGTGCTGCGCATAATTGCTGTTATCTTACAGGAAATTCATATACTTTAACATTTCACAGTAACACCCTGATCCTGTAAAATAAAAAGCTGCTGCAATTACTGTTTTCAGCAATTACAGCAGCTTTCTTCTAATCAATTATAATCATCAATATTCTAATATCATAATAAAAACAAAAAATCTATATTATTGACAAAGGCACATTGTGAAAAAACTGATTAAATTAACGAACTACAGTTACGTTTACAGCCTGGGGTCCCTTGGAACCTTCTGTAACATCAAATTCTACTGCAGCACCTTCTTCCAAGGATTTGAAGCCTTCCATATTCAGTCCGGAATAATGAACAAATACGTCATTTCCGGATTCGTCAGAAATGAAGCCGTATCCTTTTTGGTTGTTAAACCATTTTACTGTACCCTGCATGTCACTACCTCCAATAAATAATAAAATAAACATATGCTATAGTTATTTATAACATGGGACAATGGTAACATATAATAGGAAAAAAGTAAAGGAATATTCCAGTAAAATTTAAAAAAAATGTAAAAAAAGTTACTTTTCACAAGGCACTGTGCACCATGCTGTACGATGTCCGGCCAAAGAAGTAGTGGTTGCCGGGCATCGGCCCCTCGCCGGAGGTGACTTTAAATGGCCGGATGCCGTTACCGGAACACCCGTAGTGTGAACAGTAACAAGAAATGGGTGTTGCTGCGCAAATCGGCCCCGGACAGACAGTTATATATGGGCAGTCAGGGGTTCCACAGCGATGCCGTGCTTCCGGAAAAAGAGTCTGACCATGTCGTCCCATCCATGTTCCAGAGACTTATCCATGGAAAAAATACCGTAGGAAATCCCGGTGGTACAGATAAGCTGCTGATTCTGATATTTCAGATTCAGATACATACCGGAAACATCCTCAGCAGAAAAACCGCTGTTTATGGATGTGACCGTCCGTTTCAGATTCTCGGCGGAGAGCCGGAACACAAATTTAAAGGAAGAAGGGGTCCGTTTCCCTCTGATTATCTGAAAACATACCGGACGCACCAGAGAGAAAGGAATATATTCTTCCTGCGCCACCAGCTCATAAGGGTCGTCCTCCGGGCTGAAAAAATCGGCCCTGGCATGTCCGTCCAGCAGATAGGTCATGCAGGTGGTAATGGAACCTTCCGACAGCAGAAAGCTGTCAAAGGTATCTGTGCGTAAAAATATATTCATAAATTCTTTTACATCCAGAATAGAAAGTGCGGTCATAAGAATACCTCCGGGATATAAAACCATTGTGTGAAACACGAAACATTATATTACAGAATCGGCAAAAACACAAGGATGATATAGTAGAAAAGAAACGATAAATGTGATATAATATGCCCTGAGGAGGATCCCATCGGAGATGGGAAGAGACCTGAAGGCCAGACGGGAGGGCCCCATCGGAGACAGGAAGAGACCTGAAGGCCGGACGGGAGGGACCCTGAGTGCGAAAAGATAGTACGCTCAGCGATTATAATAGTAATATAACAGAATGCAGGAGGCGGGACATGGAACAGACGGAACAGAAATTATTCAGATTACTGGAGAAGGGAACCAGTGCAGTTCTGGTGGTGCAGGAGGCGGAAGCCCGGCTGAAAGAGGCAGGATTCGAAGAACTGAAGTTTAATCAGACCTGGGGGCTGACGGAAAAGGGAAAATATTATGTAAAACATCACGATACCACTCTGTTTGCCTTTACCACAGGAGAACAGGCGGAACCCCGGAATAAGATTCGCATCGGAGCGGCCCATACGGATTTTCCATGTCTGAGGATAAAGCCGAATCCTGATGTGTCTGCCGGGGGATACGGACAGGTAAATACAGAGGTATACGGGGGAGCCATTTTGAACACCTGGCTGGACCGTCCCCTGAGTATTTCCGGACGTGTGGCGGTGGAAAGCAATGACGTAATGCATCCGGATATGCGTTATCTTTCCGTGGAACGGCCGCTGCTTGTGATTCCCAATCTGGCCATTCACATGAACCGTGACGTTAATAAAGGAGTAGAACTGAACAAACAGACGGATATGCTGCCCGTTTTTGGGCTGCTGGAAGAAGGGCAGAAAGAAGAACGTATGCTGATGAAATTCCTGGCAGAAGAACTGCAGGTGGAAGAAGAAAAAATACTGGACTATGAACTGTGGGTATACTGTGCGGAACAGCCCCGGTATCTGGGACGACAGCAGGAATTTATCCTTTCTCCCAGACTGGACAATCTCACATCTGTACATGCTCTTCTGACAGGGCTCACAGAGAGTAATCAGAGCTCCGGGCTGAATGTGGTGGCGCTGTTTGACCACGAAGAAGTGGGCAGCCGGACAAAGCAGGGAGCAGGCTCCATGCTGCTGCTGAATCTTCTGGATAAAATCCACGACAGCCAGGGGAAAACTGCGGCGCAGGCAAGGGAAAGCCTGTACGATGCTTTCTTCCTGTCGACAGATGTTGCCCATGGGCTTCATCCCAGCCAGATGGGCAAAATGGACATTACCAGTAAACCGGTTCTGGGAAAAGGGCTGTGTATCAAAGAAGCATCTTCCCAGTCCTATGCGACGGACTGCGAAGCAGTAGCGGTTGTGGAGCAGATTTGCAGAAGGAATAAGATTCCTTATCAGAAATTTGTAAATCGCTCCGATATGCCGGGCGGAGGGACTCTTGGCTCCATTGCTTCTGCCATTCTCCCGGTTCGGACCGTGGATGTGGGAGTACCTCTTCTGGCCATGCATTCCGCGGTGGAAACCATGGGTACTGCCGATATGAAATCTCTGACCAGTCTGATAACTGTTTTTTTTCAGACGTAGGCCATGAGAAAAAGCCTGGAATTTCGGATACATAATATAATGTAAGGAAGGTAGTTGGAAATGAAACTGATAAGAGGCAGGGCGGTCCTGCTGCTTCTCATTATTTTATCCGGCAGTTTTATGAACGCCTGTTCTGCGGATGTAATCCAGGATATTCTGCCGGAGGGCAGGGAGTCAGAAAGTGTTCCCCAAAATGAGAACAAACAGAAAGCAGAAGTGCCAAAAACAGATACGAAGCAGCTTGTTCCGCCTCCGGCGCAGCAGGAAATTTCAACAGGAAAATATGCCTATGACCACCTGACAGAGGAAGAACGGGTGGTCTATGATGAAATGCTGACAGCCATTCTGAATCATGAAGAAAAAATAAAGCTCTCAACTACAGATCTGGATTTGATGCGCAGGACTTACACGGCAGTCTGCGGAGACTATGGCGGCCTGTTCTGGGTGGAGGGTTATGTATTTACCAGATATACCAAAGGAGAAGAACTGGTGAGTCTGGAATTTGCCCCCAAATACACCATGACAGAAGAAGAGCGCCGGAATACACAGGTTCAGATTGACGAGATTGTGGGAGCCTGGCTTGCGGGTATTACCATTAATCATACGGACTATGAAAAGGCAAAATACGTGTATGAACTGCTGGCCCTCAATACGGAATATGTGCAGGATGTGGAAGACAGCCAGAATATTATCAGTGTGTTTCTCAGACAGCAGACGGTGTGTCAGGGATATGCCTGCGCAGTTCAGTATCTGCTGAACCAGCTGGGCGTCCAGAGCGTGATAGTATCCGGTGTGGCTCTGGGAGAGGCCCATGCCTGGAATCTGATACGGCTGGACGGAGAATATTATTACATGGACGCCACCTGGGGAAATAACGGTTACCGGAACAGAGAAGGTCTGGAAACTTCGTTTATAGATTATAATTATATGGCCATGACTACCGAAGAAATGCTGATGGGCCATGTGCCTGATACGGAGCTGGAACTGCCGGAATGCATGTCTGTGACAAATAACTATTACCGGAAAGAGGGAAACTGGATTGAATCATGGGAACCGGAAGCCATGGGAGAAATTCTGTCAGAAGCATGGATGCAGGGACAGGTGGTAACGCTGCGATTTGCAGATGATTTTCTGAAAAAGCAGGCGTTCCGGTATTTTATAGAAGAAGGATTTATAGCGGATTACTGCAATGGAATTACGGAAGTAAATTATATTGAGGACGATATGTGGAAGGAAATCAGTTTCTGTTTCAACTGATTCTGAGCCGGAGTGTCAGAGAGAAATCCTGAGTTCTTTTCTGACACTCCTTTTTGCGTAAAATAGGGCTTTTCAAAACCTGATATTTATGCTACTATAAAGTAGTATTGAAAACCACATAAAATGACAATGGAAATATTAGAAAACCATATTAAATGTCGAATATTGCGTGGAATGATACTATATCAGGAGGAAAGACATGAACTATAAAATTGTAGTGGACAGTTGCGGGGAGCTGCCGGGGAAGCTGAAAGAGAGCGGACATTTTGAAAATGTGCCTCTGGAAATGTTTGTGGATGATTACCGGATTGTGGATGATGAAACTTTTGATCAGGCTGATTTCTTAAGACGGGTGGCGGCAAGCCCCAACAGTCCCAAATCAACCTGTCCTTCGCCGGAACGGTATATGTCGGCCTTTGACTGTGAAGCCGGACATGTTTATGCAGTTACCCTTTCTTCTCAGCTTAGCGGCTCATATAACAGCGCTGAAATCGGCCGTAAACTGTATCTGGAAGAAAAGGGAGAAAAACAGATTCATGTGTTTGACTCCAGATCTGCTTCTGTGGGCGAAACGCTGATTGCCATGAAGATTCAGGAATATGAGGAAAGAGGACTGGCCTTTGAAGAAGTGGTGGAAAAGGTGGAAGCATTTATTACAGGAATGAATACTTCCTTTGTGCTGGAGAACCTGGAGACTCTCCGGAAGAATGGAAGACTGAGCAATATGAAGGCATTTGTGGCAGGAGCACTGAATATTAAGCCGGTAATGGCCGGAACTGCAGAGGGAGCCATCTGCCAGATTGGCCAGGCGCGGGGGATTGGAAAGGCAGTGGACAAAATGATTCACGATCTGCTTTCCAAAACAGTGAACCCACAGGATAAAATATTTGCAATTTCCCACTGTAACTGTCTGAAAAGAGCGGAAGAAGCGGCAGAGAAGGTGCGGAAGCTGGCAGAATTTAAGGAAATATTTGTGATAGATACTGCGGGAATCAGCAGCATGTATGCCAATGACGGCGGCATTATCATGGCAGTGTAACAGAACCGGCATATGAAAAGGAACAGCAGTCATATGTTACAATATGGCGGCTGTTCCTTTTTCGGACTATGGAGCCTTTCGGGGCAGAACGGCTGTGGCAGTGTAATTATTCTTCTATGTAGGCTGCTTTATCCAGAGCTGTCTGAATTGCGTTCAGCAGTACCATGGAGGTATATTGATTGTCATCTCCATAGGAAATATTTTCCAGAGACTGTTTCTCGTAAATCTGTCTGGTAAGGTTATCCAGAGCAGGCTGCATCAGAGGATACATGGCGGCAGTGGCTTCGTCCAGATTTACCAGCGTGATGGAATTGATGTGGCTGTCATCCACCACAACTTCCACATCTATGGCGTTGTCATTTAATTGTATGGAGGAAGTATAGACCCCCGCCGTATATTTCATGGTTTCTTCCGTATCCCTGGATTTGTTATCCGGCAGGAACATAAAAATCAGCAGTAAAATCAGCAGAATTCCAAGCACGGCGAAAATAGCTGTATAGACCACTTCTTTTAGATGCAGAACAACAATTTTGGTTTTTGAACTCACAGGATTCCTCCTTAATCTCTCTTTGAATTACTATATGAGAGAAAAAAGGAAAATATGCTATTGACAAAAAAGGAAATTTATAGTATCATCTATGACATGCGATAGTGGCGTAGTTGGTAACGCGCGACCTTGCCAAGGTCGAGACCGCGGGTTCGAGCCCCGTCTATCGCTTTTACGGATAACAGCCGCAAACGTAAGGATTTTTCGATAAAATCGGGGTTTGCGGCTGTTTTTGATAAAATTTGATACATATATTGACAAATATAAGCCATATTTTTATGATACAAACAGGTAACTGATAATGATATGACAGTATGCTCGGATGGGCAGGTAAATCTGATGAAAGGAGAATCAGAAAGATGGAGGGTTTGGAAATGACAGAAAAAGAGCAGGCGGCAATTATGATTGATATTTACACAGATTTACAGAGGATTCAAAAAGCAGAGGATAAAGATAAAGAATTATCCAACCAGCTTCGTAAAGCGAAAGCTAAACTGGAAGCCCTTGGGGTTGTAACTGAGAATTTAATCATTGATTAAGAAAAGAAAGAGGTGACAGTAATGAATGCCATGCGAGATAAATACCCGGTGCAGTGACAGAGCCTGATAACAGGTTGCATCGGGGGATTGTTGTGTTATCAGGAAGCTGCACCGAATCGTGGAAAATCTCATATGCGAAAAGGAGCAGGAAAAAGATGGAAAAAGAAACATATTTAAAATTATGGCTGCAGGAAGAAGAACAGGCCCATATCCATGGCTGGGATTTTTCCCACATCAGCGGGAGATACGAAGAAGAACAGGATTTGCCCTGGAATTACAGAGAGATTGTCAGACATTATAGGAGACCTGAGCAGAAGCTGCTGGATGTTGAAACAGGGGGTGGGGAATTTCTCTTATCTCTGAATCATCCCTGCTGTAATCTGGCGGCTACGGAGAATTATCCGCCCAATGTGGAGTTATGTAAAGAGAAATTACTGCCTCTGGGCATTGATTTCAGGGAGGCGGATGGCGGCGGCAGGCTGCCCTTTGGCGACGGGAGTTTTGATTTGATTCTCAACCGGCACGGCAGCTTTCATCCGGCAGAAACATCACGGCTGTTAAAAGATGGAGGCATATTTATTACCGAACAGGTAGGTGCGGAAAATGACCGGGAACTGGTGGAATTATTGCTTGATGATGTGCCGGAACTTCCATTTCCCAAACAGTATCTGTGTATAGCAGAACAGGAGTTCCGGGAAGCGGGCCTTACTATTATAAGGGCGGAGGAAGCCTTTCGTCCCATAAAGTTCCGGGATGTGGGGGCCCTTGTCTGGTTTGCCCGTGTAATACCCTGGGAATTTCCTGGTTTTAATGTAAGAGGTTGTCAGGAAAATCTGTATCGTGCCCAGGAACTGCTGGAACGGGAAGGCGTGATAGAGGGAAAAATTCACCGTTTTCTTCTGGTTGCCAGGAAATAACTGAAAAACAGGAGCTTTCACCGGATTTCCTGAGTGAAAGCTCCTGTTTTCCATGGTTTCTTATTCAGCGGATGCTTCTTCCGTATACAGGCCGCTCATGTATTCATTTAATGCGCTTAAATCAACCTCCGTCTGGGAGGGAGTCTTTTTATCTTCTTTATGGAAATATCCGAATGCGGAATATCCCAGCCATCCGACAATGGCAACGCCCACTATGGTACTGCTTATGGTAAGGGCTGTGCGTTTCATTTTCTCCCGTTTCATGATTTTCTTCCGGTTGGCTTTTTCTTCCTTATATCGGTCTACTTTTTTCTGGCTCATAATTATTCTCCTTGTAATTTTATTAAATGAGCTGTCTGTCAGCTTTTAATCTTCTACAGTATACACCATTTTTGTGAAAAAATCTTAAAAAAATACAAAAAAATGAAAAATTATGTTATGATGATTCAGGCAAGAGGAAAACTATACAAAAACAAGGAGAAAGCAATGAGTTTGGCAGATCATATCTTTATAGAAATGTGCCGGGATATTCTGGACAACGGCTTCAGTACGGAGGGTGAAAAGGTGCGTCCCCGCTGGGAGGATGGAGTCAGCGCCTATACCATTAAAAAATTCGGCGTAGTTAATCGCTATGACCTGTCCAGAGAATTTCCGGCAATTACCCTGCGCAGAACTGCCATTAAGAGCTGTACCGATGAAATGCTCTGGATCTGGCAGAAGAAATCCAATAATATTAGAGATTTGAACAGTCATATCTGGGATGAATGGGCAGATGAGACAGGCTCCATTGGAAAGGCATACGGCTATCAGATGGGAGTAAAACATCGGTACAGAGAAGGTATGATGGACCAGGTAGACCGGGTCATTTATGATTTGAAGCATAATCCCTACAGCCGGAGGATTCTGACAAATCTCTATGTCCATCAGGATTTGAGCGAGATGAATCTCTATCCCTGTGCCTACAGCATGACCTTTAATGTGACTCAGAAGCCGGGGCAGGAGAAGATGACCCTGAATGCAGTGTTAAATCAGCGTTCTCAGGATGTGCTGACGGCCAATAACTGGAATGTGTGCCAGTATGCGGTGCTTATGCATATGCTGGCACAGGTCTGCGATATGGAAGCCGGGGAACTGGTTCATGTGATTGCAGACGCCCATATTTATGACAGGCATATTCCGCTGGTACGGGAGCTGATTACACGGGATACTTATCCGGCGCCGAAATTCTGGCTGAATCCGGAGGTGAAGGATTTCTATGAATTTACCAGGGATGACGTCAGGCTGGAGCATTATGTGACAGGGCCCCAGATTACGGATATTCCCGTGGCAGTTTAGGATTTCCCATGGAGTTTAACTGATTTGGACAGGAGGACAGGCTATGAATTTAATTGCGGCAGTGGATAAAAACTGGGCCATCGGCATGGACAATAAGCTGTTGGTGCGGATTCCGGAAGATATGAAATCGTTTCAGAAAATGACCACGGGAAAAGTGGTGGTGGTGGGCAGGAAGACGCTGGAAACCTTTCCTGGCGGCCAGCCATTGAAAAACAGGACGAATATTGTGCTCACATCTAACCGGGAGTTTCAGGTGAAAGGGGCTCAGGTGGCGCACAGTATGGAAGAGCTTCTGGAAGAACTGAAACAGTATGACAGCCGGGACGTCTATATAGCGGGCGGGGAAAGTGTTTACCGGCAAATGGCGGATTTGTGCGATACGGCTTATATTACGAAAATTGATTATGAATATCGGGCGGACGCATGGTTCCCGAATCTGGACGAGAGAGAGGAATGGGAACTGGCGGCGGACAGCGAGGAACAGACGTATTTTGATCTGGAATATTATTTTCTGAAATATGAGAAAAAGATAAAAGAGGCGGAATAAAATGAGTAATTTTATGTTCAGCCTCAACGTGACCATTCCCATTTTTCTGGTGATGGTGCTGGGCTGGGGACTCAGGCAGACCGGAATGCTGAATGATAATTTTGTGACGGTGGCAAATAAGTTTAATTTTCAGGTAACCCTGCCCGTATTGCTGCTGCGGGATATTTCTTCCGTGGATATCCGGGCTGTATTCGATTTGCATTATGTACTGTTCTGTGCGCTGGCCAGTTCTGCCTGTTTCTGGCTCATCTGGGCCGGAACCAGACTGTTTCTGAAAGACCGGTATATGACGGGGGCCTTTGTACAGGCCTCTTTCCGCAGCAGTGCGGCGGTGATGGGCCTCGCTTTCATCCAGAATATCTACGGACAGTCCGCCATGGGCCCCCTGATGATTGTGGGGGCAGTGCCCCTCTACAATATTTATTCTGTAATCGTACTGACTTTTGAGGGACAGCAGAATCAGAATACAGATAAAAAAGCAAAAATCCGGGAGGCCTGTATCAATATTCTGAAAAATCCCATCATAATAAGTATTTTCCTGGGGCTTCTGATTTCACTGGGAAGGATTCAGTTTCCGGTGATGGTGGATAAAACCATAAACAATGTGGCTCAGATGGCCACGCCTCTGGCGCTGGTTACGCTGGGTGCAGGCTTTGAAGGAAAAAAGGCTCTGACAAAACTGAAACCTACGCTGGCGGCTTCCCTGATAAAACTGGCGGCGCAGCCTGCGGTATTTGTGCCGGTTGCTCTGGTGCTGGGCTTTGAAGGAGAAAAACTGATTGGGATTCTGATTATGCTGGCTTCTCCCACTACCCCAAGCTGCTATATTATGGCAAAAAATATGAGCAATGACGGAACGCTGACGGCCAGTGTGGTGGTAGCCACCACGCTGCTGGCGTCTTTTACCCTGACCGGATGGATTTTTCTGTTAAAGACGCTGGGGTATATTTAAATTTCGTGAAGAATGACACTTTCCCAAATGAAAGATTTCTGTTACAATAGAGCGGATACTATAAATTAAGACAGAGGTGAATCTTATGGCGATGGATATAACAGGAAGAAAATTATTTGTAAAAGCATTGCTGGAAGAAGGGATTGACACCGTGTTCGGTTATCCCGGCGGCATGGTAACAGATATTCTGGATGAATTATATAAACATGAAGAAATTGAACTGGTACTGCCCAGGCATGAGCAGGGGCTGATTCACGAAGCGGAGGGCTATGCGAAAGCCACGGGTACCGTGGGGGTTTGCGTGGTAACCAGCGGTCCGGGAGCCACCAACGTGATTACGGGTCTTGCAGACGCCCATTACGATAACATTCCGCTGGTATGTATTACCGGGCAGGTACCGTTGAATCTCATTGGAAATGACGCCTTTCAGGAGGTGGATATTGTAGGTATGACCCGCAGTATCACTAAATACGGTGTGACAGTGCGCGACCGGAAGGATTTGGGGAAGATTCTGAAAATGGCCTTTCATATTGCCAGAACCGGAAAACCGGGGCCGGTGCTGATTGATTTGCCAAAAGATATTCAGACAGCCACCGGGCCGGGAGAATATCCCAAATCCGTATCCATACGCGGATACAAACCCAATGAAAGCGTTCATATTGGCCAGCTGAAAAAGGGTTACAAGCTGCTGAAAGCTGCCAGGAAACCTCTGTTTCTGGTGGGCGGAGGCGTTAATATCGCCAGAGCCAATGAGAAAATGTTAAAGCTGGTGGAACAGACCAGAGTACCGGTGGTAACCACTATTATGGGCAAAGGGGCCATTCCCACCGGCCATCCGTATTATATCGGCAACAGCGGTATGCACGGAAAATATGCGGCCAATATTGCGGTGGGCCAGTGCGACGTGCTGTTTTCCATCGGCACCAGGTTCAATGACCGGATTACCGGGGATTTGAATGAATTTGCGCCGAATGCCCAGATTGTACATGTGGACATTGACACAGCGGCTATATCCAGAAATGTGGTGGTGGACGTGCCCATTGTTGCGGACGCAAATCTGGCTCTGGAAAAACTGCTGGAATGGGCGGAACCTCAGGATACGGAAGAATGGCTGGCTCAGATTCGGGAATGGGATAAGGAAAATCCGCTGGAAATGCGCAGAGACAAAGGCATGACGCCCCAGATGATCATGGAGCAGATAAATGAACAGTTCCCGGAGGGAATTGTTGTGACAGACGTGGGCCAGCACCAGATGTGGGCGGCCCAGTACATAGAGCTGAATGAGAAGAAGCAGTATATTACTTCCGGCGGCCTTGGCACCATGGGCTTTGGATTTCCGGCGGCCATCGGCGCCAAAATCGGCTGCCCTGAGAATCAGGTGGTGTGTATCACCGGCGACGGCGGAATGCAGATGAATCTGCAGGAACTGGCCACTGCCATGACCCAGGAGGCAAATGTAATTGTGTGTATTCTTAACAATTATTATCTGGGGATGGTGCGGCAGATGCAGCAGCTTTTCTATGGCAAGCGCTACAAAGCCACCTGCCTGCGGCGGAGGAAAAACTGCCCCAATGACTGTAAAGGCCCCAATCCGGCCTGCCCCCCCTACGAGCCGGATTTCGTAAAGCTGGCGGAAAGTTATGGAGCCTGCGGTATTCGTGTCACAAAAGAAGAAGAAATTGCCCCTGCATTCGAGAAGGCCAAAGAGCAGAATGTGCCTGTCTTAATCGAATTTATGATTGCAGCAGAGGAAATTGTGCTGCCCATGGTAAAAGGCGGCAATCCCATGACGGAAATGATTTTGAAATAGGAAGGGGGAACTGGAATGAAAAACAGATGGATTGCACTGTATGTGGAAAACCAGGTGGGTGTGCTGGCCAAGGTTTCCGGTCTTTTTTCCGGGAAATCCTATAACCTGCAGAGTCTGACCGTGGGAACCACGGAAGATGAAACCGTATCCCGCATGACGATTTGCGTTACCAGCGACGATATCACCTTTGAACAGATTAAGAAACAGTTAAACCGGATGGTGGAAGTAATTAAAGTCATAGATTTGACGGATATGCCCATCCATATGAAAGAAATCCTGTTTGCAAAAGTAAAGGAATGCTCCGTGGCGGAGAAGGCAGAGCTGTTCCAGATTGCACAGGTATTTCAGGTAGAGGTGACCGACATCGGCACAGACAGCGTACTGCTGGAATGTAAAATGACGGAGCGGCGCAACAATGAACTGATTGATTTGCTGAGAAGCAAATATAAACATATTGAGATTGTCCGGGGAGGGGCGGTGGCCATTGAGTCCATCAGCACTTCCTGCGCCGGAAGATCAGAGTATTTCCGTCTGGCCCATCGGCCGAAAACCGTATAAAATCATAGTGTTTTTTGATGGCTTATCGGCCGAAAACCGTATAAAAT
>CATLIX010000009.1 GCA_949959185.1 uncultured Eubacterium sp. | reverse complement strand
CTTCGGTCCGCGCTAAACGGACATCCACAGGATGTCCAGCGCCCCTCAGGATTGAGGGGCAGGGGAGTTGAAGCGGGCTTGCCCACTTTGTTCCAGATACCGGATATACTTTTCAGAAATTTCCGTCTGGCTGTAGACTTCAGCATATTCACGGGGGGAATAGTGCTCGAGATAATTGGTCTGGAAATTTCTGGAAATTCCGTATTTTTTTGCAAGATCCACAGCTTTATTGTAAGCAATTGCAGCTTTTTCTTCATTGTGGTAGATTCCTACCATATAATTTCCATTGATATGTATCTGTACTTTATAACATTCCTCTCCGGAGGCGGCAATTTTTGTCACACCGTAATATTTATTGATTACAATAATATTGGAATAGCGGTAATCTGTGGCATCCCCATTGGCAAAATAGTAATCCCGTCCCGCCACAGCATAATTTTTAATGCCGTACCGGGAAAGAATATTCACCTGCATTCCATAGTCGCTCACAAAAAGATGTCCCTGACGGCGCATGATTTTGTGGCTGGAATAATAAAACAAATCGTCAATATCGAATTTTAATTCGTCCCATCTGGAAATATAGTAAATGAAATAATTATTCCTCAAATAAACAGGATTTTTAAAATAAATGAGATTATCCCGAAAATTCAACAAAGAAATCACTTTATCAAAACTTAAAATAGTTGGTAGTGAGAAAGCGTCTTCGAAAGAGACAGAAGTGTCCTGCAGAAGACCGGATGCTTCGCAGTAGGCAAGATTTGCTTTCTCCTCGGTATCAAAGCTGCCCAGAGATATATGCTTGCCATGATAAGTGATACTGGCGCGATAGTAAGCAGTTCCGTTTTTTTTGTAAGCAATATAGACACCTGGCAGCATAATACCCTCCATAAATCATATTTCCATGTATTTTTTTCGGTAAAAAATACAAAATAAGTATATCACAAAAATGCAGAAACGCAAGTTTTTGGGATGCTGGAAAATAATGGTAAATTATGGAACAGTCAAATGGAAAAGAGGAACGATTATGTTGACAATTCAAAACTTACTAAAGAACGTATATTGTTGTATTCGAAATATATCCAAAAAGTCCTATCGGAATTGTGCAGTTCTTGTTTCCGGATTTTCGGTATTTGCAATGATTTCTCTGAATGCCCATGGATTTGGCGGTGCAGGTAAAAGCAGGAGCGCGGTGGAATGCAGCAGCATAAAGGGGCCGGAGGAGGAAACTCAGACAGAAAATCTTCAGGAACCGGAATTGTTGCTGCAGGCAGAAAATACGGATGAAACCGGCGTGTCTGCCGGGAATGGCAATTCCGGGGAGGCTGAGCCTGTAACAACAGGAAATTTTGCAGCTTCCTGCAAACGGGCAGTGGAATCAGAACAGAGTAAAATAAAGGATGCACAGAAAGCACGTATTGAGAAACGCGAGGTAATGGCAGTATGCGCCAGTATCCAGCCGGTTCACAATGAAATACAGCAGGTGCCGGTGAATCCTTATGGAGATATTATTCTTACAGAAGAAGACTATGACGCTCTCCTTCGGATTGTACAGGCAGAAGCAGGAGGAGAAGATGAGCAGGGGAGGATTCTGGTGGCTGAAGTGATTCTGAACCGGGTTCTTGCAGAAGAATTTGAATCTTCCGTCTATGAAGTGATTTTTGAGCGAAGCGGCGGAAGTCCTCAGTTTGCACCTACCGCTGACGGAAGATACTATTCCGTGGAAGTAACACAGACTACGGTGGATGCTGTGGAGAAAGCCATATATGGAGAAGATTTTTCCCAGGGGGCATTGTTTTTTTCTGCCCGCAGAAAAGCAAATCCCTATGATATGGCCTGGTTTGACAATAATCTGACCTGGCTGTTTCAGTATGGAGGACATGAATTCTATACGCTTCCCTGAACTTTCAGGCAGAGATTGACAGAGCAGAGGAAAACTTTTATAATGAGGGGTGTCCCGGAATTGCCGGGGCGCCCCTGAACTGTTGATGACAATAAAGAATGATAAAGGATGGAAAGAGCATGTTATATGTAAGTACAAGAAATAACGATGAAAAAGTATTTCCTTCACAGGCAATTTTAAAAGGTCTGGCAGAAGATGGAGGATTATTTGTGCCGGAGCAGATTCCCGCATTGGATATTCCGATGGAAAAACTGACAGAAATGACGTATCAGGAGACCGCATATGAAGTAATGAAGCTGTTTCTTACAGATTTTACGGAGGAAGAACTGAAAACCTGTATACAGAATGCCTATGATGAAAAATTTGATACGGAAGAAATTGTACCGCTGGTAAAAGCCCAGGATGTCAGTTACCTGGAATTATTTCATGGAGCCACCATTGCATTTAAGGATATGGCCCTTTCCATTCTGCCTCATCTGATGATAACGTCAGCCCGGAAGAATCAGGTGAAAAATGATATTGTGATTCTGACCGCCACCTCCGGCGATACAGGCAAAGCTGCTCTGGCAGGATTCGCGGAAGTAAAAGGGACGAAAATCATTGTATTTTATCCCAAAGACGGCGTCAGCCCGGTACAGCAGAGACAGATGGTTACCCAGAAGGGAGACAACACCTTTGTGGTTGGTATTAATGGGAACTTTGACCAGGCCCAGACCGGTGTGAAACAGATGTTTTCTGACAGGGAGCTGGGAAAAGTTATGGCAGAAGCCGGCTACCAGTTTTCTTCCGCCAACTCCATCAATATCGGACGTCTGGTCCCCCAGATTGTGTATTATGTGTATGCCTGTGCCAGAATGGTAAAATCAGGGGAAGTCAAAAACGGAGAGTTGATAAACGTGGTGGTTCCCACCGGAAATTTCGGAAATATCCTGGCTGCGTTCTATGCCAGAAATATGGGACTCCCCATTGGAAAGCTGATTTGTGCTTCCAATGAGAATAAAGTACTGTATGATTTTTTCCGTACGGGTACATATGACAGAAACCGGGAATTTATCCTGACTTCTTCCCCCTCCATGGATATTCTGATTTCCAGCAATCTGGAACGTCTGATTTACCGCATTGCAGGAAACGATGCGGAGAAAAACCGCGCCCTGATGAAAGAACTGCAGGAAACCGGAACTTATGAGATTACAGAGGAAATGAAAGAACTGCTTGCGGCATTTTATGGAAATTATGCCAGTGAGCAGGAAACAGCAGCAGCGATTCGGGAAATATATCAGAATACAGGATACATTATCGACACGCACACAGCAGTAGCGGCAGCCGTATATCAGAAATACAAATCAGAGACAGGAGACACTGCAAAAACAGTGATTGCATCCACTGCAAGTCCCTATAAATTCGCAAGAAGCGTTATGACAGCCATTGACAGTTCATATGAAGGCAGGCCGGATTTTGAGCTGATTGACGAGCTGGAAACGGTATCCGGAGTAAAAGTCCCCCAGGCTATTGAGGATATTCGGACTGCCCCGGTCAGACATAAAACAGTCTGCGAAGTGGAAGAGATGGAGTCTGTGGTAAAAGAGTTCCTGAATATATAATACGGAACAGAAGGGTATTTGGTATTTGCGGTGCGTCAGAGCATACGCAGTATGCTGAACGTATCGCGTTTAAGCTATTTCCTGTAAGATAGAAAAGAATCCTGCTTTGCAGGATTCTTTTTATGCACAATATTATGATGTTACAGAGAAAATAAAATTAACGGTTCCAAAAGAATAGATGACCGGCAGCAGATAACAGGGAGATTCTGTTGCAAGTACCGTATTCTCATGGGCAGCAGGGGGCTGTAAATGTAATTCCAGTGTATAATCATTTGACATATTTACAGAAAAAAGACCGTTATGTAAATTCAAAAAATCCTCCATGGAAGCACTGACATATTCATCAAATTCATTAAATTCTTCGTCCACGTATCTGCTGGCAAATGCAATTGCTGTTTCCGGGTCCATATCCAGCGCGGACATAAAAGCAAAAGAACCGTCTACCATCTGTGAAACACAGAAGCTGGTGGGAACTTCAGGTAAAGTCATAATATTCAAAGGTGTGAAATCTTCCCCGATAAAGCGTACCAGATTATTAAAAAGGAGCGTAAGATAAGAAATAATATTCTGTGTGTTTGGCAGCTCCTCAGGAAGATAAAGGCTGGAAAGAAGTTTATCCACCAGGTTTTTCTGTTCTTCCATCATATCCAGTTCATAAATTTCATATTCAGATTTATACTCTGTAATCAGATTTTCCAGTTCTATATGCGTTAGAATCTTCTGATCTACCAGAATCTGTCCCAGCAACATATAATTCGGGAGTTGAATGGTCAGCAGTTTGTCCACCTGTTCCGGAGTAAGATAACCCAGTTCCATGGCAAGTTCTCCAAAACGTTTATCGTAATGGGTCTGTGTAATATAGACGTCTGCGACTTCACTTGCTGACATATATCCGGAATGAATTGCCAGTGTACCGAATTTTTTGTGAGTAGAGGACTGAATTTTCAAAGCCTCTATCAGCTGTTCAGGAGTGATAACCCCTTTATTAAGCAAAAAATTACCAAAAAACTGCGTATGCATAACTCTTATCTCCCTTCAAAACGCCCTTTTAAAATTTCTGCAATCGCAGAAGAAGAGAAAGGCTTCTGTACAAAATCACGTGCTCCTTCTAAAATAGCATTTTTCAGCTGGGTCTGAGTACCCACAGAGGAAACAACCACAATATAGGCTTTGGGATCAAAACCGCGAATGTCGCGAATCGCTTCCACGCCGTCTTTTACAGGCATAACAATATCCAGAAATGCCAGATCCGGCTGTTCTTCCTTATACCGGTCAAATGCCTCCTGTCCGTTAGAAGCCTCTATAAAATTGTCATAGCCGCATTTTTTGATGATATCCTTTAACTGTTTTCGTGCCAGAACGGAATCATCGCAGATTAATATTTTTACATTTTCCATTCGAATCGCTCCTTGCTGATTGATTTATATATTATGATTCTACACCAACTGATGGTAAGTTTCAATCTTTTCTTTTAATAAATACCGTTTGCAATCCTTTTCGACAGCGTATATAATATTTTATTATTACCATTATATACTGATAAGAAGGGAAAAGCAACAATAAAGAAAGGAATTATACCATGTTGGTACTATTTGATGCAGTCATTTTCATTTATGGAGTTTATACGGTTTATTCTGCTGTCAATATGAAACAGACAGGGAAACTCAGCAGCTGGTTTACCGGCGGAACGGCTGTTTCCGCCATTCGGGACGAAAAGGGATACATAGATTACATTTACGGAAGAACCATCGTTATGGGGGCAATGGCGTCACTGTTTGGTCTTGCAGGATTCGTAAATGACTGTGTAACACCTGTTCCCGCTGTAATGCGTGCCATGATTCTGCTGTTTCTGACAGTATGTATCTGGTTTTATATTTCCATAAACCGTGCAAAACGCAGATTCTGGTAGTCAGCGTTCACCCATGGGAATGTATTCCCGGTGTTCCTGTACGTTTTTATAGGCAGGACGCATGATTTTGCCGTTGTAGTTCAGTTCTTCCAGACGATGGGCGCTCCAGCCGGAAATCCTTGCAATGGCAAAAATAGGCGTATAAAGCTCCAGAGGCAGATTCAGCATACTGTAGGCAAAGCCGGAGAAAAAGTCCACGTTGGGGCTTACGCCTTTGTAGATTTTCCGCTCTCTGGCAATAATCCGGGGAGCCAGGCGTTCCACTGTGGAATAGAGATCAAATTCCTCATCGCGGCCCTTTTCTCTGGAGAGGCGTTCCACGAAGGTACGGAACAGCTCCGCACGGGGGTCTGACAGGGAATATACCGCATGGCCCATACCGTAAATCAGGCCTGCATGGTCGAATGCTTCTTTATGAAGGAGCGCTGTCAGATAAGCCGCGATTTCCTCTTCGTCTTTCCAGTCATGGATATGTTCTTTCATATCTTCAAACATTTTTACCACCTTGATATTGGCGCCTCCGTGTCTGGGGCCTTTCAGGGAACCAAGAGAAGCGGCAATGGCAGAATAGGTATCCGTACCGGAAGAAGATACCAGATGGGTGGTAAAGGTGGAATTGTTTCCGCCGCCATGCTCCATATGGAGAATCAGGGAGATATCCAGCAGTTTTGCTTCCAGGGGCGTATATTTGCTGTCCGGCCGCAGAATATGCAGAATGGTTTCCGCTGTGGACAGTTCCGGTCCCGGTGTGTGGATGAAAAGGCTGGCGCCGTCGTGGTAATGGCGGTAAGCCTGATAACCGTATACGGAAAGAAGCGGAAACAGGCTGATCAGCTCCAGACACTGGCGCAGAACATTTGGTATGGAAATATCGTCTGCCCGGTCATCATAGGAATACAGAGTCAGAACGCTTCGGGCAAGGGTATTCATCATATCCTGGCTGGGAGCTTTCATAATAATGTCTCTGACGAAACTGGTGGGAAGAGAGCGGTAGGTTGCAAGGAGTGTGCAGAAATCTGCCAGTTCCTGCTGAGACGGAAGTTTTCCGAATAAAAGGAGATAAGTGCTCTCCTCAAAACCGAAATGAGCATTGTCGGAAAGTCCCCGGATGATATCCTTCACATTGTATCCGCGGTAATACAGTTCTCCGGGTGCCGGGACAGATTTCCCGTTTTCCATTCTGGTGGAACATACGTCTGAAATTTCCGTAAGCCCTACCAGAACGCCTTTTCCGTTTAAATCCCTCAGACCTCTCTTTACATCATATTCCGAAAAAAGATCCGGATTAATAGTGGCAGCCTGCTGGCTTAATTCGGCCAGACGGAGGATTTCCGGTGTGATTTCGCAAAATTTGTTTGTGTTCATAAAAGCCCCCTTTGTATGGTATGTTAAAAAGTATTATATTATCATATCATATATTTTCACATTGACACAAGAAAAATCATGCAATTTTACGAAAAATTCATAGTTTAAAATAAAAATTTATTTATTTTTGCGGTTTTTTTATGGATTTTACGGTAAAAATAGTTTAGAATGGGGATAGTCCGGCATGGACGGGAAGGAGAGCAGAATGAAGTATCGGGAACTGATTGTTCAGGCGGCTGCCGCGAAAGAATCTGCCTATGCACCCTATTCAAATTTCCGTGTGGGTGCCGCGCTGCTTGCAAAAAGCGGCAGAATTTATACAGGCTGCAATATTGAGAACGTGAGTTTTTCGGCTACAAACTGTGCGGAGCGCACTGCCATATTCAAGGCGGTATCCGAAGGGGAACGGGAATTTGAGGCCATTGTTATCAATGGAGACAATCATGATTATCTGGCTCCCTGCGGAATCTGCAGACAGGTTCTGGCAGAGTTCTGCGATTTCGACACATTTTCGGTGATTCTGGCCAATGATGAGGAGGATTACCGCGTCATGACTCTGGGTGAACTGTTTCCGGGCCCTTTCCGGAAAGAAGACCTGAAGCCATGCGAACCGGCATAAATAACATTTTTTTACACGGAAAGACAAAAAAAGATTGACAGGGAAATGACAAAGGGATATGCTATATAGTAGTGAAGTTTAAATTTAAGGAGGAAATGAAACAATGGCAACAAAGGCATATTATCCAAGAACAGAGATCGGGCCCAATAAGGTTGGTTTTTCAAAGACCCGTTCTATTATTGAAGCCGCATTTTACGGCAACAATGTAGTGAAGGTAAATACCCTGAAGGAAGCATATGAGCTTGCGAAGAATTCTCCGGGAACTGTTGTAACAGACATGCCTGTATACAGAGGCGAAGAATTTGGTCTTGAGCCGGATGCGAAGGTATTGCTGTTCAATGACGGTTCTATCACAGGACGTTATGCGCCTGCTAGAAGAATTACCGGCAAGCCGGGTGTTAATACCACGGAACTGGATAAGATTCTGATGGATGCAGTTTATGATACCAGATGGAAAACCATGTATCATGCGGAAGTATTTATCGGTCTTGATCCGGAATTTATGGTAAAGGCACATCTGCTGATTCCGGAAGGAGAAGAGAACCTCCTTTACTCCTGGATGCTGAACTTCCAGTATATGTCTGACAATTATGTAAAGATGTACAAATCATCCAAACTGTATGAGAACGAGCCGGATATTTACATTTTCTCTGATCCTCAGTGGGTTGGAACAGATAAGACTGACATTTCAGACCCCAACTGCCTGTGCTATTTCAATACGGATACCAACTGCGCAGGAATCCTGGGTATGAGATATTTCGGAGAGCATAAGAAAGGAACACTGACACTGGCATGGGCCCTTGCGAACAGAAACGGTTACGCTTCCTGCCATGGCGGACAGAAGGAATATACACTGGAAGATGGCTCCAAGTATGTTGCCGCAGTATTCGGATTATCCGGTTCCGGCAAATCTACTCTGACACATGCAAAACACAACAACAAATATCCGTCTATCAAAGTGCTTCACGACGATGCATTTATCATCAATGCAGAGACATGTTCTTCCGTGGCATTAGAGCCTACTTACTTTGACAAGACCGCAGATTATCCCACTGCATGTGAGGACAACAAATTCCTGCTGACAGCTCAGAACTGTTCCGCAACTCTGGATGAGGACGGAAAGGTCGTTCTGGTAACAGAAGATGTACGTAACGGTAACGGACGTGCCATCAAGTCCAAATTATGGTCACCGAACCGTGTGGATAAGATTGAAGCTCCGGTAAATGCAATCTTCTGGATTATGAAAGACCCCACCATTCCGCCGGTAGTAAAATTAAAGGGAGCTTCCCTTGCTTCCGTTATGGGTGCAACCCTTGCAACCAAGCGGTCCACTGCCGAGAGACTTGCAGCAGGCGTAGACCCCAACGCACTGGTGGTAGAGCCTTATGCGAACCCATTCCGTACTTATCCGCTGGTAAACGATTATGAGAAGTTCAAATCTCTGGTGGAAACCAAGAATGTAGACTGCTACATTATCAATACCGGTGAATTTATGGGCAAGAAAGTTCAGCCGAAGGATACCCTGGGTGTTCTGGAAGCTATCGTTGAAAAGAAAGCAGATTTCAAACCATGGGGACCGTTCTCCGATATTGAAATCTTTGAATGGGAAGGATTTGTTCCGAATCTGTCTGACAAAGATTATATTGAGCAGTTAAAAGCACGTATGCAGGACAGACTGAATTATGTGACAAACCTTGACGAAGCAGAAGGCGGATTTAACAAGCTGCCGGAAGACGCTGCTGCCGCAATTAAGAAAGTGGTAGACGAGGCAAATACTTTATAAAATCAGAATGTTTTTTTAACTCCCACAGGATATTATTTCCTGTGGGAGAGTGTGTATTAGAAGAAATGTATGTAAACTGTAAAGAAAATGTAACGATTCAGAAATGTGTTGGAGAATGAGAATGAAAAAAAGTAAGAGAATCATTTCGATTATGCTTTGCTTTCTGCTGGCTGTTTCACTCTTTCATGTGAATACCGGTGAGGCTCAGGCGGCAGGAGCAGGAAATTACATATTACAGGTGAACAAGGGAACAAATGTGGTAACTGTATACCGGAAAGACGGAACTCCGGAGCGGGCATTTGTATGTTCTGTGGGAACTGCCACACCCCTTGGAACTTTTTATACCCCCAATAAATACAGATGGCATGAACTGGACGGGCCTTCCTATGGACAGTATTGTACCCGTATTGTGAACGGCATTCTGTTTCATTCCGTGTGGTATTACCGGAACGGTGATTATGCATCCCAGTCTTATGTGCAGTACAATAAACTGGGTTCAACAGCCTCTCACGGCTGTGTCCGTCTGACCGTAGCGGATGCAAAATGGATTTATGATAACTGCCCGCTGGGAACTGAAGTCAGGATTATCTACGGTTCCTCTGCCAATGACCCCCTGGGGAAACCGGCATCCATTAAAGTACCCAATACAGGAACCGGCTGGGACCCCACGGACCCCATGGCAGGCAACCCCTACAGCTCCGCAATGCCTTCTATTGATACCAGCGGCGCCTCCAGAACAGTATCCTATGGAAGTAATTTTAATCCACTGACAGGAATTGTGGCAAGAGACTCCCTTGGAAATGATATCAGCGGTAATCTGGCTTATGCCGGAAAAGTAAATACCAAAAAGCTGGGCGACTATAAAATCACCTACCGGGTCACAGACGCCCTGGGAAGAAACGCTTATGCAGACGTGGTGTATACCGTTGCCGATACCGGAAAGGCTAAAATTTCCGGTGTGAAGAAAACTCAGACCAAAGAATATAAATCAACCCTGAAATTAAAGAAAAATGTGAAGGCAACTACTGCATCCGGAAAGAATCTGACAAAGCAGATTAAGATTAAGGTGATTTATCCGGGCAGCAAAAAAGAGAAAACATATAAGAAGAGTACTCTGAAACTGACAAAGCTGGGAACATATAAGATTAATTATTATGTAACCCATCCGGATAACAAACAGGTGACGAAAGTAACTTCCACCGTTAAGGTGAGAGATACAAAGAAACCGAAGTACAGCGGCATTGTTTCTGCGAAAACTGTGGAATACGGCTCCGTACTGAATCTGAAATCCGGTGTCAAAGCAAAACTGGTTTCCGGTAAGAATATGACCTCAAAAGTGGAAGTCAGAGTGAAAGCACCCAACAAAGAGAAATTTAAGAAGCTGAGCAGCAGTCAGTATACGAATTACAGATTTACTCAGACAGGCATTTATACGGTAAGATATACCGTAAAAAATCCAAACAACAAGAAAGCCGTTGCAGTAAAAGAAATGACCGTAACAGTAGTTGACACTGCGGCTCCTGTTATTTCCGGAGTTACGGACCAGAACGCGGAAATCGGAACTGCTCTGAATCTGCGGGCAGGCGTGACGGCAGCTTTGATATCAGGTCAGGATGTAACGGCAGGAATTCGGCTGAACGTGACCACTCCGGCAGGTGTTTCCAGTGAATTTACCGGAACAGACTATACTTTTGAACAGGCGGGAACTTACACGGTAGTATATACAGTGGCAAATCCGGCTAACAGCCAGGCTGCCGTACAGGCCGTAAAACGTATTACGGTTACAGACAACCGGACTCCGGTTATCAACATTGATGCCAATAAGCTCAAAACCATTGAAGCCAATGCAGCTTACAATGTATATGAGGGCGTCGGAGCGGTTCTGGGCCAGACAGCCATTTCCGGTGTGACAGCTCAGATTATCGACGCCAGCGGTCAGGTGCTCAATATCATTGATGGAGCAGGAATGGCAGTATTTGCCGGACCTGGAACCTATACGATTACCTATACTGTGGCAAATCCGAATAATCCTGCAAAACTGGGAACCGCTCAGCTTACCCTTACGGTAACTGCACCTGCACCTGCAGCGGATACAGCTCCTCAGACAGCACCCGCCAGTCTGGAGCCTGAGCAGGAAGAAGTTCAGCCTGAACCGAAAGAACCGCAGGATGAAACTCAGCCTGAACCGGAACAGCCAAGGGATGAAATTCAGCCTGAATCGGAACAGCCGGAAGATGAAAATACAGTTCCGGCGGGGTCAGGAACTGCAGATGAACCCCCGGCAGGGGCAGAACCTGAAGCTGAAATGTAACTTTATGGAAAATTTTGTGAAGGAAACATGAAATTAACATTAATTTTTAGTTGCGAATCAGGACATAATAAGGTATAATCAGTTTAGATTTGAGAGTATTTCCTGGAATGTTCGATACCCTGCTATTTTGAACCTACATTTACTTTTATGGGATTCTTATATTGCCAATTGGATGTCAGGCCGTCATTGAGCAGCGGAAGGCAGAAGAGAGGCTGCGGTTACCCACCTGGCTTTGCTAGGAGTCAAAATTGCAGGAAACGGCATTTTGGGGTACTTTCAGAAAAAATTTGAATGTACAAAAGAATTTTACAAAAGCGGATAAGCGCATAAGTTTCAAAAGAAAACATGCTCACTTTTGCGGAAGTGGCTGTTGGGAAGTACGAAGGACAGAAAATAACAAAAGATTCCTGAGGTACGAAAGATAAAAAGTACAAAAGAGGAAGGGCTGCTTTGAAGAAAGGCAGCCTTTTCGCTTGAAGGCAGGCAGTCATTTTGGAATTTTAAAAGGGACAGGAATGTTACATGGAAAAGAGATATTCTGTAAATAAAAAAAGTCTCAGGAAAGCGGCTCTGGCGGTGGTAATTCTGATGCTGGCAATTATTTTTATCCGGTTTGCTGTGGGTGAAAAAGTGATTCCGGAATACAGCAGCGAATATGTGGCAATGGCGGAACTGCCTTCCCAGTTGAGTTTTACATATTATGAAGAAGCAGAATGGAAGGATAAAATAAAAGAAATAAACGGGGGAAAGAACCTGAATGGGAAGCTCACTTTCGGAAAGCTGGAAAAGCTGCTGGAGCAGCTTTCCGTACAGGAGTATGTGACCTGTCCGAAGGGATTTTTCTGGAAGCAGGTGTCACGTTCCGAGTGGAACGGCGTATATGAACAGATACTGGATTTACTGGATACGGAAGGGCGTGTATCTGCAAAAAACCTAGTATTTCTGATGGATGAAAAAGAAGAACAGAATGAAGATGGAAGTTCCCGGAGGCTGACGCAGAAAGGCTATTATGAGGTGGCAGAGGGCATCAATTATTTCCATGCATACGACATGTATCAGGTCTATGTGATGGGAAACCGGATGATTGGAATCAGCAGTGAATGCAAAGGGCCGCTGATGCTGAAAAATGTATTTGTACATACCAGCGGTGAGGAAAAAGCAGAGCTGTTGTTTGAACATCAGAAAATTTCTCTGGACATTGCCGGACTGACAGAGAACATCACAAATACCATCTGTGATCTGGAATGGACAGACGGCAGGGTGACGTCAATCTATAAAAAAGAAGATTTGATTTCCGGCAAAGTCCTGAGCTTTAACGAGGAACAGATTGAGATTTCCGGTTATGGAACACTGGAGCATAACGGTGCATTGAAAATATACAAAACGTATGGTACAGTAGAGGAACTGGATGAATCCAAGCTGGTAATCGGAAATCTGAAGGCAGATTTTGTGGTGGCTGATAAACAGGTGTGCGGTATTATTCTGAAAGAACCTGCTTCTATTGAAATTGTCCGGGTTCTGCTGCTGAATGAAGAAGGAACCCCCTACCACGAAGATCCTGTATTTGTGACAGATGCGGGCGGTACCCTTACCATTGGAGACAGAACTCAGCCAATCGAATCAGGACAGCCGGTAAAAGCAGCCGAATTTTTTGAAAAAGATTCCGATTATCTGAAAATCGCACTGGAAAATGAAAATGGACGCATCTATTTTTCCGATGCATCCGGCACTCATACTTCCCTGGGGTATCAGGGTACTATGGAAATCCGGAAATATCCGGAAGGATACGGAACCGTCAATGAACTGTCTCTGGAACAATACCTGTACGGAGTAGTGCCCAGCGAGATGCCTTCTTCCTATGAGAGGGAAGCATTGTGCGTTCAGGCAGTCTGTGCCAGAAGTTATGCATGTATTCAGCTTATGAAAGGCGATTATGCCGCACTGGGCGCCCATGTGGATGACAGTACCAGTTATCAGGTATATAATAAGCAGGAAGGCAATGAACAGACAAAACTTGCAGTGGACGACACCGTCGGAGAAGTGATAAAATATCAGGGAGAAATTGCAGAGGCCTACTTTTTTTCCACTTCCTGCGGACATACGGGAAATATGGGACTGTGGAATACGGAAGAAGGCGGGAAATACGGATATCTGCAGGGAATTTCTCTGCTGACAGACGACAGTGAGCCAGGTCTTGAGGGAGAAGAAAATTTTGCGGAATTTATTAAAAGCAGCGAAGTAAACGCCTACGACAAAGACAGCCCCTATTTTCGCTGGCAGGCAGAAGTATTTCTGAGTAAAAGCGCAGAAGCTATAAATAAAGCAGTAGCAGAGCGGGCCCAGGCCAGTCCGGGAAATGTACAGATTCTGAAACAGGACGGTTCGGAGGGAACCGTTGCGGAACTTCCGGGCTTCGGCGGGGTAAAAGAGCTTTCCGTGGCAGAGCGGGGCGCCGGAGGAGGAATCCGGACCCTGTGCGTGTCCTATGAAAAAGGAACCGTAAATCTGCTGACAGAATATAATATACGCTGCGTACTGGGAGCTGCTGCCGTAAATTTAAAGAATCAGGCCGGAGAGACTCTGGATATGCAGCTTCTGCCCAGTGCTTACTGTACCCTCACTCCGGTTCAGGACGGATATGTGCTGTACGGCGGAGGATATGGCCATGGAATTGGTATGAGCCAGAACGGCGCCAACGGAATGGCAAAAGAGGGTATGAGTTATATTGAGATTCTAATGAAGTTTTATCAGAATATTACCATAGAAAACATATATAATGAGGAATAGAGATGTTTTGGAAAATAGTAGCAGGAGTAAAAGCCTTTCTGGAGGAATGCAGAAAAGATAATATCAGCGCATATGCAGCACAGTCGGCATTTTTTATTATCATGTCTCTGATTCCCTTTGTCATGCTGTTTATATCTCTGATACAGTATACTCCGGTAACGGAAAGCATGGTGATGGAGACCATAAACCGGCTGATGCCCGATTATATCGCACCGTTTCTGATTGGAATTATCCATGAGGTATACAGTAATTCCGTGGGAATTGTATCTGCTGCGGCAGTGATGGCGGTATGGTCTGCGGCCAAAGGACTTCAGTGCCTGACCAACGGGCTGAACAGCGTATATGATATTGAAGAAACCAGAAACTGGCTTCTGTTGCGGTTTCGTGCGATTCTTTATACCCTTATGCTGGTGGTTGCCATTGTGGCGTCTCTGACACTGATGGTATTCGGTAACAGCCTGCAGCATCTGATTGTGAAGTATCTGCCCATTGTGGCGGATATTACACAGGGGATTTTAAAACTCCGCTCCCTGATCCTTCTTGCTGTTCTGATGCTGTTTTTTGCAATGCTGTTTAAAATGCTTCCCAATCGGAAAACAGAAGTCAGAAATCAGCTTCCGGGCAGTCTGCTGGGTGCAGTGGGCTGGTCCCTGCTGTCTTTCGGTATCTCCGTTTATGTGGACTATTTTAACGGATTTTCCATGTACGGCAGCCTGACCACCATTATCCTGTTAATGCTGTGGCTGTATTTCGGCGTATACATTCTGCTGGTATGTGCAGAACTCAACAAAGCTTATGAAGAATATCAGATACAAAAGAGGTAATGACATTTCATTCCGGATGTGATAGACTATAAAGAACGACAGTTTGGGAGGAAGTCATATGGCGTCAAGACCAGAAAATACGACAAAAAGAAAAACAGGCGGAAAGACTGCGGCAGGAAAGAAAAACAGCAGCCAGGAGGTATCATTTGGAAGTGAAGTGGTCCTTCTGGTTCTGTTGGCTGTCTGCATCATATTGTTTATCAGCAACTTTGGAATCGGCGGTTTCATTGGAGCAAAGGTAAGCGCTTTCTGTTTCGGCCTGTTCGGAATGATGGCTTATCTGTTCCCGGTATGTCTTTTTGTGGGAGCAGCCTTTTTTGTGTCTAACCGAAATAACAGAGTTGCTGTCATAAAACTTGTGGCAGGCGTGGTATTTATTTTATTTTTATGCCTGTTTATGGAGCTGATTGCAGGAGAATCCGGCGAATACCAGGTACAGAAGTCTTTTCAGTATGCGGCGGAACATAAAAACGGAGGCGGAGCACTGGGCGGGCTTCTGGCTATGTTGCTCTGTCCTGCCATCGGAAAACCAGGCGCTTATATTGCAGATGTTATCGGATTAATTATTGCCCTGGTGCTGCTTACGGAACGCTCATTCCTGGGCGGCGTGAAAAAAGGGAGCAGGAAAGTATATGATACCGCCAGAGAGGATGCGGCAAGGCGCAGAGAGCAGAAAGAACTGCGCCGGGAAGAACAGAATCAGAGGCGGACAGACCGAAAAGTAGAAGGCGTTGCTCTGGATACCAGGATTCTTCCGGTGTCTCCGGAACGCTCTGATAATATCAGCGAACTGAAACTGCCGGTGGAAACAGAGGCATTTTCCAGAGAATTAAAAGAGAAACTGTTTTCTGACAGAGGAAAGGAAAAACAGGGAAAAGCCACATCTTATTCCGTATTTCAGGGGAACAGCTTTCAGAACCATATGCCCCTGGATGAAGAAGTTCACAGCAGTCCGGTCAGAAATGTGGTGGGATGGGATTCACCGGAAGCTCCCTCCACGGCGTCTATTCTGGAAATGCCTGTAAAAAGAGAAACGAAGCATCCCCAGGAACTTTTCTCAGAACCGGTAGTGGTAGAGAAGATTCACAGAAGCCCCAGAAGAAGCAGAAAAATATCTGAAATACCGGAATTATCAGAGGCCATGGAGCAGAATACCCGGACAGATACGTCAGCCGGAGAGATACTTCTGACGGGAGAAGAACCGCTGGTAATCAATTCCGAACCGTCTTTTGCAGAAGAGATGTTTACAGAAGTGAATGATGCATCCGCTTCTGCAGATGAGATGTCTGCAGGGTTAAATGATGCATCCGCTTCTACGGATGAGATGTTTGCAGGACTGAATGATACATCCGCTTTTACAGATGAGATGTTTGCAGGGCTGGAATCTGCCATTATATCAGGAGCTTCTCAGACATCTGAAGATGTCCGGGCGGAAGAACTGACGGCGCCGGAATCGGAGGTTATCCCGGCATCTGTACCGGATGAACCGGAAGTACCGGAACCGGAAGCTGTGCCGAATGAATCGGAAATATCGAAACCGGCCGCGCAGCCGCAGGAAATGGCTTCTCCGGCCAAAGAGTCTCTTTTGCCGCCTCCCAAACAGGAATATATATTTCCTCCGGTTTCTCTGCTGAAAAAAGGAACCGGAAGCCAGGGAGATTCCAGGAAGCATTTACAGGAGACGGCCCTGAAACTGCAGCAGACTCTGAAGAATTTCGGCGTCAATGTGACCATTACCGACGTAAGCTGCGGGCCCAGTGTGACCCGTTATGAAATGCAGCCGGAAATGGGTGTGAAAGTCAGCAAAATTGTAAATCTGGCAGACGATATCAAGTTAAATCTGGCAGCGGCGGATATCCGTATCGAAGCCCCCATTCCCGGAAAAGCGGCAGTTGGTATAGAGGTGCCCAACAAAGAAAATGTCATGGTGCGGTTCCGGGATATGGTAGAGACAGAAGAATTTCAGAATCATCCCTCCGGTATCTGTTTTACTGCGGGAAAAGATATCGGCGGACAGGCAGTGGTGGCGGATATTGCCAAAATGCCCCATCTGCTGATTGCAGGAGCCACCGGTTCCGGAAAATCCGTATGTATCAACACCATAATTATGAGTATTCTCTATAAAGCGGATCCGGATGATGTGAAGCTGATTCTGATTGACCCCAAAGTGGTGGAATTAAGCGTATATAACGGAATTCCCCATCTGCTGATTCCCGTGGTCACAGACCCGAAAAAAGCGGCCGGAGCCCTTCACTGGGCAGTAGCGGAAATGATGGACCGATATCAGAAATTTGCAGACTGTCAGGTAAGGGATTTGAAGGGCTATAACCAGAAAATAGCTGCACTGGAACATGTGGAAGATGAGACCAAACCCACAAAGCTGCCTCAGATTATAGTGATTGTGGATGAGCTGGCAGACCTTATGATGGTGGCGCCGGGAGATGTGGAGGATGCAATCTGCCGGCTGGCACAGCTTGCAAGAGCGGCCGGCATTCATCTGATTATCGCTACCCAGCGGCCCTCGGTGGACGTTATCACTGGTCTGATTAAGGCCAACATGCCTTCCCGAATCGCTTTTTCCGTATCTTCCGGCGTGGATTCCCGAACCATACTGGACATGAACGGAGCGGAAAAACTGCTGGGTAACGGAGATATGCTGTTTTATCCCCAGGGTTACCAGAAGCCCTTACGTGTCCAGGGGCCCTTTGTGTCGGACTCTGAAGTGGAAGAAGTGGTGGATTTCCTGAAAAAGCAGGGCACTGTGGCATATAATCCGGAAGTGGAGGCAAAAATGAATACGGTTTCCGCAGGATCAGGAGCCGGTCCGGGAGGCGGGAACGAAAGGGACGCTTATTTCGTGGAAGCCGGAAAATTTGTAATTGAAAAAGAAAAGGGCTCCATCGGAATGCTCCAGAGAATGTTCAAAGTCGGTTTTAACCGGGCGGCAAGAATTATGGACCAGCTTGAAGAAGCAGGAGTGGTAGGGCCGGAAGAAGGCACAAAACCAAGGAAAGTACAGATGACCATGTCAGAATTTGAGACATATGTGGAAGAACATGTATAGAAATTACAGGAGGAAAACATGAAAACAGATATTCAGATTGCACAGGAAGCAGAAATGATTCACATCAGAGATGTGGCGGCCAGACTGGATATTCCGGAAGATGATTTGGAATTATATGGAAAATATAAGGCCAAGCTGTCGAATGAATTAATCGAAAAAGTAAAGAATAAAAAAGACGGAAAATTAATTCTTGTGACGGCTATCAACCCCACTCCGGCAGGAGAAGGCAAAACCACTACCAGTATAGGCCTGGGCCAGGCATTTGGCAAAATGGGGAAAAAAGCAGTTCTGGCACTGCGTGAACCTTCCCTGGGACCTTGTTTTGGCATTAAGGGCGGAGCAGCGGGCGGCGGTTATGCGCAGGTAGTCCCCATGGAAGACCTGAATCTGCATTTTACCGGAGACTTCCATGCCATTACTTCTGCCAATAATCTTCTTGCGGCTTTGCTGGACAACCATATCCAGCAGGGAAATCCTCTGAATATCGACCCCCGGCAGGTAGTATGGAAGCGCTGCCTGGACATGAATGACCGTGTATTGCGCAATATTGTGGTAGGTCTCGGAACGAAAATGGACGGGATGGTGCGGGAAGACCATTTTGTAATTACCGTGGCCTCTGAGATTATGGCAGTATTGTGTCTTGCAGAGGATATGGCTGATTTGAAAAAACGTCTGGGCAGAATGATTGTGGCCTATACATTTGAAGGAAAACCTGTGACAGCAGATGATATTCAGGCTACCGGTTCCATGGCAGCCCTGTTAAAGGACGCTTTAAAACCCAACCTCATCCAGACACTGGAACATACGCCGGCCATTGTGCACGGAGGACCTTTTGCCAATATCGCTCATGGCTGCAACAGTGTCCGCGCTACAAAGACAGCTCTGAAACTGGCCGACTATGTGGTGACAGAAGCAGGCTTCGGAGCCGATTTGGGGGCAGAAAAATTTCTGGACATTAAATGTCGTATGGCAGGTCTGAAACCGGATGCCGTAGTACTGGTGGCAACGGTGCGGGCATTGAAATACAATGGCGGCGTACCGAAGGCTCAGCTTTCTGAGGAGAACCTGGAGGCACTGAAAAAAGGAATTGTAAATCTGGAAAAACACATTGAGAATTTACAGAAATATGAAGTACCCGTAGTCGTAACACTGAATTCTTTCGTTACAGATTCTGAAGCGGAAACAGAATTTGTGGAGCAGTTCTGCAAGGAGCGGGGTTGTGAATTCGCCCTGTCGGAAGTATGGGAAAAAGGCGGAGAAGGCGGAATTGCTCTGGCAGAAAAAGTGCTGGAAACCCTGGAAACAAAAGAGAGCCGGTTCCATCCTCTGTACGAGGACAGCCTTTCTCTGAAAGAGAAAATAGAAACTGTTGCCAGAGAAATTTACGGTGCGGACGGAGTTACTTACGCCCCGGCAGCGGAAAAAGAATTAAAACGAATTGAAGAACTGGGCATGGGTAATTTCCCGGTATGTATGGCAAAGACTCAGTATTCCCTGTCTGACGACCAGACGAAGCTGGGAAGGCCCACAGGATTTACCGTAAATGTCCGGGAAGTATATGTATCTGCCGGAGCCGGATTCGTAGTGGCAGTTACCGGCGCCATTATGACCATGCCGGGACTTGGAAAAACCCCGGCGGCATATCAGATTGATGTGGATGACCAGGGAGTTATTACCGGATTGTTCTGAGAAAACGCTGATTTAATCAGCGTTTCCCAGGAGGCAGTTTCAATGGTACGGCAGTGAAAGAAAGGAAGAAGCATGGCAGTAATTATAGATGGAAAAAAGATTTCTCAGCAGATAAAAGATGAATTAAAAGAAAAGGTGGAACGGCTGCAGGCGGAAGGGAAAACAGGATCTCTTGCAGTCATTCAGGTAGGTGCGGATCCTGCTTCCGCCGTCTATGTGCGGAATAAGAAAAATGCCTGCGCTTATATCGGCATTGATTCTCTGGCTTATGAGCTTCCGGAAGAAACCGGGGAAGAAGAACTGCTGAAGCTGATTGATGAATTAAATCATAAGAAAGAAGTAAAGGGTATCCTGGTGCAGCTTCCCCTTCCCGGCCATATCTGCGAGGACAAGGTGATACAGGCCATCAGCCCGGAGAAAGATGTGGACGGTTTTCATCCGCAGAATGTGGGAAAACTCACCATTGGAGAACCGGGATTCGTCTCCTGTACCCCGGCCGGAATTATTCAGCTTCTGAAACGCTCCGGTGTGGAAGCAGAGGGGAAACACTGCGTGGTCATCGGAAGAAGCAATATTGTGGGAAAACCCATGGCCCTTCTGATGCTGCGGGAAAACGCCACCGTAACCATTGCCCATTCCAGAACCAGGAATCTTCCAAAACTCTGCAGACAGGCAGACATTCTGATTGTGGCGGTGGGAAAACCGCGGCTGATCGGTGCGGAATATGTAAAGGAAGGTGCAGTTGTGATTGACGTGGGCATTCATCGTGATGAACATAATAAATTATGCGGAGATGTGAAATTTGAGGAAGTGGAACCTGTTGCTTCTGCCATTACCCCAGTGCCGGGAGGCGTGGGCCCCATGACCATTGCAATGCTTATGAGTAACTGCGTACAGAGCATAGAAGCGGGGCAGAAAGAATGAAATGTGCAAATTGCGGAGCAGAACTGAAAACCGGATGTGTATATTGTTCCGTGTGCGGGGCAGAAGCCCAGATTGTATCGGATTACAATCTTCTGGAAGATGATTTTCTGCGGGGACTGCTGCAGGAAAAAAAGAAAAAGATAGCAGGCCATAAATCTTCCGGAAAAGGAAAGAAGAAAACAGCAGGCAAAGGCAAAACCGGCGCTTCCGGGAAAGGCAGATTCGGACACAGAAAGAAATATCCCACATGGGCGATTCTTGCACTGGTGATTCTGGCAGTTCTGGTGGCGGGAATTGTGCTGCTGATGACTTATGCCCGAAGTAATTCCTATGAATATCAGATGAAAAAAGCAGAAGATTACCAGAGCAGAAGTGATTACCGCAAGGCGGAAAAATACCTGCGGCGGGCTTTACAGCTCCAGACAGACAGCCTGGATGCGCGTATGCGTCTGGCAGAAGTCTGCCAGGCACAGGAACAGAATGACAGTGCACGGAAACTTCTGCTGGAAGTGCTGAAACTGGATGAAGACTGCCTGGAAGCATATGAACAGTTAATTCAGATTTACGCGGAACAGAAAGATTATAAGGCCATCCAGAATTTGGGCGATAAAGTAACAGATGGGGAAATACGTGAGCTGTTTGCGGAATATCTGCCGGAGTCTCCTCAGGCTGATCCGGAAGGAGGCATTTTCCAGGGAGAAATCTTTGTGGAACTCACCGCAGAAAATGGTTGTGAAATCTATTATACCACAGACGACACAGATCCGGAACAGGGCAGGAAATATCACACGCCCATTTTGATGGAGCCGGGGAAAAATATCAGGCTCCGGGCCGTTGCCCGCAATCAGTTCGGCCTCTGCAGCCAGGAACTGGAAGAAGAATATCAGATAAAGAAACAGAAGCCCAATCCTCCTCAGGTGGCTCCTTATGGCGGGAGTTTCTATACGCCGGAAACCATCGTGGTACAGGTACCGGAGGGCTGCAGGGTATACTATACCTGGGATGATACGGTGCCCACACAGGAATCTCAGCAGTACAGAGAACCCATTCATATACCGGAAGGCAATAATGTGCTGTCCCTGATTCTGGTAGACAAATATGGAATGGTTTCCGATGTGCTGCGATGCAACTATATTTACATGCCGGAATAAAACGTATAAAAGAGGCTGCCGCAAAATATAAAACTATTTTGCGGCAGCCTCTTTTTCCATGAAAATACAGATACAAACTTGCCTTTGAGGCCCAGTTGTTATATGATAAATATATACTTTAATAAGGATGTGGCATATGAAAGATTTAAGTGAAATTCGGAAAGAAATAGATGAAATTGACCGCCGGATTGTGGCTCTGTATGAAGAACGGATGAAACTGACCACAGAGGTGGCAGAATACAAAATATCCACCGGAAAACCGGTGCTGGACAAAACACGGGAAAGGGAGAAGCTGGCCAGAGTAAAAGAACTGGTTCAGACAGAAGAAAACTGCTACGATGTGGGAGAACTGTTTGAGCAGATTATGGCTCTCAGCCGGAAGCGCCAGTACCAGATGCTGATACAGCACGGACAGGGCCAGGAGACCGGTTTTGTTCCGGTGGACAGACTGCCCTTTACCAGCCATAAGGTGGTATATCAGGGAACCGAGGGGGCCTACAGCCAGATTGCCATGAAGGCTTATTTCGGAGAGGAGACGGACGGTTACCATGTGGATACCTGGCGTGACGCCATGGAAGCCATAAGCAGTGGAGAAGCAGATTATGCAGTCCTGCCCATTGAAAATTCCTCTGCCGGAATTGTAGGAGAGAATTTTGATTTACTGGTGGAATACGGCAACTTCATTGTAGCGGAACAGACCATCAAAGTAGAACACGCGCTGCTGGGGCTTCCCGGCAGCAGCCTTTCTGATATTACCTGTGTGTATTCCCATCCCCAGGCCCTTATGCAGAGCGTGGACTTTCTGGACGAGCATAAGGACTGGAAACGGATAAAAGCAAAGAATACGGCAATGGCGGCCAAAAAGATTCTGGAAGACGGCCGAAAAGACCAGGCGGCCATAGCAAGTGCGGTGACAGCGGATATTTACGGACTGGAAATTCTGAAAGACCATATCAATTACAGTGAGGAAAACAGCACCAGATTTATCATTGTTTCCGGCAGAAAAATCTGTCGGAAAGGAGCGGATAAAATCAGTATCTGTTTTGAAATATCTCATGAAAGCGGCTCCCTTTACCACATGCTTTCCCATATGATCTTCAACAACCTGAACATGGTAAAAATTGAATCCAGGCCCATTAAGGATAAGAGCTTCGAGTACCGCTTTTTTGTGGATATGGAAGGAAATCTCAGGGACGGCGCCGTACAGAATGCGCTGAAAGGACTGCAGGAAGGAGCCCTTTCCATTAAAGTACTTGGGAATTATTAAAGAGACAGAGGGATGAGAAATGAAACATACGGAAAAACTGATTTTGTACCGGGGATTTGAACAGGGTAAGATTCTGGAGGATTTTACCTGGATTATGGAGCATTACCGGGAGGATACCTGTTCCGGAGAAGAATTACGGGCTTTGTGTTATGAATGTATGCATCGTCTCACTGAGCTTTCCGCCAGCCATGGATTCGAGGGAAATCTCTGGCAGAATTACCTGACTTTCCTACTGGTAAATCATGAAAATGCCTACAGTACTTCCTGTGAAATCAAAGGCAGGATTACCGGCAGCATTAACGAACTGGCCCTCCATGATTTTGCAGTCTTCAAGGAACTGTTCGACTTTGATTTGCAGGAACTTCAGAAAGAACTGGAAATTCCGGAATTTGCCATTCTGCAGAATTATAAAAGAGCCGACCGGGACGGAAAGGTGTTCAACCACAGAATCCGGGACAGGATCTGCGCACTGAGCATCCGTCTGAAGCAGACAGGCACAGTAGAAGAATTTAAGGATGAAGTGACGGAATTTTACCGGGAATTCGGTGTGGGCAAACTGGGATTACATAAAGCATTTCGTGTGGAACATGAAGACCGTCAGGTAAAGATTGTACCCATTGCCAATATTGCCCATGTCCATCTGGACGATCTGGTGGGGTATGAGGTTCCGAAACAGAAGCTCATTGATAATACGGAGGCTTTTGTGAAAGGCAGGAGGGCCAATAACTGCCTGCTGTTCGGAGATGCCGGAACGGGCAAATCCACCAGTATAAAAGCAATTATCAACCAGTATTACGACCAGGGCCTCCGGATGATTGAAATATACAAACACCAGTTTCAGGATTTAAACGATGTAATTGCCCGGATTAAGAATCGAAATTATAAATTTATCATATATATGGATGACCTGTCTTTTGAAGAATTTGAAATCGAATACAAATATCTGAAGGCAGTCATCGAAGGAGGTCTGGAGAAAAAACCGGACAACGTTCTGATCTACGCCACCTCTAACCGGAGACATCTGGTGAGAGAGAAATTCAGTGATAAAGCGGAGCGGGACGATGAACTGCACACAAACGATACGGTACAGGAAAAGCTGTCTCTGGCTTCCAGATTCGGCGTTACCATTTATTTCGGAAAACCGGATAAAAAAGAATTTCAGAAAATTGTAAGAAGTCTGGCCCGGAAACATCAGATTCCCATGGCCGAGGAAGAACTGCTGGCAGAAGCAAATAAGTGGGAGCTGAGCCACGGAGGGCTTTCCGGCAGAACCGCCCGGCAGTTTGTTGATTACCTGCTGGGAAAGCAGTAAGTCAGAAGCCGCGGCCCCGGAGGCCCGGCAGAAAGGAACAGATATGAAGATTACCACATTTGCAGCAATTTACATTGGCTCATATGAAGTGAGTCTGAAAATATTTGAGATTTCCGCAAATCGGAAAATACGTTCCATTGATTATGTGCGCAGCCATGTGGAACTGGGACGGGACGCCTTTGGAAAAGGCGTTATCGGGTATGAACTGGTAGAGGAACTCTGTCAGATTTTAAAGGAGTTCCATACCATTATGGATGGATATAAGGTAGACGATTATGAGGCATGTGCGGGAAACGTATTCCGGAATGTGAGCAACGCACCCTTTATACTGGATCAGATTCGTCTCCGCACCAGAATCGAAGTGACAGTTCTCAGCAATTCCGAACACAGGCTGATGGATTATAAATCTCTGGCCATCCTGCCCAAATTTGAAAAAATGATTCAGAAAGGGGCGGCAGTGGTCAATGTAGGGGGCGGCAGTATGCAGATTACCCTGTTCCGCAAGGGGACAGCCATTACCACCCAGCATATTGAACTGGGCATTATGCGGATTCGGGAAAAGCTGTCCAAAATTGAAAATCTGGTTTCCCATTATGAAACCCAGATTCAGGAGCTGATTGACAAAGAGCTGGAAATTTTCAAACGGATTTACCTGAAAGACCGGGAAATGAAATATGTAATTATTATGGGAGATTACATCGAAGAAATGACAAAGGGATTTTCCAAAAAGGAAGAGGACGGCACCATAGAAACCGAACGCTTTATTAAAATGCTGAATAAATGGTACCGGAAATCCACCGAGGAAATTTCTCTGGATTTGAATCTGGCCAACGAACACGATCCCCTGATTATCCCCTCGGTGGTGCTGTACAAACGCCTCAGTGAAGAACTGAATGCAAAATATATCTGGGTGCCCGGAGTAAATATCAGCGACGGAATCGTCTGCGCCTATGCGGAGAAAAAGCGCATGATTTATTTTGAGCACGATTTTGAAGAAGATGTGCTGGCCGCCGCCCGGAATCTGGCGGAACGCTATCAGGGCTATTCCAGCCACACGGAGGCAGTCCTTGCCATGACAGTTGCCATTTTTGACGCCATGAAAAAAGTGCACGGCATGGGCAAAAGGGAGCGGCTGCTGCTGCAGGTGGCGGCAATTCTTCACGATTGCGGCCGCTATATCAGCCTGGTAAATCAGGCCGAGTGTTCTTATCAGATTATCATGGCCACCGAGATTATCGGCATGACCCATATGGAGCGGGAAATTGTGGCAGGTACCGTAAAATACAATTCTCAGCCCCTGCAGCCTTACAGCAGCGTAAGCGATAAAATGGACCAGAAAGGCTATATGACCGTGTCCAAGCTGACAGCTATTCTCAAAATTGCCAATGCCATGGACCGGAGCCATAAACAGAAGTTCCGGAATATCAAAGCTGCTTTACAGGACCGGGAACTGGTGATAACAGTGGAATCCTCGGAGAGTATTGTGCTGGAAAAGGGCCTCTTTTCCGCTTATGCAAATTCTTTTGAAGAAGTTTTCAGTGTAAAACCAAGGATACGAGAAAAGAAAGTGTTTTAAGGGAGGATATGGAAATGGACAAAGAAAAGGATTATCTGAAACCGGAATATTACGAAAACCGGGAACTGAGCTGGCTGAAATTTAATTACAGAGTGTTGAACGAAGCCAGAGATAAAAATATTCCCCTGCTGGAACGGTTAAAATTTGTAAGTATTACCTCATCGAATCTGGATGAATTTTTCATGGTCCGGGTGGCTTCCCTGAAAGATATGGTTCATGCAGGATATAAAAAGACCGATATTGCAGGAATGACTGCAAAAGAGCAGCTTGAAGCCATCAACAAAGATACCCGTTCCCTGGTGGAAATGCAGTACAGCACCTATAACCGTTCTCTGGTTCCGCTGCTTCACAATCATGGGATTGAGATTATTTCCGCTTACGAAGAACTGGATGAAGTTCAGGGAGAATATGTGGACCGCTATTTTGAGGAAACGGTATATCCGGTGCTGACGCCCATGGCCGTAGACGCCTCCCGGCCTTTTCCGCTGATTCGCAACAAGTCTTTAAATATCGCCGCCCTTCTGAACAAAAAGGGAGATAAAAAAGAAGAACTGGAATTTGCCACCGTACAGGTGCCCTCGGTACTTTCCAGAATCGTGCAGATTCCCTCTCAGGATGAAGGCAGTAAAACTTTCATTCTGCTGGAACAGATTATCGAGCGCAATATTCACCGGCTGTTTCTGAATTACCATGTGGTATGTGCCTGGCCTTACCGGATTATGCGGAATGCAGACCTTACCATTGACGAGGACGAGGCGGAGGATTTGCTGCAGGAAATTCAGAAACAGTTAAAAAAGCGCCAGTGGGGAGAAGTCATCCGTCTGGAAGTGGAAGATAAAATAGATAAACGTCTTCTGGGAATACTGAAAGAAGACCTTCATATTGCCCAGGAGGACATCTTTAAGATAAACGGTCCGCTGGATCTGACCTTTCTGATGAAGATGTACGGAATCGAAGGAGCGGATGATCTGCGTTATGAGCCTTACCAGCCTCAGCGCGTGCCTCAGATTGTGCCGGGAGAAGATATTTTTGCCGCCATCCGGAAGGGAGATATTCTGCTGCACCATCCCTACCAGACTTTTGACCCGGTGGTGGATTTTATAAAACAGGCTTCTCTGGACCCGGACGTGCTGGCCATCAAACAGACCCTGTACCGGGTCAGCGGAAATTCCCCAATTATTGCCTCTCTGGCTCAGGCTGCGGAAAACGGGAAACAGGTATCCGTGCTGGTGGAATTAAAGGCCCGGTTTGATGAGGAAAATAATATTGTATGGGCAAAGAAACTGGAAAAAGCAGGCTGCCACGTAATTTACGGGCTGGTGGGCCTGAAAACCCACAGTAAAATTGCGCTGGTGGTACGGAAAGAGGAAGACGGAATCCGCAGGTATATCCATCTGGGAACAGGAAACTACAACGATTCTACTGCCAAATTATATACGGATCTTGGCATGTTCACCTGTTCCGAAGCCATCGGAGAGGACGCCACAGCCGTGTTTAACATGCTGTCAGGATATTCCGAGCCCCCTTCCTGGAATAAACTGGCAGTAGCCCCCATCTGGCTGCGCAAGCGTTTTCTCAAACTGATTAAACGTGAAATCAAACATGCACAGGCAGGCAGAGAAGCATTTATCCGGGCGAAAATGAATTCCCTCTGCGACCGGGACGTCATCGGGGCACTGTACGAAGCCTCCGCAGCCGGAGTGAAAATAGATCTGGTAGTGCGCGGCATCTGCTGCCTGAAAGTGGGTATTCCGGGAATCAGCGAAAATATCACTGTGCGCTCCATTGTGGGAAATTTCCTGGAACACAGCCGGATTTTCTGGTTCCACAACGACGGGCAGGAAGAAATCTATATGGGCAGCGCCGACTGGATGCCCCGGAATCTGGACCGAAGAGTGGAGATTCTGTTTCCGGTGGAAAATGAAACACTGATGGAGCAGATACGCCATATTCTGGAACTCCAGCTTGCAGACAATATGAAATCCCATATTTTACAGCCCGACGGCAGATATGAGAAAATAGACAAGCGAGGGAAAAAGCTGGTAAATTCACAGCAGCAGTTTTGTGAGGAGGCAAAAAAAGCCCTTCCGAAAACAGTAAATGTTTATCAGGAAAGAGTGTTTATTCCGGCAGAACCAATGGAATAAAAAGCAATACGACGTTTTATTTCCGGCTCATTGTTCGAAAGAATAAATTCAAAAAGAGAGTGGAGGAGATCTTATGGAACACAAAATTTTGTTTACAGATCTGGATGAAACATTATTAAATCATGACAAGAGCATTTCAAAAGAAAACCGGGCCGCCATTGCCAGAATGCTGGAACTGGGCCATGATTTTGTGCTGATGACGGGGCGTCCCATTGCCACAGGACGGCTGGCAGTGAAAGAACTGAACCTGTCCTTTCCCAGATGTTATATGGTCGCTTACAACGGAGCGGTAGTTTATGACTGTGTGGCGGACCGGGTGCTGGCAGAGCGCACCCTGCCCATGGAAGTGGCAAAAGAAATCATTCTGGCCGGAAAAAAATCCGATATTTATGTACAGACGTATGAACAGGACACCATTCTGGCAGAACACCATGGCAAAGAACTTGATTTCTACCTGCGGAACGCCAGAATGAGATACCGTCTGGTGGACAATATTTTCGTAAGTCTGGAGCAGGAACCCCATAAGGTAATGCTGATTGATGTGGACCACCCGGAAAGGCTTCAGCAATTTCAGACAGACCATCCGGAACTCAGAGAACGGAGCAACTGCTTTTTCTCCTACAATGAATATCTGGAATACTGCCCCAAAGATACCGATAAAGGCAGCGGCCTGAAGTATATCAGCAAATTCCTGAATGTTCCTATTGAACATACGGTGGCAGTGGGAGACGAACGCAACGATATTCCCATGATTCAGGCAGCTCATGTGGGCGTTGCGGTGAAAAACGGCCATGAAGAACTGAAAGGTGCGGCGGATTATGTGACAGAGTATGACAATGAGCATGGAGCTATTGCTGAAATCATTGAAAAATTCATCCTGAACGAGTCTGCATAATCCGGTAAAGGGGGATTGGAATGAGACTTTTCAAAAGGAACATGACAGCATCGGCAGGACTTTTCCTGCTTTTGGGCCTGCTGTTTCTGCGTATGGGGATTCCGGTGCACGCAGCAGGAAGTAAAACTTTAAGGGCTGGTGAGCAGATTACCTTAAGGGCTGGCAGCAGCAGTTCCACCTATCAGTGGCAGGTCAGCGATACAGCAGTGCTCGCCCTGGGAGAAAACGGCAGACAGTTCTGTAAATTTACAGGACTGCAGGCCGGAACAGTCACCGTAACAGTGACTTATTCCAAACTGGAATGGGACAGCAGCAAAGCGGATATATGGGGCAATATTACGGGAGACTTTGTACCCCGGCGCAAAACCGAAAGCTGGAATGTTACCGTACTGGCAGCAGGCAGCGGAGGCGGCAGCGATGCAGTACCTGACAAAGACTGGCCGGATCCGGTTACCAGCCCGTCCGGGACTGTGGGCGAGTCTGTAGCCGGAACCCTGGAAGACAGTGCTCTGAACAGAAGGACAAACTGGGATTATCAGGGCCTGCTGGCAGTAAAGCGAAATGGCCTGTGGGGATTTGCGGATCGAAATCTGAATCTGGTGATTCCGTTCCAGTTTACCAATGCACAGGATTTTGAGAGCAACCATTTCGGGAAAGTATGGGTGGGGAATCAGCCCTATTACGTGAACGAAAAGGGAGAATATATTATCCGTCTTACGCCGGGGGTGTTTTACAATGCAGAAGTAAAAGATACGGTAATCCGCCTTGTAGCTCCCGCCGGCATGAATTCCGGGGCCAGTATCCCAACGGAATACTATGACTGTACGGGCCAGCGGATTACGGAAGAAGAATATAACAGCGCATCCCATGCTTACAGCGAGAGGCTGGCGGCAGCAGGAGGCATGACCCGCTACAGGGAAGGGGATACTGTCGGCAACTGGGCATTTACCAGAAGTAATGGAGATGGAACTGCAACGAAATGGACCATGAAATCTCCCGCCGGTCTGAATGCAGAAGACAATTCCTCCCGCAATTTTCGGGAAGGGCTGCTGGTAGTGGAGAATTCCGAAGGCCTGAAAGGGGCAGTAGATAAAAAAGGTGATTTTATTCTGAACTGTGAGTATCTTCTGCTGTGCGATTCCTCCGGAGGATATCTGGTGGGACGGAAAGAAGGACAGCCCCGGACGGAATTCACAGTGGTGAGAAATCCCCTGTATCCCAGAATTACGGTAAGAGGTATGGAAGCTCAGGCCCCTTCCGGCAACGGAGAAACTAATTTTTCCATTTCACAGCTTATGTCATCAGCCTCCCTGCCCGCAGCAGCGGAAATTCAGGTCCATACGGACCGTGCGGAAGGTCTTATCCTTTCTCCTCCTGTTTCCGGGGACGACGGCAGAACCTGGTCTTTTATTCTTGCTGATACGACAGGTATTCAGACCACATATCTCATTGAAATGACACAGGTACTGGAAAGGATTACACTGGACAGGACCAGCCTTACTCTGGAAAAGGGGACCAGCCTTACTCTGCACGCAGCCTGCAATCCTTCGGGAATTACCGGAGTACCCTTTACATGGACGTCTTCCCATCCACAGGCAGCGGCAGTATCACCGGAAGGCGTTGTCAGTGCAGCGGGAAAAGGAAAAGCGGTGATTACCGTAAGTGGGCTGGGGCTGACTGCTTCCTGTGAAGTGACGGTTACGGAACAGGAACCGGAAGAAACCGATAACGGTGAGCAGGAACCTGGCGAAGACGAAGATACTGGCGAAGATTCTCCCGAACAGAAAAAGCGAAAAGACGGGGAGCTGGTAACCACAGGAAAGATTACATGCAGGATTATCAGCACAAAAAAGAAAACTGCAGAATTTAAAAAGACCTCTGTGACTTCCGGCACTGTGTCCATTCCAAAGACAGTTACCATTGACGGAATGAAATACAAAGTCATAAAAATCGGCGACAGTGCTTTGAAAGGAAAGAAAAAAATCACAAAAGTCACCATCGGGAGCAATGTGGAAATCATAGGGAAACAGGCATTTTCGGACTGTTCCGGATTAAAAACCGTCACACTCCCGACAAAACTTACCGCCATAGGGGACAGAGGATTTTACAAATGTACATCCCTTGGCAGTATTGTGATTCCATCCAAAGTAAATAAAATCGGAGCCTCGGCTTTTTACGGAGATAAAAAATTAAAGAAAATCACAGTAAAATCCACAAAACTTACCACTAAAAATGTGGGTGCAAAAGCATTTAAAGGTACAAACAGCAAAGTTACTGTCCGGGTTCCCGGAAAGAAACTGTCTGCTTACCGGAAACTGTTCAAATCGAAGGGAATGAGCGGAAAAGCCATGTACCGGAAAAACTGAAATATTTACAGGAGGAAACATCAATATGGCCGAATATTCTGCCGGCAGGATTGACCTGCATACCCATTCCACAGAATCGGACGGAACCCTTACGCCGGAAGAACTGATGGAACATGCAAAAGAAACAGGGCTTACCGCCATTGCGCTTACAGACCATGATACTACAGACGGTATTGCCAGAGCCCGTCCTCTGGCTGAAGAACTTGGCATTGAACTGGTGCCGGGTATAGAACTCTCCACTGATTATTCCGGCACAGAAGTGCACATTCTGGGCTATTATATTGATGAAAACAATCCGGAGTTCTCTGCAAAGCTCCGGGAATTCGTGGACAGCCGGGACAGCCGGAATGAGAAAATGACAGCGTTCCTGCAGAAGGAAGGCTTTAACATTACCATGAAGGAACTTTATCGGGAAAATCCCGGCAGTGTAATTACACGGGCTCATTTTGCCAGGTACCTGGTAGAACATGGCTTTGTCAAAGACCGGGAAACCGTATTCCGCAAATACCTGGGAGATAACTGCCGCTGTTATGTACCCCGTGAGAAAATTACTCCTTTTGAGGCTGTCCGTCTGATTCAGACAGGAGGGGGACTTGCGTTTTTCGCCCATCCTGTTCTGTGTCATATGAATCATGACAGACTGCGGTACTTTATCCGGAAACTGAAAGAAGCCGGACTGTCGGGCATCGAGGCTGTTTATTCCATGAATGAACCGGGAGATGAGCGCAATCTGCGAAAACTTGCTGCTGAATATGACCTTTTAATCAGCGGCGGTTCCGATTTCCATGGCAGCAACAAGCCTTATATTCATCTGGGCACCGGAAGGGGTAATCTTTGTATTCCTTATGAAATACTGGAAAAATTGAAAAAACGCTTGACGGAATCACCAAAACGTGGTAAAGTTACAGAGTTGTAAGAAGAAAGTAGAGTATCCGCTCTCACCTTAGCACAATTGGGTGACTAATGGTCTATATCTGATAATCAGTCATGTATGTTCAGTGGCTGTGGTGTCTGAATATAATTGAAGTGGATAGTCTGTCTGTCCACTTTTTTAGTATGTAAATTAATTTTTGGAGGTGCGCGGCCATTAGTGAATTAATGATTAATGAACAAATCAAAGATAAGGAGATTCGTCTAATCGGAGAAGACGGAGAACAGCTTGGCATTATGCCGGTCAGGGAAGCCATGAAGATTGCTCAGGAAGCAGAGCTTGATCTGGTAAAGATTGCCCCGACTGCCAAACCGCCCGTATGTAAGATTATCGACTACGGCAAGTACAGATACGAGCTGGTAAGAAAAGAAAAAGAAGCCCGGAAGAAACAGAAGACTGTTGAAATAAAGGAAATCCGTCTGTCACCCAATATTGAGACAAACGATCTGAATACAAAAATTAATGCAGCCAGAAAATTTATTTCAAAAGGTAATAAAGTAAAAATCACTCTGCGGTTCCGCGGCAGGGAGATGGCACATATGCAGAGCAGCAGACATATTCTGGACGACTTTGCAGAACATTTAGCAGAAATTGCTACAGTGGAAAAAGCACCAAAACTGGAAGGACGCAGCATTAGCATGGTACTGACAGAAAAGAAATAACCGGATATTAAGGAGGAAGTTAAAATGCCAAAAATGAAAACAAGCAGAGCAGCAGCAAAACGGTTTAAAAAGACAGGAAGTGGAAAATTAAAAAGAAATAAAGCCTATAAGAGCCATATCTTAACGAAGAAATCTCCCAAGAGAAAGAGAAATCTGAGAAAATCAGCTATTACAGACGCAGCTAATGTTAAGAATATGAAAAAGATTTTACCGTATTTGTAAGAATGAGTTAAGGAGGAAGCAGACATGGCAAGAATTAAAGGCGGTTTAAACGCCAGAAAAAAACATAACAGAGTATTAAAACTGGCAAAAGGATACAGAGGGGCTCGCTCCAAACAGTATCGTATAGCAAAACAGTCTGTCATGAGAGCCCTGGCGAGTTCTTATGCAGGAAGAAAAGAAAGAAAGAGACAGTTCCGCCGTCTCTGGATTGCACGAATTAATGCCGCAGCCAGAATCAATGGAATTTCCTACAGCCAGTTTATGCACGGACTGAAGCTGGCAGGCGTGGATGTAAACCGTAAAATGCTGGCAGAGCTGGCAGTAAACGACGCAGAAGGATTTGCAACTCTGGCAGAACTGGCCAAAAGCAAAGTAGCGTAATTTGCTTTACAGGCACGGGTAACTGTGCTATAATATTTTCCGGCGGGTTCTGAAAGCCCGCCGGAACTTTGAGACAGCCCATATTCAGTAACCGGATGACTCCGACCCTTACTTAATATCTCAGATACGGAATTTTGAATGTTCAGAACCGGAAAGGGCGATAATAATAGTTGAGGAGGTTATCATAAGATGATAGCAAAAGAAAAGAAACAGGCAATTATTGCAGAATACGCAAGAACACCGGGAGACACCGGTTCACCTGAGGTTCAGGTTGCAATTCTGACAGCAAGAATTCAGGAATTAACAGACCATTTGAAAGAGAATCCCAAGGATCATCATTCCAGACGCGGACTTTTAAAAATGGTAGGTCAGAGACGTGGTATGCTCAGCTATCTGAAAAAGACAGATATTGAAAGATACCGTAATTTAATTGAACGTCTGGGAATCAGAAAGTAATTCCTTTTCAAGATAGAGCGGTTATCCGCTCTATTTTATCTTATGCTAAATTAAAGGAGAAAAATATGTATAAACAGTTTACCATGGATTTGGCAGGAAGAACCCTGCGCGTAGATATCGGACGAGTTGCAGCCCAGGCAAACGGCGCAGCCTTTATGCATTACGGTGATACCGTTGTACTGTGTACTGCAACCGCCTCAGACAAACCCAGAGAAGGAATTGATTTCTTTCCCTTAAGTGTGGAATATGAAGAAAAACTGTATTCTGTCGGAAAAATTCCGGGAGGATTCAACAAACGTGAAGGGAAGGCCTCGGAAAATGCAATCCTGACCTCCCGTGTAATTGACCGCCCCATGCGCCCCTTATTTCCCAAAGATTACCGGAATGATGTGACACTGAATAATCTGGTTATGAGCGTGGATCCTCAGTGCCGGCCGGAACTGGTGGCCATGCTGGGTTCTGCCATCGCAACCAGCATTTCCGATATTCCTTTTGCAGGTCCCTGTGCAACCACACAGATTGGTATGATAGACGGAGAATTTGTGATAAATCCATCTCAGGAACAGTGGAAGAACGGAGATTTGAACCTGACGGTTGCCTCCACCAGTGAGAAAGTCATTATGATTGAAGCCGGGGCCAATGAGATTCCCGAAGACAAAATGATTGAGGCAATCTACAAAGCCCATGAAATCAATCAGACCATTATCGCCTTTATCAACGAGATAGTGGCAGAGGTTGGAAAAGCAAAACATGAGTATACAAGCTGCGCGGTACCGGAAGAACTGTTTTCCGCCATCCGGGAACTGGTACCTCCGGAAAAGATGGAAGAGGCTGTTTTCACCGATGAAAAACAGGCACGGGAAGAAAATATCCGGAAGATTACCGAGCAGTTAGAAGAGGCATTTGCAGAAAAGGAAGAATGGCTGGAGGTTCTGGGCGAGGCAATTTACCAGTATCAGAAAAAGACAGTCCGCAAAATGATTTTAAAAGACCACAAACGTCCGGACGGACGGGCCATCGACCAGATTCGTCCTCTGGCGGCAGAAACAGACCTGATTCCCAGAGTACATGGTTCCGCCATGTTTACCCGCGGCCAGACCCAGATCTGCGATGTGGTAACCCTTGCCCCGCTGTCCGATATGCAGCGCATTGACGGGCTGGATGAAAATGAAGTAAACAAGCGTTACATGCATCACTATAACTTCCCTTCCTATTCCGTAGGAGAGACAAAACCCGGCAGAGGGCCGGGACGCCGGGAAATCGGCCATGGCGCATTGGCAGAACGTGCCCTGATACCGGTACTTCCCACAGAAGAAGAATTCCCCTATGCAATCCGGGCAGTGTCAGAGACTTTTGAATCCAACGGTTCCACCTCCATGGCTTCCACCTGCGCTTCCTGTATGGCATTGATGGCTGCAGGAGTACCCATTAAGAAAATGGTGGCAGGCATTTCCTGCGGTCTGGTAACCGGGGATACCGACGACGACTATATTGTACTCACAGACATTCAGGGTCTGGAAGACTTTTTCGGCGATATGGACTTTAAGGTAACGGGAACCCATGAAGGTATCACAGCCATCCAGATGGATATCAAGATTCACGGACTGACCAGGCCCATCGTGGAAGAAGCCATCCGCAGAACCAGAGAAGCAAGACTCTACATTATGGATGAGGTAATGTCCAAAGCCATTTCCGAGCCCCGGAAAGAGGTGGGAGAATATGCGCCCAAGATTGTCCAGGTTCAGATTGACCCGGCAAAAATCGGCGATGTGGTTGGCCAGAGAGGAAAAACCATTAATGCCATTATTGAGCAGACCGGCGTAAAAATCGACATCAGCGACGAAGGTGCCGTATCCATCTGCGGCACGGACCGGGATATGATGGATAAGGCGGTGAAACTGATTGAAATTATCACCACAGACTTTGAGGCCGGACAGATTTTCGTGGGAAAAGTTATCAGTATCAAAGAATTCGGCGCATTTCTGGAGTTCGCCCCCGGAAAAGAAGGAATGGTTCACATTTCCAAAATTTCCAGAGAGCGGATTAACCGAGTAGAAGATGTACTGACGCTGGGAGATATGGTAAAAGTAGTCTGCCTTGGAAAAGATAAAATGGGAAGAATCAGCTTCTCCATAAAAGATGTTCCGAAACATAAATAATTCCTGTGCAAACAGTCATTTTTCTTTTAACTATGAAGAATGACTGTTTTTTTGTATAAAAATATTCTTTGTTCTTATTGCCGGAATATTATCTCATAAGGCCAGAAGAACTGTTCAAAAAGAATGTAGATTATCCTGGTAATCTATGGTAAGATAAAGCCGAATGAAAACAGAAAGAAAGAGAAATCATAACAATGAATGTAAATATAACATTTACAGCGCAGTACGAGCATGGGAGGACATTATGGGAAAAGAAGATTACAGAAAAGCACTGAAAGCGGGAAAGAAAGATTATCAGGCCAGGCTGCTCCGTGGGGAAAAACCGATTTTAAAGGTGCTGGATGATTTTCTGCCGGAACGGGGGTCTTATTCTGAGACGCCTCTTGGTCTGGTGCAGGTTCCCATAGAACAGATTGAAGGGACGAAGACATTCGGAAGGAGCAGCTCTTTTGCAGGAAATTTTATGCCTATTCTGCGGGAAGACACAGAATTTGCGGCAAAATGGATAAAATTACTTGATTCTCATGTGGAGGAAGGTATCCGTGAGCCAATCAAGGTTTATGAATACATGTATAAATTTTATGTGGTAGAGGGAAATAAACGGGTCAGCGTAATGAAATATTCCGGCGCTGTCTCTATTCTGGGAAATGTAACCAGGATTATCCCAAAACGCAGTGAAGAAAAAGAAAATAGAATTTATTATGAATTTCTGGATTTCTACCGGTTAGCCCCCATTAACTATATCTGGTTTACCCAGGAGGGCGGATATGCAAAGCTGCAGGAAGCAGTAGGAAAAGGGCCGGATGAAGTCTGGAGCGAAGAAGATCTGCTGAAATTCAGCTCTATTTATACCAGATTTACGGCTGAATACCAGGCAAAAGGTGGAACTAAGCTGAGAAATTCACCGGGAGATGCATTTCTGTCATTTATTACCCTCTATGGCTATGACGTCATTGAGAATAAAACCACCAGTGAAATGCAGGAACTGGTGGCAAAGAGCTGGGAAGAATTTGTACTCCTGGGAGAAGAATCCGAGATAGATTTGAAGATGAAACCCAATCAGAAGAAAAAATCACTGTTTGATCTGCTTCATCTGCCTTCACTGGCTCCTGGGAAGTTAAAAATTGCCTTTATCTACGAAAAAACGCCGGGGACCTCTGCCTGGACGTACGCCCATGAACTGGGTAAACTGCATCTGGAACAGACATTCCCGGAAGAAGTACAGACCATCTGTTATGAAAACGGAACTACGGAAAATATTGACCGCCTGCTGAATGAGGCCATGGAGGAAGGCTGCGATTTGATTTTCACCACCACGCCGCCCTTTGCTTCGGCCAGTGTGAAAGCCGCCATTGACAATCCCAAAGTGCGGATTCTGAATTGTTCTCTGAATACATCCCATCGGTATATCCGCACGTATTATGCAAGGATGTATGAGGCAAAATTTCTGATGGGCGCCATTGCCGGAGCAATGGCTGAGAACAACCGGCTGATGTATATTGCGGATTACCCCATTTACGGCTCCATAGCAAATATCAATGCCTTTGCCATCGGAGCGAAAATGACCAATCCCTGGGCAAAAGTGTACCTGGAGTGGTCAGCCAAAAAAGATATGGATATTGAAGAACGCATACGGGAAAGCGGTTCCACCTGTGTTTCCGGGCGGGATATGGTAATACCGGAGGAGGCTTCCAGATTTTTCGGCCTTTACCATATAAACAACGGTTATCCCAGGAATTTTGCCATGCCCCTGTGGCACTGGGGGAATTTCTATGAGCAGCTTATATGGGCCATTATGGACGGAACCTGGAAATACGACGATGACCCTTCCACCAAGAAAGCCATCAATTACTGGTGGGGCATGGAAGAAGGGGTGGTGGATGTGGTATTTTCCAAATATCTGCCCAATGAGCTGAAGCGTCTGGCAGACCTGTTAAAATCCGCAATCTGTTCGGAAGTATTCAATCCCTTTTCCGGTATTTTATACTCCCAGACAGGTACGGTATTGAATGACCCGGAGGGAAGCCTTTCTCCGGAGGAAATCATGACCATGGACTGGCTGGCGGATAACGTAATCGGCTCCATACCCAAAAAAGAGGAACTGAAAGACCAGGCAGAGCCGGTGATGAAACAGCAGGGTGTAAAAAAGAAAGAAGGTTAATCTCAGAATGAAGATACTGGCAATCGCAGATGAAGAGTCAAAGAGTTTATGGGAATATTACGATAAGAGTAAACTGGAAGATGTGGAGCTGATTATTTCCTGCGGAGATCTGGACCCCCATTACCTGTCCTTTCTGACGACTCTTTCTTCTGTGCCGGTACTTTATGTACATGGAAACCACGATGACAGGTACGACCGGGTTCCGCCGGACGGCTGTATCTGTATCGAGGACCAGATTTACGTCCACAAGGGCATACGGATTCTGGGGCTGGGAGGTTCCATGCGTTACAACGCCGGAAAACACCAGTATACTGAACGACAGATGAAGCAGCGGGTGGCAAAACTGCGGTTCCAGATTTTCCGGAAACGGGGTTTTGACATTCTGGTAACCCATGCTCCCGCCTATCAGCTCAACGACGGACGGGATCTGACCCATCAGGGGTTCCAGGTTTTCCGGAATCTGCTGGAAAAATACAGGCCCAGGTTTTTTCTCCACGGCCATGTGCATCTGTCCTACGGCGGAAACCATAAACGTTATGACAAATATGAAGACACTCATATCATCAATGCATTTGAGAAATGTATCTTTGATTTTGAAGACGAGAATCCGAAGGATTCCCTGTCCGGATGCTGAGGAACAAAAAAGAGTCTGTCAGGAGAATGTCTATGAATCATATTACAGAACTGAAATTCCGTACGGAAAATCAAATACCCCGCAGCAAGCTGACGGGGTATGCCTTAGCTTGTTTCTGGCAAGTTCGCCCCAAGGGGCGGGGTATTTGACCCTCGCGGCATTCGCCAAATATCCGCGCTAGCGCGGCTGCTTGGCTCATTGCTCGCGGGAATAAAGAAGAACTGCTGCCTGGTTTTGCAGCTGATTTTCCTTATATTGCGTCCTGTGCAAAACTGGATAACTATCCATGCGGCTATGTTCCCTGGCACAGAGCAGTGGAGCTCTTTTATATGGAAACAGGAGCGGTAGAATATCATACTCCGAACGGGAAAGTGACAGTTCCCGCCGGATTCGGAGGATTTGTCAATTCCAATGTACTCCATATGACCAGACCTCTGTCCCGAAAGGAGAAAAATACCCAGCTTCTCCATATTTTTGATTCGTCTTTCATCTCAGGAACTCCGGGAAGCAGAATTGAACAGAATTATGTCCTGCCTGTCACAGCCTCGCAGAAGATGGCGTTTTTTCTTTTCCGTCCGGATATTCCAGTCCATGCAGAGGTGCTGGAAAAGATACGGAAGGCCTTTGCTTTTTCTGACCGTGAGATTGGCTATGAAATAAAAATCAGGGAATCCTTATCAGAAATCTGGCTTATTATCTGTGAATTATTCCAGGAACAACCGGAAGCGGAAACGGATATCACGTCAGACAGAAACGATGAACGTCTGAAAAAAATGATGATTTACATCCATGAACATTACCAGGAGAAAATTTCTGTTTCTGAGCTGGCAGCCGCGTATATCTGAGCGAACGGGAATGTTTTCGGCTGTTTCGCAATTACCTTCATATGACTCCTGCAGAATATATCAGAAATTACCGTTTGCAGGCAGCCTGCCGGATGCTTGCAGAAGGTCAGGAATCCATCACGGATATCGGTCAGGCCTGCGGGCTGGGAGCAGGCAGTTATTTCAGTAAAATTTTCCGTGAATATGCAAATTGTACCCCGGCGGAATACAGAAAGAACTTAAAGTGCCGGAACAGACAGAACCACCGGTAACAGACTGGCAGAATTTTGCAGGTAAATGTCTGAAACGGGATAGATAATTTTGGAATTTTCCTTTATCATCAGACTGTAACCATTGATATGACGCAACAGCAAAGAAGGAGAATTTATATGTATTACGAAACAGGAGACTTTCTGGAAACAGCCGTATCTTTCTGACTACGATGACGTACAAAAGAGACAGGAAATTTTACAGGAATTACTGGGAGGTATGGGGAAGAATGTAGCCATTGACACACCCTTTCACTGTGATTATGGGAAAAATATTTTTCCGGGTGATAATGTTATCTGAAATATGAACTGTACCTTTGTAGATAATAAACCCATACGAATCGGCAGTCAGGTGCTGATTGTTTCCAATGTGCAGATTTATACTTCTTCTCATCCAGTCCTGCCTGATGAAAGGTTCCATCCGGACTGGGAAAAAACAGGTGCCACTTTTTTCAGGACCTATGCCCGTCCTGTGGAAATCGGAGACAATGTCTGGATTGGAGGAGGAAGTATTATTCTTCCGGGAGCAACCATTGGGGAAAACAGTGTCATCGGCGCCGGAAGTGTGGTGACCCGCCCGGTTCCTGCCAATTGCGTGGCAGCAGGAAGTCCCTGTAAGGTAATCCGATGTTTCCAGGAAGAACAGCAATAAGAACAAAACCGTTTTACTGTGTTGTCCGGGAGGAAAAAACGGAGCTTTTACAATCCCTGAAACTGTAGAACAAGTAGGAGATGACGCATTTTATTTCTGCAAATATCTGACAGACGTCACGATTACAGGCAAAGTGAAACAGATACCATTCCTGCAAGTGTTACGGAGCTGGGGAATGACGTATTTGGAGAATGCATAAACCTGTCTGCCATTCATGTAGCAGAAGCAAACAGGAATTATTCTTCGGAAGATGGTATTCTGTATGATAAGGGAAAAACCATTCTGCTGTTCTGCCCAAAAGCAAAGATTAAGCTGGAAGAAGTCCGCATTACGGTTCCGGATACTGTGCATAACATTGCGGAGTACGCCTTTGACCATGGCAGCGGCTGGCAAAAACATGTAACGCTGGTCTGCTATGAAGGGTCCCCGGCACAGAAATATGCAGAAGAACATGAAATGAAATTTGAAGCGTCAAGGGCTGTAACACGATAAATGCGGAAACAGCGGACACCATTGTCTATGATGCGGCAGAATCTGCAACTTTTTCTACCCGTACAAAGGAAGAAGTGGGACAGAAATACGGAGAAGCCCTTTATGCAGGGGAGCGTTATGAAAATACAAAAGAATCTTCCTGGTATGAGTCGATGTATTCCCTGAAAAATCCATACGATGCCGGAAAACTGACCGAAGATACGCACAGGGCAATGACAGCCATGACAAACTTCTACCGCTGGCTGGCGTGGAACCGCTGCAGATTTCTTCTGCCCATTCAGAGCAGTTGCAGACAGAAGCGCTGATACGGAATTTTGAGTTCAGTCATACGGTGCGTTCTCATTGAATATTGAACTGACGAAAGGGGATGGAACACTTACCTGCACAAGTTCCAGTAAAAAAATGCAGCAGTAAATAACAAAGGAAGAATAACCATTAAAGGAACGGGAATTGCCATTATCACAGTAAAGGCGGCAGAAACAGAAAACTATTATGCAGCAGAAGTAAAAGTGACAGTAAAGGTCAGTCCTGCCAGGCAGACATTAAAATCACTCAGAACCAAAAAGGGAAAAAAACTGACAGTAAGCTGAAAAAAGATGGGAGGGCAATTATAAGACCGTTTCCCAGACTATTTCAAAGCTGAAAACAGGAAAAAAATATTATGTAAGGGTGCGTTCTTATTACTGTTTTTCCTGTTTCCGTCTGAGCCAGTCTTCATCGTTTTCATAAAAAGGCGTCTGTTCCGGAAAATTCCGCGCAATCAGTTCTTCAATATGAAAAGATTCATCCATGGCGGGATAGAGCAGGAAATCTGAAGCAAACAGAATGAACCATATCCCCAGGAACGGAAATAAAATAACAGACCAGGGAAGCAGCAGTCCAATAACAGTCCAGTAGAGAATCTGAAGCAATGCGCAGCCCAGAGTTTTCCGGAAAAAACGAATCATAAACAGCAGGCTGTTCTGGAACCGCTGTTTTCCGCTCTGTTCAAATAATGCAATCTGAGGCCAGTACAGAGAAAAAAACATGATAATCAGTGTCAGGCCCACAAAGTACACCGCAAGGGTCCCGAATCCCGGAAACCGGGAAGCCCAGAAGAATGTAGCCAGCATAAAAATATAAAAACCCAGCAGCAGGCAGAACAGAATACCGGGAATTATGGACTGACGCCAGTTCTGTCTCAGGGCGCGTCTGTAATTGTCCGTCCATTTGCCGGGCGCATCCCGCAGGCTTCGCAGCAGAGCGTCATGCATACAGGACAGAGCAGGGCCGGCAAAGGCGCCGCCGAGTATACAGGCCGGAATCAGAATTAAAATACTGGATGAAAGCAAAGACAGCAGGACTCCAAGCATAAACGGCAGAAATCCCAGAATAGTCAGAAGGTTTGCCAGAAAAAAGCGTCTGCCATCCCGGCTTAACAGTTCCTGAAACCGCGGTAATCCGGTCAGCCTCTGTCCGGTTCCTTCCGGCAGCCAGAGTACTGTTGTCATCCACAAGAACAAAACGGTCATCTGTATTTTCCACTTCAAGACTGTGACCCACCGTAAGATGCTTCAGATTTTCCACAGGTTCTTTTTCAGGGAGAGGGCTGGCACAGCCTGCCAGCAGAAAAGCCAGAAAACACAGAACAGCAAAATAACGTAATTTCATGAATCCACCTCCTGTTCGCCAGATTTGGTTCCGGCAATCTCACGCGTTGTTCCGCCTTCGGCATACGTAACGGGAAGACAGACAAGAGGAGGCCGGAACATTCTGTTTTCCTGCAGCAGCAGTTCCACACACATTTCAGCAATATCGGGAAGCGGCTGTACAATAGTAGAGCAGACGTATTCCTTATCACCAAACATGCGTATTCCGTCATAACCAATCACCTGCACGTCTTCAGGAACTTTCTGGTTCAGCCTGCGCAGGATTTTCAGCACAGACCAGGCCAAATTGTCGGTAACGCAGAAGATTCCGTCAAAGGCCAGTTTTCCGTCTGTAATATGGTCTTTCAGAAATTGTTCGAAACCTTCCAGAGAATCCCCGTCATTTAAAATTTTTGCTTCGTATGAAAGGCCGCGGGCCAGACAGCCGTTTTCAAATCCGGATTTCCGTTTATTTGGCTCATTGCTCAGGGAAGAACCAATCCGCAGAAATGCCACATGTCTGCAGCCAAAATCTGCAAGTTTTTCGGCAGCAAGCTGGCCTCCTGCAAAATTGTCACTGGCCACACAGGGAATTCCATGTCCCATGGAACGGTCGACAGATACAAAGGGAATGGTTTCATCTACAGTAAGATTCGGATTATAGGTAAGGCCGATAATACCATCCACTTTGTTTTGCCGGGCCATGGCAATGTATTCCTGCTCCAGATTTAAATCAAAATCAGTAGTGCAGAGTAACATCCGGTAATTGCGTTTCAGCAATGCAAGATTAATATGGTAAACCAGAGAAGCAAAAAATGGATTCCGGGTATTGGGAATCAGAAGAGCAACAGTATATGTCCTGCTTGCTTTCAGTCCCTGTGCATAACTGTTGACCTGATAGTTCAGTTTCCGGATAGCCGCCTCCACGCGAACGCGGTAGGATTCACCCACCGGCAGTCCGTTGACTACTTTGGAAACGGTACCCAGAGCAACGCCGGCTTCTCTGGCTACATCTTTCATGGTGGGAACGGGATTTTCTTTTTTCATAAGAGCCTCCTTTGATATGTTTCTGGATGTTAATAAAACAAGTGTTTCTTTTATGATGATATTATAATGGATATTTTTCTGTTTGTAAAGTGCATTTGCAGAAAATTTCATGAAACGTTACATATATTATTAAAACTGTAAATGTATACAAAAGAGCTATAAAAAAACTGTAATTAATCACTAAAATTATAGATATTCACAATGAAATAGAGAAAAAAAGATTGACTAACGCAACGCAAAATAATATATTTCAAATACAGATTGAATAACGTTTCACGAATACGGCGCGCATAAAAAAGAAAATTTGAATTCAATTTCATGAAACAAACCATCTGAAACAGAAAGGAGAGAGTAAATTATGAAAAAATTAAAGCCGGATATGGCAGCAGTTTCGGCGGTTCCTTTAAATGGAAAACCGTTGAAAAAGCGAATTATGGACAACTGGCAGTTGTATGCAATGCTCCTGATTCCTGTGGTACTGACCATTATTTATAAGTACATACCCATGTATGGAATCCAGATTGCCTTTCGGGATTACAAGGCCAGCCAGGGAATGTTCGGAAGCGAATGGGTAGGTCTGAAATGGTTCCAGCGGTTCTTTTCCGCTCCTACCTGTGTAAGAATGCTTTCCAATACTCTGCTGCTGAGTCTTTACAGCCTGTTATGGAGTTTTCCGATTCCCATTTTTCTGGCATTGATGCTGAATCAGGTAAGGTTTCAGCGGTTTAAACGAACCACTCAGACAGTGCTTTATGCACCTCATTTTATTTCCACCATGGTAATCTGCGGTATGATCCGCATCTTTTTAAGTCCCTCCGGCGGACTTTTAAATCTGATTCTCGGAAGCAGCGTTGATTTTCTGACAGAATCTTCCGCCTTTCGTACTATTTATATTGCTTCCGGTATCTGGCAGGATGCAGGATGGGGGATTATCGTTTATATGGCTACCCTTTCCAATATTGATACATCCCTGTATGAGGCGGCAAAAGTAGACGGTGCTTCCCTGTTTCAGAGAATTATCCATATTGATATCCCGGAGCTGAAGTCCATCATGGTGCTGAATCTGATTATGAGCGCCGGAAATCTGATGAATGTGGGATTCGAAAAGGTATGGCTTCTGCAGACAGATTTGAACAAGGCTACCAGCGATGTAATTGCTGTGTATGTGTACCAGCAGGGTATTGAAAACGCCAAGTACAGTTATTCCACTGCAGTAGGGCTGTTTAACACGGTGGTCAATATTATTCTTCTGATTGCAGTCAATAAGATTGCGGGCAAATTGTCCGAAGATACAAGTTTTGTATAGGAGGTGCGAGATGAAAGCGAAAACAAAAACAGGAAAATTATCCGGGTTTTCAGAACGAACCAGCGATATTATTCTGGTGGTGATATGTGTCATTATTTTGTTGATTGTTGCTTATCCTCTGTATTACGTGCTGGTAGCGTCAGTGTCAGATCCTTATGATGTATATGCAGGAAAAACATTTCTTTTGCCCAGCAAATTTACATTAGATGGATACAAAGCAGTATTTGCAGACCCCAATATCCTGACGGGACTGTTAAACAGCTTTAAGTACACCATTATCGGCACGGTATTTTCTGTGGTAATGCTGTATCTGACCGCATATCCCCTCAGTGTGAAGAACCTGCCCGGCAGAAAATTTTTCAGCATTTTCTTTATTATTACCATGTACTTCGGCGGAGGCCTGGTTCCTACCTACCTGATTGTAAAGGAAACAGGGCTGATTAACAACATGTGGGCGCTGTTCCTGCCGGGAGGCGTTGCGGTGGGAAATATGATTATCATGCGGAACTTCTTTGAGAACAGTATTCCCAGAGAAATGATTGAAGCAGCAGAAATTGACGGTGCTTCCAAATGGACGACCTTTATCCGCATTGTTGTGCCTCTGAGTCGTTCGATTATGGCAGTTATGGTAGTATTTTCCATGGTTACTTACTGGAACGACTGGTTTACGTCCATGATTTATCTTCCTTCCCCGGAAAAAGCGCCGCTGCCGCTGGTACTTCGGAATATTCTGATTAAAAGCTCTGCCAGTGCAAGCCAGGCAAGCACCATATCCGGCGGTTATGCCGAACTGAACAAAATGACAGAAATGATTAAATTTTCATCCATCATTATTGCAGCGGCCCCCATGCTGATGATTTATCCGTTTGTACAGAAGTATTTTGAAAAAGGTTTTATGGCAGGGGCAGTAAAAGGCTGATTGGGGAATACGGAATGAATTCGTATGACTGGTATCAAGTAGAAAGGAAGCCATATTATGAGAAAAAAAGGATTGCGGAAAAAGTTTTTATCCTGTATGCTGATGACTGGAATTGGACTGTCCATGGTATCATGCGGCAATGATTACGGAAATCACGAGAAAGGGGTTGCCAATACGGACACATCCCAGACAGATTTTTATATTATGGGAGGGATGGGCGCTCTGAGTACCAGCTATGATAAGAAGCCGGTGCTGAATCAGCTTCAGGAAGAAGCTGGAATTCATATCGAATGGAACACCATGAGCGAATCTCTGTCAGAACAGGTTAATATCCGGATTGCAGGCGGAGATCTGCCGGATGCGTTTATAGGGGTCGGATTCAATAACTATGATATTTCCCGTTACGGAGACGACGGAACCTTTATTGATTTGTCACCCTACCTGACGGAAGAATATATGCCCAATCTGTGTAAGATTCTGGAGGAAAATCCGGATATCCGCCGGGCAATCACCATGGACGACGGATATATCTATGGCCTCCCCTCCGGAGAGCGCATGGGTACTGCAGGAATTGGGGCAAAAGAAGATTACAGTATCTACACGATTCCCCAGTTTTCCATGATAAACAAAGCGTGGCTGGATGATCTGGGTCTGGAAGTGCCTACCACTCTGGATGAACTTCATACGGCTTTAAAAGCCTTTAAAGATAATGATATGAGCGCCAGATATTATGGAAATGATCCGGGCAGCACCATTCCCATGAGCACAGGATTCGACCAGTGGTGCTGGGGGCAGAATATTTTCTATGCGGGCTTTGGCTTTACCAACTGGCCCAATGACGTGTGCAACGATCTTGTGCTGAATGACGACGGAAAAGTGGAATTTATCTGCACCTCGGACAAATACAGGGATGCTCTGACTTATTTCCATGACTGGTATGCGGAAGGCCTGATGGATGTGGAAATGTTCAGTCAGGATGACACCCAGTTGATTTCCAAATGTTCCCAGGGTTATGTAGGCGTCTCCACCTGGTGGTATATCGAGGAACTGATGGGCGATTATGCGAAAGATTATGTGTTCCTTCCTGTTCTGGACGGGCCGGATGGCACTCACAATGTAACGGTGCGCACCGGAGGCCCCACCAGCAGCGGAAATCTGAATATTACCAAAGCCTGCAAAAGTCCTGCAAACCTGCTGAAATTTTTCGATAAATGGTATGAGCCGGAAAATGTAATGCAGCTTCACTATGGCCCCATAGGGACGTATTTTACAGAGCAGGATGAAAATGGCGTATGGCTGAGCATCACCGACGAGGAATCTCAGGAGAAATTCGGAAAGGGAACCGGAGAACTGCGAGGGGAACAGGAAGTATACGGGCCAAAACTGATTCTCAGCAATTATTATCTCACTACTTTTAAAATGGAAGACCGGGCCATTGAGCGACTGACAGATTTGAATGAATTCTGGATGCCCTTCGTAGACAGTGCCGTAACCTATCCGGTAGACTGTGTATTTACAGGGGAGGAGCTGGACGACATTGACTGGTACAAAGCTGATTTTGAAAGCGCAGTATCTGAGCAGGAGGGGTTGTGGCTGAAAAACGGCGGGCCCACGGACGCAGAATGGGAAGCCTATGTGGAAAAATTAAAGAAAAAATGTGGTATGGATAAACTTCTGAAAGTATATCAGGACGCATACGACCGGTATGCCGGCGTTGAGAGCGAGGAAAAAGAATAAATACAGGAGGGTTTCGAAGGTATGAGCCAGATTTTACGTGATGCACGCAGGTATGAAAAAATAACGGAACGGAAAAACAGGGAAGTGGAAAAACCGGGATTTCATTTATCGGCAAGAACAGGATGGATGAACGACCCCAATGGATTTTCCTTTTATCAGGGAAAGTATCATCTGTTTTACCAGTATCATCCTTATAATTCACACTGGGGTCCCATGCACTGGGGCCATGCAGTCAGCAAAGATTTGCTGCACTGGGAATATCTTCCGGCAGCTCTGGCCCCGGATACCGTATATGACGAAGCAGGATGCTTTTCCGGCAGCGCCGTGGAACTTTCAGACGGCAGGCAGCTTCTGATGTATACCGGGGTGCATAAGGAAATTCAGAAAGATGGAGAGCAGCGTGATGTACAGACCCAGTGCCTGGCCATTGGAGACGGAAGAGATTATGAGAAGTATCAGTATAACCCGGTCCTGAATGAAAAGGACCTTCCGGACGGGGGCAGCAAATATGATTTCAGAGACCCGAAAATGTGGAGGGCAAAAGACGGAACTTTCCGGTGTGTGGTTGGAAACTGCGCACCGGAAAGAGATGGGCAGATTCTTCTTTTCAGCAGCAGAGATGGCCTGGACTGGAAGTACGAAAAGGTTCTGGCCGCTAACCGGGGCCGATTTGGAAAAGCCTGGGAATGCCCTGATTTCTTTGAACTGGACGGAAAGCATGTGCTGCTTACAAGCCCCATGGATATGCTCCCTCAGGGACTGGAGTATCACAATGGCAACGGAACCCTCTGTCTGATTGGAACTTATGATGAACAGGAAGAAATTTTCAATGAGGAACAGAATCAGGCCATTGATTACGGCATTGATTTTTATGCGCCCCAGACCCTTTCCGCACCGGATGGAAGAAGGATTATGATTGGCTGGATGCAGAACTGGGATACCTGTAACCTTCATTCCCCGGAACAGCCCTGGTTTGGCCAGATGAGCCTGCCCAGAGAACTTTCCGTAGTGAACGGAAGACTGATTCAGAAACCGGTACGGGAATTGGAAAACCTGCATGGGGAAGAAATAAAGTATGAAAATATTACTTTTTCCGGACTTACAAAACTGGAAGGTATTCAGGGCAGGAAAATTGACATGGAACTGTCCGTCCATCCTCTGGATGAGGAAAATATGTACCGGAAATTTGCAGTCCGGTTTGCACAGAATGAGATTTATCATACTGCTGTCAGCTTCCGGCCCCTGGAATCCATTGTAAAAATAGACCGGAAATTTTCCGGAAGCAGGAGGGCGATCATCCATCAGCGGCGCAGCCGGATAAACAGCAGGAACGGAGAAATCAAACTGCGGATTATCCTGGATATGTTCAGTGCGGAAGTGTTTATCAATGACGGAGAACATGTGATGACGACAACCATGTATACAACAAAAGAAGCGGACGGTATTTCTTTCCTTGCTGACGGCGTGGTCACCATGGATGTGGTGAAATATGATTTGCAGACGGAGGAAATGAAATGAAAAAACGGATGTGACGGCGTTGGGAGAACTGCTGATAGATTTTATTCAGAATGATGCGAACTGTCAGGGAAATCCCATATTTGAAGCAAATCCGGGAGGAGCGCACTGCAATGTGCTGGCAATGCTTGCCAGGCTTGGCCATTCCGTGTCTTTTATCGGAAAAGTGGGTAAGGATTCTTTTGGAAGCTGGTTAAAAGACGTGATTCAGGATGTGGGAATCAATGCAGAACACTTATATCTGGACGACAGGGTACATACCACTCTGGCAATGGTACATACTTTTTCTGATGGGGACAGAGATTTTTCCTTTTACCGGAATCCCGGAGCTGACATGATGCTAACAGAATCAGAAGTGCCGGAACATGTTATACGGGATTCGAAAATTTTCCATTTTGGGACATTGTCCATGACCCATGAAGGCGTGCGGAGGGCAACGAAAAAAGCAATCCGTATTGCAAAGGAGTCCGGCGCACTGATTTCCTTCGACCCAAATCTGCGGCCGCCTCTGTGGGAGAACCTGGAGGATGCCAGAACTCAGGTGATGTACGGGCTGGAACAATGCGATATCTTAAAGATTTCAGATAATGAAATCCAGTGGCTGACGGGGAGAGAGAATTATACGGAGGGAGTGAACCGGATAGAAGGGCATGTCCGGATTCCGCTGATTCTGGTTTCCATGGGCAAAGCGGGGAGCCGGGCTTATTACAAAGGGGAAATGGTGGAATCGGCGCCGTTTTTGCAGGAAAATACCATTGAAACCACAGGTGCGGGGGATGCGTTTTGCGGGTGTGTCCTGCATTATATCCTGGAACATGGGCTGGATAAATTAACGAAAACAGATTTGACGGAAATGCTTACCCTGGCAAACAGCGCCGCTTCTCTGATTACAACCAGGAAAGGGGCTTTGCGGGTAATGCCGACGGAGAAAGAAATGTTACAGAACATGTCCCTGCGAAGATAAGAAATATAAAAAGCAGGGCCCAGGAAGTTTATATTATCTGTAAAGAAAAAGCCGCAGGACCGTAAACCGGCAAAGCAGTTTGCAGTTCTGCGGCTTTTTTCGCATGGATGAACATGCTTTTCAGAGAATGGCATGGTCCGTATTAACCCTGACATGATCCAATGCAATAAATTCAAAATCTCAAAATCGTCACAGTCAAGCCCATGGGGTTCCGGAAAATCCTGTTCCAGATGCTGGTCAAGGCCGCGTCCTGGAAATAGGCGGCAAATGCTTCCATAATCTCGTTTGCATGGGAACCGGTAAATGAAAATGTAAACCTTATTTCCTGATTCATTTTTCTCCTCCTCATTTTTACGTTTTGTATATCAGATTTATTATATTATTTCTGTAACGAAATATCAATGCTCTGGCTGCATAAAATTCTTCTTGCAATATACCCCTACAGGGTATATAATGTCATTGGAAAGGAGGGAACGATAATGGAAGATGAGAAAGAATTATGCAGCTGCCGCAGAACGAAAGAACGTTCTGAAAAAGAATATAAAGATTTAATTAACCGGTTAAGCCGAATCGAGGGGCAGATTCGGGGAATCAAAGGAATGGTGGAAAAAGACGCTTACTGCCCTGATATTCTGATTCAGGTGGCGGCTGCCAATGCGGCCTTAAACAGTTTCAATAAAGTCCTGCTGGCAAATCATATTAAGACATGCGTTACCAGGGATATCCGGGAAGGGCGGAAGGAAACTGTGGATGAGCTGCTGGCAACCCTGCAGAAACTGATGAAATAAATCCTGGTCAGACAGGAAGAACAGAGGTGATAAATATGGAACAGTATACAGTAACGGGAATGAGCTGTGCTGCCTGCAGCGCCAGGGTGGAAAAGGCAGTTTCAAAGGTACCTGGCGTCAGTTCCTGTTCGGTCAGCCTTTTAACCAGTTCCATGGGCGTGGAAGGAACAGCTCTGGAACAGGACATTGTAAAAGCAGTGGTGGACGCGGGATACGGTGCGGCCCGGAAAGGAGCCCCATCCGGGACAGAACAAAGCAAAAGCCGTTCCGGAGAAGAACTGCTGAAAGACCGGGAGACGCCCCTGTTGAAACAGCGGCTGCTGGCCTCCCTGGTTTTTTTACTGGTACTGATGTATCTGTCCATGGGACATATGATGTGGAACTGGCCGCTGCCGGCATCTCTGGCCGAAAACCATGTGGCTCTTGGCCTTATGCAGCTTTTACTTACCGTGATTATTATGGTAATCAATCAGAAATTTTTTATCAGCGGATTCAAAAGCCTGCTTCACAAATCCCCCAATATGGACACACTGGTGGCCCTGGGAGCCGCGGCAGCCTTTGGATACAGTACCTGGGCCCTGTTTGCCATGACCGCGGCTCAGCAGAAGGGAGACATGGCAGGAGTAATGACTTATATGCATGAATTTTACTTTGAATCGGCAGCCATGATTCTGACATTGATTACCGTGGGAAAAATGCTGGAAGCCCAATCCAAAGGAAAGACCACAGATGCATTAAAGAGCCTGATGAAGCTGGCGCCCAGAACAGCCACCGTTCTTAAGGACGGAAAGGAAACGGAAGTTTCCATTGAGCAGGTGAAAAAGGGCGATATTTTTGTGGTGCGTCCCGGTGAAAATATTCCGGTAGATGGCATTGTGCTGGAAGGCAGCAGTGCTGTAAATGAAGCTGCCCTGACCGGAGAAAGTATTCCCTGCGACAAAACTGTCGGAGACACCGTATCGGCTGCCACCGCCAATCAGTCCGGATTTCTGAAATGCCAGGCTTCCAGAGTGGGAGAAGATACCACCCTGTCACAGATTATTCAGATGGTAAGCGATGCGGCTGCCACCAAGGCCCCCATTGCCAAAATAGCCGATAAAGTATCTTATGTATTTGTACCGACAGTGATTGGAATTGCAGTTCTCACCCTGCTGGTATGGCTGCTGGCAGGAGAAACGGTGGGCTTTGCACTGGCCAGAAGCATTTCCGTGCTGGTAATAAGCTGCCCCTGCGCACTGGGGCTGGCCACGCCGGTAGCTATTATGGTGGGCAATGGAATGGGTGCAAAAAACGGCATTATGTTTAAGACAGCCGTATCTCTGGAAGAAACCGGGAAAATGGAAATTGTGGCACTGGATAAAACTGGAACTATTACCAGCGGAGAGCCGAAAGTAACAGATGTAATACCTGCCGACGGCATTTCAGAACAGGAACTTCTCAGGGCTGCCTGCGGACTGGAGCAGAAAAGCGAGCATCCTCTGGCCAGAGCTGTACTGGAATATGGAAAGGAACAGGGAATTCCGTTTCCGGAAGTATCGGATTTTCAGGCATTGCCCGGAAACGGCCTGTCCGGCGCCTGGCAGGGAAATGTTATCTGTGGAGGAAATTACAGTTTTGTCAGCAGTCAGGCTGCAATTTCAGACACGTTAAAGCAACAGTCCGAAGAACTGGCGGAAGCCGGGAAAACACCTCTCTTTTTTGCCGAAAACGAGCAGACAATCGGCATGATTGCCGTTGCGGACGTGATGAAGGAAGACAGCCCTCAGGCCATCCGGGAACTGAAAGCCATGGGCATACATGTGGTAATGCTGACCGGAGATAATCAGCGCACTGCTCAGGCCATCGGCCGTCAGGCAGGAGTAGACGAAGTGATTGCCGGAGTTCTTCCCGACGGGAAGGAAGCTGTCATCCGCAGCCTTCAGGAAAAGGGAAAGGTGGCCATGGTGGGAGACGGTATCAACGACGCTCCGGCTCTGACCAGAGCAGATATGGGAATCGCCATCGGCGCAGGAACGGATATTGCCATCGACGCGGCAGATATTGTTCTGATGAAAAGCAGGCTCAGAGATGTTCCGGCCGCCATACGTTTAAGCCGGGCAACCTTAAAAAACATCCGGGAAAACCTGTTCTGGGCATTCATTTATAACATAATCGGAATTCCCCTTGCTGCAGGCGTCTGGATTCCCGTATTCGGATGGCAGCTCAATCCCATGTTCGGGGCGGCGGCCATGAGCCTGTCCAGTTTCTGTGTGGTAACCAACGCACTGCGTCTGAACATGCTGCGGATTCACGACTCCGGAAAAGACAGACCCCTCAGGAAAACGGGACAAAAAGAGTCCGAACACCACATCCCGGCCCAAAACGGGAAAGAAACAGAATGCAACAACAGAACCTGTAATATAAAGGAGGAACAGAATATGGAAAAAACAATGAAAATCGAAGGAATGATGTGCGGACACTGTGAAGCGGCAGTAAAGAAATGCCTGGAGGCATTTCCGGAAGTAACAGAGGCAAAGGTCAGCCATGAGGCAGGCACCGCAGTGATAACACTGAATGGAGTCGTTTCTGACGAAGCCCTGACAAAAGCAGTGGAAGAAAAAGATTATAAAGTAATTTCCATCCGGTAAACAATAACCTGTATCATCCCCCCGTTATCCTGGCCTGCTCGTGTTTTCACGCCCCTGTGTACATCCCTGCCATGAAAGCAGTTACTTTCATAGTTAAAAATGCACAAAAACAGGCAGGCAGCTCCTTGTACTTTTTGACAAAAATAAATTTTTTCCAGAAAATCCCTGACAAAAAACAGATAAAATGGTAATATAGTACTATAAGACTCTGACATATGGTAACAGATCATAAATCAGGCAAGGGGTGAACAGGATGAAATCATTAGTCAACGAAACCGTTTCCCATGACAAATTCGGCGCAGGAACAATTGTGGAAGAAACTGACCTCAAAATCCGGGTGCAGTTTTCCGGGACAGAGCAGCCGAAAATTTTTGCTTTTCCCATTGCTTTTGAAAAATTCCTTGTGCTGGAAGACAGAAATCTGCAGAAGGAATGTCAGAAACTGGCCCGGAAGAAACGGGAAGAACTGGAACGGGCAGAAGCAGAACGTCTCGCCGGTATCAGGCGTCTTGTGGATGAAAACCGCAGGGAACGGATGGAAGCACTGAAAAAGAAACGACACACAGGCAGAGGAAGGCCAAAAACCACCGGAACTGACGCTGTCAGACAGAAAAGTGATAAGACAACGTAACAGGTATCTATAAATACAGAAGAAATTCTGAAAATTATCATCTTGCTGCAAAGCAGTAACTGTTGCCAGAGCAATAAAAGAATCCGGTCTTACCGGATTCTTTTATTGCTTTTCTGTCGTTGAAAGAGTTATAATAGAAAAAAATATTAAAAAGCACAGCGCAGGCAGAAAAGGACATGCCGCAGATTTAGCTGAACAGAGGAGCAGTTTTATGGACGACAGGGCATATGAAAACAAAATCCAGGAACAGGAAATGTTACTGGAAAGTATTTATAACACCATTGAATTCGGTATTATACGATATGTGGTAAAAAGCGAGGATGATTATGAAATATTGTCCATGAATCAGGCGGCATTACATATGCTGGATTATGAGACAATGCAGGAATGTGCTGACGATGGTTTTTACGGGGTGGCAAGCCATGTGTCAGAAGAGGACAAGCCCAAAATCATATCTCTGACAAAATCGCTGCAAAAGCCGGGAGATATGGTAAAATTTGAATATCAGGCAAAAAGTAAATTCGGGGATACCCGTTGGATTTCTGCCAGTTCCCAGTTCCTGAAACTGGATAAAAATCAGAATCCGGTCATTCAGCGTACCATGACGGATATTACAGAAAAAAAGACGCTGGAACTGCAGCTTCGGCAGGAGCGGGAGGTCTATCAGCTGGCTCTGGAAAGCAGTGCGGATATTCTGTATGAATATGATATGAAAGACGACTGTCTGATCATGTATATGCCTTACACGGATAAAAACGGAACAAAGCATACCAGACGGGAAATTATTGCAGATTACCGGAACAAGGTAATTGCCGGAGAAGCCGTTCGGGCAGAAGATGTTTCCAAACTGAAAAAACTCTTTGTGGGCAGTATGGAAGATAACATGGAGGTTCAGCTCAAAACAGAAGAAGGCGTCCGCTGGTACCGGGTATCCGGCAAGAAAGTATTTGAAAACGGCCAGGCTGTCAGAATTGTAGGCACCATGCACGACATTCATGAGGTAAAAGAAGTGCAGAGGGAAAACCAGAACAATCTGGAAGAACTGAGAATCAACCGTCTGGCCATCAATTCCCTGAGCAATTCCTACACGGGCATTCATTATGTAAATCTCCATTCAAACACTTACTATGCAGTCCGGATACCGGGACATTTAAGAAGCATGATTCCAAAACGTGGCGATTACACGGATGTGATTTATCACTATATTGAAACGCAGGTGGCCTTTGAAGACAGGGGAAAAGTGAGCAAATTTGTGGATCCGGAATATCTGATACAGCGGCTAAGCCCCGGAAACAGCCATATTGAGACAGAATACCGCTGTGTCAGAAAGGAACAGAATCATCCGGTGTGGAACCGCCTGGAAATCAATCTGGTTTCCTGTAAAAACAATATACCGGAATATGTCACCATCAATTTTCTGGATATCACCGGTGAAAAACGCAGAGCGCTGAAACGACAGTATGATAATGCCCTCCTTGGGTATGCCATTTCCGATTCCTATGATTCCATTTTTGAGATTGGACTGGATCACGACACCATTTACCGGGTAATTTTTGACGGAAAAGAAGTTTCACGTAAAAAATATACCAGACACTTTACGGAGATGATACAGGAAAATCTGCAAAATCTTGTACATCCGGATTCCAGAGAAGAATATCTCCGGATGATGAATCTGGAACGCCTGCGCGCCCAGACCGATGAAAATTACAGTGAACTGCTGATGCAGAACGGGGAAGGAGGATATGAATGGATTTCTCTGACTCTGCGTACGGTAACCAGAGATAACAGCAGAAGGATGCTTCTGTTTACCAAAAATGTGGACGCCCGCAAGAGGAAAGAACTGGAAGCCCTGGAGCGGGAGCAGAAAAGCCGGGAAGCCATTATGGAGGCCTATGAGGCAGCAAACCGTGCCAATGAGGCCAAGAGCCAGTTTCTGTCCAGAATGTCCCATGATATCCGCACTCCTCTGAATGCGATTATCGGAATGACAGCTATTGCGGGAACTCATCTGGACGATACGGACAGGATTCAGGATTGTCTGGGCAAAATTTCATCTTCCGGCAAACTTCTTCTGAATCTGATTAATGAAGTGCTGGATATGTCAAAGGTGGAAAACGGCAATATTTCTTTGAATGAGGAAGAATTTAATCTCTCCGATATTATCCAGAATATTCTGGAAGTGGTAAAACCCAATCTGGCAGAAAAATCCCAGGAAATCAAAGTGGATATCCGTTCTCTGCAGCATGAGGAAGTAGTGGGAGACACCCTGCGGCTGCAGCAGGTATTTATGAACCTGCTTTCCAATGCCATAAAATACACACCGGAAGGCGGTCTGGTGTCACTGCATATCCGTGAGCGGAAATCTACGGTAAGCAGTGCGGGCTGTTATGAATTTATTTTTGAAGATACGGGAATCGGTATGGCGCCGGAATTTATTCCGAAGCTGTTTGAGCCTTTTGAACGGGCCGAAGACTCCAGAGTCAGCAAAGTACAGGGTACCGGTCTCGGCATGGCGATTACCCAGAGTATCGTACATATGATGAACGGCACCATTCAGGTGGAAAGCGAACTGAACCGGGGTACCCGCATTACCGTCACCATTTTTCTCAGACTTCAGGACAGGGAACTGGAATCTGTTGCGGAACTGGAGGATTTATCCATACTGGTGGTGGATGACGATGCGGACATCTGCGAACATACCTGCGTTATGCTGGAAAATATCGGTATGCACGGAGAAAGCGTTTATTCCGGTACGGATGCGCTGCAGCGCGTGGAAAAAGCCCATCTGCGAAACGACGATTATTTTGCAGTAATTATGGACTGGAAAATGCCGGGTATGGATGGAATTGAAACGACGCGGGCCATCCGGAGCCTGGTTGGGCCTGAAGTTCCGGTCATCATTCTCTCTGCATACGACTGGTCCGAAATCGAGGCGGAAGCCAGGGAGGCAGGCGTAAACGGATTTATTTCAAAGCCTCTGTTCCGCTCCAGACTGGTATACGCCCTGAAAAAATTCCTTCCGGGCAATGAGGAAGAAGACAATACCGGAGAGACAGAGCAAATCCACTTTGAGGAAAAAAGGATTCTTCTGGTGGAAGACAATGAGCTGAACCGGGAAATTGCAGAAGAAATCATCGGGACAACGGGCGTGGCAATTGAGAGCGCTGAAAACGGAAAAGAAGCGGCAGACCTGGTAAGTTCCAGACCGGAAGGATATTATGACCTTATCTTTATGGATATCCAGATGCCGGTTATGGACGGATATGAAGCCACAAGGACAATTCGTGAGCTGGAAAAGCAGCGGAACCGGAGCGTTCCCATCGTTGCCATGACTGCCAATGCTTTTATGGAAGATATCCAGAAATCAAAAGAAGCAGGCATGAACGCACATCTGGCAAAGCCTCTGGATATTCGGCAATTAATGGAAACATTGAAGGAGTGGCTATCCCCGCCGGAAAGTATGTGCATGAAAAAAAGTGGTTTTTAAATTTCAGGCAAATTTATATTTTTTTCTGAAAATGAACAGAATATAAGTTGTATATTCTGGATATCATATAAAATATACAAAAAAAAACTTCTATTTTTTCGCATATTTTTAATGTAATTTTCGAAAAATGTGTTACAATAACTTATAGCGATGCTTAAAATACCGGGGAGGTCCGTACATGGAAGAGAATGCAGCCAGTGGATTACGCGAGCAGCAGTTAAGACGAAAACGAATTAAAAAAATGAAGTCTACGATTGTTGCAGGAATCGTAATCTGGATTTTAACAACGAGCATATTGACGGTTACCCTGTTTGTAAAGCTGCTTCATATGGAAAACAGACTGGACGAGCTTGCAAAGTCTGTGATTTCCGTTGAACAGGTAGTGGAAAACCAGCAGGAAAAGAGCGCAGCATCTCCAAAAGAAACTGCGGAAACTCTGGACACGGTAAAAAACGGGACGGAAGAAGATAATCTTCTGAAGGAAGGCCAGACGCAGAAAGTCTATCTGACCTTTGATGACGGCCCAAGCGAAAGTACGTCCCGAATCCTGGACATTCTGAAAGAGAAAAATGTAAAAGCGACTTTTTTTGTAATCGGACAGGAAGATGCGGAATCCAAAGAACTGTACCAGCGGATTGTGGCTGAGGGGCACACGCTTGGAATGCATTCTTTTTCACATAAATATAATGTAATTTATGAATCTCTGGAGGCATTTTCAGAAGATATGGCACATTTGCAGTCCTATCTGGCGGAAGTGACGGGAGTTACACCGGAGATTCTGCGGTTTCCGGGAGGAAGCAGCAATCAGGTGAGTAATACGGACATGAAAGAATTTATCCGTTTCCTGAAAGAAAAGGGCATTACCTACTATGACTGGAACGTAGCCAGCGGAGATGCTACCAGTCATGCTTATACACCGGAAGAACTGGTGCAGAATGTTATGAATGATGTGGGAAGATATGAGACATCCATTGTACTGATGCATGACTCATCTGCGAAATCAGGTACCGTAGAGGCGCTGGCGCCGATGATCGACCAGCTGCGGGAAATGGGTGCCGAACTGCTCCCCATTGACGAAAATACAACGCCCATACAGCAGATACCCGCTGACAGTGTTGATTAACAATAATTTATGGAGGTACATATATGAGCTTTTTTAAGGAATTTAAAGATGACTTATCTCAGGCAGTAAACGAACTGCTTCCTGGGGAAGAAGAGTTAAAAGCAGCCACTCCCGAACAGCCGGATCTGGTGGTAAATACTCTGGAACAGGAAGTAGACGTGCAGTCTGAATTGAAAAAATTAGAGGGCCTGTTTGAAAAAGTGGACGAGACTGCAGCCAGACGTGCAGAAAAGCCGGTTGTTCCTGCAGTGGAGAAGCACGTCGAGGAACCAAAGCCAACCATCCAGGAAGCAATTCAGGAAAAACAGAAAAAAACCGTAAAGCAGAAACCTGCAGCAGCAGAGAAGCCGGAACATAAGGAGGAAACAATTGTGAGTACAGAAGCTGTGAAAGAAGAAAATGTAGTAAATGAGGGTACCGGAGCGGAAGAAGTAATTGCAGAGACAAAGGGCATAGGCACACTGTCAGACGAAGTGTCAGACGAAGTAACAGTTATTACAGAAGGAACATCTCTGAAAGGTGATCTGGAATCTATCGGCTCTTTTGAACTGAGAGGAAAAATTGACGGAAATGTCCGCTGCAACGGAAAAGTGACAATTACCGGAAGTCTCCAGGGAAATGCAGAAGCATCTGAATTCTTCGCAGATGCTGCAAAAGTAGAAGGAGAAATTTCCACTACCGGAACCGTTAAGATTGGCCTTGGCTCTGTGGTAGTCGGAAATATTACCGCAAGCAGCGCAGTCATTGCAGGGGCAATCAAAGGGGATATCGACGTACAGGGTCCTGTTGTGGTAGATACTTCCGCAGTTGTAATGGGAAATATCAAATCACGTTCCGTACAGATTAACAACGGTGCAGTCATCGAAGGTTTCTGCTCTCAGTGTTATGCAGATGTGGATATGGAGACTTTTTTTGAAAAGAAATAAGGAAGGCATCCAATGAAAAGAATATTATTGAAGTTAAGCGGGGAAGCGCTGGCCGGTGAAAAACATACCGGTTTTGATGAAGCTACCGTTATGATAGTGGCAAAACAGGTAAAACAGCTGGTGGACGCCGGTACGGAAGTTGGAATTGTAATTGGCGGCGGTAATTTCTGGCGGGGAAGAACCAGTGAAAATATTGACCGTACCAAAGCAGACCAGATTGGTATGCTGGCCACGGTGATGAACTGTATTTATGTGTCTGAAATATTCCGCTCTGCGGGAATGATGACTCAGGTTCTGACGCCTTTTACCTGCGGCGCTTTTACAAAACTGTTCTCCAAAGACAGAGCTGACAAATATCTTTCCGGAGGGATGGTATGCTTTTTTGCAGGAGGAACCGGACATCCTTATTTTTCAACGGATACAGCTACGGTGCTCCGTGCCGTGGAAATTGAGGCAGAAGGTATTTTCCTTGCAAAGGCTATTGACGGCGTATATGACAGTGACCCCAAAATCAATCCTGCGGCTGTAAAATACGATGAGATTTCCATTCAGGAAGTGATTGACCGCCAGCTTGCAGTGATAGATTTGACGGCGTCCATCATGTGTATGGAGAATAAAATGCCCATGTATATCTTCAGTTTAAACGAGGAAAACAGTATTGTGAAAGCAATCAGCGGGGAGTTTTCCGGAACAAAAGTTACAGTATAGCATAAAATCGGGAGGGTTCTTATATGGATGAAAGATTACAGCAATATGATAACAAAATGCAGAAATCTTTTGATAATCTGCTGGCGGAATTTGGCTCTGTTCGTGCAGGACGCGCCAATCCCCATGTGCTGGATAAACTGAAGGTGGATTACTATGGAACGCCTACCGGGCTTCAGCAGGTGGCAAATATTTCCGTACCGGAACCAAGAATGCTTCTGATTCAGCCCTGGGAAGCAAGTATGGTACGCGTGATAGAAAAAGCAATTCTTACGTCTGACCTTGGAATCAACCCTACCAATGACGGAAAGGTGATTCGCCTTACATTTCCGGAGCTGACAGAGGAACGGAGAAAAGAACTGGCAAAGGATATAAAGAAAAAGGGCGAGTCTGCAAAAGTTGCTGTCCGCAATATCCGAAGAGACGCTAACGATTTTCTGAAGAAACTGGGGAAATCCAGTGATATTTCCGAAGACGAAGTGAAAGAACTGGAAGAAAAGGTGCAGAAACTGACAGACAAATATGTGGCTGATATTGATAAGGCAGTAGAAGAAAAATCAAAGGAAATTCTTACAGTATAAATCCGCCTGCGAGAGAGTTCGCAGGCGAACTCTTTTTTATCTTACAGGAAAGACCTAAGATAAAAATTAAGATGCGCACTCGTGCGAACGGAAGGTGTCACTACGTGACCGTCCTAAGGCATCCCCCAGGCAAGCCTGGTACCCCTTAGGACAAATCCGCACTCGGCGCGTCAAAGTGGGCAGGCCCACTTTGTTGCCACAACTCAAGGAGGTAGCTATGGAAGTTCCACAACATGTAGCAATTATTCTGGATGGAAACGGAAGATGGGCCAGGCAGCATGGTATGCCGAGAAATTACGGACATACCCAGGGGGCCAAAAATGTGGAAACCATCTGCCGGGAAGCCTGGAATATGGGAATAAAATATCTGACTGTTTATGCTTTTTCCACGGAAAACTGGAGTCGTCCCAGGGATGAAGTCAGCGCTCTGATGAAGCTGCTGCGCAATTACATGAAAAACTGCATGAAAACCGCAGAAAAAAATCATATGCGGGTAAGAGTTATTGGAGATATTTCCAGGCTGGAGCCGGATTTACAGGAGAGTATCCGCAGGCTGGAAGAATTCTCCAAAAACCAGGATGGTCTGAATTTTCAGATTGCCATCAATTACGGCAGCCGGGACGAAATGCTGCGGGGTATGAAGCAGATGCTGTCAGACTATCGGGAAGGGAAATTTGAACTGGAGGAACTGGATGAAAAAATGTTCGAGAACTATCTGGACACCAGGGATATTCCCGCTCCGGATTTGCTGATTCGCACCAGCGGGGAACTGCGTCTGTCCAATTATCTTCTCTGGCAGCTCGCATACAGTGAACTCTATTTTACAGATGTTGCCTGGCCTGATTTTACAAAAAAGGAATTAGAAAAAGCTGTTCAGGACTATAATAAAAGAGACAGACGTTTCGGCGGAGTTGCAGAAACGGAAGCAGAAGAGGCAAAAGCAGATAAAGGAGGAGCAGAAAGTGTTTAAAACACGGTTGTTGAGTGGTATTATCCTGGTAATTGCCGCACTTGTTCTTATTACGACAGGAGGATTTGTATTGCTTTCGTGCCTGGCAGTTATTTCCGTGATTGGATTATACGAACTTTACCGGGTATTCCATATGGAAAAATCTCTGCCGGGACTGGTGGGATACGGAGCTGTGCTTCTCTGTTATCTGGATTTGGGTTTCCCCTTTTTTCCGGAATTCGGCGTATTTGTCCTGGGTCTGCTGATTCTGCTGATGGCCGTTTATGTATTCTCCTTTCCAAAATACCAGGCAAATCAGGTATTTGCCGGATTTGCCGGCGTATTTTATGTGGGAGTCATGTTATCCTGCATTTATCAGACAAGAGTGCTTCCGGCAGGCGCTTATATTGTCTGGCTGATTTTTCTCTGTTCCTGGGGATGCGATACCTGCGCCTACTGTGTGGGGGTGCTGACTGGAAAACATAAGATGGCTCCGAAACTGAGTCCCAAAAAATCCGTGGAGGGTGCAGTGGGCGGTATAGTGGGTACCATCCTCCTTACGCTCTTATATGGTACGGTATTTCAGAAGCAGATGAACCTTTCTACCGGACATATTTTTATTCTGGCCGGAATTACCGCAGCGGGCGGCGTTATTTCCATGATTGGAGACCTGGCGGCGTCCGCCATTAAGCGTAATTATGAGATTAAAGATTATGGAACACTGATTCCTGGTCACGGAGGTATTCTGGACCGTTTTGACAGCGTAATTTTTACCGCACCAGTCATTTATTATATGGCACGGTTTCTGATATCAGGATAGCCAGGCGAAAGAGGTAGGTTATGAAAAAAATTGCAATATTAGGATCCACCGGTTCCATAGGGACGCAGACCCTTGAAATTGTCCGGGAGCAGAAAGATATTCAGGTAACAGCTCTGGCCGCCGGGAAAAATATCCGGCGTCTGGAAATGCAGATTCGGAAGTTTTCTCCGGAAGTAGCCGCGCTCTGGGAGGAAGAAGACGCCCAATCCTTAAGGGAACTGGTAAAAGATCTTCCGGTCAGGATTGTATCCGGTATGGAAGGGCTTCTGGAAATAGCTGCAATGCCCGGAACGGAAATTCTGGTCACAGCCATTGTTGGAATGCTGGGAATCCGGCCAACCATTGCGGCTATTGAAGCCGGAAAAACCATTGCTCTGGCCAACAAAGAAACACTGGTAACAGCCGGTCACATTATCATGCCGCTGGCCAGAGAAAACCATGTTTCCATTCTTCCGGTAGACAGTGAGCACAGTGCCATTTTCCAGTCCATGCACGGAGAACGAGAACATGGAAATGAGATTCAGAAAATACTTCTTACCGCTTCCGGCGGACCCTTTCGGGGCAAAAAGCAAAAGGATTTGGAGAAGGTGCAGGTGGAAGATGCATTAAAGCATCCCAACTGGTCCATGGGAAAAAAGATTACCATTGACTCTGCCACCATGGTAAACAAAGGGCTGGAGGTTATGGAGGCAAAATGGCTGTTCGACGTGAAGCCGGAACAGATTCAGGTGGTGGTGCACCCCCAGAGTATTATTCATTCCATGGTGGAATATAAGGACGGTGCGGTACTGGCGCAGCTTGGCACCCCGGATATGCGTCTGCCCATTCAGTATGCATTATATTACCCGGAACGAAGGAATTTATCGGGAAAACGTCTTGATTTTTACCAGCTTTCCGGACTCACTTTTGAAAAACCGGATATGGAGACCTTTCCCGGCCTGAAACTGGCTTACCAGGCCATGGAGCGGGGCGGCAATCTGCCCACCGCCTATAATGCGGCAAATGAAAAGGCCGTGGCTCTGTTTCTGGAGCGAAAAATTTCTTTTCCGGAAATTCCGGAACTCATAAGTACCTGTATGGAACAATGTAATTTTGCGGAAAATCCCTCTGTGGAAGAAATTCTTGCAACGGAAGCAGAAGCGTATGCGCTGATAGAGAGCAGGTGGTAATATGAATATTATAATCGCAATTATTATTTTCAGTATTATTATTTTATTCCATGAACTGGGCCATTTCCTGCTGGCCAAATGGAACGGTATCAAAGTCAATGAATTCTGTCTGGGCATGGGGCCCACACTGGTGGGATTCACCAGAGGAGAGACAAAATACTCTCTGAAGCTGCTGCCTTTTGGCGGCGCCTGCATGATGGAGGGAGAAGACGGAGAGAGCCAGGATGAGAAATCTTTCAACAGCAAATCCGTCTGGGCCCGAATCAGCGTGGTGGCCGCAGGACCCGTTTTTAACTTTATCATGGCATGGATTTTCGCGTTAATTGTGGTAGGAATCATAGGATATGACCGGCCGGTACTGTCCGGAGTCATGGAAGGATTTCCCGCAGAAGAAGCAGGGCTTCAGGCCGGAGACGAAATTATCTCCATGAACGGCCACCGCACCCATTTTTACCGGGAAGTCAGTCTCTATTCCGGCTTCCATCCGGGAGAAACCGTGGATTTGGTCTATGAGCGGGACGGGGAACGCCATGAAGTAACTTTGTCCCCCAAACTGGATGAGGAATCAGGCAGGGAGCTGATTGGTCTCAGCGGCCGTCCCCTGGACCGTGAAAAGGGAACGGTATTCCAGGTAATTCAGAACAGTTTTTATGAGGTGCGGTACTGGATCTGGAATACACTGGAAAGCCTTCGTATGCTGTTTACCGGAAAGGTGGGCATGAAAGATTTATCCGGCCCGGTAGGCCTTGTAAAAATAATGGGAGATACTTATGATAATAACCAGACCAGCGGCGGAACCGGGCAGGCCATTTTAAGCATGGTGAATTTCTCTATTTTCCTGTCCGCGAACCTGGGAATCATGAACCTTCTGCCCATACCGGCCCTGGACGGAGGACGACTGGTATTTCTGCTGATCGAAGCCATCCGCCGGAAGAAAATATCTCCGGAAAAAGAAGGTATGGTACACTTTGTAGGACTGATGGCACTGATGGCACTGATGATATTCGTCATGTTCAACGACATTAAAAATATTTTATAGTACGGGAATTTTTGTATTCCCTGTACTTGCCGGACGTCAGAGGAGAACTGGTTATGAAAGAGACAATTATGCGGAAACACACAAGAGAAATTACCATTGGCAATCGGATAATCGGAGGGGAAAATCCCATTCTGATTCAGTCCATGACAAATACCAGAACAGAAGATGTCAAAGGAACCATTGCACAGATTCAGCATCTTACAGCGGCCGGATGCGATATTATCCGATGTGCGGTGCCCACCATGGAGGCTGCAGAAGCTCTTGTTGAAATCAAAAAGGGAATCACCATCCCTCTGGTGGCTGACATACATTTTGATTACCGGCTGGCCATTGCCGCCATGGAGCACGGAGCCGATAAAATCCGTATCAATCCGGGAAATATCGGCTCCAGGGAACGGATTCAGGCTGTGATTGACAGGGCAAAAGAGCGAAACATCCCCATCCGTATCGGAGTCAACAGCGGTTCTCTGGAAAAAGAGCTGGTGGAAAAATACCATGGCGTGACAGCAGAAGGCCTTGTGGAAAGCGCACTGGACAAAGTACATCTGGTAGAAGACCTGGGATACGACAATCTGGTCATCAGTATCAAGTCTTCCGACGTACTGATGTGCGTCCGGGCCCATGAACTGATTGCAGAAGAAACCGATTATCCCCTTCATGTGGGAATTACCGAATCCGGCACCATAACCAGCGGAAATATCAAATCTGCACTGGGTCTGGGTCTGATCTTAAGCCAGGGAATCGGCGACACCATTCGGGTATCTCTTACCGGAGACCCGCTGGAGGAAATCAAATCTGCCAAAATTATTCTGCGTACCCTGGAACTGCAAAAAGGCGGCATTGAAGTGGTTTCCTGCCCTACCTGCGGACGGACGCAGATTGATTTGATATCACTGGCAAATCAGGTGGAAGATATGGTCAGCGATATCCCTCTGAATCTGAAAGTGGCAGTCATGGGCTGCGTGGTAAACGGACCTGGCGAGGCCAGAGAGGCAGATATCGGAATTGCCGGAGGGATTGGAGAAGGTCTTATTATCAAACATGGAGAAGTCATTAAAAAAGTAAAAGAAGAGGAGCTGCTTTTGGCTCTCCGGGATGAATTACTGCATTGGAGTGAATAAACATGAGCAAGCTGTTTTTTGATGTATTTCCGGATTTAAAGGTTCCCTCAGAAATGGAAAAACTCATGACAGAGGTGGAGGTTACAAAAGTTTCCTCCAATCGTCAGAGAGACCGGCTCCGGGTTTATCTGCTCAGCAGCAGACTGATTGGAAAATCCAATATTTACCGTCTGGAATCGGATATCCGAAAACAGCTTTTTCCCAACCATGAGCTTTCCATAAAAATCATTGAAAAATTCCGTCTTTCCGGCCAGTACAGTCCCCGAACGCTGATGGAGGTTTACCGGGAAAGTATCCTGGAAGAATTTCGCGCTTACAGCCTGCTGGAATACAATGTACTGCGTATGGCACAAACAGAATTTCCGGAAGAACAGAGGATGCGCCTTATTTTTGAGGATTCTGTGATTGCAAGACAGAAATCAGAAGAAATTGTGGAGATTCTGGAAAAAATCATCTGTGAACGCTGCGGGCTGAGCGTGGATATTCAGGTGGATTACCGGGAACCGAAAGAGAACAGGCACCTGAAAAACAGCGATATACAGATTCAAAATGAAGTAAAAAATATTCTGCGCCATGCTGCTTCGGAATCTGCGTCCGCCTCCCGCTCTCCGGACGGGGATATACCGGAAGACATACCGAATCCAAAACAGAAACCCGGCGGGCCTGCACCGGAAAAGCAATCTGCCGGAAAGAAAAAAGAAGGATTTTCCGGAAATATGCCGCCCGAAAGAAAAGGAAATTCCTATGGGAGATTTAAGAAGTCGGACAACCCTGATGTGGTATACGGACGTGACTTTGAGGATGAAATTATCGCCATCGAACAGATTATAGGCGAAATGGGCGAGGTGGTTGTCCGAGGGAAGGTGCTGAGTCTGGATACCAGAGAAATCCGGAACGAAAAAACCATTATTCTCTTTTCCATTACAGATTTTACTGATACCATTATGGTAAAAATGTTCGCCGGAAATGAGGCAGTTCCTGCTATTACCTCAGAGGTAAAAAAAGGGGCTTTCCTGAAAATCAAAGGCGTTACCACCATCGACAAATTTGACGGAGAGCTTACCATCGGCTCTGTTGTGGGAATGAAAAAAATACCGGATTTCACCTCCATCCGTATGGATACCAGCCCCCAGAAACGGGTAGAACTTCACTGCCATACAAAAATGAGCGATATGGACGGCGTTTCCGAGGTAAAAGACATTATCAGACGGGCCATGAAATGGGGCCATAAAGCCATTGCCATCACGGACCATGGCGACGTACAGTCTTTTCCGGACGCCAACCATGCTGTTTCCCCGGAAGATGATTTCAAAATACTTTATGGGGTGGAAGCCTACCTGGTGGATGATTTAAAGCAGATTGTGGAAAACCCGCAGGGCCAGAACCTGGAAGATACATACGTGGTATTTGATTTGGAAACCACGGGATTTTCCCCCATAAACAACCGGATTATCGAAATCGGCGCTGTAAAAGTGTCCGGCGGAAAAATTACGGAGCGATTTTCCACTTTCGTAAATCCCCAGGTACCCATTCCCTTTAAAATCGAAGAACTGACCGGAATCAAAGACGATATGGTATTGTCCGCCCCTGCCATAGAGGAAGTATTACCGGAATTTCTGGAATTCTGCCGGGGCGGCGTTATGGTAGCCCACAACGCCGGATTCGACATGAGTTTTATCAGTAAAAACTGTGAACGCCAGAATCTTCCCTGTGAATATACGGTCATTGACACGGTGGCGCTGGCACGGGTATTGCTGCCCCAGTTAAATCGCTTCAAACTGGATACCGTGGCAAAGGCATTAAAAATTTCTCTGGAAAATCACCACCGGGCCGTGGACGATGCAGCCTGTACTGCGGAAATTTTTGTGAAATTTGCGGCGATGCTGAAAGAACAGGGAATATCCACACTGGAAGAAGTAAACGCGCTGGGCAGTACTTCGGTGGAAAATATCAGAAAGCTCCCCAGCCACCATGCCATTATCCTGGCCACCAACGATACCGGAAGGATTAATCTGTACCGTCTGGTATCGGCAGCCCACCTGACGTATTTCCACCGGCAGCCCAGAATTCCCAAAAGTGAATTTCTCAAATACCGGGAAGGACTTCTGATAGGTTCCGCCTGTGAGGCCGGAGAATTGTATCAGGCCATACTGAGGGGGCATTCGGAAGAAGAAATCGCCAGACTGGTGCGTTTTTATGATTATCTGGAAATCCAGCCGCTGGGAAATAATGAATTTATGCTGCGGGGAGAAGACCCGGCCGTTGCTTCGGAAGAAGAATTAAAAGATATTAACCGCAGAATTGTAACGCTGGGAGAAGAATTTCACAAACCCGTGGTGGCAACCTGCGACGTACATTTTCTGGACCCGGAAGACGAAGTATACCGCCGGATTATTATGGCAGGCAAAGGATTTAAGGATGCCGACAATCAGGCGCCCCTGTATCTGCGTACCACAGAGGAAATGCTGGCGGAGTTCGATTATCTGGGCAGTGAAAAAGCCGAAGAAGTGGTCATTACCAATCCAAACCGGATTGCCGACATGTGTGAAAAGATTTCTCCGGTACGTCCGGATAAATGTCCTCCTGTTATTGAAAATTCCGACCAGATGCTCCGGGATATCTGTTACAATAAAGCTCATGAAATTTATGGGGAAGAACTTCCGCCCATTGTGCAGGAACGTCTGGAGCGTGAATTAAACTCCATTATCTCCAACGGATACGCAGTAATGTATATTATTGCCCAGAAACTGGTATGGAAATCCAATGAGGACGGTTATCTGGTGGGCTCCCGCGGTTCCGTAGGATCCTCCTTTGTGGCTACCATGGCGGGAATAACAGAGGTAAATCCCCTGGCTCCCCATTATTACTGCAAAAAATGTCATTACTGTGATTTTGAATCGGAGGAAGTCAGAACATACGCCGACGCCGGACGGGCCGGATGCGACATGCCCGACAAAAGCTGTCCGGTCTGCGGAGAACCCCTGATGAAAGAGGGGTTTGATATCCCCTTTGAGACATTTCTGGGATTTAAGGGCAATAAAGAGCCGGATATTGATTTGAATTTTTCCGGAGAGTATCAGAGTAAGGCCCATGCATACTGCGAAGTGATTTTCGGATACGGACAGACTTACCGGGCCGGAACCATCGGAACCCTGGCTGACAAAACAGCATTCGGGTATATCCGGAATTATTACGAAGAGCGGGGCGTCCGGAAACGGAACTGTGAAATCGACCGGATTGTACAGGGCTGCGTGGGGATTCGCCGCACCACCGGACAGCATCCGGGAGGGATTATCGTACTTCCTCTGGGAGAGGAAATCCATTCCTTTACCCCCATCCAGCATCCGGCAAACGATATGTCCACCGATATTGTCACCACCCATTTTGACTATCATTCCATCGACCATAACCTGCTGAAACTGGACATACTGGGACACGATGATCCTACCATGATTCGTATGCTGGAGGATCTGACCGGCATTGACGCCAGACAGATTCCCCTGGACGACAAAAATGTCATGTCCCTGTTCCAGAGCACCCAGGCTCTTGGAATTACACCGGAGGATATTGGCGGCTGCAAACTGGGCTCCCTTGGGATTCCGGAATTCGGTACGGAGTTTGTTATTCAGATGCTGATTGACACCAATCCCCAGTCCTTTTCCGATCTGGTGCGGATTTCCGGTCTGTCCCACGGAACAGATGTTTGGCTTGGAAACGCTCAGACCTTAATTCAGGAGAAAAAAGCCACCATTTCCACGGCAATCTGTACCCGTGACGATATTATGACCTACCTGATTGGTATGGGGATGGAAAGTGAACTGAGCTTTACCATTATGGAAAGCGTCCGCAAGGGCAAAGGCCTGAAACCGGAATGGGAACAGGCCATGACAGAGCACAATGTGCCGGACTGGTATATCTGGTCCTGCAAAAAAATCAAGTACATGTTCCCAAAAGCCCATGCGGCGGCCTATGTTATGATGGCATGGCGGATTGCCTACTGTAAAATTTTTTATCCGCTGGCCTATTATGCGGCATTTTTCAGTATCCGCGCCACTTCGTTCAGTTATGAGCTGATGTGCCAGGGAAAAGAAAAGCTGGAATATTTTATGGCAGATTTTGACCGCAGGAAAGAATCTCTGACCAAAAAGGAACAGGACACCGTAAAAGATATGAAAATCGTACAGGAAATGTACGCCAGAGGCTTTGAATTTCTGCCTTTGGATTTATTCTCCGCACAGGCCCATATGTTCCAGATTGTAGACGGGAAACTGATGCCGGCCCTTGACAGTATCGAGGGCCTGGGCGATAAGGCGGCGGAGGCGGTGGTGGAAGCGGCAAAAGACGGGCCTTTCCTGTCCAAAGACGATTTCCGCCAGCGCACCAAAGTATCCAAAACGGTGATTGACCTGATGGGAGACCTTGGAATTCTCGGAAACCTGCCGGAATCCAATCAATTATCACTGTTTGATGATTTATCATGAGGAGGGACCCGGCCTGCCGGGAGGAGCCCTGATGATGTAAATTTATCATGAGGAGGGAAAGTTATGACGTATGAAGAATTTTTTTCAAAAGTAAAAGAAACATTTATGGATGCAGATGTGAGCAATATTACCGAGCATCTGGCTTATCAGTTTAACATCACCGGAGAGGCAGAGGGTATATTTTATGTGGAGGTAAAAGAAGGCAAACTGTATGTGGAGCCTTATGACTACCACGACAGAGACGCCATGTTTACCTGTTCGGCGGAAAACCTGATGAAAATTGCCCAGGGAAAACTGGATCCGATTCTCGCAGTGACATTAAAGAAACTGAAAGTGGACGGAAATATCGACAAAGCCCTGAAGCTGAAAAGCCTGATTGGCGGAAAGAAGAAATAACCGGCACAGAAACATAAAAACCAGTTCAGACCAGGGAGGTATGTCAAGGAATGGGTCATGTGGGATTTTCTTATATGGGACTGATATTTCTGCTGATGCTGTTTATTCCCAATCTTATCTGGATGAAAAAAATTCCGCAGGGTTATACATCGGAACAGGAGAATAAATGTTTACTGTTTCTGGAAAGATTGAGAGAAATAATGAAGAGATAATCACGGGACTGTCATATTGTGCATAAACACAGTATTTTGCAGTTGTTTCCCTACAGAATCAGGGTGCAAAAGCACTTTTTGTGCAGCGCACCCTTTTTGACATCCTAATCCTGCTGAAAAAATGGCAGATTATTCTTTAAATTGAATATAATTTTCTGCCATTTTTGCAATCCGTGCCAGTGCATAGACTTCAATGCCCTGAGCTGTCAGTTTTTCCCGGCCGGGCTGGAAAGATTTTTCAATCAGAACCCCAAGTCCGGCAATGGTGGCATGGGACATGCGGATGAGACGGATTGCAGCGGTTGCCGCTTCGCCGTTTGCCAGAAAATCATCCACAAGAAGTACATGGTCATCGGCTGTAATATATTTTTTGGAAAGAGTCAGTTCATAATTTGTCTCCTTGGTAAAAGAAGTCACAACAGTCTGGTATAAATCCTGATTCAGAATCTTGGAAGGCTGTTTTTTCAGGATTACCATAGGAACCCCCAGGGCAAGAGACGTCATAATTGCCGGAGCAATTCCGGAACTTTCGATGGTGGCAACTTTTGTAATCCCTTTATCTTTAAAATGTTCCGCAATCTCTTTTCCCATTTCCTGCATTAATGCCGGGTCTACCTGATGATTGATAAAACTGTCTACTTTTAAAATATGTTCATTTACGGCGGTACCGTCCTGTCTGATTTTTTCTTCCAATAATTTCATAATCATTTCACCTCTGAAAATTAGTTATCTGTACATAAGTTATCATAATTTATATTGATTCTGTGAGAACTCAAGACTCTGAATATATTATAAAGGAAAAAATACCATATTACAATAAAAAGGAGAACATAACGTGAAAATCACTTTATTAGCAGTTGGAAAAATAAAAGAAAGTTTCTATCGGCAGGCCATCCAGGAATTCCAAAAGCGCCTTGCCCGGTACTGTAAACTGGAAATCATTGAGGTTGCAGACGAAAAAACACCGGAACATGCCAGCGCTGCAGAAGAAATTCAGATAAAGGAAAAAGAAGGCCAGCGTCTTATGAAGCATTTCCGGGAAGACGCCTTTATCTGTGCGCTGGCAATAGAAGGAAACATGCTGGATTCTCTGGAACTTTCGGAAAAGATAGAAAAACTGGGCGTGTCGGGAAAAAGCCATATCATATTTGTTATCGGAGGATCTCTGGGACTGTCAGAACAGATTTTGCAGAAAGCAGATTTTCTGCTGAGTTTTTCCAGGATGACCTTTCCTCACCAGCTTATGCGGGTAATTTTGCTGGAACAGATTTACCGAAGCTACCGTATTCTTGCGAAAGAGCCATATCATAAGTAAGTGCGAAAGGGAACAGAGATTCAGGCAGGAGAAAGAGAATAAAAGTTGTATTTTTAACCCCATGGGAGCAGGTGGCTTTCCATGGGGTGTTTTAGTCTAAGATGGGTATATTTTGTGCTTATAGCTTATCTGGCGGGATGTATTCTATCAGGTCGTGCAGGTCGCATTCCAGAACGTAACATAATCGTTTTAAAATATCAATATCCAGACGCTGTATTTTCCCATCCCTGTAATTCCGTAGTTGTGTTCTCTGCATTTCCGTGCGGAAAGACAACTGATTCAGGGAGATATTTTTTTCCTCTAATATTTCTGCTAAATGGATTTTTATATCGCCATAACCATCCGAACTGGCCGGGAGCTGGCGCAAGGGGTTTTCTTTTTTAGGCATTGTCCGTACCTCCGATGTCTATTATATTTTATCCACAATATTATTGTAAGATTCTGGAATATATGGTATATTTATATACGGGGTATATATATGCTCAATGCGAAGATGAAAAAGAAGTACATGAAATAAAAAAGCAAAGGAGTGTTGTCTATGTTAATGAAAGAATTGCTGGAACAGGAGAACCATCCTGTGGAATATCCCTGTGCAATTGGTACAGTCCATATTCCAAAAGAGAGAAATATTTATAACGTCTTGCGGAAGAAGTATTACCGTCTGGCAGAAGAAGCGGTAAGGCAGTTTTCTTCCTTTTATAGTGACTATACGAACTGCAATGACATTCTGCAGAAAACATCATCAGATTTTCAGAAAAGTATCTGCCCGGTGATAGATGAAATGAAAAAAGAACTTATCAGCATGGAACGCTATGACTGGGATTACGATACGATTTACCAGTATGCAAATGAGAAGGGCTATCTGAATCCCTTTTATGCGGCATCCGATTCTGTCTGTGAGAAAATTATATCCGTAAATGAGGATTTGGAAGCGCAGAAACAATACCGTCAGGAGCGGAAAGATAATCGTGCCAGATGGGAAGGCGGCAGTTATGGCGGGACAGTAATAGATAATTATGCACATCAGGCCAGCCTTGGAATGAGGAATGTTGCAGAAGGCATGGGGCATAGCTTCGTGAATGCAATAGGTAATTCCTTCAGTAAGATGGCAGCTAATTCGGAATTAAAGCAGATATTTTCTGACCCGAAAACAAGGGAAACAATACAGAACGGCGTCTTTGAATCTGCTTTTGCCTTACATCATGTATTGATACATCTTATTTCAGAAACAAAGGAAGATATTGTATGGGGAGTCCCGTCAGAGAATGACATGGAAACCGCACAGCGATTACTGAATAATATAAAAAGCGGGGCAGTCCCAAAAGAGAAAACGGACCAAATCTATCAGGAAATTCTGGCATTGCATCCATACAGCCTTGATTTATTTGAAACCATGCTTGCGTCATTTGGGGATGAAAAAGGAGAGCTGGGCATACTGGCAGATTATTATGGCGTTGACCTGCAATCATCTAAGGATAATCAGGCACTCCAATATGTAAAAGACATTCAGGGAGAAACAGAAGAAGATTCTGTAATAGCAAAAGAAAAACTGATGGAATACTGCATGAATTTAAGCCTGCCAGTGACAGACGAGCTGGAATGCATGAAATATATCAATAAAAGGCTGGAAGACTTTGACCTGTTGTACCGGACGGTAGATGATATCGTCTGCACTACCAGGGATTCTGCTGATTTTGCCCGTAAAGAATTACAGGCAATACAGGATTTCTTTGAGGAAATTACTCCGCCCACATCAGAATCACTTCTTGACTATGAGGAAGATTTGCTGGAAAAGAAATCTGTGTTTGAAGAGCAGTTCTGTTCCGAGCTGAAGCCAAAATATTTAGATAAAATCAATAGATATTTAGCGGATTTTGATAAAAAATTTTGTTCCACCGGTCTATTTAAAAAAGCAGACCGGAAACAGGCGGGAAAAGACAGACTTCTGAAAGCAATGAAAAAAGCAGATACTTCTTCTTTGGAGAAAATTGAGGAAGCCTTTCAGAAGATGGAGCTGTTATTGCCAAAACTGGGATTGGGACAGGAAGATACCACGGAAGCAGTACAGTATTTGGAAAAGAAAAAAGATAAATTCTTAAACCCGAAGAGCGGCATGGATGTCATCAAAGGGTTTTGGAAGCTGTTTAAAAAATAAACTTGCAAATGGAGTGAGGAAGCATGAAAAAAGTACCTGGGATAATTGTCGCCATTATTGGAGTTATGGTGGTTCTGTGGCTTCTGTCATATGTCATTGAATTTGTATGGGAGCTATTTTGGGTAATTGTAGTATTTTCAGGGATTGCGTATGTAGTAAAAAAATTTAAGTAAATTGTTA
>CATLIX010000008.1 GCA_949959185.1 uncultured Eubacterium sp. | reverse complement strand
CTGAACCGGTATGAGGTACAGGAACGGTGTACGGAGGTGTCGGTGCCTGATAACAGCGCGGAACGTATGCTGAAAAAATTCCTTGCCACAAAACGGATAGAAGGGACTGCGGAATCCACGCTGAACCGGTATGCGGATGAGAACCGGAAGCTGATTCAGTTCCTTTCAAAGCCCCTGTATGAGGTGACAGCCTATGATATCCGGTTTTATCTGTCATACCGCAGGGAGAAAGCGGAAGTGAAACTGAGCAACCGGACCCTGGACGGAATCCGCAGGTGCTATTCCAGTTTTTTCGGCTGGCTGTCTGCAGAAGGAATGATTGGACGGAACCCATGCGCGGCCATTAAGCAGATTAAGTACCGGAAAAAGGTAAAGAAACCCTATTCGGCGGCGGAAATGGAAAAGCTGCGGATGGCCTGCGGGAACATCCGGGACCTGGCGTTACTGGATTTCCTGTACTGTACGGGGTGCAGGGTATCGGAAGTGGCCAGGCTGAATATGGATGACATAGATTTTGAACGGATGGAATGTACAGTACTGGGAAAAGGAAATAAGGAACGGACGGTATACCTGTCAGAAGTTGCAGCCATGCACCTGAAAGACTACCTTTCTACGCGAACAGACACAGGAGAAGCACTATTTTCCGGAAAAGGGACGGAACGGCTGGGAAAGAACGGGATAGAAGTGATCCTGAAACGAATCGGAAGAAAAGCCGGAGTATCCAATGTACATCCGCACCGATACCGCAGGACACTGGCAACGAACCTCCTGGACCGTGGAATGAACATACAGGATGTGGCGGCGATACTGGGACATGCGGATTTGAAGACCACGCAGGTATACTGTTATATATCTCAGAAGAATGTAAAAACAGCGTACAATAAGTATGCGGTATAGAGAATAAATACATCATATGAGAGTGGGAAGACTCCGGAAAATGGGCCGGAGTTTTTGTTGTACCCGGAAATGCCAGAAGGGAAGAAAATGGAGAGAATCACAGAGCAAAGGCGGAAATCTGCTAAACACGGATTTGCAGGGTGTCAGTGGCTTAAAATTCATAGATTTTGGCAGGTATGACTACTATACAATGTCAATTGATGACTGCATAAAAGATATATTTTCTAAAATTCCTCTGGAAGACCAGTATACATACTTTGGCCGTTTTGTCAGAGGGCAGGAATACAAAGTAATTGTGCAGTCCTATCCATACAGAACATACGGGTCAGTCCTTCTGTTTGGGTATGCTTCTGAAATTGTGCTGTATACAGAGGGTGAAGGAGTTATTACAAAGCATGAAACAAACTGGACACTTACTGTAATTTAAGGAGATTCCATTACAATAACGTGGACTCCGCCAAAAGCATCAATAAATTTTAATCTGTGGTCGTTGTCCAGATAAAGGAAACCGCTTGTAACGTTGTCGTTATGGAACCCGTAACCCGCACGACTTCCGGGTTCCAGCTTATTTGGAGATTCTGCTACAAACTGAGCATTTACGAAAGAAGCGTTATTTACGCCGACCGTTTTATTTACAGTGATTGTTCCATTGTAAAATCTGTTTTCGCCAATCAGGTTCGCCTTCCCGGCCATATCCGTGTTTTATGAAAGAAAGGGGGTGATATTGCTCAATTTATATCGCGAAAGAAAGGAAGTGATATTGTTAAGTTATAACTATTCTTAAATAATAGTGTCCCACATTATTATTTCAGAAAAGAGGAAGTCAAAATGAATAGTTTTATCAGCTGGATTGGTGGAAAAAAGTTACTCAGAAATAAAATTTTAAATGAATTTCCAGAGCAGGAAACTTTCGAACGTTATATTGAAGTATTTGGTGGAGCTGGATGGGTGTTGTTTTCAACTGAAAAACACGCTAAAATGGAAGTCTACAATGACGTGAACGGAAATCTTGTTAATTTGTTTCGCTGTACGAAATATCATCCGGAGGCACTGCAAAAGGAATTAGAATTTATACTAATGTCAAGAGAGCAGTTTTTTGATGCAAAAGGGCAAATGGAAAACCGTGGACTGACAGATATTCAGAGAGCAGCAAAATTTTATATTTTGATAAAGGAGAGTTTTGGTACGGATTTGCGTTCTTTTGGTGTTCGTCCTAAGAACATGAAAAATGCTATTGATTATATTCTGGCGGTATCCGAAAGGCTAAATAATGTTGTTATTGAAAATAGGGATTTTGAGAGTATTCTTAAAACATATGACAAAAAGGATGCTCTGTTTTACCTTGATCCACCCTATTACAAAACGGAAAAGTATTACCCGGACAGGTTTATGCCAGAGGATCACGTAAGGTTAAAAAATGCGTTAGAACAAATAAAAGGCAGATTTCTTCTGTCGTATAATGATTGTGAATATATCAGGGAGCTTTACAGCAGTTATGAAATTATTTTGGTTGACAGAATGAATAACCTGATTCAGGAAGAAAAAAAGCCACGGTACAGAGAGGTTCTTATTAAAAATTACTAATATCAAAAACAGGTACAAAAATAACGAAAAACAATAAAAATGATTGAAATACATTCTAATAATCCAAATTGTGATACCATTCTCCTCAAGGGGCACTATTATGATAAGAATATATTTATCAAGGCTTCTTGGGGAACGTCGTATGACGCAGAAAGAATTATCGGAGTTGACAGGAATAAGGCGTAATGCCATAAATGAATGGTATCACGAAATACCTGTTAGTTTGAAAGTAGAGCATATCGACCGCATATGTGAAGTTCTGAATTGTTCTATTGAAGAATTAATAGAGTATATTCCCAATAAGGTACCAAAGACAGGAAAGTATCTGATAATTGAAGAACATGGGAACCGAAAGCCGGGAAAAGGAATGTGATAAAAATCGCATTCCTTTTTTCTTGAAAATCGGGAAATATTTCCCGAAAATTTTTGACATAAAAAATGAGAAGTTGTGACAAAAATTTTGGGCAGCTACAAACAGTAATCACAAATAATAAACAGAAGTATCTGTAAGGAGGAAGGACCTATGTTAGTACCCAGTATTTTTAATAACAGTCTCAGCAATGATTTTTTCGGTGATTCTTTTGACCATATGTTCCGGGATGCATTCCGCTCACCCTTTGAACGGGGCAACAGCCTTGCATGTATGTCTACCGATATACAGGATTTGGGTGACAGATATCAGATGGAAGTAGAGCTGCCGGGATATGAGAAGAAAGATTTGAAGGCAGATTTGAAGGACGGATATCTGACCATTTCCGCAGAGCGCAATGAGAGTAAGGAAGAAAAAGACGATAAGGGCAGATTTGTACGCCGGGAGCGCTACATGGGAAGCTGCCAGAGAAGTTTCTTTGTGGGAAAGAACGTAACACAGGAAGATATTCATGCCAGCTTTGAAAACGGGGTTTTAAAACTTGTATTTCCGAAGAAGGAAGCTCCCGCAGTGGAGGACAAAAAGTATATTACAATTAAATAAATCTGCATTTGATAAAATATTGTAGAATCCTGATTTAACAGACCACATTTCTTTTGCCATAGAAGAAATGCGGTCTGTTTTATTTTTTGTAACAGTTCAGCCCAGGACTTTGCGCTTGCTGCAAAGTCCGTGAGAATGTGTAGTGGTTGAGAAGAATCTGGCCTCTTTGCCGAAGGCAAACCGGAACAGGCCGGATTCAGTAACTATGAAGCCGAAGGCTGAATAGTTACAAATTTTTTTATTTTCTTGCAGGAAACCCTTTTTATTGGAGTAAAATCGTTGTATAATACTTTATTGAGCGCCAGTAATCAGGAAAGGAGAAAACAGAAATGGATATGGAGATTAAGGAAGAAGATTTGCGGGAGATGTTCGAGGTTTCCAAACAGGAACTGGAAAAAGGATTCAGGGAAAAAGACCTGGGGGCCATTCATGACGCGGCAGTGGGTCTGGCAGAAATTACCTATATGCTGGATTTTTTTAATGTGGAAATATAACAGGAATATAAAGGAGAAAACATGAGCAAAGTGAGAACAAGATATGCGCCGAGCCCAACCGGGAAAATGCATGTGGGTAACCTTCGTTCCGCACTGTATGAATTTTTGATTGCAAAACATGCGGGCGGAGAATTTATGCTCCGGATTGAGGACACGGACCAGGAGCGTTTTGTGGAAGGAGCCACGGAGATTATTTACCGCACCATGGAGCAGGCAGGGCTTGTCCATGATGAAGGCCCGGACAGAGACGGGGGATTCGGCCCCTATGTCCAGAGCGAGCGGATGAAAACAGGAATTTATATGAAATATGCGGAGGAACTGGTGAAAAAGGGCGAGGCATATTACTGTTTCTGTGACAGAGAGCGTCTGGAATCTCTGAAAACAGAGATTGTGGAAGGCAAGGAAATCATGATGTATGACAAGCACTGCCTGTCTCTGTCAGAAGAAGAAGTAAAAGGGAATCTGGCAGCCGGAAAGCCCTTTGTGATTCGTCAGAATATTCCCAGGGAAGGGACCACCACCTTTCACGATGAACTGTACGGAGACATTACCGTGGAAAATGCGGAACTGGATGATATGATTTTAATCAAGTCGGACGGATACCCTACCTATAATTTTGCAAATGTGGTGGACGACCATACCATGCATATCACCCATGTGGTGAGGGGAAATGAATATCTGTCCTCCGCACCCAAGTATCAGCGGCTGTATGATGCTTTTGGATGGGAGTCCCCGGTATATATCCATCTGCCCCTGATTACCGACGAAAATCACAAAAAGCTGTCCAAACGAAGCGGCCATGCCTCTTTTGAAGAACTGCTGGAGCAGGGTTTTATCCCGGAAGCAGTGGTGAATTTTATTGCCCTTTTGGGCTGGAGCCCTGAGGAAAACAGAGAAATCTTTTCTCTGGAAGAACTGATACGGGATTTTGATTACCGCAGAATAAGCAAGTCTCCGGCAGTGTTCGATATGGTCAAATTAAAATGGATGAACGGGGAATATCTGAAAGCCATGGAGTTTGACCGGTTTTATGAACTGGCAGAGCCTTACCTGAAAGAGTCGGTTCATAAACCTTATGATTTGAAGAAGATTGCGGCTATGGTAAAGACCAGAATCGAAGTTTTTCCGGATATTGCGGAACATGTGGATTTCTTTGACGCCGTACCGGAATATGAAATTTCCATGTATGCCCATAAGAAAATGAAAACCACCCCGGAATCTTCGCTGGAGGTGCTGCGGGAGCTTCTGCCCGTTTTTGAAAAGCAGGAGGACTATTCCAACGACGCCCTGTACGATACTCTCTGCGGATATGTGAAAGAAAAAGGCTGCAAGAACGGATATGCCATGTGGCCCGTGCGCACTGCGGTTTCCGGAAAGCAGATGACGCCGGGAGGAGCTACGGAGCTTATGGAGGTTCTGGGCAGAGAGGAATCAGTGGCAAGGATTCAGGCAGCCATTGCAAGACTGGAAAAGGAATTATAATCTATGAGTCTGAACAAATCTCAGACCCAGGCAGTCAGACATACCGCCGGACCGCTGCTTGTACTGGCAGGTCCGGGGTCTGGCAAGACCAGGGTACTTGCCTGATAGCAAATTGCACAAAAAATTAACACCAGATATTGAGGTATTATTACAATATCTGGTGTTTTTTTGTCCAATGCGCCTAATTGAAAAGTGTTTGGTGATGTTTTATAATGATTCATATACACAAAAAATCACACAAACACACAAATAAACTTCACAAAAAGGGCTTTTGTGGAAAACTACACAAGAAGGGAGAGGGCAATATGGCAAGAGCTAAAAATGGTGAGGGCAGTTGCAAATTTATGAAAGATGGCTATTGGCATTTTAATAAGCAGTTGGATATTTTGGATGAAAATACAGGAAAAAATGTGAGAATCCACACCACAGGAAAAACAGAGGAAGAAGCAAGGAAAAAGGGAAAAGAAAAGGAAAAAGAGAAGAGAAAGGCAATCCTGCTTGATGTAGAAGGTAAATGGACAGGCAAGGAAACATTAGAAACTCTCATAGATGAATACATGCTCTATAAACTGAAAGACAGCACAGCCAGAGATAAATGGACTGAAAGCACATACCAAAGTAATGCGGATATGGCAAAAGCAACTATTTATAAACATAGAATTGCAAAGCTGCAAATTCATATGCTGAAATTAAGCACTTTTAAAGAATTTTATAGCTGGTTAGATTCAGTGACATTCACACAGTATGGAGAAGAAAAAACAGGATATAGCTACAGTTATAAAAAGAGGATAAGGTTTCTTCTTTGCCAGACATTGGCATATCTGATAAAAAAAGGTTATCCCAATTTAGAACATAATTATGCATGGAGAGCTGATGTTTCAAAACCAAATCAGGATGCCATAGATGAAGATACCTATGGTTTTACAGAGCAGGATGAAGAAGTGCTGGCAGATGAAGATATTCCTAAATTTGAGAAAGCAATGGAGCATAACCAATATAAAGCAGCACCAGCATTTGTGCTTATGCTGTCCACTGGAATCAGGAGTGAGGAATTATTTGCCTTGCAGATTGGTAAAGATTATGATATTGCAGAGGATGAAAAGAGTGGGGTGTTATATATCTATAAAGCAGTTGGACAAAGGTATAAGAATCCTGAAAATCATTCCCTTGGCAAAGAGAAATATCTAAAGAGGACTAAGAATGGAGAACACAGGCTTTGCTTATTGGATGAATTGTCCATTAAAGCTATTAGGAAGATGGAAGAAAATGCAAAATACCATTGCAGAAATAATGTCCACAATTTATTATTTCCTACAGAAAAAACAGGAAACTATTATGACAGAGATACTTTTGCAGGAAGCTTCAAAAGGCTGTGTAACCAGTATGATATTCATAGAGAGCCAGGCTGGGGGCCTCATGTGTGCAGGCATACCTTCATAACATATAATACTTTGAGGTTTGACCAAATGAGAAATCCATTGCTTGTTGCAAAGGCTGTGGCAGCACAGGCAGGCCATAAAGATTTAGACATGACTTTAAATACATATACTCACTTGACAGCAGACAGGTTGAAAGATTCAGGAATTATCAATCCTATAAGCCACTTGAAGGAATTGGATAATAAATTTGAGGAAGAATAAAGAATTTTAAGATTTTTAAATTTGTGTGAGGGATAAGGTTTATCAGGAAGAAAAAGAGAGCAGTAGAAAGTGCTGTTCTCTTTTTAGTGGAAATTTAAAAATTTTTTCAAAGAATATCTCATTTTAGGATTAGAGAATGATTAAAAAATTAGAAAGTGAGGTATTGAAAATGCTGGAAAAAATGCAGACAAATAGTATGCAACTTATAAGGATTCATAAACACCCAATTCAGATGACAGAAGAAAATTTGGTAGTTGTGGATGATTTGGAAAATGGTGAATTAAGGATATATGAGCACACTTGTGGTTCATTGAATGTCTTACAATTATTAACAGGATATGGAGAAATAGAAAATTGTGTTTTAGTGGCAAAAGCTATAATAAATGATTGGTGGAATGATAAGGAGATTTTTATTCACAAAGTTTTTTGTGAATATGGCTATGAATTTTTAATTGAACCAATTATATGCCAGATTATCAACTTTTTAGAATTTTATGATTTTTATTCTGTAATTAGAATTTCAGATAAGGAGTACGAAAGATTATTTCCTTATGCCAAAGAACCATTAGCAGGGTTTAAGAAGGAAAACAGGGTTTACATATATAATAAATAAAGCAGAGGATTTTTCCTCTGCTTCTTCTTTTCCTTCTTCATTATCTTCTTCTATGCCTGATTGGATGTTCTTTCTTTTTTGAAAGAGATTTTTCCCTAAACAGTTCAAGCAGTTCTTCTTTTCCCACTTTTAAATTATACGTCTTTTGAAGATTTGAATTTCTGACTTTTTTTCCATCCTGATTTGTAAATGTAATGTACTTATGACTGTCCTTCCAGACAACAGTATATCCTCTCTGCTCCATTGATTTGATAAAATCATCTTTTGTTAAAGAGTTTTGCATTGATTCAAAAACTGCTACTGCGGTTTCTTGAACATATGATTTCACTTGCCCTTTTTCAGCTTTTTTTAGGAACTGATATTTATCCATGTTATTTGAGACAAGTCCTTTTCTGTCTTGTCCATCAAAGGATTTTTTCTTGCCCAACTCACAAATGGAAAAACCATGCTCTAAACATAGCTTATTGTTAAGTTTTTTCATATCTTCTAAGTCTTTCTTTGACATTGAGAATTTATGTCCATCTGCAAAGCTAACTGAATTAACAACAAAATGAGTATGTATATGGTGTTTGTCAACATGGGTGGCATATACTACTTCAAAATCTGAAAACAGGGGGCAGGAATTTACAAATTCTCCTGCAAGGTTATGTGCCTGTTGTGAAGTGAGTTCTTCCTCTGGGGAAAAAGATTGGACAAAATGCTTATATGTCCTTCCCCCTATTTTTCCATATAATTGCTTTGTTGTTTCCATTTCTGTTACTGCTGTGTCAATAGAACAGTTAAAACCAGAGCATAATTTTTTCCCTATAGTTTTCTCTTGTTTTGTAACATAGTTTATAATATGTTTTATACTTGAGTGTGAATTTTTGACTGATTTAATAATTGCCATATCCTATTCACCCCCTCTTTAATTTCTATCATATCATCATTTGAAATAGCCCCTGTTCCATTGTAGTTCCTTGCTATTTGATTGATGTTTATACCAATTTTCTTTATATGGAATATCAATGTTTGAAATTCTTTTATGTGTATGATTTCTTTTTCCAGTGCAGTTTTTAGAAGAAACTGCTGTTGTGAAATCCCTGATTCTTCTACTTTTCCTTTTATTTGTTCATACTCTTTTTCATTAAGTCTGAATGTCATTTTTCTTGTTCTTTGACTCATAATAATCACCACCTTATTCATTGGATAATAGATTTCACCACTAAAATGAGATTTTATATGACAGCAATGTTTTAAAAGTATTGTCAGAAAGATTGTGTGGCAGGACACATTAAAAGGGGGTCAAGGGGGAATCCCCACTTGCAAGTTCAAAAATGCGACAGCAATTTTGGAATCTTGCCATCTTCAATCCATCCTGATTTATGTAGGATTCAGAATTAAATTTGAATGGAGAAAACTGTTGAAGTCACAATTAAATTTGAATGGATGGATTGTTGCAGGAATGAGGAAGGATTTGCCAGATACATTTTGTTAAAAAATGTACTGGAAAGTCCTTGTGAATTTCTGCATGGTAGAAGAAAAAATTATGATTAAAATGGTTGGATTTTGTGTTTCCTTTCCTGCTGTATTTTCACAAAAATATCATTTTTAATTGTGAAGGTAAAATGAAAGGATGTGAGAGAATGCACTTGAAAAATGTTATGAGTTTTTTAGGGGTGTGGGCTTATCCTTATGGACTAATAGTTTCTGGCTTGATTTTTTATCTAATTCAGACAATGCAGATGAAAGAGATTATTTTCAATGCTGGAAATGTGACAGGAATCATTCTTGGGGGATTGGCTGCACCATTTCTTATAATGATTACAAATCTCTATGATTGGTATTCTAAAGGAAAGACAGATTTTACACCAAACTTAACATTCAGAAAGAATGTGACTAAAATCTCAAACTCCAAAAGGCAGGCTATGTATAAAAAAGTTGTGAAGAATGACAAGCTGCTTACCAATAAACCAGAGGGATTGATTTTGGGAAAACAGGGTAAAAAGTTTGTGTGTCTGCCTATGGGAAAAGAAGGTCAGAAAGATGGGGTTTCAGCAGTTGTGCTTGGAAGTCCTGGCTCTGGAAAGTCTGTGTTTCTAACAAATTTCTTACTTAACAATTTTATGCAGAAAAAGCCAACACCTGTGTTCTGTCTGGATATCAAGCCTGAACTGGCAAGGAAAAGTGTAAACATTACTGAAAACAAAAATGTGAAGGTTGTGGATTTTACAGACAGGAATAAAGCTGGATGGGATGTGTATTCTTCTATCAATGCAAACACAAGAGAAGATGAAAAAATAAGATTATTTGATGGAATAGCAAGGGCACTTATTACCAGTTCAAATCCAAAGGATAAGTTTTTTATCAACAATGCAAGAACTATATTAAAATTCCTGCTTTTATATCATTTTAACAAAGGGCTTGGTTTTATTGACAGTATCACAAATATTATCTCAAAGGATGTAGGAGAGCATATCAAGGAAGTGCTACAAGACAAAGAGAACTGTCCAGAAGAAGGGCTTGTCTACAATGGACTTAAAAAGTATGAGAACAAGGACAGTGAAGCTATGCAAGACATAGAGCTAACCTTGCAAGAACATTTGAATATATTCCTCAACTCTGATGTGAGGTATCAGTTAAGGGATAATGAAAGAAAAGCCTGCCCAGAGGACATTAACAATGGAATATCTGTATTTGTTACTTTGCCTATGTATTTGCTTGATGAATTTGAGGACATATTGAGATTAGTTGTATTTCAGACTATATCAACAATGGAAAAAAGGGGAGAAAACTGGAAACAAGGAGCAGTGCTTATCCTTGATGAATTAGCAAGGCTGGGTAGGTTGGAAAATTTATTTTCATTTCTGGCAGTTAATAGAAGTCTGGGGGTGTCTGTATTGATGGCTTATCAGGACATGTCACAAATAGAAAAGATATACAGTAGGGAAGAATCAAGAACCCTGATAAATTTGAGTGAAATGACTTATGTGCTTTCATGCAAGGATAATGAGACAGCAAGGCTACTATCAGATTTGATTGGGAATTATCAGGAAGAAAAGGTATCTCATAATAGGTCTGCATTATTACATTGTTCCAGTGGCAAAGAGAACATTTCCAGTGAGTATAAAAAAATCATGGATGTTGCTGACTTTCAAACTTTAAGAGAGAAGAAAGAAGTGATTTTGATTCTTTATGGAAAATATTTCAGGTTAAGGCAATTCAGGTATTTTGAGGATTCATCAATGCTGAAAAGGTATCAGGAAATAATCAGGGGAAACCAGAAATTAGAGACATAGTAATAAAAGTTATAAATGTTAGAAGGGGGAATATTTTATGAATTTTGAAGAATTTATTGAGGAGTTGCAGGAGCAAATACAAGAGAGGTTCTTACAACATATAGAGTTTGTGTCAAAGATGGTGAATGCCACTAATGAAAAAGTAGAGGGGGTGGCTCTCAAATTTGAAGGCTATAAAGGAGTGGATATTACAATCTATCCTAAAAGGTTGTATGAGAAATATAAGGCAGGAATTACAATGCCAGAAATAGCTGAATGTTTCTCAAAAGAAATCACTCATGCACTTCAAAACCAGCCTTCAATGCCAGAAATCACAGTGGAAAATGCAAAGGAATGCATTTCATTTTCTTTGATGAATAAAGAAAGAAATAAAGAGTTATTAGAGAAATGTCCTCATATGGATATGTTTGATATGGCAGCAGTTTTCAGATGGCATATATCAGATAGAGAATCCTTCCTTGTGGATAATAACATTATGCAGATATTAAAAATGACAAGGGAGGAATTATTGATGAGCGCAAAGAAGAATACAGAGAACCAGAAATATATATGTGAAGAAATGACAGGGGTAATGAGGGAAATCATGCTAAAGAATGGAATTGAAAAAGAAGTTGTGGATGAAATCATCCCAATGCAACAGACTCCCTTCTATGTTGTCACAACAGAAAATTATTTTGATGGAAGTGCTGTTATGCTTTCTAACAAGTTTTTGCAAAATGTAGCTAACAAGTTGGAAAGTGATGAACTTTACATTATTCCATCAAGCAGGCATGAAATCTTGGTGGCAAATCCTGATTTACCTCTTGATTCACAAGCATTAAAAGAAATTGTTCAAGAGGTGAATGCCAATTCAAAAGTTGTCAGTACAGAGGATTTTCTAAGTGATTCTGTTTATAAGTACAGTGTGAAGAATTTCACATTTTCTGTATGTGACAGCAAGGGCTTATTCCATGATGGGAAGGGAAATCAAAAAGACAATGAAAAGAAGGATTCAGGGAAGGGAAGGAAATTATGATGAATGTTATGTTGTGTGAGCAAGTAAAAAATTTGTATTCAAACTATTTGGCAATAAAGCCATTACATACATGTAAGGGACTGACATATGGGGGAGGTGAGGAAGATGGCACAACAAGAGAAAATAAAGGAAATCACAGAGAGGTTGGAAAAGGGGATTGAAGATTTATTTGAATCAGAGAATTACAAAAATTACCTGGCAACCATGAGCAAGTTCACCTCATACTCTTTAAATAATACATTGCTTATTGCAATGCAAAAAGCAGATGCCACCACTGTTGCAGGTTACACCACCTGGAAAAGCCTTGGCAGACAAGTCAAAAAAGGGGAAAAGGCAATTCAAATTCTTGCACCAATCATCTATAAGAAAAAAAGGGAAGATGAGGGAGAAAAAAATGATAAGGCTTCTGCCAGAAGGGACAAGCCATTGAATGAGGAAACTGAAAAAATCCTTGTGGGATTTAAGGTGGTGAATGTATTTGATATAAGTTCTACAGAGGGTGAGCCACTTCCAGAGATAGTGCATAAATTAGATGGGACTGTGGAAGGGTATTCTGATTTCATGAAGGCATTAAGGGAGATTTCCCCTGTGCCTGTTATACTTCAAACTGTGGAAGGCTCTGCAAATGGGTATTATGATTTGACAAATAGATATATTGCTATTGATAAAGACATGTCACAAACCATGCATTGCAAAACTGGAATACATGAGCTGGCACATGCTATTTTACATGACAGAGAAAGTGGTATAGAAAAAGATACAGCACCAGATAATGAAAGTAAAGAAGTGCAGGCAGAATCAATAGCTTTTACTGTGTGCAACTACTTTGGAATAGATACTGCTGAGTATTCCTTTGGATATATTTCTGGGTGGAGTTCAGGCAAGGATTTGAAAGAACTGAAAGAAAGCATGGAAGTTATAAGGAAAACAGCACAAACAATTATTGCTGGCATAAATGAAAAATTAGATGGAATCTGCTTGTCAAGGCAAAGGGGCATGGAAATCTCTGAAAACAAGCATACTGATTTTCTTAAACAGGATAAGCCTTTACATAAAAAATCCATGAGACATTGAAGGGGGAATAATTATGGTACAAAGAATTATGTATGCAATTTATCCAGAAAGTGAATATACTGTGCAGAAATTCATGGACAGGTTAAAAATTGCAGGAATTTATACAAATAGAATTAAATCATCTGATAAGTATGACTATTTTGAATCCTCATGGGATGACAAAGAAATCCCACTGTTAAGTGTGCAGAAAGGAAATTGCAGGAATGCAGGGGCAAAAATGAAACAGCTTGAATATAAAGGTAAGCCTGTTGCCTGTGGTTCTGTCTACTTCTTAAAGAAACAGAAAAATTTATCTAATGCACAGATTGGGGAACTGTTTCAGGTGTCAGAGTCTACCATATCCAGAAGGATAAAAAAGCATTCAGCAGATGGAAATTTTAATGAAAACAGCAAAACAATCTTTTGATAAAAGGCCCTGAATCAAAAGCCAATCCCTTTTATGACAGAAAATACATTGTTCATCTGTCTCATTTTTAATCTTCTTGACAAGAATTTTTATACGCTTTATAATGAAATTAATTAACAGAATTTGTTGATTAGCTTTCTAAGAAACTGAAAATTCACAAAGGAAATGTTGGGAGACGAAAGAGGATGAAAAAGAAAAGAATAAGAATGATGGTTGTGTTATTAGTTTTTGCAATGTTGCTAGTCTCTGTTACTGGAATGGAGAGCCATGCTGCAACCCCAAAAAGCACTGCTAAAGCTACAACAAAAGTAAAGAAGCCAGGGCAGGTAAAAGGGCTGAAAAAGGTGAAAGAATACTGCAAGTGGGATGGATACAGAAACATCAGCTATGTTAAAATAAAGTTCAATAAGGTAAAAGGCGCTACAGGATATCAGGTGCTGATTTATGAGACATATGGAGAACCTGGGTATCAAACTCCATTGCTTTATGCAAAAACTACCAAAAATACAACCTATACCATTAAAAACCTTGTGCCTGCTGTTAGATACACCATAAAAGTCAGGGCATATACAAAGGCAAAGAATGGGAAGATTGTTTATGGGAAGTTTAAGAGTATTAAGCTTAAGACTGGAGGAAAGAAAAAGGGGCAGTATTACACCTGTGGCTCATGTGTGACAGCTATGCCTGGAAACATGAATAGAATTACTGAACATGGCAATGCAGTTTACAAGATTCACAAAGAAATTCATGCTGGTGGTACTTACTTCTGGAAGTAAATTCCTTGACACACCTAATATATGAAGTAGTCTGAAAAGCAGTCCTTAGCTGAAAAGCTGAGGGCTGTTTTTCAGTGCTTGTGGATAATGTTGAAATGGTAATGAATACAAAGATATTGTTGACAATATTCACCATTGTATTAGAATTAGTGTATGGGGCAAGTGAAGGAGGGGAAATTTATCTGTTTCAATTTGGCACAAAGATAGTGAAGGGAAATCACCTAGGCTGTTACTCCACCTGGAATATTCTGCAATAGGGAGCCTGTTGGCAGAACAAAGACAAAATAGAAACAGGGTGAAATTGTCAAGGGGAAAGAGGAAGATTTTTTCATTATCTTTTCAAATGAAAAAATACTCTCTGCCTTGATAATTGGGAAAAGAAGCATAATGTTAAGAAGAGGATGTGAATACATAGTTATTCATATCCTCTTAATTATGATTTTCTTTTAAATCCTATATGGGGTAAACATGATAAATATCCCTTACATTCTTCCCCTTCTCTTTTCCCTCCTTCTTCCCTTCAATTCTTTTTTGAAACAGGCTGTGTGTAGCAAGGGAGAGGATGGGAAATAAACTTTGCCTGAAAGGGGAAGTCTAGGAAAGTCCCAAGGAATTATCCTTAGGGACTTTTTGGTAAGTTTTTTTGTAAAAAAGTCCCTGAAACCATTGAAAAATAAGGGTTTTTGATGGAATTTCAGTGTGTCACTTTGAGGAAAAATATCATATTGTTATTGAGGGTAAGATGATGTTGCTTTTGAGTAATCATTCAAAGTTTCCAGTATTTCATAAACTTTAGCAATATCATTGTTTTTATAAATGTCATGCTCAATGGAAATGTTCAACAAGGCTTTTAAAGCTCTCTGGGCATTTCTGTGTGGGTCTGGCAGTTTGTTAAAGGCACTGCAAACCTGTTCAATGTCAAGGATGTATGGAATCATTGCTGATTCTGACTTGTTCCTTATTTCCTGCATTACCTTGTGGTGCCAGGTGTTTTTGTTTTTTGTGCGACAGTCCACAATTAACCTTTTCAACTCCTTTTCTCTTGTGAGCTGCCAACTGTTGAACTTTTTCAATAAATTCTCATATATCTGTTGATGAAAGTATTCATTTAACTTTTCCTGGCTCAAATCTTTCCAGAAAGAGGACTCAAAGACAGAATTGATTTTCTTCCTGTTTTTCAGCTTTAATTCAATGCGTAGGATTTCAATGCCATGTTCTATTTTCATCCCCTCATTTTTTAACTGCTGTATCTTGTCATAGAAGATAACTTCTAATGATTTATTGCTTCTTGTAAAAGATTCCTCATGGATTATTTTTTTATTCCCAATTTTATCATAAGTGTTCAACTTTCCCAGATGATTGTGGAAAAAGGACATGAATAACCTTAATACCCTGTTGTATTGGGAAAAGGCATTTGTCAAGAATATGTTTGTGTTAATTTCTATGTAATCAACTTTCATATAAGCATTGTGTAAGGTAATTCCATATTCAGAGTGTATGTATTCAAGAACCTGATGGATGTATGTATCATATTCTTCATAAGTCATATTCTCTAAATTAAACCCTTTTGCATTGGAAACACAGATGGTTAGATAAACATATTCAATAGGCATGTTGTTTCCAATGTTAGCACAGCCAATTAACAAATCAGAAAAAATTTCATTATCTTTGATAAGGATTTTGGAGATACCTACCCCTGATTCTGGCATATGTCTTTTACAAGGTATGAAAGAGTTTGGGGATTGGACAATTTCCACTCTTTTTGCCATAGACTGAAGCTTAATCATGTCAATGTGTTCCACTGCAAAGCCTGATAACTTTAACTTATCAATCCCCACTCTTTTGATTGAATTTAGTTCTAAATTACTGATATTCATAAATATCCCACCTTCCAGAATTTTTTGTTTTCTGGAAAATGGGAGATTTTTTAAGATTGGACAGATATTTTTACATATTTTTTCATGAAAAAGGTTACACACTTTTATCAGTGTATGTAATTACTGAAAATGTTCCACAAAGAAAATCAAATGCCCTGCCATGTCCAACCTCTTCCTGATTCATTTCCATTGAAGCATAGACTGGCAGAAAGTATTTGAATATATGGCTTAACATTTTTGCAGAAACTAAGTGAAAAGATAATATTCAAAAAAGCCTATATGGTTTTAAAATCTTATGGTATAATTGACTATATTGGAAGTTGAGTGCATGAAGAAAAGGTGTTTATTATGGAACTGGAAGTTTTGAAGAATGAGCTGGAAATTACAAGGCAAAAATTGGAGTTGGCAAGCATGGATTTATCAGCAAAGGAACAGGCAATAGAAAAGATGAATGAAACCATAGAAATCCTGAAATGGAGGGTAGAAGTGCAGGAATCAATGATTAACCAGGTAAGGGATATTTCTGAAAGATTGCTGGAAAAAGTAGAAAGCTGCCAGAGTCCTTTGATTGGTAAAAAGGAAATCATGTCTGTTTTTGATAAAGAAAGTGATTTTGCCCTTAGATTTCTAAAATTTGCAAAGGCTAACAAGTTTGGCTTGCAAGTTGGAAAAGAATATTTTATAAAAAGAGAAGAATTTGATAAGATGATACATACCTATCTGGGATTGAAACTTGAAATCTAGTCTTGCGTAATAAATGTGTCACATGACATTTATTTTAGATTGTTTATGATGATTTGGTTATCACAAAAACTGTTTGGACTGTTTTCCTAATTTTTTAACTACACAAAAAACTACACAAATGGAGGAATTTCACAATATGGAATATATTTTTGATAAGTCTCAAAGTGAAGCAATTAGGCATTTTAAGGGAGCTTGCTTGTGCATAGCTGCACCAGGCAGTGGGTAAGACCACCGTTATCACGGAGCGGACAAAATACCTGATTACAAATCAGCACGCAGACCCGTCCCATATTCTCGTAATCACATTTACCAGAGCGGCAGCAACAGAAATGAAGGAACGGTTTTACCGTCTCACAGGCGGGAAAAAGTATCCGGTTACGTTCGGAACCTTTCACGCCGTCTTTTTTCATATTCTCAAACACGCCTATGGATTTCACGCAGGGAATATTATCCGGGAAGAACAACGTTTTCAGTTTATGGGGGATATTATACGGCATATGCATCTGGAATATGAAGACGAAAAAGAATTTATGGGGGATTTGCTGGGAGAAATCAGTCTGATGAAAAATACCGGAATTGCTCTGGAGCATTATTATTCCAAAACATGCGCCAAAGAAATTTTTGAGCAGATTTACCGGAACTATGACGACAGGATGAAGCAGCACCGCCTGATTGATTTCGACGATATGCTGGTGTACTGTTATGAACTGTTCGACCAGAGGAAGGATATTCTGTCAGCCTGGCAGCGGAAATATCAGTATATTTTAATTGATGAGTTTCAGGATATCAACAAACTTCAGTTCGATATCGTGAAAATGCTGGCGCTGCCGGAAAATAATCTGTTTGTGGTAGGAGACGACGATCAGTCCATTTACAGGTTCCGGGGTGCAAAACCGGAACTGATGCTGGGATTTACACAGGTATATCCGGAGGCCGGGCAGGTGCTTCTTGATGTAAATTACCGCTCTGGAAAATCCATTGTAGATGCATCCCGGCGGCTGATTTCCCATAATACCCGGCGGTTTGAAAAAAACCTTCAGTCCGGCGGAAATCAGGATGCCACAGTACAGTATTACCTCTGGGAAAATCAGCAGGAGGAGGGAAAAGGGGTGGTTGAACAGATTTTACAGGATGTGAAAGCCGGGTACGGTTACAATGATATGGCGGTTCTGTTCCGCACCAATACCCAGCCCCGCATCTTTATGTCCCGGCTTATGGCGTACAACATTCCTTTCCGCACCAGAGATAATATTCCGAATCTTTATGAGCACTGGATAACCAGAGATATTCTGACTTACATACGTCTTGGGCAGGGAAGCCGGAGCCGGAAGGACATGCTTCAGATTATGAACCGGCCCAACCGGTATATCACCAGAGACAGTCTGCCGGAAGACACGGTGGCGTTTGACGTGTGGGCAGATTATTTTTATGAGAAAAAGCAGCACTGGGTTGCAGAACGGATTGAACAGTTAGAAGCGGATTTGCGTGTTTTAAGCAGAATCGGGCCTTATGCTGCCATCAATTATATCCGAATGGGAATCGGATATGAGGAATTTCTGGAGGCTTATGCGCAATACCGCAGAATCAGCGGAGAGCATTTGCTGGAAGTGCTGGATGAACTTCAGGGCGGTGCCAGACAATTTTCCTCTTATGAGGAGTGGTTTGACCATATGGAGGAATATACGAAGGAACTGCAGCGGCAGAAACAGCAGCAGGAACTGCTGACAGACTGCGTTTCTCTGGCCACCCTGCACAGTGCCAAAGGGCTGGAGTACGAAAAAGTACATATCCTGGATGTGAATGAAGAACTGATGCCTTATAAGAAAGCTGTTCTGGATATGGAGCTGGAGGAGGAACGCAGAATGTTCTATGTGGGAGTTACCAGAGCCAGAAAAGAACTCTGTATTCACAGTGTCAGGAACTACAATGGCAGGGAACTGGATGTTTCCCGGTTTCTGGAAGAAATGCAGCCGGAAGAATCTTCCCGGACTTCTTAAAATGAAAAACATGCGGCATAAGTTATGAATTGCTCTGTCATAACTTATGCCGCATGGCCTCTGTCAGTCTTCACCCAGGAGAGAATCCCATTCTGCTTCATCCAGAAGTTCGTCAAACCGGTCGGTGACTGCCTCGTATTCGTTGTCATCTTCGATATTTTCCAGAGAAGGATTGCCGTCGTCATCTTCGTGATAACGGTAAATGAACACTTCTCCTTCTTCATTGTCATTGCCGTCTTTGTCCAGCGGGAGAAGTACAATGTAATCCTGGTCTTCCAGTTCAAAAATCGTAAGAATTCTGCATTCCACTTCGGAATCGTCGTCCAGAGACAGAGTCACAAGTATGTCGGAATCATCGTCTTCCATTCCGTCAGTTTCGGGGCTGGTGTTGGGCTTTTCACTCATAATTTACCTCTTTTCTTTTACTTTCCCTGTAAAGTTGCTGCTATATAATTGCCTGAATATAAAGTTCCGGATGTCTGGACAAATCCAGATATTTCTCTGCCGGAGTGCTGATGACCGGCCGGGACAGATACTGTTTGTTAATGAGGATGATTTTGCCGGAGGAACCATCGTTTAACAGCACCGTGTTGCCAATATAGGTATTGATAATATTCGTCAGGAAAGGAAGCAGATACGCAGACTCATATCGTTCAAAGCCTTTGCGCTCAAAAGTGGCAATCACTTCAAAGGGACAGATTCCCTTCCGGTAACAGCGGTTGCAGGTCATGGCGTCGTATACATCGGCGATGGCGATGATTTTGGCAAAGTCGGCGATGGCATTTCCTTTCAGCCCGGAAGGGTAGCCGGAACCATCGCAGCGTTCATGGTGCATGAGAACCGCGGAGCGGACCCGTTCGTCCAGATTGAAATCGGCAAGAATCTCCATGCCGTACCGGGGATGCTGTTTTACCTGTCTGAATTCTGCCGGAGTCAGCGTATCGGGCTTGGAAAGAATGTTCGGGTCAACTTTGCACTTTCCGATATCGTGCAGCAAACCGGCCAGAGTCAGAATTTCCAGATCTTCATCGGAAAATGAAAGCCATTTACCCATCATACGGCTGATAATGGCCACATTGATACTGTGGGCATAAGTGGTGTCGTCAATCTGGCGCATGTTGTGCAGCATATCAAAAACAGAAAGAGATGTGAGGTGGTCGGTATACAGGCTGCTGATTTGCTCCAGAAGAGCGCCTGAGTCAAGAACCTCGGTTTTATTTATCAGATTTTGAAAAGAATTCTCCAGAAATTTGGTTTTTTTGGAGTAATCGACCTTAAACATGTGGAACTTCCGGCTCCGTTTTACTTTCTGGGAATAAGATTCCGTATCGTTATCCTGGGCAAAATCTTCCACAGAAGCATCGGTAATGTCTTTTTCCGGGATAATCTGGACGTTCTCAATTCCGTAGAACTCCAGATAGGAAATTCTCTGGGTAGTCATCACCGTACGGGCAGGAAACAGAAGCTGGCCTGTCTTACTGTAAACAGGAGCAGCAGTAACCATTCCTGCGGACAAATCTCTGGTTGCTAATTTTATCATTACCATTTCCCCCTTTATCCTGTTAGCAGTGAGAACGCCGGTTACAGAGTCCGGACTGTTCTCTCCTTAATAGAATATCATATGCAGGGAAAAATTTCTACCGTCAAATTGGAAAGTTATCAGAAATCTGAACAGATAAAAAACAGGATTGACAAAGAAAATTTTTGTGCTATACTTTGAATATCAAAATATTTGAAAATTAAAAGGAGAATGAAAGATGTTAGAGAGAATAAAAGAACTGATTGCTGAGCAGTTAAACACAGAAGCAGGAAAGATTACACCGGAAGATTCTTTCAAGGACGACCTGGGAGCAGACTCCCTGGACTTATTTGAGCTGGTGATGGCACTGGAAGACGAATATTCCGTGGAAATCCCTTCAGAGGATCTGGAGAAACTGGCGACTGTGGGAGATGTGGCAGAGTATCTGAAAGAAAAAGGCGTGGAATAAGAGGTGTGGCAATTGAAGACAGAGATTACAGAGCTGTTACAGATAGAAGTACCCATCATCCAGGGCGGTATGGCCTGGGTGGCAGAACATCATCTGGCGGCCGCTGTGTCGGCGGCCGGAGGACTTGGCATTATCGGCGCTGCAAACGCACCGGCAGACTGGGTGCGGGGAGAAATCCGCAAAGCCAGAGAACAGACAGACCGGCCCATCGGGGTAAATGTAATGCTTTTAAGCCCTTATGCGGATGAGGTGGCGCAGGTACTTGCGGAAGAAAAAGTTCCGGTGATTACCACCGGCGCCGGGAATCCGGGAAAATACATGGAAATCTGGAAAGAGGCCGGGAGTAAAGTGATTCCGGTGGTAGCCAGCGTGGCACTGGCCAGAATGATGGAGCGCGGCGGTGCGGATGCAGTGATTGCAGAGGGAACCGAGTCCGGCGGCCATATTGGAGCCGCCACCACCATGACGCTGGTGCCCCAGGTTGTGGATGCGGTGAAAATTCCGGTGATTGCAGCCGGAGGAATCGGAGACGGAAGAGGCATTGCGGCAGCCTTTATGCTGGGCGCTCAGGCAGTGCAGATTGGAACCCGGTTTGTGGTGGCAGAGGAATCCATCTGCCATCCAAATTACAAAGAGCGGATTATCAGGGCAAAGGATATTGATTCCGCAGTGACCGGAAGAAGCCATGGACACCCTATCCGCCAGCTCCGCAATCAGATGACCAGAGATTACATACAGAAGGAGCAGGAGGGAGTCCCCTTTGAAGAACTGGAACTGCTCGCCGCAGGCTCTCTGCGGAATGCGGTGATAGACGGGGATGTAAAACACGGGACTGTAATGGCAGGCCAGATTGCAGGACTGATTAAGAAAGAACAGAGCTGCCGGGAAATGATAGAGGAAATGATGGAAGAAGCCGCAGCTTTGATGCAGGGGGCAGGAAAATGAGAAAAATTGCATTTGTATTTCCGGGACAGGGCGCCCAGTATACCGGAATGGGCAGGGATTTTTATGAAAATTATGACAGGGCGAAGGAAGTGTTTGCCATTGCCGGAAAAGTGTCCGGCATGTCCATGGAGGAGCTGATCTTCCGGGAAAATGAGAAGCTGCACGTTACGGAATATACACAGGTTGCCATGCTTACCGTAGAACTTGCAATATTGAAAGTGCTGGAAGAACAGGGGGTTTCCTCTTCTGTAAATGCAGGTTTAAGTCTGGGCGAATATGCGGCCCTGACTGCTTCTGGCGGACTGTCGGTACATGACGCTCTGAAACTGATTGTAAAGCGGGGCAGGCTGATGCAGGAGGCAGTGCCCGCAGGCGGAGCCATGATGGCGGTTATGGGCGCAGACAGCAGTCTGGTGGAAAAAATCTGTGAGAAGACAAAAGGGATTGTATCCGTAGCCAATTACAACTGTCCCGGACAGATTGTGATTACCGGACAGGAACAGGCTGTGAAGCAGGCGGCGAAAAACCTGCAGGAAGCAGGAGCGAAACGGTGTATCCCTCTGAACGTCAGCGGACCGTTTCATTCCGAATTACTGGCGGAAGCAGGAAAGAAGCTGGCGGCAGAACTGGAAAAGGTGGAAATCAGAGAATTGAAAACGCCTTATATTTCCAATGTGACCGCCGGTTCTGTCAGTGATAAAGATGAAGTGAAGGGGCTGCTGGAGAAGCAGATTTTCGCTCCGGTGCGCTGGCAGCAGAGCGTGGAACTTATGGTGTCGGAGGGTGTGGATACGTTTATTGAAATCGGTCCCAAAAAGACCCTTTCCGGATTCCTGAAAAAAATTGCGCCCCATGTGGACAGTTATCATGTGGAAACGGTGGAAGACATGGAGCGGCTGCTGGAAATGCTGCGGACAGAAGGATGAGGACAGACAGAAAGGCAGGAGGGAACCCATATGAAATTAGCAGGACAGACAGCTCTGGTAACAGGAGGCTCCCGCGGGATTGGCAGGGCCATTGCAAAAGCGCTGGCTGCCGAAGGAGCCCATGTGGTGATAAATTATAATGGCTCTCAGGAACAGGCAGAGCAGACCAGAGCGGAAATTCAGGCCGCAGGAGGGAGCGCGTCGCTGTTTCAGTGCAGCGTGGCAGATCCGGAGGCTGTGGAGCAGATGATAAAGCAGGTGGTGTCAGAATATAAACGTCTCGATATTCTGGTAAACAACGCAGGAATTACCAGAGATAACCTGATTCTGAAAATGACAGAAGCAGAGTTTGACGAAGTGCTGGACACGAATTTAAAAGGGGTGTTCCATACCTGTAAGCATGGGGCCAGGCAAATGCTGCGCCAGAAATCTGGCAGTATTGTGAATATTTCTTCCATTTCCGGAATTATGGGAAATGCGGGACAGACCAACTATGCGGCTTCCAAGGCCGGGATTATCGGACTGACCAAATCCCTGGCCAGAGAGCTTGCATCCAGAGAAATCCGCGTCAATGCAGTTGCACCTGGATTTATTGAAACGGAGATGACGGAAAAACTGCCGGAAGCAGCAGTGGAAGCCGGAAAAGCCCAGATTCCTTTCCGGAGGTTCGGAACAGCGGAAGAAGTGGCAAAGGTGGTCTGCTTCCTGGCCTCTGAAGACGCCTCTTATCTGACCGGGCAGGTCATCCAGGCAGACGGCGGCATGGGAATGTAGGAGAAGATGAAAGAAATAAAAGAAATGAAAGAGATGGAAATGAACCGGATGGAGATGAACAGAGACAGATAGAAATGGAAGGAGACGGAATGAAACGAGTTGTAGTAACCGGAATGGGCGCCATTACCCCCATCGGGCTGAATACGGAAGAATTCTGGGACAGTTTAAAAGCGGGAAAAACAGGATTTGGTGAGATTACACAGTTTGATACCGCAGATTTTAAAGTAAAGGTGGCTGCCAGCGTCAGAGGATTCGAAGGAAAGAATTATATGGATGTAAAATCTGCAAAGCGCATGGAGCTGTTCTGCCAGTATGCGGTGGCTGCGGCAAAAGAAGCGCTGGAACAGTCCGGCATTCAGATGGAGCAGGAAGACCCGTACCGGGTGGGATGTGCCATTGGCTCCGGTGTGGGAAGCCTTCAGGCCCTGGAGAGGGAACATAAGCGTCTGCTGGAAAAGGGGCCGGGCAGAATCAATCCCCTGCTGGTGCCTCTGATGATTACCAATATGGCCGCCGGAAATGTTTCCATTCAGTTCGGTCTGAAAGGAAAAAGTATCAATGTGGTGACAGCCTGCGCCACGGGCACCCACTCCATTGGAGAAGCATTCCGCACCATACAGGTGGGAGATGCGGATGTGATGGTGGCCGGAGGAACGGAAAGCGCCATTACCCCCATTGGAATCGGCGGATTTACCGCGCTGACCGCATTGTCATCCAGCAACGATGTGAACCGCTGCTCCATTCCTTTTGATAAAGAGCGCAGCGGATTCGTCATGGGAGAAGGAGCCGGCGTCGTGGTTCTGGAGGAACTGGAACATGCCAGAGCACGGGGGGCGGCCATTCTGGCGGAAGTAGCGGGCTATGGCGCAACCAGCGACGCCTTCCACATTACTTCTCCGGCGGAAGACGGTATGGGAGCGGCCATGGCCATGAAGCAGGCCATGGCAGACGCGGGGATTGCACCGGAACAGGTGGAATACATCAATGCCCACGGAACCAGTACCCATCACAATGATCTGTTTGAGACCAGAGCCATCAAACAGGCTTTTGGAGCCTATGCGTATGAACTGGACATCAATTCCACCAAGTCCATGATCGGACATCTGCTGGGAGCAGCCGGGGCGGTGGAAGTGATTGCATGTATTCTGCAGATGCGGCATGAATATATCCATGCCACAGTGGGACTGCAGGAGTCAGAAGCAGAACTTGATTTGAATTACATGAAGAATAACGGAAAAGACCGGAAGTTTCAGTATGCCTTAACAAATTCTCTGGGATTTGGCGGGCACAACGCCAGCCTGATTCTGAAAAAATTCAGTCAGCAGGATTCCTGAAAAGGAAATGGTAAATGAGCGAAAAACAGGGAGTGGAGACAGCAGCATGGAATTTGATAATCTTGTAAAACTGATTCAGACAGTTTCGGAGTCTGAACTGACCCGTTTTTCCTATGAGGAAAAAGGGATTGTGATTTCAATGAAAAAAGAAAAGCAGCAGACACTGGTTGCAGTGGATGTAAAAGCAGGCGGAGCCAGAGCAGCAGAGGTTCCAGAGGCGGAAGCTGTTTCCGCCGGGAGCAGGCCTTCCGATATTTCCTCCGAAGGAAATATTGTGAAATCTCCGCTGGTTGGGACGTTTTACAGCGGGCCGGAGCCGGAGGCAGATCCTTTTGTGAAAGTAGGGGACCATGTATCCAGAGGCCAGACCCTTGGAATTGTGGAAGCCATGAAACTGATGAATGAAATTGAAAGCGACTATGAGGGCGTGGTAAAGCAGATTCTGGTATCCAACGAGGATGTGATAGAATTTGGCCAGCCGCTGTTTGTAATCGGCAGATAAAACAGGAAGGAAAGACAGGAGGAACTGTGATGTCACTTATGGGAACCAGAGAGATTATGGAAATTATTCCTCACCGGCAGCCTTTTCTGCTGCTGGATACCATAGAGGAACTGGAGCCGGGAATACGCGCACTGGGGAAAAAATGCGTTACTTATAACGAGCCTTTTTTCGCAGGGCATTTTCCGGGAGAACCGGTGATGCCGGGGGTACTGATTGTGGAAGCTCTGGCACAGACCGGCGCGGTGGCCATTTTAAGCCAGCCGGATTTTCAGGGAAAAACCGCATATTTCGGGGCCATTAATAAGGCCCGGTTCAAACAGAAAGTGGTGCCGGGAGATGTACTGATGCTGGAAGTTGAAATTGTGAAACAGAAAGGGCCGGTGGGCATCGGGAATGCAAAAGCCACGGTAAACGGCAAAACCGCCGTGGCAGTGGAACTGACATTTGCCATTGGATAACAGCCGGATATAAGATATTAGCATAAAAGTTAAAGGAGCATTTTATATGTTTCAGAAAATATTGATTGCCAACAGGGGAGAAATTGCAGTGCGTATTATCCGTGCCTGCCGGGAGATGGGAATTCTCTCTGTGGCAGTATACTCAGAGGCAGACCGGGAAGCGCTGCATACCCAGCTTGCAGACCAGGCGGTCTGCATTGGAAAAGCCTCCCCGGCGGACAGCTATCTGAATATGGAGCGCATTTTAAGCGCGGCAATTGCCACAAAAGCCCAGGCCATCCATCCTGGGTTTGGCTTTTTGTCCGAAAATGAACATTTTGCGGATATGTGCGAAACATGCGGTATTTCATTTATCGGCCCCTCCGGAGATATGATAGGGAAAATGGGAAACAAATCCCAGGCCAGGGCAACCATGATGGACGCCGGGATTCCGGTGGTGCCGGGGCCAGGAGAGTCGGTATATGAGGCGGAGCAGGGGCTGGAAATCGCAGAGAAAACAGGATTTCCTGTGATGATTAAAGCATCCTCCGGAGGCGGCGGGAAAGGTATGCGTGTGGCTTCGGACCGGGAAGGGTTTGTCCAGGCTTTTCAGCTGGCCCAGCAGGAATCCGTCAGCGGGTTCGGCGACAATACCATGTATATCGAAAAATATATGGAGGAGCCCAGGCATATTGAAATCCAGATTCTGGCGGATAAATACGGTACCGTGCTCTGGCTGGGAGAACGGGATTGCTCCATTCAGAGACGCCACCAGAAACTGCTGGAAGAATCGCCCGGTGCGGCCATAGATGAGGATTTGCGGGAACGTATGGGGAACACAGCTGTGCTTGCAGCCAGGGCCGTGGGGTATGAGAATGCGGGAACCGTTGAATTCCTGCTGGATAAAGAGAAAAATTTTTATTTTATGGAAATGAATACCAGAATTCAGGTGGAACATCCTGTGACGGAAATGGTGACAGGGGTGGATCTGGTGAAAGAACAGATTCGGATTGCGGCAGGAGAGAAACTGAAGCTAAGGCAGGAGGATATTACGCTGAGAGGCCATGCCATTGAATGCCGCATTAACGCGGAGAATCCGGAGCAGAATTTTATGCCCTGTCCGGGAACGGTAAAAGATCTGCATTTTCCCGGAGGAAACGGTGTGAGAATTGAATCGGCCCTCTATAACGGATATACCATTCCGTCTTACTATGATTCCATGGTGGCGAAAGTAATTGTCCACGGGGAAGACCGGGCGGACGCTATTCGGAAAATGCGCAGCGCCCTTGGAGAAGTGGTGGTGGACGGAATTACTACCAATCTGGATTTTCAGTATGATATTCTGAATCATCCGGTTTTTCAGTCCGGGAATGTCAATACAGGTTTTATACAGAAATATTTCGATAAATAAAATTAAAATTTAATAAAATCAGGAATAAATAAAAGGAGGCGGGTGACAAATGCTGAAATTCAAGAAAACCGGAACGGTTCTGATGTCCGGAAAAGAACCATCGGTACCGGAAGGCCTCTGGATAAAATGTGACGGATGCGGAGAACTTCTCTACAAAGAAGATGTGCGGCAGAACCATTACGTGTGCTATAAATGCGGAAAATATTTCCGGATTACCACGAAAAAACGTCTGAGAATGGTGGTGGATAAAGGGACTTATGAAAAGTGGGACGAAGGGCTGGAACAGAAAGACCCGTTACATTATCCGGATTATCAGAGTAAAATCCGGTCTCTGCAGGAAAAACTGAACATTGACGAGGCAGTTACCTGCGGCGCGGGTAACATCCACGGGGAACGGGCAGTAATCTGTGTCTGTGACGGAAGGTTTCTCATGGGCAGCATGGGAGCTGTCACAGGAGAAAAAATCACCAGGGCTGTGGAGCGTGCCACCAGAGAAAAACTTCCGGTGATTATTTTTACCTGTTCCGGCGGCGCCAGAATGCAGGAAGGTATGGTATCTCTCATGCAGATGGCCAAAACCTCCGGGGCCCTGAAACGCCATGCAAAGGCAGGACTTCTCTATATTTCCGTACTGACGGACCCCACCACCGGAGGGGTAACCGCCAGCTTTGCCATGCTGGGAGATGTGATTCTGGCTGAACCGGGGGCTCTGGTGGGATTTGCAGGGCCCAGGGTTATAGAGCAGACCATCCGGCAGAAGCTGCCCGAAGGATTTCAGCGGGCGGAATTTCTGCTGGAGCACGGCCTGATTGACGGAATTGTGGAGCGGGAAGAACTGAAAGACACCCTTGCCAGGCTCATTGTCATGCACCGGCAGGTGGAGCCAAAAGAAGGGCTAATCCCAAATCGGAGAAAAAAAACGGAAATCCAGGAAGAAAGCCGTTCCCAGGAAAAAGTATCTGCCTGGGAGCGGGTACAGCGGGCCAGGGCTCAGGACCGTCCCGGTGCAATGGATTATATAAGGGAAATTTTTAAGGATTTTCTGGAACTCCACGGAGACCGCCATTTTGCAGACGACGGAGCTGTTGTGGGCGGAATCGGGTATTTCGACGGGTGTCCTGTAACTGTGATTGGGCAGCAGAAAGGGAAAACCACCAAAGAGAATATCACCCGTAATTTCGGAATGCCTTCCCCGGAGGGCTATCGTAAAGCATTGCGTCTGATGAAACAGGCGGAAAAATTCCGACGTCCCATTATCTGCTTTGTGGATACGCCAGGAGCTTTCTGCGGCATGGAAGCGGAAGAGCGGGGCCAGGGGGAAGCCATCGCCAGAAATCTTTTTGAAATGTCCGATCTGACGGTGCCGGTTTTAAGCATCGTTATCGGCGAAGGAGGCAGCGGCGGCGCTCTGGCGCTGGCAGTGGGCAATGAGGTATGGATGATGGAAAATGCCACCTATACCATTCTGTCCCCGGAGGGATTTGCGTCCATTATGTGGAAAGACGCAGGGAAAGCTCCGAAAGCTGCAGAACGGATGCGGGTGACAGCGGAAGAATTAAAAGAACTTGGAATCATTGAAAAAATCATCCGGGAGCCTCAGCCGGCAAATCCGCAGAATGTTGGGAAAATTGCAGAGGCAATGCAGGAGGAAATCCGCAGATTTCTTCATCAGTATCTGCCTATGGAACAGGAGGAGCTGGCAGGACAGCGGTATGAAAGATTTCGGAGGATGTAACCATGAGCAGAACATTGAAAATCGGTGAACTGGAAGTGCCCGTTCCTGTGATTCAGGGAGGTATGGGCGTGGGCGTCAGCCTGTCCGGGCTGGCAGGAGCAGTGGCCGGATGCGGCGGTGTGGGCGTTATTTCCGCAGCCCAGATTGGATATCAGGAACCGGGGTTTGACCAGTCCCCCATTGAGACTAATCTGAAAGCCATTGAAAAACATGTCCGTCAGGCCAGAGAACTGGCAAAGGGAGGCGTAATAGGCGTAAACATTATGGTGGCAACCAGAAAATACGGGGAATATGTGCAGGCCGCAGTGAAGGCGGGCGCGGATCTGATTATCTCCGGCGCAGGGCTTCCCGTTAATCTGCCCTCTCTGGTGGAGGGAGCCGGAACGAAGATAGCCCCCATTGTGTCCTCGGTGAAATCAGCTTCCGTTATCTGTAAATTATGGGACAGAAAGTACCGGCGCTGTCCGGATCTTGTGGTCATTGAAGGCCCCAAAGCCGGAGGTCATCTGGGCTTTTCCGAAGAAGAACTGGAAACCATTACGGATGCATCCTATGAACAGGAAATACAGGGCATTATGGAAGTGGTTCAGACATACGGCAAAAAGTACGGGCGCCATATTCCGGTGGTGTCCGCAGGAGGAATTTACGAAGGAAAGGATTTGCGTCATGCACTGGAGCTGGGCCTGGACGGGGTACAGGCGGCTACCCGGTTTGTCACCACTTATGAATGCGACGCTGCAAAAGAATATAAACAGGCCTATATACAGGCGGAAAAAGAGGACATTCAGATTGTCAGAAGCCCCGTGGGAATGCCGGGACGGGCCATCCGCAATGCATTTGTCGTTCAGTCTGAAAAAGACCGGCCGGAGGAACGCCGGAAAAACCCCCGGAGCTGCCGTCAGTGTCTGGAAAACTGCAATCCCGCTGAGATTCCCTACTGTATTACGGAAGCTCTTATAAATGCGGTAAAAGGCAATCTGGAGCAGGGACTGATTTTCTGCGGTGAAAATGCCTGGCGGGCCCGGAAACTGGAGCATGTGTCAGAAATCATGAAAGAATTTGCAAATGCGTAAAAAGTAAAACTCCCGGAAAAAGCCCTTTCCAAATCTTTGAGAAGTTGCTATAATACAGAAGTAGACAGAAACAATTGTTCCAGAATCGGTTCTCCCGCAGTGAATAAAGAAGGCAGAACGAAAGAGACAGGACAGTTACAGAGAAGAGGAAGACATCAAGGGAGGCACATATGAATTTTCAAATCTGTTCCGGAAATCAGGAAAAAGCAGGCGTAACAAAGCAAAAGGATACCATTTCGTTTTTCGTTCAGGCAGCAGGGAATTCCGTCTGCAATCTGCTGTTATATCCCAAAGATGACAGTCCGGTCCGGAAAATTTCCATGGAAGTGCAGCATAATGATGATACAGTATATACAATTGGAATTCGCGGACTGGACTGGAAAAATTATGATTACAATTATGAAATAAACGGGGAAGAGGTGACAGACCTCTATGCCCGCAGAATTACCGGGCGGGAAATCTGGGCAGATGAGGCCCGCAGGCCCGGAGAACAGAAAGCGGAACCCTTTGTCCCGGAAAAAGAAAGAAAGAGGATGAAGGAGGAACTTCCGCCGGCGGACCATGTTTCCCCGGAAAAGCAAATCCGGGAAGAAAGTCCGGGAAAAATTAAAAGTTCTTTTTATTTTTCTGATTTTTCCTGGAAAGATAAGGAATGCAGAAGAATTAAAAAAGAAGATATGATAATTTACAAACTCCACGTACGCGGCTTTTCCATGGGTATGCAGGGAAAGGACAGACGCCGGGGAACTGTGGAAGCAGTGGAGCGGAAGCTGGATTATCTGAAGGAACTGGGGATTACCACACTGCTCTTTATGCCTTTGTATGAATTTGAAGAAATTATCATGCTGGATAAGACCAAGGTGCAGGAACACCCCAGAGATCTGATTAATTACTGGGGATATACGTCCGGAAGCTACTTTGCCCCCAAAGCGTCGTATCTGGGCAGAAATCACGACCCGGATAACCTGAAACGGCTGATTCAGAAAATACACGAGAAGGAAATGGAATGTATTCTGGAATTTTACTTTCCGGAAAAGACAAACCCTCATTTAATTATTGATGTTCTGCGTTACTGGCACAGGGAATATCATGTAGATGGATTCCGATTGATGGGGAGCCCGGCAATGGCGGAGCTGGCGGCTCTGGACGGCAGGCTCAGCGGCTGCAAACTTTTCCATGAGAATTTCAGAGAGGAGCTGGCGGAGGACAGCCGGCGGTTCGGGCCTCTGCTGTTTACTTATAACGAAGGATTTCTCTATGGCGTGCGCAGGAGCCTGAATCACCAGGGAGGCAGTATACATGAATTTGCCTGTCAGATGCGCAGGCAGCAGGAACATCAGGGCTTTGTGAATTTTATAGCGGAGAATAACGGGTTTACCCTGTGGGATTCTTTTTCCTATGAACATAAGCATAACGAGCAGAACCGGGAGGAAAACCGGGACGGAAATGACTGGAACTGCAGCGGCAACTGCGGACAGGAAGGAATCAGCCGTAAGCGTCAGGTGAATGAACTGCGCAGGCGCCAGGTGAAGAACGCCCTGGCAGTCCTGTTCTTTGCCCAGGGGATTCCCATGCTCTGGATGGGGGATGAATGCGTCAACAGCCAGCAGGGCAACAACAACGCCTATTGCCAGGACAATGAAACGGGCTGGAAGGACTGGAGACGTTCTGCAGTGGGAAAACAGATGGCTGCTTACGTCAGCCAGCTTTCCGGAATCCGGAAGAATTATTCCATGCTGCGCAGTCCCCACCCCTTTCAGCTTCAGGATTATCAGAACAGAGGATGTCCCGATTTGTCCTATCACAGCGACGGAGCCTGGAAAATGGATTTTGACCGGAATCAGGGCTTTGTGGGCATGTTTTATTCCGGAGCCTATGCAGGGATGGAAGAAAGCCTGTATGTGGCATATAATTTTCAGCGGGTTTCTCAGAAATTTGCTCTGCCCGGCGGCATGAAATGGAAGCTGCTGTTAAACACCGCAAAAGAACCGGCGGTGCTCCGGGAGCCGGAATATCTCACGGATATCCGGGAAATTCAGGTGGAGCGCCAGTCCGTCTGCCTGCTGAGCGGGACGGAATCGGCGGAGGAGATTCTGCCAGAACAGGAGCTTTCTGTAAAGCAGTCCGGCCGGGAGAAGACGAAAATAAAAACAAAGGGCCAGGGAAAATAAATGGAAGAACGAAAATTTGGTATCAGCGGATTTACCCTGAAATGGATTGCCATGGTCTGTATGCTGACGGACCATGTGGGAGCAGTCCTTTTTCCCCAGTATATACAGCTCAGAATCATTGGAAGGCTGGCTTTCCCCATCTACTGCTTTCTGCTGGTGGAAGGGGCGGTCCATACCAGTGATATACGCAGGTATGAGCTGCGGCTTCTGGCCTTTGCGGCATTGTCGGAGATTCCCTTTGACCTGGCCTTTTACAGCGGCTTGAGTTTCAGCCATCAGAACGTGTTTTTTACGCTGTTTCTGGGCCTGGTTGTAGTGGAACAGTATCAGAAAAACCGCACAAAATTAAGTTCGCTTTTCATTTTTCTGACAGCTATGGTTCTGGCAGAAGTCCTGAGAACGGACTACGGCGCGGCAGGTATTGTATTTATTCTCTGTTTTTATCTGCTTCACCGGCATTTTTTTGCCGGACAGGCCGTTTTTGCAGCCATGAATTTCCTGATGTACGGATTGAGTGTTCAGGCGTATGCAGGGCTTGCCGTAATTCCCATGCTTTTGTATAATGGAAAGAAAGGGCCGTCCATGAAATACTTCTTTTATCTTTTCTATCCGGCCCATTTGCTGGCGATACGCCTGATATGTGTTTATGTATTGTAATCTGTGAACAGACAGGAGTGTGAGAAAGAGATGAAAGCCTGGCAGCATTTTAAAACCATTACCCGCCACAAGCTGCTTGTAATGAAGGGATGTTTCCGCGTGGGACTGTACAGACAGGGACTGCTCCATGATCTGTCAAAGTATACCCCTGTGGAATTCCTGGTGGGGTGCAGGTATTTTCAGGGGAATTTAAGCCCGAACAACATTGAGCGGAAGGAGAAAGGCTATTCGTCCTCCTGGCTGCACCACAAGGGCAGGAACAAGCATCACATGGAATACTGGATTGATTACGGAGCAGGAGAGAACCGGGGCATGACAGGCATGAAAATGCCCATAAAATATGTGGTGGAAATGTTTATCGACCGTATGTCGGCGTCAAAGAATTATCTGAGAGAGGACTACACGGACAGAAGCCCTCTGGAATATTATGAGAACGGAAAAGCGTATCACATGCTCCACGAGGATACCAGGAAGCTGCTGGAGCATCTTTTGCATATGCTGGCGGAACGGGGAGAAGATGCCACTTTCCGCTATATTAAGCAAGTGGTACTGAAGAAAAAGGATTACGGCAAAAGCCGGTAATCTTCTACAGAAACTGATTTTTTTCCGGCTGATAATGATAATCAATGGCAGCCAGAGGCCCGGTAATTTCCTCCGGGGAAATGTTATGACTTTTGCAGAATTCCTCCAGGGACGGATAGCGGTCTCTCAGGTGGGTATTGATAAAACTTAATAAAATAACGGGATCTTTCGGCAGATTCATAGCGGCCTCCTTCTGTAACATTCTGCGATAATCTGATGGAGGAAAGTATAACGTTTTTTTCCGGAATTGGCAAGAGATTTCTTTTTTCCGGTTGGAAAGGCACTTCAAAGGCTGATTTTTCATAGTATGTAATAAATCAGCTTAGAGGTGCTTTTTTGAAAACATTTTTAATGCCGCTGAATGCCGAGGAAGAAACCTATTATCTGAAAAAAATGAAAGAGGGCAGCCTTGAAGCTAAAAATACCCTGATCGAACGAAATCTGAGACTGGTAGCGCATATTTCCAGAAAATACCAGAACGGGGAAGAAGATATGGAAGATCTGATTTCCATAGGAACCATCGGGCTGATTAAAGCCATTTCCACTTTTAACCATGAGCGGGGAAACCGGCTGGCCACCTATGCGGCCCGGTGTATTGACAATGAGCTGCTCATGTATTTCCGGGGAAAAAAGAAGACCTCCAGAGAAGTGTCGCTGTATGAGCCGATTGGAACAGACAAAGAAGGAAACCAGATTAATCTGATGGATGTGGTGGAGAGCATGGACCGGGATATTTTCGAGATCATTGAACTGAAAGGGAATACCAGGAAGGTCTATGAAATGATTCCGAAGGTTTTAAACGGAAGGGAACGGGAAATTATTGAATGGCGGTACGGACTGTACAATCGAAAACCGGTCACACAGCGGGAGATTGCAGATAAACTGGGAATTTCCCGTTCTTATGTAAGCAGGATTGAGAAACGGGCACTGGAAAAATTAAAAGAATGTTTTGAGTAGTAACAGTTCTTTTCAGAATCCTCTTTTCAAAGACAGGAAAACGTGATATGATATACTCATCTTTTTTCAAAGGGTGTATCTGCCCAAATTCCCGAACCAGTACAAAAGGAGGTATTTTTGTACAGTATAGTATCAACGGCCATTGTCCGGGGCATACGGAGCGTTCTCGTACAGGTGGAAGCAGACGTATGCGACGGATTGCCCGTATTTGAGATGGTGGGCATTCTGTCCGCCGAGGTGAAAGAGTCCAGAGAGCGAGTGAAAGCAGCCATCCGCAACAGCGGAATCCGTCTTTCACCCAAAAAAGTTACCGTAAATTTTTATCCGGCCGACGTCCGGAAAACAGGGACCGGGTTTGACCTGCCGGTGGCCCTTGCGGTGCTGGCCGCCCATGGCAGGATTCCAGGCGAAATTCTGGAAGGGATTCTTTTTGCCGGAGAAATCGGCCTGAACGGGGAACTGCGCCCCACTGCCGGAATTCTTCCCATGGTGCTGGCTGCCAGGGAAGCCGGGAAGCATACGGTCTGCGTGCCCAGGGGAAACGTGCGGGAGGCGGAAATCGCAAAGGGAATCACCATCCTGCCCGGAGACAGTCTGAATCAGGTACTGGCAATGGTGGAAGAATTTCACCGGAATCCGGAAAAGTTTTCCGGTGTCCGCAGTATGGAAGAAATATCAGAACCGCCGGGCGAAACACTCTGGGACTTTTCCGCTCTTCATGGACAGAAGGTTCTGAAACGGGCCTGCGAAATCGCCGCAGCCGGAAGACATAACATGCTGATGACAGGCCCGCCGGGAGCGGGCAAGACCATGGCGGCCAGGGCAGTATCTGCCATTCTGCCGTCTCTGCTTGAAGAAGAGGGGCTGGAGCTTGCCAAAATATACAGTGTCAGCGGTCTGTTCGGGCAGCGGGAAGGAAGGTTTTGGACAAGACCTTTCCGAAGTCCCCACCATACGGTAAGCATAGCGGGTCTGGCCGGCGGCGGAACAGTTCCAAAGCCGGGAGAACTCAGTCTGGCCCATAAAGGCGTATTGTTTCTGGATGAACTGACAGAGTTCAGACGGGAGGTACTGGAGGTGCTGCGCCAGCCGCTGGAAGAAGGTGTGATACGTCTGGTAAGGCAAAGCGGCGCCTATGAGTTTCCTGCTGACGTTATGCTGATTGGGGCTATGAATCCCTGTAACTGCGGCTATTACCCGGACCGAAATAAATGCAGGTGTTCATCTGCTGTTCTGGAACGCCATTTTGGCAAACTCAGCAGGCCTTTTCTGGACCGCATGGATCTGACAGTGGAGGTGAAGCGGCCTGAACTTTCGGAAATTACAGGCGGGCAGACGGAGGAATCTTCGGAATCTGTCAGAATGAGGGTACAGGAAGTGCAGGAGATTCAGAGAAGACGTTTTGGAGACAGCGGAATCCTGTATAACAGTCGAATCCCGGTTTCCCACATGAAAGAATTCTGCCCGCTGGATACGGGAGGAGAAAAACTGCTGCAGGAGTCTTTTGACAGGATGGATTTGAGTGTCCGGGGGTATTACCGTACCCTTCGGGTGGCCCGCACCATTGCAGACATGGACCATGCCGATACAATCGGCCGCCTGCATATTATGGAAAGCCTGCTGTACCGCAGTATGGGCTGGAAGGTGTGGGAAAGGGAATGAAGACAGAAGCATATCATAACAGGTACGAATACTGGCTGGCAGGACTGCTTTGCCTTCCGGGGAAGAAGAAAATCCGGCTGCGGGAAATGGCCGGCGGGGCAGAAGGACTTTACCGGATGAAACAGGCGAGCCTTCGGAAACTGCCTGGACTGACGGAACGGGAAAGAGCAAAACTGGAGCAGGGGCAAAGCGCTCCGGAGGAAGAACTGGAAAAAATGCGGACATACTGTATACGGCAGGATATCCGGCTGATTCTGCATCAGGATTCGGAATATCCTGCCCGCCTGGAGCAGATTTACAATCCGCCCTACGGTCTGTACTGCCGGGGGACTCTGCCGCCGGAATCTGCACTGGCTGTGGCTGTGGTGGGAGCCAGAGCCTGCTCCGCCTATGGCAGACAGGTGGCGGAACAGGTGGGATATCATCTGGCCGGACATGGGGTCTCCGTAGTCAGCGGCATGGCTGCCGGCATTGACGGAGCCGGTCAACGGGGCGCTTTGCAGGCAGGAGGGAAATCCTATGGAGTTCTGGGCTGCGGTGTGGATATCTGCTATCCCGCCGGCAACCGGCAACTGTACGAGGCCCTTCCGGCCCAGGGAGGGCTGATTTCCGAATATCCTCCCGGCACCAGGCCGCTGGCCTGTTTTTTTCCTCAGAGGAACCGGATTATCAGCGGTCTGTCCGATGTGGTACTGGTGGTGGAGGCGCGGGAAAAGAGCGGCGCGCTGATTACCGGGGATTTTGCACTGGAGCAGGGAAAAGAGGTCTATGCGGTGCCGGGCAGAGTCGGAGATGCCCTGAGCCAGGGGACCAATCGGCTGATTGGACAGGGGGCCGGAATTTTCCTGTCCTGGGAGGACTTTCAGAAAGAACTGGGCCTTTTTCCAAATTTTTTAGAATCTTCTGTCAAAATAAAAAAATTATCACTTGAAAAATCAGAAAGGTTGGTGTATAGTTGTCTGGATTTGAGTCCGAAGAATCTGGACGAGCTTATGGCAGAAACCGGATATTCCCTGACAGAACTTATGGAAAATCTGGAATCTCTGAGAGAAAAAGGATGTATACTGGAAGTATACAGGAACTGCTATATCCGAAGGGCAGAATGTAAGTGACCATAAAAGGAGCAGACAAATGGCAAAGTATCTGGTAATCGTGGAATCACCTGCAAAGGTGAAGACAATTAAAAAATTTCTGGGAAAAAATTATGAAGTGGCAGCCTCCAACGGGCATGTGAGAGATTTGCCCAAAAGCCAGCTTGGAATTGATGTGGAACATGATTATGAACCGAAATATATTACCATTCGAGGAAAAGGGGATATTCTTGCCGGACTTCGCAAAGAAGTGAAAAAAGCAGAAAAAATATATCTGGCAACGGACCCTGACCGGGAAGGGGAGGCAATTTCCTGGCATTTATCCAAAGCGCTGAAGCTGGAAGATAAAAACGTATACCGTATCAGTTTTAATGAAATCACCAAAAACGCAGTGAAGACGTCCCTGAAGCAGGCCAGGGAAATAGACATGAATCTGGTGGACGCCCAGCAGGCACGGCGTATGCTGGACCGTATGGTGGGTTACCGGATCAGCCCTCTTTTGTGGGCCAAGGTGAAACGGGGGCTGAGCGCCGGAAGAGTGCAGTCTGTGGCTCTGCGCATGATCTGTGACAGGGAGGAAGAAATCAACGCCTTTATTCCGGAGGAATACTGGACGCTGGAAGCACAGTTTGCAGTTCCGGGAGAAAAAAAGCGTCTGACCGCCCGGTTTTACGGAGATGAGAGCGGGAAGCTGACCATCCGTTCCGGTGAGGAAATGGAGCAGCTTCGGAAGAAACTGGAAAAAGAACAATACCAGGTGCTGGATGTGAAAAAGGGAGAGCGCACAAAGAAATCACCTCTGCCGTTCACCACCAGCACGCTTCAGCAGGAAGCGGCCAAAAGGCTGAATTTCTCCACTCAGAAAACCATGCGGCTGGCTCAGCAGCTATATGAAGGGGTAGATATCAAAGGGCAGGGGACCGTAGGTGTTATTACCTATCTGAGAACAGACTCTGTGCGGGTATCGGAAGAAGCCGACCAGGCTGCAAGAGCGTATATCGGGTCTTCCTACGGAGAGAAATATGTGGCCAGCGGAGAGCAGGAGCGGAAAGGCTCCGGTAAGATTCAGGACGCCCACGAAGCAATCCGGCCTTCTGACATCACCAGAACCCCGGTGATGATTAAGGAATCACTGAGCAGGGACCAGTTCCGGCTCTATCAGCTTATCTGGAACCGGTTTGCTGCCAGCCGGATGAGCAGTGCGGTGTATGAGACCACCTCCATTAAAATCGGAGCCGGAGATTACCGGTTCCATGTGTCTGCTTCCCGGATTATCTTTGAAGGTTTTCTTTCCGTCTATACCAGCGACGAGGACGAAAAGAGCGAGAACAATGTGCTGCTGAGGTCTGTGGATAAAGATACGAAGCTGGATTTGAAAGAACTGGAAGAAAAGCAGCATTTCACCCAGCCGCCGGCCCATTTTACAGAAGCCTCTCTGGTCAGGGCGCTGGAGGAGCAGGGCATCGGGCGTCCCAGTACCTATGCGCCCACCATCACCACTTTGCTGGGCAGACGGTATGTGGTGAAAGAGAACCGGAATCTCTATATTACAGAACTGGGAGAAGTGGTGAATTCCATTATGCTGGAAGCATTTCCCACGATTGTGGACGAACGGTTTACGGCCAATATGGAATCTCTGCTGGATAAAGTGGCAGAGGGAGCCATTGACTGGAAGGCAGTAGTCAGTAATTTCTATCCGGATCTGGAAGAAGCGGTACAGGCAGCGGAGAAAGATCTGGAAAAAATTAAGATAGAAGATGAAGTTACGGATGTGGTCTGTGACCTGTGCGGCCGGAATATGGTAATCAAATACGGGCCCCATGGAAGATTCCTGGCCTGTCCCGGATTTCCGGAATGCCGCAATACGAAACCTTATCTGGAGAAAATCGGCGTGGCCTGTCCGAAATGCGGAAAAGACGTGGTGCTGAAAAAGACAAAAAAAGGAAGAAAATATTATGGCTGCGAGGATAATCCGGAATGCGATTTCATGTCCTGGCAGAAACCTTCCGCAGAAAAATGTCCGGAATGCGGCGGCTATATGGTAGAAAAGGGAAATAAGCTGGTATGTGCGGACAGCCAGTGCGGATATGTAACGGAGCGGAAAAAGCAGGAAGAACCCTGAAAACCCTGAAAAGCGCGGAACATTGACAGGAATAGTTAGAAAATATAAAATTCTGCTAAAGAAAACGGAAAAATTAAAAGAAACTTATTGAATTTTGTCGGAAAGCATGGTAGAATTCAAAATATATGTAGGTGTTGTTTTGAATCAGGAGGAGTATTATGAGCGTCCAGTTGTTAGACAAAACCAGGAAGATCAATAAACTGCTGCATAATAATAATTCCTCGAAAGTAGTCTTTAACGATATTTGTGAAGTTCTGACAGAGATTTTGGAATCGAATATTCTGGTAATCAGTAAGAAAGGGAAAGTGCTGGGGGCCAGTCGGGAAGATGGAACGGAAGAAATTAAAGAACTGATTGCGGACGAGGTGGGAGGATTTATTGACCTGTTATTAAATGAGCGGCTGCTTGGGATTTTATCCACCAAGGAGAACGTAAATCTGGAGACATTGGGATTTGTTTCTGAAGATGTACGCAGGTACCGGGCGATTATCACCCCCATTGATATCGCCGGGGAAAGGCTCGGAACACTGTTTGTATACCGGCTGGAGAACCAGTATGGCATTGATGATATTATTTTAAGTGAATATGGAACCACTGTGGTAGGACTGGAGATGATGCGTTCTGTCAATGAAGAAAGCGCGGAAGAGAACCGGAAGGTGCAGATTGTGAAATCTGCCATCGGAACCCTTTCTTTTTCGGAGCTGGAGGCCATTACGCACATCTTTGATGAAATGGAAGGCAGGGAAGGAATTCTGGTGGCAAGCAAGATTGCCGACCGGGTGGGAATTACCAGAAGCGTAATTGTCAACGCACTCCGGAAGTTTGAGAGCGCCGGCGTGATTGAGTCCCGCTCTTCAGGGATGAAGGGTACTTACATCAAGGTTTTGAACGACGTGGTATTTGATGAGCTGGAGAAAATCAAAAAACAAAATATGAAACATAACTAAAGGGAATTAGTTGTTTTGTGAAAAGGGATTTGTAGAATTGGCTATAAGTCCTTTTTGTGCGTGTAAATATACGAAAACATCAGATTACGGAAGACAGAACAGGAGAATATCAGGAGACGGCATACAGTCGACAGCTTTTTACAAAAAATACTGCAAATAGTAGCTACAATGACAGAAATACACAAGATGGTGTAAAAAATACGCAAAAACAACAAAAAAGTGCTTGCATTATTATTAGGATAATTTATAATAAAGAAGAATAGTATTCTAATGATAGTCTGGAAGCGTATGAGATACCGGAAGATGGAAGGAGCAATATCATGATAAACAGCGGTATTTATGATTATATTGACGTAATGAACAAGGCGGCGGATGCTGCCTGGCTGAGAGAGACGGTAATCAGTCAGAATATTGCCATGGGAGATACACCGGGATACAAACGACAGGATGTGAATTTTGAAGGCGTTCTTGAGCGGGAGCTTGGGAAGATGAAGTATGTGTCTCTGGATGAGAAGGTGAGCGACCTGAATAAAGGCCATATGGATCACCTGGACGCCCCGGTTTATACGGATATTGAGAATTATTCCTACCGTCTGGATGAAAACAGCGTGGATCCGGAGCAGGAGTATGCGGAACTGGCTTCAACCAGAATCCGGTACAATGCGTTAGTGGATTCCATGACCAGTGAATTTAACAAAATCAAAAGTGTGATTAAGTAGAAAAAGAACAGCAGGAACAGGAGGAAAAGGTATGTCGTTATTTCAGTCTTTTAATATCAACACATCTGCGCTGACTGCCCAGCGGTTCCGCATGGATGTGATTTCGGAAAACGTTGCCAACGTCACTACCACGAGGACAGAGGACGGAACGCCCTATACCCGCAAGCTCGTTACGTTTCGGGAGAAGAAAGTGACGCCTTTCAGCAAGGTGCTGAGCAATACCCAGGAAGCATACCTGGGAAATGGAGTGAAAGTATCCCGTGTCTATGAAGATACGGAAAGTGAATATGTGATGAAATATGATCCCTCCCATCCGGATGCGGATGAGAACGGATATGTGTCTTATCCGAACGTGAATATCATTACGGAGATGACTAATATGATAGACGCCAGCCGGGCTTACGAGGCGAATCTGACTGCCTTTGAGACAAGTAAGTCTATTGCCCTTAAGGGGCTGGAACTTGGCAAATAGCAGATGAGGATGATTAACAGGGAGGTTCAGTAAGATGGATATATCAGTATTGAGCAATATAGGCTCGGAATATATCAGAAATGCAGCCATGGAAAACGGACAGCTGACTGTGGGCGACAAAGGATTTGACAGCCTGCTGAAGTCGGCAATGGATATGGTAAATGAGACCAATGACCTGCAGAACCAGGCAGAAGAGGCCCAGATGCAGTTTATGCTTGGATATGCAACGAATACCCACGATTTGAGAGATATACAGACGAAGTCAGAGATTGCCCTGAATTATACCACAGCAGTCAGGGACAAGATGATAGAGGCATATAAAGAAATTATGAATATGCAGATTTAACAGTTGATTCTGGACAGTTAAATACATAGAATGGATGGGTAGGAGAGTTACATGCAGGAGAAGATTAGAGAGGTTCCCAAAAGGATCCTTGACTGGTGGAATAAGTTTTCAGTCAAACAGAAAACATTAATCGCAAGTATTGCAGTTGCGGTAATCGTTGGTCTGGTCATTGTCACGAAAATACTGACAACGCCCACCATGGTGCCCATAAGAACCTGTGCGGACACGAAGGAAGCAGGTCAGGTACAGGAACTGCTGAAAGGAGAATCAATTTACTATGAGGTTTCAGATGACGGTCTGGAATTTCAGGTAAAAGCTCAGGATAAGGCCAGAGCAGCCATTTTGCTTGGGCAGAATGGAATCCCGGCGACTTCCTATGATTTGGAGAATGTATTTTCCGGCGGTTTCAGTCAGACAGAATCTGACAAGGGCAAACGTTACCAGCTGTATATGGAAAAACAGTTAGAAGAGGATTTGCAGGAGCTGGACGCTGTGAATTCCGCTACTGTGAATCTGAGCATACCCACGGACGACGGGACAGTGCTGGCATTGCAGGAAGATTCCTATGCGGCGGTTACTCTGACCCTGTCAGGGGATATGGATGAGGATACGGCGGCAGGCCTGGCAAAATGGATTGCCACAGCCATCGGGAATAAGGGTACGGATGACATTACCATTATGGACAGTACCGGAAATATGCTGTTCTCCGGCGGGGATTCCGCCACAGCCATGGGAAATGCAAGTACGCAGCTTGCCTATAAGACCAAGGCAGAGAGCGCAGTGAAAAGTCAGGTTAAAGACATTATGATGGGCACAAATGTGTTCAATAATGTTTCTGTTGGCCTGAATCTGAATGTGAGCTTTCGGGATACCAAGGATACCACACACAGAACATATACGGAAGACGGAACCGAACACGGACCGGTAACCAGCAGAAGGCTGTATGAGGAAGAGAGTTCAGGGGGTGAGGGAGGTGTTCCCGGAACAGACCCCAATGATGACGATACAGGGTATATGCTGGAGGATGGTGCAACTTCTAACCGGACAGTTACCGAGACAAATGAAAATTACGCCAACAGCGAACAGATTATTGAGACTACCGGAGGCGTGGGCGAAATTGATTATGCCAATTCTTCCATTACGGTAGTGGCCAGCCAGTACCGCAATTACAATGAGGATGCACTCAGGGCCAGCGGCCAGTTAGACGACATGACCTTTGATGAATTTGTGGCTGCAAACCGTGAAAGAGTGAGAATGGAGTTAGACGAAGATTACGTGCAGATGGTAGCGCGGGCTACGGGATTTCCGGCAGAAAATGTTATGGTTGTGGGATATGAGGTACCTTTCTTTGAATATTCCGACAGCGGTAACCGGGGAATTGTGGATTATCTGCCGGTGGCCATTGCCATTGCCATTATGGCCATGCTGGGATATGTGGTCTTCCGAAGTACCAGGAGAGAGCAGGAGGCAGTGGTGGAGCCGGAGCTTTCCGTTGAGACACTGCTGGCTTCCACGAAAGAAGCGGAAGAGGAATCACTGGAAGATATTGGATTTTCCGATAAGTCTGAAACCCGCATCCTGATAGAAAAATTTGTAGATGAAAATCCGGAAGCCGTAGCTTCACTGCTGCGGAACTGGTTAAATGAGGAGTGGGAATAGAGTTATGGCAAATTCAGAAGAATATAATGGCGTCCAGAAAGCGGCAATTTTGCTGATCGCACTGGGACCGGAAAAATCAGCCTCCATATTCAAACATCTGAAAGAGGAGGAAATTGAAGAACTGACCCTGGAAATTGCCAATACCAGAAGTATATCTCCCCAGACAAAAGAAGATGTGCTCAATGAATTTTACCAGATTTGTCTGGCACAGCAGTACATTGCAGAGGGCGGTATCGGCTATGCAAAGGAACTTCTGGAAAAAGCACTGGGAGAAGAAAAAGCTCAGGGAGTTATTTCCAAACTTACAGCTTCCCTGCAGGTACGTCCGTTTGAGTTTGTTCGTAAGACAGACCCGGCACAGCTTTTGAACTTTATACAGGATGAACATCCGCAGACCATTGCAATGATTCTTTCCTATCTGTCTGCCGGCCAGTCAGCCATGATTATCGGCTCTCTGGTTCCGGAAAAACAGGCGGATGTGGCAAAACGTATTGCGTTGATGGACAGAACTTCTCCGGATGTTATTAAGGAAGTGGAGCGCGTATTGGAACGAAAACTTTCTACTCTGGTAAATCAGGATTACACAATTGTGGGTGGCGTGGATGCGATTGTTTCTATTTTGAACACCGTAGACCGTTCTACCGAAAAACATATTATGGAAACTCTTGAAATTGAAGAGCCTGAACTGGCAGATGAAATCCGCAAGAAGATGTTCGTATTCGAGGATATTCTTCTTCTGGACGACCGGGCTATCCAGCGTGTGCTCCGGGATGTGGATAACAACGACCTGGGTGTGGCTCTGAAAGCGGCAAATGAAGACGTACAGAATGTGATCTTCAAGAATATGTCCAAACGTCTGGCTACCATGATTAAGGAAGATATGGAATTTATGGGGCCGGTGCGTATGAAGGACGTGGAAGAAGCACAGCAGAAGATTGTAGGTATTATACGTAAACTGGAAGATTCGGCAGAAATTGTAATCTCCAGAGGCGGAGGTGACGAGATCGTTGTCTAATCTGTATAAGCAGCGGTATATCGTTGCCAATAACACAGACAGAAGAATTATTAATTCAAATACCAGAATTGAAGAGCGGATGCAGGCGTTAAGAGAAGAAATGGCCAGAAATCTGGTTCTTCAGGAGTCCCCGGACGGATTTGTGGAGGGGCTGCCCATGGAGCAGGTAGAAGTGGTTCCGGAAGTTACGCCGGAAGAACTTCTGCAGAAGGCTCAGGAGGAGTCAGAGGCCATTCTTGCAGAAGCCAGAGCAAAAGGGGAGGCTATTCTTGCGGAAGCCGGTGAACAGGCCGTTTCCATTCGGAAGCAGGCGGAGGAAACCGGTTATGAGACCGGGTACGGGAATGGATTTCAGGAAGGAAATGAGAAGGCTGAGCGGGAACTGGCGCAGAAAAGCAGCCAGTTAGAAGATGCCCGGCGGCAGATGGAGGAAGAATACCGGCAGAAAATTGATGAACTGGAACCTTATCTTGTGGATATCGTGGCAGATGTATTTGAAAAGATATTTCATGTACAGTTTGATGACAGTAAGGAAATCCTGATTTATCTGATACAGCAGGCGATTTTGAGCACGGAGGGGACGAAAGACTTCCAGGTGAGGGTAAGTCTGAAAGATTATGAATTTGTGGAGAATCATAAAGCGGAAATTACAGAACAGGTGGGGAGCGCCGTTCATGTGGAAATCATGGCAGATGCTGCACTGAAAGAGCGTCAGTGCATGATTGAGACGGATTCCGGAATTTTTGACTGTGGTTCAGATGTCCAGCTCGATAATCTGATAAAAGCACTGCGGTCATTAAGTTTGTGAGGAAGAGATATCGTGACATATAATTTGGATAAGTATTATCAGCTGGCAGACAAAAATTATTACAGACATCTTGGAAAAGTAGTTAAAATTGTAGGACTTACGATTGAATCTGTGGGACCAAACGCCAAACTGAACGACCTGTGCCGGATTATTATTGATAAGAACAGGGATATTTCGATTATGGCAGAAGTAGTGGGATTCCGGGATAAGAGACTGCTTCTTATGCCTTATGAGAGTGTAGAAGGACTGGGCGTAGGATGTATCGTAGAGAATACGGGACATCCTTTGTCTGTTTATGTAGGAGACGAACTGCTGGGCCATACACTGGATGGTATGGGCAGACCCACGGACGTGGAAAAACTGACGCTGCGGGAGGAATATCCTGTGGACGCGGCTCCGCCGGACCCTATGGAACGTGTGATTATAGGTGAAGTGCTTCCGCTGGGAGTGAAAGCGGTGGACGGACTGATTACCGTGGGCAAAGGTCAGAGAATTGGAATTTTTGCCGGTTCCGGCGTTGGAAAAAGTACCCTGCTGGGTATGTTTGCCAGAAATACCAGGGCGGATATCAATGTGATTGCCCTGATTGGCGAGCGCGGCAGGGAAGTAAGAGAATTTATTGAACGGGATATGGGAGAAGAAGGAATGCGGCGTTCTGTTGTAATTGTGGCAACTTCTGACCGGCCGGCTCTTCTCAGAAGAAATGCGGCCAAGACAGCCACAGCCATTGCAGAGTATTTCAGAGACCAGGGGAAAGATGTCCTGCTGATGATGGACTCCCTGACACGTTTTTCCATGGCCCAGAGAGAAATAGGTCTTGCCTCCGGGGAACCTCCGGTAACCAGAGGATATCCGCCCAGCGTATATTCCGAAATGCCGAAGCTTTTGGAGCGTGCGGGCAACTCTGACAGAGGCTCCATTACCGGACTCTATACGGTTCTGGTAGATGGAGATGATTTTAACGAGCCCATTACAGATACTGCAAGAAGTATTCTGGATGGACATATTATGTTAGACCGAAGACTGGCACACCGGAATCATTATCCGGCCATAGATGTGCTGCAGAGTATTTCCCGTGTCATGAGTTCCATTGCGGACAGCAATCACAAAGAGGCTGCGGGGAAATTAAAAAATGTTATGGCAACCTATCAGGAAGCAGAAGATTTAATCAATATCGGTGCTTATAAGTCGGGTTCCAATCCGAATATTGATTATGCCATTGAGAAAATTGATGCGGTAAACAGTTTTTTGCTGCAGGAAACCCATGAGAAATTTTCTTTTGAGGAGATTTTAAATATGCTGGAAGGTCTGTTTTAACAGCGGAAGCCAAATATAAAGGAACTGGTAACAAATGGCAAAGTTTACATATAAAATGCAGAATATTCTCGATATCAAATATAAACTGGAGACGCAGGCAAAGACTTCTTTTTCTCTGGCGGCAGCCAGGCTGAACCGGGAAGAGGAAAAGCTCGACAGGCTGCACCAGCGCAGAAAAGATTATGAGGAACAGGCCAGAGAACTGGTAAAAGACAGGCTGGATTTTCAGGAAATCAAAGTGAACCGCGTTGCAATTGAGACCACAAAGGGTGATATCCGCAATCAGGTAGTGGCAGTCCATGTGGCAGAACGCAACCTGGAGCAGGCAAGAAAGCATCTGCAGGATGTGATGACAGAGCGGAAGACCCATGAAATCTTAAAAGAAAAAGCCTTTGATGAATTTAAGAAAGAACTGGAAAAAGAAGAGAGCAAGGCGGTGGATGAACTGGTAAGTTTCACTCACAATCATGCAAAGGAAGAATAAGGTGGTGTTTATATGGCAGAAGAAGTAATGGATCAGCTCGGAGAAGAAACAGGCGCTCTGGATAAAAAGGCAAGAAAAAAAGCGGAAAAGGCAAGAAAGAAAGAAGAGAAAAACAGAAAAAAAGCAGATGCAGGATGAAGCGCCGGAGGAAGAAGAAAGCGGCGGCAGCAAAATTGCGGTTGTGGCTGCCACAATTGTTTTCATTTTAATCTGGCTGGCGATTCTGGCACTTATTATAAAGATGGATATCGGCGGGTTCGGTTCTACCGTCCTTCAGCCTGTGCTGAAGGATGTCCCGGTCATCAACAAGATTTTGCCGGAGAGTGCGGATGAGCCGGTGGTAGACGCCCAGTATCCTTATACCACGCTGGATGAGGCAATCAACCGCATTAAGGAGCTGGAAGTGGAGCTGTCCGACAGCCAGTCCCAGTCCCAGGGGAATTCCGATTATGTGGCCCAGTTAGAAGCAGAGGTGGCCAGACTGCGGGAATTTGAGAATGAACAGTCAGCCTTTGAGGAAGAGAAAACCAAATTCTACAAAGAGGTTGTGTTCAATGAAAAGGCGCCCGATATATCTGAATATCAGGCATATTATGAGAGTATTGACCCGGCCAATGCCGAAGTATTGTATAAACAGGTAATACAGCAGCAGGAGGCAGACGCTGAAATTCAGGAGTATGCCAAGACTTATTCGGAAATGAAGCCAAAACAGGCGGCGGCAATTATGGAAGCCATGCAGGATAACCTGAAACTGGTGGTGAAAATTCTGCAGAACATGGAAACAGATGCCAGAAGCAAGATTCTTGCAGCAATGGATGCAGAAGTTGCCGCAAGGATAACCAAAATGATGGAGCCATGATATCGCCCGGCGATATCCATGATTTCATATAATTTTAACAGAAAGGAGGAGGAATATGACCAGCAGTAAAGTATCACAGCTTGCAGCCCTGATGAGGAATTCGGAGCTGATGAGCACCAGAAAAACTTCACAGCAGGGAAATGACCCTGTGTTTGGCGCACTGTTAAGCCAGACGGCAGGCGGGAATCAGCAGAACCTTTCCCCATGGAAGGAAAATGCGATTCAGCCCCCCAGAGCAGAACTGTCCAATCAGACAGCTTTTGTAAAAGAGACTGCCGCAGCCGGATACAGAGATAATTCTGTTAAGGGGAATACTTCTGATATTCAGAGCAAACTGCCTGGAGATGCCCAGGAGAAACTGTCGGCTTTTGAGGAAAAAGTAACAGAGACGGTGGCAGAAGAACTGGGAGTTACGGAGGAAGAAGTCAGAGAAGCCATGGAGGCTCTGGGTATGACGGTATTTGATCTGGCGGACCCCGCGCAGCTTGCAGCTCTGACCATGAAACTGACGGGTATGGAAGATCCCGGAGCATTGCTGCTCGATGAGAATTTTCAGCAGCTTATGGGAGATATGGAAGAACTGTTTCAGAAACTGCCGGTACAGTTAAATCTCACGCCGGAAGACATGGCGCAGCTTATGGAACAGATGGAGGCTATGGAAAATGTCAGCCCGGAAGAAGAACTGACTGTGCAGATGCCGGAATCGGAAGCAGCAGAGCCGGACGGTGATTTGACGGGAACAGTTCCGGAGCAGTCAGAACAGAATGCAGACGTAATTCGAACCATATCTCAGGAAGCAGCCCAGGAGCAGAAAGTACAGAATCCGGATGGAAAAGAACAGGCAGGAAATGAGCCGGCCGCAGACAGCCGCACCACAGAAGAAACCGGAGCAGTAACTGCTCAGACTCAGGAGGAATCCGGGGAAGGGAATGCGGAAAAGAGTCCGGAAAAATCCCTTTCGGAAATGACCCAGGACGGGAAAGACACAGAGAAAGCAGAATCCGGAAAGAGCCATATTACTTACCAGACCACGACTCAGACCGTGAATCAGGGCCAGACAGTGGAAGTTACCCAGACCGTAGTTCAGACCAGAATTAATGTGGAGGACATTATGCGTCAGGTCAGCCAGATGACCAGAGTTATGGTCAGCCAGGCGGAATCTTCCATAGAAATGCAGCTGAATCCGGCCAATCTGGGAAAAGTGTATCTGCAGGTTGTTTCCAGAGAAGGCGTAATCACCGCTCAGCTTGCGGCTCAGAATGAAGCGGTAAGAGAAGCGCTGGAAAGCCAGGTTGCAGTGCTGAAAGAAAATATGAACCAGCAGGGCATTAAAGTGGAAGCTATTGAAGTGACCATTGCAAGCCATGAATTTGAGCGTAATCTGGAACAGAACCAGCAAAGCCCCGCACAGGAGCAGCAGGAGGAAAATGCACGGAAATCTTCCAGAAGGAATATCAACCTGAACAGTCCGGAGGATCTGGAAGGAGCAATGACAGAGGAAGAAGACCTGGTGGCAAAAATCATGACGGATCAGGGGAACAGTGTGGATCTGACAGCATAGGATACATCACAGGCCTGACAGTGTAGTGAAACAAAAAAAGAAAGGAGAGATTTTATGGCAGTTACAGTACCGGTTAAAAACGGTGAAATTGTAAATGGTTATGATCCCACAAAAGAAGCGGAAGAAGCCAAAAAAGAGAGAAGCGGCGGATCATTGGGAAAAGAAGCATTTTTACAGCTCCTGGTTGCTCAGATGAAGTATCAGGATCCACTGGAGCCCACTTCCAATACGGAATATATTTCCCAGCTTGCGACATTCTCCTCTCTGGAAGAAATGCAGAATATGCGTGCTTCTCTGGAGGCATCACAGGCAACAGGGCTGGTTGGAAAAACCGTAATTATGGGAGTGGAGACCAGCGGAGTTACAAATTATATATCCGGAAGAGTGGAACAGGTCCGCAGAGAAGGCAGTAAGACCTATCTGTCCATTGACGGTTCCTGGTATAATCTTGACGACCTTGACACGGTTGTGGATGATGAATATATGGAAGCAACCCTGATAGGGGAAGATTTTGAAAAAGCGCTGGCTACCATGCCGGATGTCAGCAAATTATCTGTTGCGGATAAGGAAAAACTGGCTGCAATCACAGCCGCGTATAACAGTCTTACCGCTTACCAGCAGAATTATATTGAAAAATATTGCAAAGATGCATACAATAAGTTTAAGGCGTTAGTGGCAAAAATGAATGAGATCAGCCCGCCGGAGCCTGACAAGCCCGATGGTTCAGGCGATAAGGATGACAGCGGTTCCACAGAAGGAACAGAGGGAACAGGAAGTACGGAAGGAACCGGAACTACCAGTTAACAGGGATGGCGCCTCTGAGTGAATCAGAGGACAGCAGGGAAGCTGAAGAACGGAGAGATATCATGAATAAAATTTCAAATCAATTCTCTTCCATTGAACAGATTACAGATCAGTATCTGAAACAGAACAGTCAGAACACAGTTGCTGCTGAAGGAGAACTTTCCTTTGATGATATTTTAAAGCAGAAACAGTTTGTGGACGAAAGTTCTGTGCTGAAGTTTTCCAAGCATGCTTCCATGCGTCTGCAGAGCAGGAACATAGAACTTTCCACAGAGCAGAAGGAACGTCTGGAAACAGCAGCGGAAAAAGCAGAAGCGAAGGGAATGAAAGAGTCCCTTGTTATCGTTGACTCCTATTCGTTTATTGTAAATGTGCCCAATAAAACTGTGGTTACAGCAATGGACCATACAGAGTCTGACGAAAATGTATATACTAACATTGACGGAGCCGTAATTATCTAGCCGGACCCATGAAGGAGGCAGAAGACCCTGGAATGACAGAAGGGGTCATGCGGCAGCGGTTATTCTGTGAATGCAGGATAACTGCATCCAATAAGAATCAGGAGGTCATTTCGTTATGATGAGAGCATTGTATTCTGGAGTGTCAGGGTTAAAGACACACCAGACCAAGATGGACGTAATTGGTAATAATATTGCAAACGTAAACACTGTTGCATTTAAGTCATCCAGCACTGCATTCAGTGAAATCATGTATCAGAACATGTCCGGTGCATCCGGTGCGACTGCTACCAAGGGCGGTGTCAATGCCAAGCAGATCGGTCTTGGTGTAACCACCGGTTCCACATCCATCAATATTACCTCTCCGGGAGCAACTCAGACCACCGGAGATGGCTGGGATCTGAGAATCACCGGAGACAGTTTCTTTATTGTAAATAACGGTACGGAAAACCTGTTTACCAAAGCCGGAGCATTTTATATTGACGGAGCCGGCAACCTTGCCACCAAAGCCAATGGTTATAACGTAATGGGATGGCAGGTAGACCCTCAGACAGGGGATATCCGGAAAGATACGGTTTCCGTACTGAATATTATGAACGAGAAGAATCAGACTTCTCCGCCTGAGGCAACTACCCTGGCAACAGTCAGCGGCGTTCTGGATACCAATAACAAACAGGTAAACTCCGGTGACGGTTATGTGCTGAGTCTGAATTTCTATGATGGGCTGGGTTACAGCTATAATGCGAAATTTGCAGTAAAAACCATCAATGGGGATGAGAAAAACTATTCCGTAGAGCTGACAGACATTACAGATTCTACCGGACGTTCCATTCTGAATGAATATGCTGCAAATCAGAATATAGATATGACAGAGGCAAGAAGAAGAATTTTCGGCCCGGAAACTCCCCAGCAGATTACAAGAAAATATAAGATGGCGGCAGAGTTCAGGAACGAGAATGGTACCATAGTAGATAAAAATGGTGTTACGCTTCAGTATGCAGAGAGAGACGGGCAGAAATTATATGAAAGCGCAGACGGTTCCGTATCCTATTCCGTTACGGATGTATTCGGTATCACAGGAGATGCTCTGACAAATTTCAACGGAACATTTACTCAGGTGGGAGGTTCCGGCGTGTTTGAATACCAGGATACCATCAATGGATACGTGCTGGATTACAATGAAAACGGTCTGAATCCCGGAACTTTTAACTATATTGGAAATGCCGGGAATTCTACCGTAGGAATTAACCTGGCAACGATTGGTACTCAGTTCCAGAACATCAATGTGGATTTCAGTACTTCCACCTGTTATGAGAACGGAAATAACTGTACGCTGGATATGCTCAAAGGGGATGAAAAGGGAATTGACGGAACAGGCAGGAAGCTGGGAGCACTGACCGGACTGCAGGTACAGGAGGACGGAAGAATTTTCGGTACATATGATAATGGCAATACCACTCTGCTGGGACAGATTGCAGTGGCAACCTTTGCTAACCCCTCCGGACTGGAGAAACTGGGTGACAACTGCTACCGGACCACTCTGAACTCCGGTGAGTTTGACGGAATCGGTCAGGATATTACCGCAGACGGCGGCAAGATGACCAGCGGTGTTCTGGAAATGTCCAATGTGGACCTTTCCACAGAGTTTACGGAAATGATTACCACCCAGAGAGGTTTCCAGGCGAACTCCAGAATTATCACAACTTCTGATACGCTGCTGGAAGAACTGGTGAATCTGAAACGATAATAAACTTATAAAATAAATATGACGGGGAACTGTGTTTCATGGTTCCCCCATATAATGAATCGGTGAAAGGCAGGTGAGGCTCCATGATAGAAGTGACGAAACTGAACGGAAGTACCATTCTGATCAATGCGGAACTGATAGAAAGCGTGGAGGAAACACCGGATACTGTCCTTTCTTTTGTGACAGGGAAGAAATTAATTGTAAAAGAAAGTAGACAAGAAGTGAAAAATTTAGTAATATTATACAAGAGAGAAATTATGACAACGGGTCTTCCCTGGTTGGCAAAAGAATAGCCTGTAGAGCAGACAGGTGAAATTACGGATAGAATATATTTCATGGACGAAAAGGGCAGGTGGCTAAATTGGATATAGCATCAATATTGGGAATTATACTTGGAATTGTGTTGTTTGTGTTTGGAGTTATACAGGGTGGAGGTGACCTCCTCAGAGACTTCTGGGATGTGCCTTCCGTTATCATTACCATCGGAGGTTCGCTGGCGGGTACGCTGGCTGCTCACAAACTTCCTGATTTTATCAACGGGTTAAAATCCATTACTCTGACATTTAAGGATACCAAATCGGATGTAAGCGAAGTAATTAAGAATATTATTGATTTATCGAACATAGCTAGAAAAGAAGGACTTCTGGCACTGGAAGAAGCGGCCAACGGCATTGAGGACGAATTTCTGAAAAAGGGCGTTATGCTGGTGGTTGACGGTACGGACCCGGAACTGGTACGAGGTATTATGGAAGCGGATCTGGTCAGTGTGGAGGAACGTCATAATGTAAATATCAATTTCTGGAAGACATGGGAAGGTCTTGGACCTGCCTGGGGTATGATTGGTACCCTGATCGGTTTGATTAACATGCTTGCAAAGCTGAGTGACCCGTCTTCCATCGGACCCAGTATGGCGATTGCTCTGGTTACCACACTGTATGGTTCTCTGATTGCCAACTGGCTCTGTAACCCTACAGCGGCGAAACTGAAAGTTAATAATGATGAAGAAATTCGAATAAAGGAAATTACCGTGGAAGGGCTTTTGTCAATTCAGGCGGGCGAGAACCCCCGTGTAATTGAGGAAAAATTAAAATCCTTCCTGTCCCCGAAAATGCGTGAAGGCATGACGGAGCAGGGCGGAGGTGAAGAATAATGGCAAAGAAGAAGAAAAAGGATTCCGGCGGAGGTTCTGCCAACTGGATGAATACCTTCGCAGATCTGATGAATCTTTTGCTGTGCTTTTTCGTGTTGTTGTTCTCCATGTCCTCTGTGGATGTGGATAAATTTGAAGCGTTGGTGCAGTCTCTGGAGCACAGTTTCAGTATTCTGCCTCAGGGAGGTTCCTCCATAGGCGATGGCCAGATGGTGGCGGCCGGTGTCAATCAGCTTCAGCTGCTGGATCAGTATTATAAGGAAGCTGCCAATTCAGCCAGCAAAGAAGATGGGGAAGACAACGAGGAAGAAGAAAAGGATCCGGAACAGGCTTTGAAGGAAGAGATGGCGGAAGCCGGACTGAAAGAGTCGGAAGAGATGGCGGAACAGATTGAGCAGATGGCGGAAGAACAGGGAGTTGCCGGTCAGATGGAAATTGATTCCAATGCCCAGTTTGTGCGTATTACCCTGAACGGAGCGTTGCTGTTTGATTCCGGGCAGTCTCAGATCAGAGAAGATGCTCTGCCGCTGGTGGATAAACTATCACTGATATTGGAAAGTTATGACAGTAGTCTGATTGATATAGAAGGGCATACGGATAATGTGCCCATAAGTAATGAGAAGTATGAGAATAATGATGTGTTGTCTGCATACCGTGCATTTGCAGTGAAAGATTATGTATTGGGTAAGACTGCGCTTGAGGCAGGAAAAATCAATGCCACCGGATGCGGGGAATACAGTCCCGTGGCGGATAATGCAACACCTGAGGGACGGGCAAGGAACCGAAGGGTAGAGATAAAGATATACAATTCGTATAATTCAAATTAGAAAGGAAAGACAGCAATGAAGAAGAATTTAATGAGTGTTTTAATTCTGGCACTGGTAGTTGCGAATCTGATTTTAACAGCAATCCTGATGATTTCCGTTGTGCCTCAGTCAAAGAAAGCAAATGAGCTCATTACCAAGGTGTGTTCCGCCATTGATCTGGAGCTGGAGGGCGGCAAAGATAATTCCTCCCTTTACATACCCATGGAGCAGTGCGATACCATCAAAGTTTCCGAGGGGGCAAATCTTACCATCAATCTGAAGAAGGATGACAGCGGAGAGGAGCACCATGCGGTGATTTCCGTGGCCCTTGTTCTGGATACGAAAAATGACGGATATGAGAAGTATGTCAAAGAAGGTGTGATTGCACAGGAAGACATTATTAAGAGTGAAGTGAATAAAATTGTAGCCGGTCATACCATAGATGACCTGAGGGAAAATCAGGCAGCGGTACAGGATGAGATTCTGAGCCGCCTGCGCAGACTGTACGAATCTGACTTTATTGTAAGTGTGGCATTCCCGACCTATAATTATGAATAGGACAGTATGGATCAGCGGTGAAAGATTAAAATTGCAGTATAAATGTCAGGTGGTGAGTGAGGATGGGCGAGGTCTTATCCCAAAATGAGATAGACAGTCTGCTGAGTGCTTTGAGCAACGGTGAGCTGGACGCAGATGAGATTAAGGATACCGGGGAAAAGCAGGTAAAGGATTATGACTTTGCAAGGCCTGCGAAATTCTCCAAGGAACATCTCAGAACGATGGAGATTATATTCGAACATTATGGAAGACTGCTTTCTACGAATCTTCCGGCATATCTGAGAAAAAATATTCAGGTGGAAGTTATGAATTCGGAGGCAGTTACCTATTCGGAATTTTCAAATTCCATGTCCAATCCGGTACTTTTGGGGATTGTGAATTTTGCACCGATGCCGGGCAGCATTATTATAGATCTGGCTTCCAATCTGGGATATGCCATGGTAGACCGAATGCTGGGCGGTATGGGAGTTCCTCTGGAACGCAGCCGTGATTTTTCAGAAATTGAGTTGCTGATTATTGAGCGTATTATGAATGTGTGTATCAATCTTCTCCGGGAGCCCTGGGAAAATGTGCTGGAGATACATCCAAGGCTGGAGCGAATCGAGACGAACTCCCAGTTTGCACAGTTTATTTCTCCCAGTGAAATGATTGCGATTATCACAATTAATATGAAAATCGGAGATGTGGAAGGTCTGATGAATGTCTGTCTTCCCTATATGACGCTGGAAGACGTGATGGATAAGCTGAATACCAAATTCTGGTTTTCCACCATGCAGGCCCGCGGCGAACAGGAATATACGGAGGTTATTGAGTCCATTATTTCCAAAGCGCCCATGCCGGTGAAAGCAGTTCTGGGAAAGAGCGCTATTTCAGTAAGTGATTTCATCAATCTTCAGGTGGGCGATATTATCCGTCTGGACCGGAAAGTGGAAGATGAATTGGATGTATATGTTGGAAATATTAAAAAATTTACTGCTTTGCCTGGTGCATCTGGGGAACAGTATGCAGTAAGAGTTACATCAGTAATCAGAGAGGAGCAGTGAGATTATGGATGGAATGGATGGAGTTTTATCACAGGAGGAAATTAGTGCTCTGTTGAATGATGATGCAGGTATGGATGCAGCCGTTTCCGGAACGGAAGGGCTCGAAGACCTGACCCCGGATGAAATTGACGCCATAGGCGAGATTTCCAATATCAGCATGGGGACAGCAGCCACCACTTTATTTTCTCTTGTAAACAGGAAAGTGGATATCTCCACACCGGTAGTTACCTTTGCTACCTGGGATGATATCGTGGAGGCCTATGAGAGACCCTGTGTATTTATCAGAATTGCCTATACCGTGGGACTGGATGGGAGCAATCTTCTGGTATTAAAGGAACATGACGTGAAAATTATCACGGATTTGATGATGGGAGGAGACGGCACAAATCTGGATGGTGAGCTTGGTGAACTGCATCTGAGTGCAATCAGCGAGGCTATGAACCAGATGATGGGAAGCGCTGCCACATCTCTGTCATCCATGCTGAATAAAATGATTGATATCAGTCCCCCGTCTGCAGATCTGGTAGATTTAAAAGATACTCTGAACGGAGAGGAAATTGATGAATTTCTGGCCGGCCGGTTTGTAAAGATTTCTTTTAAGATGGAAATCGGGGATCTGGTAAACAGTGAGATTATGCAGTTATATCCATTTTCTTTTGCGAAGGAAATGTGTTCCGGTGTGGCACAGACCATGGAAGCAGATACTTCATCAACTTCCGCAGCAGCACCGGCACCTCAGCCGGAAGCACCTGCACCGGCACCTGCGCCGGCACCTCAGCAGGCGGCTCCGCAACAGCCCATGATGGGACAGCCGATGATGAGCGGGCAGCCCGTGATGGGAATGCCGATGATGGGAGATATGTCTCAGATGTATGCTCAGCAGCCGGTTAATGTACAGCCTGCTCAGTTCCAGGCTTTTGCAGGTGATTTCAATCCGATTACTCAGCAGGAAAACATTGGACTGATTATGGATGTTCCGCTGGATGTAACGGTGGAACTTGGAAGAACCAGCAAGTCCATTCATGATATTCTGGAATTTGCTCCAGGAACTATCATAGAATTGAATAAGATTGCCGGGGAACCGATTGATGTGTTAGTAAATGGTAAATACGTTGCCAAGGGCGAAGTCGTAGTACTGGAAGAAAGTTTTGGCGTGCGTATTACCGAAATTATAAATAACTAATAAAAAAGTGATATCAAGGAGAAAAAGATATGGCAAAGAATATTTTAATTTGTGATGACGCAGCGTTTATGAGAATGATGATCAAGGACATTCTTACCAAGAATGGCTACAATATTGCAGGAGAAGCTGAGAATGGTCTGAAAGCAGTGGAAAAGTACAATGAGACCAAACCGGATCTGGTACTGATGGATATTACCATGCCGGAAATGGACGGAATTCAGGCTTTGAAGCAGATTAAAGCTGCAGATCCTTCCGCATGTATTATTATGTGTTCCGCAATGGGACAGCAGGCAATGGTTATTGAAGCCATTCAGTCCGGTGCCAAAGACTTTATTGTAAAACCGTTCCAGGCAGAACGTGTATTGGAAGCTGTGAAAAAAGTAGTTGGATAAGATGATTTTGCTGGAAATTTCCTCAGGATGGGAAAGTTTTTTCCAATTGATCGGCGTGCTTCTGGTATTTCTTCTGGTATTGGCGCTCACCTGGGGAGTGACCAGGTGGATTGCCGGATATCAGCAGGGAATGATGGCAGATAAGAACATACGGGTCATTGAAACATTCCGGGTAAACAATAATAAGTTTATTCAGATTATTCAGGTTGGGAAAAAATATCTGGTCATTTCCGTCTGTAAGGATACCATCAATATTCTGACGGAGCTGACGGAGGAACAACTGGTCTGGATGCCTTCCCCGGAAGGGAAAAATCCGGTTAATGTGAATGAGAATTTTCAGGAAATATTGAATAACCTGAAGAAAAAAATTCCCAGGAAGTAGGCAAAACACTATGAGAAAGCTGAAAAAAATATATTGCGGGACTTCCTTTGCCTTTGGCACAGTTACGCTGATTCTTATGCTGTTTTTATGTTTTGGGCAAAGCGCATATGCGACAGGAAGTGCAGCGGACGCCAATCAGCAGATTACGGACACCACCAGGCAGGAGACGGGAGAGCTTACCACTCCCAACACTCAGAGGGCAGAACCGGGAACTACCAATGGGCTGACATTCAGCTGGAATAATGAAGAGGGGAATTTATCCGGTAATATCAGGATTTTGCTGATACTTACAGTGATTACACTGGCGCCGTCCATTCTGATTATGCTGACCTCCTTTACGAGAATTATTATTGTACTGCATTTTGTGAGGACTGCAATTGGAACCCAGACGGTTCCTCCCAATCAGGTGCTGGTAGGTCTGGCGTTATTTTTAACGCTGTTTATTATGAACCCTGTATTTTCAGAAATTAATGAGACAGTGATTCAGCCTCTGGAGGCCAATGAGATTAATCAGGAAGAGGCCATGGAGCGAATCGAAGCTCCAATCCGCCGGTTTATGTACAAAGAAATGCAGCGAAAGGATTTGAAGCTGTTCTGTGATATTGCGGAAATTGACATGACCGGTATGGATTTAAGCGAACCGGAGACGCTGGAGCCTATTCCCATGCATGTGGTAATTCCAGGTTTTATTGTCAGTGAACTGCGGACAGCATTTATTATTGGTTTCCTGATTTATATACCGTTTATTGTGATTGATATGGTAGTGGCTTCCGTGCTGATGTCCATGGGTATGATGATGCTGCCTCCTACTACGATTTCCATGCCCTTCAAAATACTGCTGTTTGTTCTGGCAGATGGATGGGATCTGGTAATCGGAAATCTTGTAAAGACATTTTATTGAGTACAACCACTTGTGGAAGCAAGTGGTTGCGAAGTGTAGAGGTGAAAACATATGATTACAGAAGGACAGGTGCTGGACATTGCCAGAGAAGCATTGTTTTTGATTATCAAAGTATCTGCACCGTTGCTGCTGATTTCCCTGATTGTCGGTCTGATTATCAGTATTTTCCAGACGGTGACTTCCATTCAGGAGCAGACTCTGACCTTTGTACCCAAGATTATCGCTGTCTTTTTGGGAATGATGCTGTTAGGCGGGTGGATGTTGGAGAATCTGACAGGCTTTATGACGGAATTATGGAATAATTTCGGTCTGTATCTGCGTTAGGTTGAGACAGTATGATAAACTATGAGTTTACAGTATATACATTTGAATATTTTCTGATGATATTGGTAAGGGTTGCATCATTTACCTTTGTTGCTCCGTTTTTTGGCATGAATAATAGTCCGGGCCGGGTGAAAATCGGGCTGTCGGTGTTTGTGGCATTGATTTTATATCAGGTGATACTGCCGAAAGAATCTTTGGAATATGCCGGAACAATCGAATTCGCCATCATCGTTCTGCGGGAAGGAATTACAGGATTGCTTATTGGATTTGCAGCAAATATTTGTAATTCCATTATTGTATTTTCCGGTAAAATTATTGATATGGAAATCGGCCTTGCAATGGCGAATATTTATGACCCTACTACCCGTACACAGTCCGGTCTGACCGGAACCATGTACAATTATTTTATTATGCTGCTTCTGGTGATTACGGATATGCATCACTATATTCTCCGGGCTCTGATTGATACTTACCAGTTGATTCCCATTAACGGAAGTGTTTTTGACTGGGAACATCTGATGGGCACCATGACCATGTATATTGCAGATTTAATGGTAATCGGATTCCGTATTGTACTTCCCATTTTCGCCACCAGTATGATTCTGAACTGTATTCTGGGAGTTATGGCAAAGGTAGCGCCTCAGATGAACATGTTTGCGGTGGGAATGCAGTTAAAGGTTTTGGTTGGGTTTTCCATTTTGTTTGTAACAATTATACTGCTGCCTGATATTTCAAATTTTATCTTCAGGGAAATGAAAAGAATGATTGTTTCTGTAGTTGAAGGAATGTATTAGCGTGAGAGAAGAATTCTGTTTTTTGATGGAATATGACCTCCAGTGGTTTGCAAAAGACGGAAATGGCGGGGAAAAGACAGAGCCCGCCACAGCCAAGAAACTGCAGGATGCCAGAAATGAAGGCCAGGTGGCCAAAAGCCAGGAGCTGAACAGCGCCTTAAGCCTGATTGCATTATTTTTAATGCTGAAAGTATTTATTTCCTCTATTGGCGAAAGTTTATTTCGCAATTTTTCTGTGTATTATAATAAGATACCGGATGTGATTGACGACAGTGTGGGCGGTCTGTCAGCTCATGCCGCTGCTGTGATTATCAACAATACGATTCTGACAATTATGAAAGTCCTCGGACCTGTATTTGCCATAGGATTTGCTGTTGCACTTGTCAGCAATATTTTTCAGGTGGGATGGAAGGTGACTACGAAGCCCATGCATCCCAAATTTAACAAATTAAATCCCCTCAATGGTTTTAAGCGGATTATTTCCAAAGATTCTCTGTTTGAGCTGTTGAAGTCTGTTGTAAAGGTAAGTTTGATTGCCTATGTGGCTTATTCGGCCATCAAAGACCATCAGGATGAACTGTTTCTGCTGTATGATATTCCGCTGATGCAGGTGATTCTGCTGGTGGGAACCATTGTGATTGATGCCGGGCTGAAAATCAGTCTGGTGTATCTGCTGGTAGGAATTGCCGACTGGATTTATCAGAAGCATAAATTCAAAGAAGACATGAAAATGACCAAGCAGGAAGTAAAAGATGAATATAAAAATACCGAGGGAAATCCGGAAATCAAGGGAAAGCAGCGTTCCAGGATGAGGGAGGCCTCTCAGCGGCGTATGATGCAGAATCTTCCCAATGCAGACGTGGTAATTACCAACCCCACCCATTACGCGGTGGCAATCCGGTATGATGCCAGTCAGTATTCCGCTCCTGTCGTAGTGGCAAAGGGTGAGGATTATCTGGCCATGAAGATTAAGGAAGCGGCCAGGGAACATCAGATAGAAATTGTGGAAAACAAACCGCTGGCAAGGATGCTTTATGCCAATGTGGATGTTGGCGAAGAAGTTCCGCCGGAATTGTATCAGGCAGTAGCGGAGGTACTGGCCTTTGTTTACAGCCTGAGGGAGAATAGATAAATGAGACAGATGAGACGAAAGGAGAAAACAGCATGAAAAAAGCTGATATGGGGGTTGCACTGTACCTGCTGGTTGCAATCATATTCTTTATTGTGCCGATTCCCTCGATTCTATTGGATATCATGCTGGCATTTAATATATCCATAGCATTGGTAATATTGATGAATGCCCTGTTTGTAAAAGAAGTGCTGGATATGTCCTTTTTTCCAACCCTCCTTTTGTTCACGACCCTTTTTCGTATTTCGCTGAACGTTTCTTCCACACGTCTGATTTTAACCACAGGGGATCCGGGTAATGTTGTGCGTACCTTCGGCCAGTTCGTAGGTGGAAGCGATTTCATTATCGGCGCCATTATCTTTGTGGTTATGATTTTAATTCAGTTGATTGTTATCAACAAGGGTTCGGAACGTGTATCAGAAGTAACAGCCAGATTTACTCTGGACGCCATGCCTGGTAAGCAGATGGCCATTGATGCGGATTTGAATACAGGTGCCATCAGTGACAAACAGGCGATAGAACGAAGAAATAAAATTCAGCAGGAGTCCAGCTTTTTCGGAGCTATGGATGGTGCGACCAAGTATGTAAAGGGAGATGCGAATGTAGGTATTCTCATTACCCTGATTAACCTGGTGGGCGGAATTGCCATGGGGATGCTCCGTCAGGGTATGACAATCGGCGACGCCCTGAATGAATATGGAATCCTTACCATCGGTGACGGTCTGGTCAGCCAGATTCCTTCCCTTCTGATTTCTCTGGCAACCGGTATTCTGGTTACCAAGGCTTCCAAGGAAGCAGATTTCGGAGATACGCTGATTCATCAGTTATTTGGAATTCCAAAAGTATTGTATATTGTAGGCGCGGTACTGATTTTCCTTGGCATTGTAACGCCTCTGGACTGGAGACTGTTTATTCCCTTTGGAATTGCTTTTCTGGTTGCAGCCAGAAATATGGATGCCAGCCTTGGGATGGAAGCCATCGAAGAAGAAGTGGATATGGCGGAAGAACAGGCGGAGGAAATACGCCGGCCGGAAAATGTGGTATCCCTTCTCCAGGTGGATCCCATCGAGCTGGAATTCGGATATGGTATCATACCGCTGGCTGATGTGAATCAGGGAGGCGACCTGCTGGATCGTGTGGTTATGATTCGAAGGCAGATTGCTCTGGAGCTTGGCACCGTTGTACCGATTATCCGCCTCAGAGATAATATCCAGTTAAATCCCAATCAGTACATTATTAAAATTAAGGGAATTCAGGTTACGGAGGGAGAAATCCTGTTTGACCATTATATGGCCATGAATCCGGGATTTGTGGAAGAAGAAATTTCCGGTATTCCTACTTTTGAACCTTCTTTCCATCTGCCGGCTCTGTGGATTACGGAGAGTCAGAGAGAACGGGCCGAGAGCCTGGGCTATACAGTGGTGGATCCGCCTTCTATCATTGCAACCCATCTGACGGAAGTAATCAGGATGCATATTGATGAGCTGCTGTCCAGACAGGATGTACAGAATCTTGTCAATAATATTAAGGAAACCAATCCGACTCTTGTGGACGAGCTGATACCCAAGCTGCTGGGCGTGGGCGAGATTCAGAAAGTGCTTCAGAACCTGCTGCGGGAAGGTATTTCCATCCGGGATTTGCTTACCATTTTTGAAACCATGGCAGATCATGCGGCCACAACCCGTGATACGGACGTACTGACAGAATATGCAAGGCAAAGTCTGAAGCGGGCAATTTCCAGCAAATATTTCCCTGCCAACGAAGTGACCAGTGTGATAACGCTGGATCCCGCTCTGGAACAGGAAATTATGGGTGCGGTAAAGCAGACGGAACAGGGGGCATATCTGACCCTGGACCCGGAAAAGACAAAAGCCATTATGGCCTCTGTGGAAACAGAGACAGCCAAGCTGGAGAATCTTGGGAAGAATGCAATTATCATAACATCGCCCATTGTGCGTATGTATTTTAAGAAACTGACAGAAGATTACTTCAGGGATTTAATTGTAGTTTCCTATAATGAAGTGGAATCTAATATAGAATTACAATCAGTAGGGATGGTGAGCCTTTCATGACGATAAAGAAATTTCAGGGGAGAACAGAAGAAGAAGCCACTGCCAGGGCAAGAGAGGAGTTTGGACCTCAGACAGTGATTATGAATGTGAAAGAGATAAAGCCAAAAGGGTTTCTGCGTTCTTTCAAGACTCCCTTGTATGAAGTGACGGCAGCCATAGAGGAGGATCAGCAGGCAGGAGCCAGAATTCCGGCGCACATGCCTTCGGTAACACCGTCTATGCCCGCATCTCCGGTGTCGCCCATATCTTCTGTATCTGCTGTGCCGTCAGGAATGCCCATGACCCAGACGCCGCCCCTGGTTCCGGGGACTTCCGGTTCTGTGCCGGCTTCCCCTCCCGGTAATATCAATATTGCGGCAGACGAGCCAATTTCCATACCGAAGCCGGAACCATTAAAGGAAGTATTTGCAAAAGTGGAAAATACCTGGGCTTCTTCCATGGGTGCTCAGGAGGCGGAAGAGAAGAGAAAGGACAGTGCCATGGAGAACAATCTGGAAGAGAAGCTGGAAAGTCTGCAGTCTCTTCTGGAGAAAAAGCTGGCGCCTCAGCCGGAGCCGGAAAAAGAACTTCCCAAAGAAGCTCCGGTGGATGAGAATTTTAAGTTTATCAAAATGATTTACAGTATTCTGCTGGATAATGAAGTAGATGAGAAATATGTAAATCAGATTATGGATGAAGTGGAAAAAGTGATGAAGGGCGGGGCCAGTGTGGATTTGATCCTGTCCAGTATTTATCAGAAAATGATTCTGAAGTTCGGACAGCCTCAGCCCATTGAACTGTCCGGCCGGAAACCGAAAGTAGTATTTTTTATCGGTCCTACGGGAGTGGGAAAAACCACTACCATTGCCAAGATAGCGTCGCGGTTTAAAATGGAAAAGGGAAAGAAAGTAGCCCTGCTCACAGCAGATACCTATCGAATCGCGGCGGCAGAGCAGCTTCGTACTTATGCAAATATTCTGGATACTCCGCTGGATATCGTGTATTCTTCCGAGGAGCTGAATGAGAAACTGAGAAATTCCGAGGAATATGACCTGGTGCTTGTGGATACCGCAGGGTTTTCCCATAAGAATGCGGACCAGCGGAATGAAACAAGGCATCTGATTGACAGAATACCGGGGGAATATCAGAAAGAAACGTATCTGGTACTGAGCGCTACCACCAAATACAGGGATTTGCTTGATATAGCGGACGTCTATAAGGAAAATTTTCATTTTAAATTAATTTTTACCAAACTGGATGAAACAAGTTGTCTCGGAAATATTCTGAATATGAAACTGTATACGGGAGCAGATTTATCCTACTCCACGTACGGACAGAATGTTCCGGAGGATATTGAAGTTTTTAATACGCAGAAAATTGTAAAACTTCTGCTTGGAGGAAAATGACATGGACCAGGCGGAGCAGTTAAGAAATATTGTAAAAAAGAATCAGCAGTCCACCCGCAAAGCCCGCATTTTTACAGTAACCAGCGGAAAAGGCGGGGTAGGGAAATCGAACGTGGCAGTAAATCTGGCAGTCCAGATGCAGAAACAGGGAAAGAAAGTGATTATCTTTGATGCGGATCTGGGGCTTGCAAATGTGGAAATCATGTTCGGAGCCATTCCCAAATATAATTTAAGTGATTTGATTTACCGGGGAAAGACCATACAGGAAATCATTACTCCCGGACCTCTGGATATCGGTTTTATATCAGGAGGTTCCGGTATAACCGGTGTGAATAACCTGTCCAAAGACCAGTTGAAATTTCTGGTGCGGAATCTGTCGGAACTGGATGAACTTGCAGATATTGTACTGATAGATACCGGGGCCGGCATTTCGGACCATGTACTGGAATTTGTTATGGCCAGTCCGGAAATTTTGCTTCTTGCCACTTCCGAGCCCAGTTCCCTGACGGATGCCTATTCTCTGCTGAAGGCTTTGCACCGCAACCCTGAATTTCGCCAGGCTCAGACAAAAATAAAGGTTATTTCCAACCGGGTAGTTACAGAAGAAGAGGGAACGGGAATTTACGAAAAGCTGAATGCAGTGGTAGGGCAGTTTTTACAGGGAAATCTGGAATATCTGGGTATGATTCCCCAGGACAATGCCATGGAAAAGGCGGTCCGTCAGCAGCAGCCGGTGAGTATTCTCTATCCGGATGCAAAATCCAGCAGAGCATTTGAAGTCCTGACCGGCAATCTTCTGGAGGGAACCACAGCCCCGATTCGTGAAAAAAGAGGAATTATGCAGCTCTTTTCACGTTTTATTTACAGAAAAGGCCAGGCATAAAAAAGTTAAGTCAGAGGTGCATCATGAATTCTAATATAGTCAGACCGGGAGACAAAGTTGAGATTCGGATTCTGCAGCAGGTAGAACAGGGAAAGAAGCTGGGAGAACAGCCTCCTGTATATTACAGTATTGTGGAAAATATACGGGACGATGGTTTTTTTGAAGTGCTGGTCCCTACGAAAGAGGGGAAGACGCAGGCTCCCCCCGGCGGCGTCAGGCTGGAATTTCGCTTCTATGCCAGAGGAGGCCTGTATCGCTGTGTGGCCCATATTAAGAACCGTTATATCCGGGAAAATCTCTATCTGCTGCTGATAGAACCCAGAAGCCCTCTGGAAAAGTTCCAGAGACGGGAGTATTACCGTTTCGAATGCGTGATGGATATGCAGTACATGATGATTACCGATGAGGAAGCTGAAATAGAAGATATCACGAAATTAAAAGAGCATCATAGATTAAACTATCCGGAAGATCTGGCGCGGGAAGCCATTGCAGTGGATATCAGCGGGGGCGGTCTGAGATTTGTGGCAAATATGCCGGGAACGAAAGGAGATTATCTGGTCCTTTCTCTTCGGCTGGAAAATGAAAGTATGAATTATCTTCTGGAAATCGTCGGAAAAGTCCTGCTTTGCCAGGAAATTGAATCCGGAGATAAAGAGAAGAAATACGAATACCGCATCAATTTTCTGATGCGGGATCAAAAAGAGCGGGAAAAGATTATTAAATATATTTTTGAGCAGGAACGTAAAAGCAGACAAAAAGGATGATGTTATGAAAAAAAATATTTTAGTGGTTGATGATTCTGCACTTATGAGAAGGCTTATCTGTGATATAATTAACACAGAAAGTACATTTCAGGCAACGGATGTCTGTAGAGATGGCCTGGAGGCATATGAAAGACTGAAAACTACCGGCTATGACGCTGTGATTCTGGATGTGAATATGCCCCGGATGGATGGTCTGGAATTACTGGAGAAACTACAGCAGGACAAAATTAATGCTACCGTTATTATGGTAAGCACTCTGACCGTTAAGGATGCGGACGTGACCATTCGCGCCATGGAACTGGGGGCCATTGATTTTGTCACCAAACCGTGTAATATTATTGAAGCAAAGGGAGAAGAGTTTAAAGGAAGTCTGCTGAGGGTTCTGAAAGCAGTTATCAGATCGGATAACGCAAGAAACGCTCTCGGAGTATCTTCCAGGCCGGAGGAGAAGCCGGCGCCGGTGAAAACCGTACAGATTCCCAAAAAACCGGTTGGAAGAGGCAGAAATAAACTGGTGGCTCTGGCATGTTCTACCGGAGGGCCCAAGGCACTGCAGAGTGTAATCCCCTATCTGCCGGAAAATATGGATGCTCCCATGGTGCTGGTGCAGCACATGCCCGTAGGATTTACCAGATCCATGGCGGAACGTCTGAATGACGTCAGCAAAATTGAGGTAAAGGAAGCAAAAGAGGGAGACGTTCTGGAGAAAGGGTGCGTTTATGTGGCACCCGGCGGAAAGCATATGGAGGTTCAGAAGAAGCCTGATGGCTCCCATGTGGTCCGTCTGAACGATCAGCCGCCCATCGGCGGACTGCGTCCCTGCGCAAATGTGACTTATGAGTCTCTGCGTACAAGCGGATACGATGAAATTGTATGCGTGGTGCTTACCGGTATGGGGGCGGACGGAACCGGAGGAATCCTTTCCCTGAAACAGAAAAAAAATATTCATGTCATTGCCCAGGACGCTCAGTCCTGCGTGGTATATGGAATGCCCAAGGCAATTGCAGAGGCCGGTGCTGTAGATGAAGTAGTTCCCTTGACAGAAGTTGCACAAACGATAATAAAGAATGTGGGGGTACAGTAGTATGGATGTAAGCCAATACCTTGAAATTTTTATTGATGAAACAAACGGACATCTGCAGAACCTGTCAGATTGTATTATGAGTCTTGAAAAAGACCCGGAGAACATGGATACCATTAATGAGATTTTCCGTGCGGCTCATTCTCTGAAAGGAATGGCAGGTACCATGGGCTTTAAACGTATGCAGCGTCTGACCCATGATATGGAGAATGTTTTTCAGGAAGTCCGCAGCGGCAATATGAACGTAACCAGCGGTCTGGTGGACGTATTGTTCCAGTGTCTGGATGCCATTGACGCGTATCTGGAGAATGTAAAAGAGAGCTCGGAAGAGGGCACAGACGATAATGAGGCCATTATTCAGGAACTGAATGACATTCTGGCAGCAGGAACCGGAGCGGCGCCTGCAAAAGAAGAAAAAACGGAAGAAAAGCCGAAGGAAGCAGCTTCCGGCGACCGTTTTCAGAAAAAATACATGGACATGGAATTTTCCGAAAAAGAGAAAGAGGAACTCCGTGTATCAGAAGAAAAGGGCATGAAACTGTACGGCCTTACGGTATATATTCAGGAAGAATGTCTGCTGAAGGCGGCAAGAGCTTTTCTGGTGTTCAAAGCAGTGGAGGATTTCGGAAATATTATTGCATATAACCCCACTTCTCAGGATATTGAAGATGAAAAATTCGGATTTGATTTCAGTTTTTATCTTGCCAGCGAGGCAGAACTGGATAAAATAAAAGAAGTGTCAAAGGCTGTCTCTGAAATTGAGGAAGTAATCGGTGAGCAGGTGGCTTATCGGGAACTGACAGCCGCGGCAGCCAAAAAGGAAGAAGCAGAAGCCGCAGCGGCCAAAGAAGCGGAAAATGCCAGAAATGCGGAAAGTGCGCAGGTACCGGCAGCAGCTCCTGCACAGGCCAAACCACAGGCTCAGGCCCAGTCAGGCAAGAAACAGAATGGCGGCAAGCCTGTAACCAACCGTACGGTCCGCGTGGATATTGAGAAACTGGACGCATTGATGAATCAGGTCAGCGAACTGATTATTGCCAAGAATTCCCTGGTATCTATAGGATCTACTTCTGACGGAGGCATGGGAGGGTCAAATTCCCAGGCATTCCATGAACAGATTGAATATCTGGAGCGGATTACCACAGGACTTCATGAATCTGTCATGAAGGTGCGTATGGTGCCCATTGAAAGCGTTGTTCAGAAATTCCCCCGTATGATTCGGGATCTGTCCAAAAAACTGGACAAGAAGATGGAACTGTATATGACCGGTGAAGATACGGAACTGGACCGTACCGTAGTGGACCAGATTGGAGATCCTCTGCAGCATCTTTTGCGTAATTCGGCAGATCATGGTCTGGAGAGTGCGGAGCTCCGTAAAAAGAGAGGAAAACCGGAGAGCGGTTCCATTCATCTGAATGCTTTCCAGGAAGGAAATAACGTAATTATTGAAGTAAGCGACGACGGTAACGGTATTGATACGGAAAGTGTTAAGAACAAAGCCATTGAACGGGGCCTGATTACACCGGAACAGGGAGCGGCCCTGAGTCAGAAAGAAATTATAGATTTCCTGTTTATGCCCAGTTTCTCTATGGCAAAACAGATTTCCGACGTGTCCGGCCGGGGCGTGGGTCTGGATGTGGTAAAGTCCAACATTGAAGCATTGGGCGGCGATGTGGAAGTGAAGAGTATTCTGGGAGAAGGCTCCAAATTTACCGTACGCCTTCCGCTGACTCTGGCAATTATCCAGGCTCTGATGGTGGAAGTGAGAAATGAAAAATATGCCATTTCCCTGGGCTCTATTGAGACTATCGAAGAAATTATGGCAGATGAAATCAAGTTTGTTCAGGCAAAAGAAGTGATACATATTCGCGGCATGGTAATCCCTCTGATTCGTCTGGATCAGCTGCTGGATTGCGAGCCGGATGATGAAGAACGGGAAAGCCTTACCGTAATTATTGTCCGGAAAGGCGATAAATTTGCAGGACTTATTGTGGATGAGCTGAACGGCCAGCAGGAAATCGTTATCAAATCCCTGGGCAAATACATTAACAACAGTACCAAGATTATCAGCGGCGCAACTGTGCTTGGTGATGGTGAAGTGGCGTTGATCCTGGATGTTAATACATTATTTTAGGGGGTGTTGATATGGCGAATAATATTTCTGTGGTAGAAGACGGCAAAAAACAGTTTATCGTAGTGAAAATCGGCAGTGAACAGTATGGAATAGATATCAGTTATGTAGATAATATTGTCCGTATGCAGAAGATTACCAGAGTGCCGAAAGCACAGACCTATTTTAAGGGAATTATCAATCTGCGCGGGGAAATTGTACCGGTAATGAGCATTCGTACCAGGATGGATCTGGAGCCGGATGTATTTACGGATGTTACCAGAATCATTATTCTGAAGCTGGAAGAGCACGGAGTGCTTGGACTTATTGTAGATGAAGTGAAAGAAGTGGTAACCCTTGGTCCGGATGAAATTGACAAAGTAGCTTATGATGCCAGAAACAGCAAAAGCAACTTTATCAATGGTGTTGGAAAGCACGGAGAGGAACTGATTTCCCTGTTTGATACCAACAGCATCATTGATGAATCAGAAAATGTATAGTTGGATGGAAAGAGGCTGTTGCAGCAAACCCGTATTCTGGCAGCAGCCTGTTCGTAATTAAGGAGAAATGGAGAACAGCGGTCATGGCTAAATTTAGTTTGGATCAGGTAAATGAAATGTATTTTGACGTGCTGAAAGAAATCGGCAATATTGGTGCAGGCAACGCTACCACCGCAATTTCAAATATGCTGAACCTGAAAGTAAATATGGAAGTTCCCAAAGTGGAATTTCTGACTTTTCAGGAACTTCCCACCGCGATTTCTGCGGAGGAAGAAACAGTGGTGGGCATTTATCTGGAAGTGGAAAGCGATATCGGCGGAAGCATGATGTTTCTGCTGAAAATGGAATCTGCCCGTTATCTGGTAAATCATCTGATGGGAAGACCGGATGATTATGCGGAAGAATTCAATGAGATGGATCTGTCCGCAATCAAAGAAATAGGAAATATTATATCCGGCTCCTATTTATCAGCTTTGTCTACGATGACAAATATGGTAATCACATCTTCCGTCCCATATCTTGCCATTGATATGGCAGCGGCTATCTTAAGCGTGCCTGCCATTCAGTTTGGACAGTATGGGGATAATGCACTTCTGATACAGACGGAGTTTGGAGACGATGTAAAAATACAGGGATTTTTTATTTTAATGCCAGATGTAGATTCCTATGATAAAATTTTAACTTCATTGGGGATTGCACTGTAAAAGGAGCAAGGAGTTATGGCTACAATTAAAGTTGGAATGGCAGATTTGAATATTTGCAAGGCACCGGATATGATTACCACTCTGGGACTGGGATCATGTATTGGAATTGCAGTCTATGATCCGGTTTTAAAACTTGGGGGACTGGCACATATTATGCTTCCTGACAGTACACAGATGAGGAATAATGCAAATATTGCCAAATTTGCAGATACAGGAATAGAGGAACTGATTAAGCGTATGGTTGCGGCAGGAGCCAATAAGCGGCGCCTGGTCGCAAAAATCGCAGGCGGGGCAAAGATGTTCCAGGTAAGCGGCCTTTCCACTATTGGTAATGTGGGGGAGCGCAATGCCCAGGCTTCAAAGGCGAAGCTGAAACAGCTTGGGATTCCGCTGCTGGCAGAAGATACCGGGTTGAATTATGGCCGGACCGTTGAATTATATCCGGCAACCGGGGAATTTTATATTAAGGCAGTGGGTAAAACATTAAAGATTATTTAAAGGGTGACAGGATATGAAAACGAAACAGGTACCAATAATTATTACCTTGATAGCCGGACTCGTAACTTGTATTATCGGCTTTATGGAACAGATGGAAATGGGACAGTTTGTAAAAATATGGATTATCGTTTTAGTATCCTTTTATATCCTTGGATGTATTGCAAAACTGGTGTTGGACAGAAACTTCAGGGAAGAAGCAGAAGAAGCCACGGAAGAGGCAGCGGAGGAAGAAGAGTCAGAGAATCCGGAAGAAGCAGAGGATTCGGAAACTCAGGAAGATTCCGCAGAGGAAGAAGAAATACAATAGACGCACAGTTTGGAAACTTGTTGTATTTGATCACGCAGGAAAGCCTGTAAAGGCGTTACCTGCAGTCTTGGGGGCTTTGGATGAACGCGGCAGAAAGAGAACGATTGTGGGCAGAATTTTTAAAAAAGCCCGCGGCAGAACTGAGAGAACAGATTATTGTGGAATATGCACCGCTGGTTAAGATAGTGGCGGGGCGCCTGAGTATGTATCTGGGATACAATGTGGAATATGACGATCTGGTAGGGTATGGAATTTTTGGCCTGATTGACGCCATTGATAAATTTGATATAAAGAAAGATGTAAAATTTGAGACATACGCCAGTCTGAGAATCAGAGGTTCCATTCTGGATCAGATACGGAAAATGGACTGGATTCCCAGAACGGTACGGCAGAAACAGAAGAAAATTGATGAAGCTGTCAAAAAGATAGAGACAAGAACCGGCAGGAATGCACTGGACGAGGAGATTGCCGAAGAACTGAAATTGAGCGGAGAAGAACTGCTGAACTGGCAGTCCCAGCTTAAAGTTACAAATATGGTTTCTCTGAATGAATATCTGGAACAGGGAATGGAGCCTGCCATGGACGCAAGAGGCAATTCCCATTTTATTCAGCCGGAAGATGCTGTTGCGGAGGATGAACTGAAAAAAGTTCTGGAACAGTCTCTGGAGGTTCTCACGGAAAAAGAACGCAAAGTAATTACCTTATATTATTATGAGGATTTAACTTTAAAGGAAATAAGCAACGTATTGGAGGTGTCGGAATCCCGGATATCACAGCTTCATACAAAAGCATTGATGAAGATGAAAAAAACAATGGGACCCTACATGAACATATTAACGGATTAGGTGGTTGATGCTATGGAGAGCAAAAATGGGTATTTCAAATTAGATGTAAGAGATGTGGGAGTATTCCTTCAGGTATTTCCGCCGGAAGAAGGAGGGAAAATCCCGGAATACAAAGAGGTAGTAGCATATCTGGAAAGCAAAGGTTACGGCATGTTTGATGCAAAAGAACTGAATCGTATTCTGAGCCTTACGGATGGCGTACAGGAAATTTATGCAGGTGCATGGAACGGGCTTCATGAAAATGAGCATATGGAAGTAAATATTTCCCTGGATAAAATGCTGGTGTTCTGCCGTTTTTATCCTCCTTCCAATAATGGAAAGCTGCTGTCGGCAGAAGAAATTGTTGCGAATCTGTCCGCTCATAATATTACGGTGGGGCTCAATCAGGAGGAGATTCAGCGTTTTCTGAAAGACCGCCGCTACTGTACCAATTATATTATGGCAAAAGGGATCCCGCCGGTAAATGGCAGGGATGCTAAAATTGAATATTTCTTTAATACAAACCACAATCTGAAGCCCAAAAAGAATGAAGACGGGTCTGTAAATTATCATGAACTGAATACCATCAGCCGTGTGGAGCAGGGACAGGTGCTGGCAAAACTTCATCCTGAAGTGCCGGGGAAGCCAGGAAAAGATGTATTTGGCGGTGAGATTCAGGCAAGGCAGGCAAAGACCCTCAAGCTGGAATTCGGCAATAATATCACCTTGTCTGAAGATAAAACGGAGATTTACTCCGGTGTGACGGGACATGCCAGTCTGGTCAATGGCAAAGTATTTGTGGAAGATGTATTTGAGGTGCCGGCCGATGTGGATACTTCCACAGGAAATATTGTCTATGACGGTAATGTTACCATTAAGGGAAATGTAAAAAGTGGTTTTTCCGTGACTGCCAAAGGCGATATTGTGATTGAAGGCGTAGTGGAAGCTGCTTATCTGTCTGCAGGCGGGCAGATAATTGTAAAGCGCGGAATTCATGGCATGGGCAAAGGAAGAGTTCAGGCCAGTGACAATATTATCACAAAATTTATAGAGAACGCCACTGTAATTTCCGGAGGCTATGTGGAGACGGGCTCAATTCTTCACAGTCAGGTGTCGGCAGGAACCGATATCCGTGTAGGGGGCAAGAAAGGCTTTGTAAACGGAGGCGTCATTCGTGCCGGCAATCTGGTGGAGGCTCAGACCATCGGTTCTACCATGGGAACGCAGACTAAGATTGAAGTAGGAGTAGACCCGGAAATAAAAGAACGATATGGGGAGCTTCAGAAGAGTATTATTCAAATCAGTAAAGAACTGGAACAGATGCGTCCCATTCTCGTTAATTTTAATGAAAAAATGCAGAAGAAAGAAAAGTTAAGCGTGGAGCGGATTCAGCAGGTCCAGACAGTCGCCAGATCCTTTAAGGAGAAGCAGCAGCTTTTGAATTCACAGCGAAAAGAGCTGAAAGAACTTCACGACCAGATTCAGATGTCCCACAATGCCAAGATAAAAGTAAAAGGCAGTATTTATCCGGGTGTGTCTGTAAATATTTCTGAGGTAAGCATGAACATTAAAAGTGAAAGAACGTTCTCGAAATTTATCAAGGAGCATGGTGAAATTGTAGTGCGTACTTTATAAAAGGAGTGTGGGAATATGTCAATCCGGCCAGTAGAATTCAGCGGTGTGGTTCAGAGAAGTCAGGATATAAGCACGGTGAAGCAGAATGAGGACAACAAGTCCATGTTACAGCAGCAGAATGTGCAGACCCAGTTTGCAAAGGACACGGCACATCACATGCAGCAGGTAACTCATGCCAATGATTCTGACAATCCGAAAAAGAAATTTGACGCCCGTGAAAAGGGAAGCAATGAGTATGAAGACCGCCGGAATAAAAAGAAAAAGGCGGGGGAAAAAAACAGCGGAAAGGTAAGCGTTAAAACCACAGGTGGTTTTGATATGAAAATATAGGTGGGTACAGGTATGTCAACAATAGAAATTGTTTTACTGGTAATTGGTGTCGTAATGATGGTTGCAAGTTTCTTTGTTACAGAAAAACTCTCAAATCAGGATCTGGATAAAGTCGCTGAGCTGAGTACGGAGGAAATGCGGCGCATTCTTGAGCGAAGTCTGACAGATGCCCAGGTAAAGGTGGACAACATGGTGGACCAGGTAATCGACCATTCCATTGAGAAATCCATGGAAGTAGTAGAGCGGGCGCTGGATAAGGAAACCAATGAAAAAATGCGTGCAATTACGGAATATTCCGATACTGTGCTGGAGTCCATTCACAAAACCCATAACGAAGTAATGTTTCTCTACAGTATGCTGAACGATAAACATTCTGAGCTTACGAAATATGCAGGAAATCTTGCACAGCTTGCCATCAATCTGGAAGAACTGCAGGAAAATATCCAGAACACGGTTACCCATTCCGATGATATTCTGAACAGGGTCCAGGAATCGGCAGAGGCTCCGGTTTTGAGTGCGGCAGAACCGGATTTGCCTGACATACCGGGAACAGAACCGGCAGAAGAGCCTGCCGGAGAGCTGTCAGACGAAAATATGAACCATAATCAGAGAATTCTGGATATGTACCGGGCAGGAAAAACTGACGTAGACATAGCAAAAGAGCTGGGGCTCGGCGTAGGTGAAGTGAAACTTGTAATCGGTTTATTCAGAGAGGAAGATTTATAATATATGAAATTAAAATATTATTTGCGAGGACTGGGAGTAGGAGTAATCTGCACTGCCATTATTATGGGAATTGCTCTGTCAGGAAATAAAAAGGAAAAACTGACTGACGCGGAAATCATAGAGCGTGCCAGACTTCTGGGAATGGTTATGGAAGAAGATTCCGGCGGAAAATCTTCAGAAAAAAAGGAAACAGAATCCCTGCAGAATGAAGAGAATAAAACGCCTGAAACTCAGGAAAGTAAAGAAAAAGAGAAAGAAACATCTGATAAAAAAGAAGAAAAAAACGATGACGGAACATCTGACAGTGCGAAATCGGAAGATGAAAAGCAGGAAGGAACGTCTGATAACAATAATTCTGCATCGGAAGACGGACAGGCTTCCGATGGTACGCAGAATATGGTAGAATTTGAAATTAAACAGGGAGAGTTTTCCGATGTAGTCAGCCGGAAACTGTTTGAGGCAGGGCTGATTCCAAATGCAGAGGACTTTAATACTTACATGACACAGAAAGGTGTTGACGATTCGCTGCGTGTGGGGGTCCATATGATTCCGGCCGGAGCTACTGCAGATGAAATCATAGAAATTTTGCAGGGAAAACCCCAATAGGACTTGCAAGTAAATTTTTCCTGTGATATAATCTGTAAGATCACATATGGTTTTCTCCGAAAAACAGACAACTGTGTGTGAAACATCTGTTCTTCCGAACGGATGGCTGCATAAAAATCACATATGTGGATTCCAGAGCCGGTGCCCTGTCGGTAGCTTTGGGGGAAGAAGCATATGGAAGAATCTAACCAAATGGAGGTAAAAAATGGGCGTTATTTCAATGAAACAGTTATTAGAAGCAGGTGTTCATTTCGGACATCAGACAAGAAGATGGAACCCTAAGATGGCTCCCTATATCTACACAGAGAGAAATGGTATTTATATCATTGATTTGCAGAAATCTGTAGGAAAAGTGGACGAGGCATATAAGGCAGTGTCAGGTATTACTGCTGAGGGCGGTACCATTCTGTTTGTGGGAACCAAGAAGCAGGCACAGGATGCCATTAAGGCTGAGGCAGAACGCTGCGGCATGTTCTATGTGAACGAGAGATGGCTGGGCGGTATGCTTACCAACTTTAAGACTATTCAGAGCCGGATTGCAAGATTAAAGGCAATCGAAACTATGGCAGAAGATGGAACCTTTGATGTGCTTCCCAAAAAAGAAGTTATTGCGTTAAAGAAAGAATGGGAAAAATTAGAGAAGAACCTTGGTGGAATCAAAGACATGAAACGTATTCCGGATGCAATCTTTATCGTAGACCCCAAGAAAGAAAGAATTTGTGTTCAGGAAGCTCATACGCTGGGAATTCCGCTGATTGGTATTTGTGATACAAACTGTGATCCGGAAGAACTGGATTATGTGATTCCAGGAAATGACGACGCAATCCGTGCAGTGAAGCTGATTGTTTCCAAGATGGCAGATGCGGTTGTGGAAGCAAATCAGGGAACAATTGAAGAAGAGACAGAAGAAGTTTTGGAAGAAGCAGCAGAAGAATAAGAAGATTGATTTAAATATTTCAGAGGACAGACAATATTGCCTGTCCTCAATTGTGGATAAACAGACCGGGATACTGTCCTGTATCCTGCAGACCTGTATATGGAGGAAACGAAAATGGCTATTACAGCAGCAATGGTAAAAGAGTTAAGAGAAATGACCGGTGCAGGCATGATGGACTGCAAAAAGGCTTTAAATGAGACAGACGGTGATATGGATGCCGCAGTAGAATTTTTAAGAAAAAACGGACAGGCAAAGGCTGAGAAAAAGGCCGGCAGAATTGCAGCGGAAGGTCTCTGTACCGTTGTGGTAAAAGATGATAAAACCGCAGCAGTTGTGGAAGTAAATTCTGAGACAGACTTCGTAGCAAAAAATGATACGTTCAGAGCATTTGTGGAATCGGTTGCAACTCAGGCAGTAAATTCTGATGCGGCGGATCTGGATGCATTTATGGCAGAAGCATGGAATGAGGATTCCGGTAAGACCGTAAAAGACGCTCTGGTGGAAAAGATTGCAGTTATCGGGGAAAACCTGAATATCCGCAGATTTGAGAAGGTTACCGCAGAAAACGGCTGTGTGGTTTCCTATGTTCATGGCGGCGGAAGAATCGGCGTTATTATTGAGGCAGAGACTTCTGTTGTCAATGACACTGTGAAAGAAGCACTGACAAATCTTGCAATGCAGACAGCAGCACTTTCTCCCAAATATGTTTCCAGGGATGAAATCAGCGCAGAATATATTGCTCATGAGAAAGAGATTCTTCTCGCACAGATTATGAATGATCCCAAAGAATCTCAGAAACCGGAGAAAGTCATTTATGGTATGATAGAGGGACGTGTCAACAAAGAACTGAAAGAAATCTGTCTGGTAGACCAGGTATATGTAAAGGCAGAAGACGGAAAACAGACCGTAGGAAAATATCTGGAAGCGGTTTCCAAAGAAGTTGGTTCACCTGTTTCCGTTAAGAGATTTGTACGTTTTGAGACCGGCGAAGGCCTGGAGAAGAAACAGGAAGATTTTGCAGCTGAAGTTGCAGCGCAGATGGGCATGTAAGCGAAGTTTGCATTTGAAATAACTGTATAAAAATTATAAGGCTCCGAATGCCTTGTAATCACGCATTTTCAAGTGATTATGAGGGATTCGGAGCCTTTTTCTATTCAAAAAAAGGTCAAGATGGAAATACCGTCTTTTACCGTTAAAAACCGTCTAAAATCACTTCAAATTGAGTATTACTCAACAGCTTTGTTGAGTAAATTGGATACTCACAATCTTCGGCGAAGTTTACTCAATTATCGTAATCCCTTAAAACTCATTTTCTCAAATCCTTCATAATATTAAAAAATTTAAGGAGATTAATTATGGCAAATACAGCGTTAGGAGCAGAAAAAGAGAAAGCGATTATTTTTATCAGCGATGCACATGAAAAATTCTACTACGAGAAATTGAAAGAGGTCAGGTATCAGGACGTATACCACAAAGCGCTTGTATATTGTCTTGGTATCAGCGATGACACAAGAAGAAATATCAACAGCATTTATAACTTTAAGACAGGCTGTGT
>CATLIX010000007.1 GCA_949959185.1 uncultured Eubacterium sp. | reverse complement strand
GTTTCCCGGAAGTTCTACGAAGAAAATGAGGATATCAAAGAGGCAGTGGACTTTATTGTAGGCGAGGAAATGATGAAGGTGGGACACAGAGAACATCTGGAGCGCCTTTACAATGAGCTGCTGAACAAAGACTGGTTTATGACCCTTCTGGATTATAAAGATTATGCAGCTAAAAAAGAGGAAATTTACAAAGATTATGAGAACAGAACTGCATGGGCCGGAAAAATGCTGGTGAATACGGCAAAGGCAGGATTCTTCTCCTCCGACAGAACCATTGCAGAGTATGACAAAGATATCTGGAAATTAAAATAATCAGAATGCGGCAGCAGGGCGGCTTCAAATCAGAGATGTTTTGAGCCGCCCTGTAAGTTTCCATGGCAAAAACCGGAGAAATATGATATGATTTTATATCATAAAGGAAGAAAGCAGGGGGAACGGAAGTGAAGAGTCACAGAAAAAAGAGGAAGATACCTTATTCAGCTTACCATCTGGTACAGGTACTGTGCGTGCTGCTGGCTTTGTTTGATATTGCAGTCACTGCAATTTCCACCTATGACATTATGGAAGAAAGCGTAAGCAATCAGATCGGGCTGACAGAGAGCAAAATTGCCGAATATATGAATAATGTATGGAATCTGGCAGGGTCCATTGCAGAGAATGACGAACTGCAGAATGGAGAAGAACCGCTGGAAGACAAAGTAAAGGGCCTGAAATCTTTTGTGGAGGTATACGGGCTCTATGATATTGGAATTGTGGACGGAAAAGGAAGGTATGCTTCCACCAATCGGGAGGAAACCACAGATATCAGCGGTTCTGCCATTTTTCAGGAATTAAAGGAAGGCCAGGAAAAAGTGCTGACAGATATTTATCAGGCCAGGCAGGGGGAAAATATTCAGATTTTCACTGTCTGGCAGCCAGTATTTGCTCAGGATACCGGAGAATGGGACGGGGCTGTAGAGGTTTCCGTTTATTTTGACTATATGCAGAATATTATTGAAGGAGATTCTATTGACGGAAAATTTTATTTCTGCATGTATGACAGCGGATTTATTGCAGCAGCCCATGCCAATATAAAAGCCAGAGGCCAGAGCTTTGAAGACAATTTTATGCTCAATAACTGGGTCAGCAAAAGCGGAGAAGAAATCAGAGAGGCCATGGAGAATCGGGAAAAAGTATCTTACTGGAAATTATACCGGGGAAAGCTGCAGTATGTGAAGAGTATTCCCATACGCAACAGCAGCTGGAGTCTGGCTATCCGCACCAATGTGATAGAGTGCTACCGGATTTCCATGGTGGCGCTGTTAAGCAAAATTCTGGTATATGGCGTGGTGATTATTTTATTCTGGTGGAAGGGGAGCCGGGAGTATAAGAAACGCCAGTCTACCTTTAGCTGGATGACAGATATGGTAGATGAGATTTTCATTATGCAGAACGAAGACACGGGAGAGCTGGAATATATCAGCAGCAATGCGGGACGGATTATGGGGTATTCCCCGGAGGAAATCCGTCAGCAGCAGGGGCTGATTGAAGGGTGGCTTCTGGAGAACCAGGTGGATGTTGAGGAGATGAAGCAGAGCCAGGATTACCAGTTCCAGCGGAAGATTACCAATCCCCACACCGGGGAGCAGAGAGAGTTCGGCATCCATATTTATGTCAGAACCGGAGAAGCGGGTAATTACAGAATTGTGGTAATTACCGATAAAACGCGGGAAATCCATCAGCGGGAAATGCTGGAAACATCCCTTCTGCAGGTGAAAAATGCAAGTAAGGCCAAGAGCAGGTTTTTGTCCAACATGAGCCATGATATGCGGACGCCCATGAATGCCATTGTGGGAATGACCACCATTGCCAGAATGAATCTGGATAATCCGGAGCGGTTAAAGGACTGCATACATAAGATTGAACTGTCCGCCATGCACTTAAAGAGCCTGATTAATGATGTGCTGGATATGTCTAAAATTGAAAGCGGCCGGGTAATACTGAATGAAGAAGCATTTAATCTGAAAACGCTGCTTCAGGAAGCAGGCGCAGTCATGCAGGTGCAGGCTGCGGCCAAAAAGCAGGAGATGACGCTGGATATTGCGTCCATTACCCATGAAATGGTGGTTTCCGACAGCCTGCGGATTCAGCAGATACTGACCAATGTGCTGGGCAATGCCATCAAATTTACACCGGAGGGCGGCCAGATTGGCCTGTGCGTGGAGGAAACGGAGAACCGGAGAGGAGACCGGCGTTTTTATGAATTCTACTGTATGGACAACGGAATCGGAATGACCAGAGAAACGCAGGAAAAAATATTTGTGCCCTTTGAGCGGGGAGAAACAGATCAGACGGGAGGAATTGAAGGTACCGGTCTTGGAATGGCCATCACGAAAAATATCGTGAATATGATGGGCGGAACCATAGAGATTATCAGTTTTCCGGGAGAAGGAAGTACCTTTATCATACGTCTTCCCCTTCAGAATGAAATCATAGAAGAACTGGAAGCCGCGGAAATTTCAGGGGAAGATTCCGGGAAACCCGTACAGTTTCAAAAAGGAAAAGTCCGGATTCTTCTGGTAGAGGATAACGAACTGAATATGGAGATTGCACAGGAACTGCTGGGAATCACCGAAGCGGAGCTGGAGATTGCCTGGAACGGCAAAGAAGGAATTGAAAAGTTTGCGGAAAATCCGGAAAATTACTTTGATATCATTCTGAGTGACGTACAGATGCCGGAAATGAACGGCCATGAGATGACCAGGGCCATCCGGCAGATGAACCGGGGAGACGCCAGAACCATTCCCGTTGTGGCCATGACAGCAAATGCATTTTCCAGCGATGTGCTGAAGGCCAGACAGGCAGGCATGAACGACCATATTGCAAAGCCCATTGATTTAAAAGATATTTACCGGATTCTCAGAAAATGGATACCTGATGAAAAGCAGATACAGGAGCCCGGCGACGGAAAATAGAAGACCGTTCTTCCTGCGGCATACGCCGCAGGCCTGAACCGGGAAGGGAGAATGAGATGAAGTATACACAGATTGTTCCAGGGCGTTTTGAAAAGCGCCTCAACCGCTTTGCGGCACTGGTGGAGCTGGATGGCCGGATGGAAAACTGCCATGTGAAAAATACCGGAAGATGTCAGGAACTTCTGGTTCCGGGCGCAGAAGTATGGCTGGAGAAAAGCAATAATCCCAACCGCAAAACAGCCTGGGATCTGATTACTGTCAGGAAAGGGGAAACCCTGATTAACATGGATTCTCAGGCCCCTAACAGGGCGGTGGGGGAATGGCTGGAGCAGGGACAAAATATGCGGCAGAAAAGAGAAAACATCCCTTTTTCGGACATTACCTATATAAAGCCGGAGTGCAGATACGGCAGTTCCAGAATAGATTTTTATCTGGAAGCAGGACAGGATGAAAAAAGAAAAATTTTTATTGAAGTAAAAGGCGTTACCCTGGAAGAAGAAGGAATTGCAAGGTTTCCTGATGCTCCCACAGAGCGGGGCATTAAACATATGCTGGAGCTGGAACGGGCGGTCAGAGAAGGGTATGAGAGTTATATTCTGTTTGTAATTCAGATGAAGGGAATCCGATATTTTGAGCCCAATGACAGAACCCATCCTGCATTCGGCGAGACGTTGCGGCAGGTACGGAAATCAGGGGTCGGGATTCTGGCCTGGGACTGCCAGGTTACGGAAGATGAAATCCGGCTGGATGAACCTGTGGAAATCAGGTTATGAAGGGGTTGTGGGGAAATGGCAAATTTCCACAATATATAGCTGTGAATTGCTGAGTTTCACAACTATATATTGTGTGTAAATTTCATTTTCCGACAGCCCCTTATTCTTCTTCGGAAGGATCCGGAAGCCGTACGAAAATTTTGCTAATCCGGTTCTTATCCATATCTTCCACCCGGAAAAACAGACCTTCCGGTGTGGTAATGGATTCGCCCGGCGTGGGCAGATGGTCCAGCAGGCCAATGACGTAACCGCCTACCGAGTCATAATCGTCGGAGACTAAATCGAGATTCAGTATATCATGCAGATCATTGAGATTCAGGGAACCCTGTATCATATATTCCAGTTCGCTGATTTTCTGTACCGGGTCTTCTTCATCCATATCGTACTCATCCCGGATTTCTCCCACAATTTCTTCCAGCAGATCTTCCAGTGTGATTAATCCTGCAGTTGCCCCGTATTCATCCAGAACAATGGCAATGTTAATGGAGGATTTACGCATTTCCAGCAGAAGTTCCGCAGTGTTTTTGTGCTCGTACGTGTAATAAGGCTTCCGCATAATATTGCGGATGGAAAAATGCTCCTTATCTTCATAGAGAAGCAAATCTTTCATATTGATAATACCCACCACATTGTCTGTGGAGTCTTCGAATACAGGGAGACGGGTAAATTTATCTTCGCGGAAAATGTCCAGCAGTTCCTGATATGTGCTGTTGATATCGGCAAATGTCATATCAATCCGGGGCACCATAACCTCTTTTGCCTGGGCGTCTCTGAAATCAAATACATTGTTAATCATTTCCCGTTCTTCTGTTTCAATGACTCCTTCTTCATGGCTTACATCCACAATGGTGCGCAGTTCGTCTTCTGTCATGGTATTCTGAGCCCCTGAGGCGTCCACACGCAGCAGGATTAAAAATCCAAGAGCCAGTTTATTAATTACAAAAATCACAGGAGTGAGCAGTTTCATAAGTCCGCTGATTGTGCCTGCATAGGCCAGGGAAATTTTATCCGCATGAATGGTGGCAAAGGTCTTGGGTGAAATTTCACCGAAAATCAGTACCAGTACCGTCAGAATACCCGTTGCAATTCCTGCGCCCGCACTGCCGAAAATCTTTGTGGCCAGGGTGGTGGCCAGAGAAGCGGAGGACAGATTTACAATGTTGTTTCCAATTAGTATGGCACTGAGCATTTTGCCGGAATCATCGGTAATCTCCAGCACCTTTTTCGCCCGTTTGTTGCCTTCTTCCGCCATGCTTCTGAGACGGATTTTATTAGAAGTGGTCAGAGCTGTTTCTGCAGAAGAAAAAAATGCAGATAACATTAATAAGATAATAATGATAATTAATTGTATGACGTCACCTGAGTCCAAGTACATCTCTCCTTTCAATACATTAATATACCGGATACCGGTGGATTTTGCAAGGAATTCCCGGAAAATTCAGGAAAAATTTATAAGAGTTCAGCCTGCACCCCCTGAAACCGGCTATGGCTGAACTGTTACAAAAATTTGGAAATCCCTTTCTTCTGCAGGAATAGTTTCCGCCCGCCCCGAATAAAATGTCTTAGAATCAAAGGGACATCCACAGGAGGGAGGAAAAGGGATGGAAAAGAAATTATGGAAAACTCCGGCCAGGGGGAAAGGAGAAAATAAACCGAATGTTTCCGTATTATCCATATTGAAAATTCTGCTGGTTATGTATATGGTGACGGGAATTATGCTGCTGATTCTCTCGGCCATGCTCTATAAAATGCAGCTCAGTGAAAGCGTTGTATCCATTGGAATTGTGCTGATTTATGTACTGTCAGGATTTACGGGCGGATTTCTGAGCGGAAAGGTCATGAAGCGAAAGCGCTTTCTGTGGGGCATGGCAATGGGAGCCGGCTATTTTCTGATTCTGGTGCTGGGCTCTGTGGTCTTTCAGAAAGGAATCAATATGGATGTATCCCGGTTTGCCACAACCCTGGTGCTGTGTACCGCTTCGGGAATGGCTGGCGGGATGGCAAGCTGAATACAGAGAATGATTGCACTGCGGCGGATGTGAAATATGTTACATCCGCCGCAGAATTTTATCAGATGGGATTAAGATTTTTTTAAGAAATTCATTGAGTTTTATTTTGGAAATCATTATTATAATGTCTGTACTGTGAAACAGCAATTTAACATACAGGGAGAAAGAAGAAATGGAACAACAGACCATTCTGGTGGTAGATGACAACAAAGAGATTGTGTTTTCTCTGGGAAAGCTCCTGGAATACGAGGGCTACCGAATCCTGAAAGCCTACGACGGGCTGGAGGCTCTGGAACTGTTAAAGGAACATACGGTGGATCTGATTCTGCTGGATGTGATGATGCCCCGGTTAAACGGGCTGTCAGCCCTGATGAAAATCAGAGAAAACAACAAGATTCCCGTAATTATCCTGTCGGCGAAAACCGAGGAGAGCGACAAGGTTTCCGGTCTTGTGATGGGAGCAGACGATTATATAGCCAAGCCTTACAATCCGGCGGAACTGACAGCCAGAGTGGCGGCCCAGCTCCGGCGTTACCATACCTGGGGCGGCAGCACGCCGAAACCCCAGGAAGATCAGATTGTAAACGACAGTCTGGTGCTGGATCGGAAAAGTAAAAAAGCGGTTGTGGATGGAGCAGAGGTCAGGCTGACCGCCACGGAATATAAAATTCTGGAACTTCTGATGGAGCATCCGGGCCAGGTGTTTTCCGCAGAGAAAATTTATGAAAGAGTCTGGAAAGAAGTGGCCGGCTATACTGTGGAAAACACGGTGATGGTGCATATCCGCCATATCCGTGAAAAACTGGAAATTGATCCAAAGAATCCAAAATATGTAAAGGTGGTGTGGGGCATTGGCTACAAAATGGAAAAATACTGAGATATGGAAAAAGGTGAAAAAGCTGATACAGAACATGCGGAAAAGAGATGAAGTATTGCTGATTCCGGGGATTTTTGGTACGGCAGCAGGAACTTTGCTGCTGGCAGATATGATGTCTTACCGATATGCCTCCACGGAAGATAACCTTTTCAGGGGCCTGATTATGAATCTCTGTTTTGCAGCGGGTGTGGCAGGAAATTTTCAGTTTGCGCTGCGATATACCAACAGGAACTGGAAGGTACAGTCAGAGCAGTTTTTTCCGGAATGGGAGAGAAAACAGCAGAAACTGAAACTTGTGACAGGAATTATCGCAGGGGTGCTTTTTTTTCTGGCTATGGGAAACTTTCACTACAGGCTGAACCATACCTGGCTGTACGGAAATCTGAGTGCAGCTTATATTCCTGTGGGAACTGTACTGATTCAGTGGATTGTGAGTAACCTTGTCATCAGTTTCTATATGAAAAAAAAGCTGAAGCTCTATATGGAAAATCTGGAACAGATTAATCAGATAAGCCTGGAAACCGCATTACGCAGTGAACAGATGAAAGTGGATCTGATTTCTAATGTGTCCCATGATTTGAAAACACCTCTGACCTCCATGGTGGGTTATCTGGAACTGATGAAAAAAGAAGAACTGAGCGACGTGGTGGCTGATTATCTGGAAGTCCTTTCCAGAAAAGCGCAGAAATTAAAGGAAATGATTGACAGTCTGTTTGATCTGGCCAAAACCAGCAGCGGAAATGTGGAACTTCATATGGAGCAGATGGAAATGAACTGTCTGATTGAGCAGGTGCAGGCAGATATGGGAGACCGTATAGCAGAGAGCGGCAGAGAGTTTGTGGTGATGCTGACAGAAGAACCCACAGATTTTATAGCAGACAGCAGCTACATGTACCGTATTTTTCAGAATCTTGTGGAAAATGCATTGAAATATTCCCAGGAATACACCAGAATTTTTATGAAATCCTCAGTCATCCACGTAAAAGAAGAAGGAAGCACGGAAGAGACCGGGCAGAAAGTACGGTTTGAAATTACCAATACCTCCAGTTATCAGATGAATTTTACCAGAGAGCAGATTGTGGAGCGGTTTGCCAGAGGAGATGAGTCCAGAACCACCGAAGGCAATGGACTGGGCCTTGCCATTGTAAACACTTATACAGCCGCACTGGGCGGCACCTTTGATGTGAAGATCGACTGCGACCAGTTTAAGGCCTCCGTGGAATTTTTAAAATAAATGCTTTTCATCTGAAAAAAAGTGTGATATACTTTGCCATGAGGAGGGGCCCGGCAAAGCCGGGAGGAGCCCTGATGGCTTTGCCATGAGGATTTATCATGAGGAGGGGCCCAAAGAAGTCAAATCTGCCCTCGGAAAATTTCTAAAAACAGAAAGGAAGTATTTTTATGAAACATGTAAAAACATTAAATACAAAGAGATTACAGAACACAGTAAAAAGAGGCGGCTGCGGTGAATGCCAGACCTCCTGCCAGTCTGCGTGCAAGACAAGCTGTACCGTAGGAAACCAGAGCTGTGAGCATAAATAATTTCCGGCAGAATCATGTGCCCCTTTGGGGATGGGCGGCTGAAACAGGCGCTCAAAGAGCATAAGAATGTAAGCATGGACCGTTCGCAATCAACGAGCGGTCATTTGTGCGTTGACGGCCATGGGCTGAGGCGCCGGGATTACATACGGAAAGAGAGGAACTGGCAGTGGTTCACCAGTATAAAAACAACGGTTACAATATTGTGCTGGATGTAAACAGCGGTGCGGTACATGTGGTGGACGAGATAGTTTATGACATTATCCCATTGTTTGAAACCTCTGCGAAAGAGGAGATAATTTCCAGACTGAAGGAAAAGTATCCCGAAGCTGAGATTGCCGAAGGGTATGAGGAAGTCAGAACTCTGACGGAAGAACAGCAGCTGTTTACCGAAGACGAATATGAGAATTATATGGAGCAGTTTAAAGAGCGGCCCACGGTGGTCAAAGCTCTGTGCCTGCACATTGCCCACGACTGCAATCTGGCCTGCCGCTACTGTTTTGCGGAAGAAGGGGAATACCACGGAAGAAGGGCGGTCATGTCTTACGAAGTGGGAAAAGCGGCCCTTGATTTTCTGATCCGGAATTCCGGGAACCGCCGGAACCTGGAAGTGGACTTTTTCGGCGGCGAGCCCCTGATGAACTTTGAGGTGGTAAAAAAGCTGGTATCATACGGAAGGGAACAGGAGAAGATTTACAATAAGAATTTCCGGTTTACCCTGACCACCAACGGGGTGCTGCTGAATGATGAGATTATGGAATTTGCCAACCGGGAAATGGCCAATGTGGTGCTGAGTATTGACGGGCGCAAAGAGGTAAACGACAGAATGCGGCCTTTCCGGAACGGTACGGGCAGTTACGATCTGATTGTGCCAAAATTCCGGAAATTTGCAGACAGCAGGAATCAGGAAAAATATTATGTAAGAGGAACCTTTACCCATAATAACCTGGATTTTTCCGAAGACGTGCTTCATCTGGCCGATTTGGGATTTCAGCAGATTTCCGTGGAGCCTGTGGTGGCGGCGCCCACAGAAAGCTATGCGCTGCAGGAAGGAGACCTGCCCCGGCTGTTTGAGGAATATGACAGGCTGGCCAGGGAATTAATCAGACGGAAAAAGGAAAACAGAGGTTTTCAGTTCTTTCATTTTATGATAGATTTGGAGGGCGGGCCCTGCGTGGCAAAACGTCTGTCCGGCTGCGGTTCCGGCACGGAGTATCTGGCAGTGACCCCCTGGGGGGATTTATACCCCTGCCATCAGTTTGTGGGAAATGAAGCATTTCTCATGGGAAATGTGACGGAAGGTGTGAAAAATCTTTCGTTACAGAAAGAATTTAAAGGATGTAACGTGTATGCAAAGGAAAAATGCAGGAACTGTTTTGCCAGATTTTACTGCAGCGGCGGCTGTGCCGCCAATTCCTGGAATTTTCACGGAAGTATTACAGATACTTATGATATCGGTTGCGAGCTGCAGAAAAAGCGGATTGAATGCGCAATTATGATAAAAGCGGCCCTTGCGGAAGAGACCGGCTGAATGGAGAGACAGAGCAGAGGCGGCAGAATAAGAGAATCTAAGAGAGGAAGAAGTCATGAAGAAAAGTAAAGCGACGGGGATACTGGTTCTGATTCTGGCAGTTATGGCGGCCATGACCTGGTATGCAGGAACTATTATCTCAACGGTTGGCGTAGGCGAGAACCGTAATATCAGGCTGGGACTGGACCTTGCAGGCGGCGTCAGCATCACTTACCAGGCAGTGGAGGACAATCCATCGGCGGAAGATATGAAAGATACTGTCTACAAGCTGCAGAAGCGTGTGGAAACCTACAGTACGGAATCCACCGTATATCAGGAAGGAAATAACCGGATTAATATAGAAATTCCCGGTGTTTCCGATGCAAATGAAATTCTGGAAGAACTCGGAAAGCCCGGCTCTCTGGAATTTCAGAATGAAGCAGGGGAAACCCTTGTGACAGGAACTGACATTAAAAATGCCCAGGCAGGTACCTACAATGATAATATGGGCGCCCGCCAGTACGTGGTGGAACTGACGCTGACAGACGAAGGTGCTGAAAAATTTGCCAAAGCCACCGCGGACAATGTGGGAAAAACCCTGCCCATTGTCTACGACGGACAGACTATCAGCGAACCTGGAGTAGATGAAGCAATCACTGGCGGAAAAGCCCAGATTGACCATATGGAAAGTTTTGAGGCTGCGGAGGAGCTGGCCTCCACCATCCGAATCGGTTCCCTTTCTCTGGAACTGGAAGAACTCCATTCCAAGGTGGTAGGCGCACAGCTGGGAGAAGAAGCTATTTCCACCAGTCTGAAAGCGGCATTAATCGGTCTGATACTGGTTATGCTGTTTATGATAGTGATGTACCGCGTGCCGGGATTTACCGCCAGCATTGCTCTGGTACTCTATTCCGCGCTGACCGTATGGGCGCTGTGGATTTTTGATATTACCCTGACATTGCCTGGTATTGCAGGTATTATTCTGTCCATCGGTATGGCGGTGGACGCCAACGTCATTATATTTGCCCGAATCCGTGAGGAAATCGGAGCGGGAAAAACCGTAAATTCCGCTATTAAAATCGGATATGCCAAAGCCCTTTCCGCTATTCTGGACGGTAACATTACCACATTGATTGCGGCAGTGGTACTGGGAACCCGCGGTTCCGGTTCCGTCAAAGGCTTTGCCTACACACTGGGCATCGGTATTGTACTGTCCATGTTTACGGCCCTGGTTATCACCCGCTGGCTGATGAAATGCTTCTATGCGCTTGGAGTCCAGGATGCGAAATTTTACGGTGAAACCAAAGAACGCAAAACCATCCGGTTCCTGCGGAAACGCGTGCTGTTTTTTGCCATATCAGGGTTGTTGATTCTGGCAGGAGCTGTGGGTATGGGAATCAATAAATCCAAAGACGGAAATATTTTAAATTACAGCCTGGATTTTGTAGGCGGAACTTCCACCACCGTGACTTTCAATGAAGATTATTCCATCAATGAAATTGATGAGAAGATTGTTCCCGTTGTGGAAGATGTTACAGGAGACCCCAACGTCCAGACACAGAAAATTGAAGGTACTAACCAGGTGGTAATCAAGACACGTTCTCTGGAACTGGCAGAGCGTGAATCCCTGAATCAGGCGCTGATTGAACAGTTCGGCGTCAGCGAAGACGGAATTATTGCGGAAAATATCAGTTCTACCGTAAGTAATGAGATGAAATCCGACGCAATCTGGGCAGTGGCAATTGCAACGGTATTCATGCTGATTTATATCTGGTTCCGGTTTAAAGATATCCGTTTTGCAGGAAGCGCCGTCATTGCCCTTCTGCACGACGTGCTGGTGGTACTTGCATTTTATGCCATTGTAAGAACCTCCGTAGGAAATACATTTATTGCATGTATGCTGACCATTGTGGGCTATTCCATCAATGCCACCATTGTTATTTTCGACCGTATCCGCGAGAATCTGGGCGGAGCGAAGAAGAAGGATGCGGACAGCCTGATGGAAATTGCCAACCGGAGTATTACCCAGACGTTGTCCAGAAGTATCAATACTTCTCTGACCACCTTTATTATGGTATTCGTGCTGTTTATTCTGGGCGTCAGCTCCATACGGGAATTTGCCCTTCCGCTGATGGCAGGTATCATCTGCGGCGCTTATTCTTCCGTATGTATCACCGGTGCACTGTGGTATGTGTTTAAAGTGAGATTTGCAAAAAAATAGACAAAAATCCCTTCAGGATAAATAAACCGGGGCGCTTTCGTGCAGAGAGCGCCCCATTATTGAGGGATTCAGAGAGTGGAAGAGACTGGCTATTTTGTCCAGTCTCTTCTTCTGTATAAAGCAGCTCCAATTGCCGTGCATATTACCGCAACAGCTCCCAAAATGCTCAGTTCCTTTCCGTGCAGACTGAGATTATCTCCGGCAAAAACTCCCTGCATTAAATCAACGGCATACGTCATGGGCAGAAAGGAAGAGATTTTTTTAATGGTGTCGGGGAACATAAAATCCGGCATGGTTGCACCGGACAGGAACAACATAATAAAATAGCAGAGATAACAGAGCAGGGATGTGCTTTTTAAGTCCCACCCAATAGCAGTAAAAAGAAATCCCATGGAAAACATGGCCGCTATGGAAAACAGCAGCCCTGTCAGAACAGAGAGAAAACTGCCTTTTATCTGTATCTGATAAAGCAGTATTCCGGCGGCTGTCAGGATGGCAATCCCTGCCAGCGTCATGAGAAAACTGATGAATATCTGTGCGGATATGATACTTTTCTTTCCCGCGGGGGTAGCGTCAAATCTTTTGTAGATTTTTTTCTCTCTGTAACCGGATAAGGTCAGAGGCAGAGACATCAGACCGGTAACTCCTGTTACCATGACAGCATAAGCCGGTACGGAGATGTCCATCATGCCGGTGTCCGTTCCCTCATAGACAGGGGCGTTTCCATAAATTCCTCCGAACAGAAGAAGCATTAATACAGGAAACACAAGAGCGAAGAAAAAGCTGAAAAAATCCCTCAGAAACAATTTTAATTCTGTTTTGCATATTACGGTAAATACTTTCATAATATCCCCTCCATAGTCAGACCGGTTGTTTTCGGTGCAATCATAAAATAAAGTTTTTCCAGAGAGACAGGTTCTTCCCATTCATGCCGGGGAAGGCGCCTTTTCACATATTCCCGGAATTCTCCCTGGGTTCCGAAGAACTGCTGTTTTCCTTTTTCCAGAAAGAGGATTTTATCTGCAAGGGCTTCTACCTCGTCCAGATAATGGGACACCGTAAGAACAGCTACGCCGCTTTTTCTGATATTTTCAAAGCTGAGCCACATATTCTGCCTTACCTCCGGGTCAAGACCTGTAGTTAATTCATCCAGCACCAGAAGTTTTGGACGTCCCATAAGGGAAAGGATGATGGACAGCCGCTGTCTCTCTCCGCCGGACAGTTTGTGAACCGGGTGCTTTCTTTTTTCATTCAGTCCCATCTGGGTCAGCAGTAAATTCCAGTCAGCGGGCCTGTCATAAAAAGAAGCAAACAGCCGGCATAGTTCCTCTGTTCTGATTTTCAGAGGATATTCCGATTCCTGAAGCTGGACGCCCATTTCCTTATATATCTCCCTGCGGCAGAGCCAGGGATCTTTTTCGAACACCCGAATCAGTCCGCTGTCCGGTTTTCGCAGGCCCTCTATGCATTCCATCGCAGAAGTCTTTCCGGAGCCGTTTTGTCCGATGACGGCCACAATCTCTCCGGATTTTACGGAGAAGGAAATATCCTGAAGGGCATGTAACTTTTTGTATGTGAGATTCAGACGTTCCACCTGTACCAGTTCCTGTGTCATAGTAATTCCTCCCTGTTTTTATGTTACTGCCATTTTATAACGGAGAGGGAACAGAAACAACAGGTGGGGCGGGAGCGGCAGCCCGCGATGTGCAAGCGGTAGAATTTCATGTCTGAAATGCAGGCAGCAAAGGTTCCCCTGTGGTATAATAATCAGGAAAGGAGCCGCATCTATGAAAGTTGAATGTAAAATCAGTAAAGAGTATAAAGAGCCCTGTGCGGTTCTTTATATCAATAGAATGACTGAAACAATCGGGAAAATTATTTCCATGCTGGAAAAAGAACATACGGACTCTCCCGCTCTGATTGCAGCAAAAGACAGGAAAACTTACTTTATCAGGCCGGAAGATATCTCATTGATACGAACGGAAGGCCGGGAAATTGTCTGTTATGATAAAATTAAAAACAGATATGTGCTGGATAAACCTCTGTATGAACTGGAAAACATGCTTGATGTCCGTTTTGTGCGTATTTCAAAATCGGCCATTGCCAATATCAATCAGATTAACCATGTGGAAGCAGGGTTTAACGGGACCATGGAGCTGGTTATGAAAAACGGCGTCACAGATTATATTTCCAGAAGTTTTCGCAAAAGTTTCAAAGAAAGGCTGGGACTGCAATGAAATATACGGTAAAACTGGTGATAAAATATATATTGTCCGGAATTTCTCTGGGCTGTACCTTCTTTGTGATGATGTGTCTGTTTTGCTTTTTATGGGACGGAGAAGGCATATGGATGATGATATGTAAAGATTTTGCAAGGCAGTCCGCCGGTGCCATGATAATCGGCCTTGCCTGCGGCGGAACAGCAGTGGTCTATCAGTTCGAACGACCCTCTGTTTTCTGGAAAACAGTCATACATTTTTGTGTGGGAATGGGGGTGTTTTACCCTGTGGCGGTTACTTTGGGCTGGATTCCCTTTCATCCGGACAGGGTCCTCCATACGGTACTGCAGTTTTTATTTTCCTGCGGTATTTTCATGGCAATCTGGGCCTGCTTCTATCTGTTTAACCGAAAAGAAGCCAGGAAAATCAATCAGAGACTGAAAGAACTGGAACAGAATCATTCTGCTACTTATAAATGACAACCCTGTCTCCGGTGTAAATGCGGGTACTTCCCTGGGGAATCAGATTTTCATCTCTCCGTTTAATCAGGGCAATCAGAAGATGTTCCGGCAGCTCCAGTTCCGCAATGCATTTTCCGCACCAGGGATGGGTGAGGGTAATCTGGATTTCTTTCAGTTTGCCGTCATTTTCGCTGTGGTAGGCCGGTACGCTTAAAATCAGGGTGTCTTCCGCATGAATCCGTGTGTTGCCGCGGGGAATCAGAGTTTCGTTTTCCCGTTTTATCATCAGAGCAAGGGAGCCGGTGGGAAAGCTCACTTCCCCAACCAGGCGGTTTTCCCAGTTATGCCCTTCTGGTATGTACATTTGCATCAGAGTCAGCTCCGAATCATCCTGATAGTCGTTGAAGGTTTTGCGGATGTCGGAAGTATTGTCCACCATATCCAGTCTGCGGGCGGCCAGAGGAAGGAGAGAGCCCTGAATGGCCACAGAAAGCATGGAAATGAAAAATACAATGTGGAACAGGTCATGCTCCAGGCTTACGCCGCTGGCAATGACCATAATGGCGAACACGATGGAAGCAGCCCCTCGCAGCCCCGACCAGGAAATCAGGATACATTGCCTCAGAGAGGGGCGGAACGGGAGCAGCAGCAGGAACACAGCCGCAGGCCGGGCAGCCAGGGTAAGGAACAGGGCAATGGCCAGGGAAGGAAGAAAAATTCCCGGCAGCCGGTGAGGGAATGCAAGAAGTCCCAGCAGGAAGAAAATCAGTATCTGGGCCAGACCGGTAATCCCGTCAAAAAAGTGTACCAGCGTGATTTTATTGCTGATGTGGCTGTTCCCAAGAATAATTCCGGTCAGGTATACGCTTAAGTAACCGTTTCCGCCGATTACGGTGGGAAAGGCATAGGACAGCAGTGCCAGGGCAATTACGAAAACAGTATCCATCCCTTCGGAAACAATGTCCCCTTTCTGGAGGACTGCAATTCCCACATATGCATTGAAAATTCCGATTACCGCTCCGAACGTAATCTGTGCAAACATCATAACCGGAATAGAAGTGCCCGTATCGCCGGTAATCATGGCCAGGGCAATCATGGTAAGCATATAGGCCATGGGGTCATTACTTCCGCTTTCAATTTCCAGCAGCGGGGCGGTGGAGTCTCTCAGGTTCAGATTTTTGGAGCGGAGAATGGAAAATCAGAGCCGAATATCATACCCAGGGCCATGAAGCACAGCAGTGCAGGCATACCGAATTTACTGGAAAAGCGGTTTGCGATGATACAGGAGAGGATGACGGCGCAGCACAAAAGAAGCATAATCGCCATAAATATTCGTCCTTTCTGTGATGAATTGAAGAATTTAAAACATATGCTCTTATTATAGCATACTCGAAAAAGAAATACTGTGAAAATTTTGTTAAAAGAACAAAGAAGCCTGGTGCGACAGGATAAAAAAAGAAACGCCGGAAATGCCAATAAACAGACACTTACAGCGTTCCATAATAATTGATAAAAGTCATATCATAAATTCAGCAGAAAGAATTATTCCTCTACATCCTCTGCTTTTTTGCCTGCCCAGTCATCGAATTTATCCATAACTGCATCGTAAGTTCTCTGGGAAATATCAGGCAGTTTGGAGCCCCATGCTCCGGTAGCAGCTTTGAAACCTTTTTCAAAAGCAGCTTTCATTTCTTCGATTTTGGAAGTATCTCCGCCGGTCAGAGCCTTTGCAAATTCCACAATACGTTCGGAAGTCTGCTCTACGCCCCAGTATCCGTCCTCTGCGATGTCAGCCTGAGCCTGAGCCTTTACATCAGCGCTTACGGTATATTTACCGCTGGCAAGGAATTTCCACATATCATCAGCCTGGCCGATTTTGGTTCCCTGGCTGGTCATCATCTTCTCTACCAGACTCCTGAGCTGTGCAGTTCTGGTCTCGGTATCTCTCTTCATCCGTGCGATGATTTCGTCTCTGGAGTAAATGCTGTTTTTAGCAGGTGTTTTGGTATCATTGTTCTTCTCATATACCACGCCCTTATCAGCGGCAGTATTTTTGGAAGATTCGGTATTCTCAGCAGCTTTGGTGGTATTCTGCTGAACAGGTGCGGTATATGCCGCAGCACTGCTGTTTACATTATTCACACTGTTTACGCTCATAGTATTGTCCCTCCCTGGTATATAAATGGTTATCCATAACTTTTACTTCTTATCAATTATATCGGAACCCAGAGGAAAAAATTAACACTTTATCCGATTATTTTGCATTTTGTACCTGACGGATCAGGTCATAATTGCTGTCTTTTGCTTCCACAAAACCGGTAACCGGAGTGGTAATGCCGGAGAAGTCCGTAAAGCTGGTAAATGCTTTTTTCAAAAGCTCAATCCGTTCCGGATTCATATTTTTACTGAAAGCGATGGCGTCCTTCTGGATATTTCCCGTGGTGGAAATAATATTAATGCCGGACATGTCGGTTCCGGACTTCTGCATTTTCTCATAGGCTTCGTTGTAGGTGGCTCCCGCATCAAATTCACCGTTCAGAACGCCCTGGATTACCTGGTCATGGCTGCCTGCAAAGGAAACGGCTGAAAAAATGTTTTCCGGGTCAAGACCAGCTTCTTTGATGCTGTGTCTGGCATACAGATAACCGGAAGCGCTGTTTTTATCCACGTAGGCAAAGGTTCTGCCGGGTAAATCCTCCAGAGTCTCAATACCGGAATCATTTCTGGTAATAATATAGCCATTATAATAATCTTTGCCGTTGATTAACGGAGTGGCAATGGGAATCAGCGGGGTCATCTCAGCCGCAGTGATATAGGCAAAAGGTGAGAACCAGCCTCCGTCCATGGTACCCTTCTGAATCTGGTCGCCCAGAGAAAGGTAATCCTTTACGATAATAATTTTTACTTTCAGTCCCAGAGATTCAAAGATACGGGCCAGTACCGGCTGATACATGTTCTTGATATCATTGGGAGAAGTAAAGGGATTGATACCGATTACAATTTCATTTTCATTTTTGATGGAACACATGCTGTACTGAAGATTTTCACACATGGAACTGATGTTGTCACAGCAGGACAGCAGGGTATCTGTTTTTTTCTGATGCTGGGCAATCAGTGCTATGGATTCATGAGACTGGTTGGCAGAAGTGGAAATGGTGTCTGTCAGTTTGCCCAAAGCATCTGTTACGTCTGAGGATACTTCCACGTTAGTCTGTGAAACAGCTGTCAGATTGCCCATATTGCGTTTGATATCTGTCAGAGAGTCATGGGTCCCGGTGAGGATACTTACGGTGCTTTCCACAAATCCGTTCAGTTTCTGAATGGAATCCTCGGAGTGTTTGGTGGATTCATGGCTGCTCTGAATATTTTCTTCCAGTTCTTTTACAATTTCTTCAATTTCATTGATAAAAGAATCCGTTTCATCGGAAAGTTTACCCACTTCTCCGGCTACAATGGCGAATGCTTTGCCCGCTTCTCCCGCATGGGCCGCGGTAATGGAAGCATTTAAAGAAAGCAGGGTGGTTTCCTCTGAGATATTCTTGATGTATTCCACAATTTTGTGAATGTTCCGGGAGGATTCCAGCAGTTTCAGATTGGTCTCCTGGGTAATCCGCAGGGTTTCATTCAAATCGTGAAGCATGTGATAGGTTTCTTTAATGGTTTCATTTTTTTCAGTGATGTTTTTCAAGATAACATCTGCTTTTTCTTCCACCAGCCGGATATGTTCATTCATGGTCTCACTGTTCTGGTTGACCTGCTGAATCTTTTCTTCCACGAAAGTGGCCTGTTCCAGGTTTTCGGCAGAGGAATCGGCAATCTTCTGATTATGGTGTACAAGGGTGGAAAATGCTTCTTTATTTTGTTTGGCAATCCAGAGCAGATGTTCCGTATCAAATCCAAGGGTCTCCATCATATCACCGATTTCGGTAATAATCCGCTCATGTTCTGCGACGGAGAGTTCGGTTGGGGATGACTCAGCTTTGGGCTGTTCATTAATTACGGGCTCCGGCTGCTGGGATTTTGCTAAAAAATTCTTGAACAAATGTCTCAGTCCCTTCCTAAAAGTGTGGTATGGTAACCTGTGTCAGTTCAGTAATGTACGCGGCCTGCTGCGGCGCATACAGATACCAGATTAAGTATAGCAGGAAGAAAATTATTATGCAAGACAACACATAAAAAAATGTGTCAAAATGTGACAAAAAAGTTGTCATTTTTCGGAAAATATTGACTTTTCCAGTGAAAAATGTTTAACTTATAACAGACAGTATGTATACAAAATACAGGAGAAACCATATGAAGGAATTAAGATTAAAAGCTCTGGCAAAGGTGAATCTGGGGCTGGACGTACTCAGGCGCCGGGAGGACGGATATCATGAGGTAAGGATGGTTATGCAGACCATTCGGCTGTATGACAGGCTTATACTGCGCAGGAGGGAAAAGCCGGGGATTCAGGTAAAGACAAATCTGTATTATCTGCCGGACAATGAGAACAATCTGGTCTGTCAGGCTGCAAAACTTCTGCAGGATGAATTTGGACTGGAGGGCGGGATGGTCATCAGCCTCCAGAAGTTTATTCCGGTAGCCGCCGGCATGGCAGGAGGCAGTTCCGACGCGGCGGCGGTACTATATGGAATGAACCGGATGTTTCATCTGCAGCTTTCCAGAGAAGAACTGATGAAGCTGGGGGTTCGAATCGGCGCGGATGTGCCCTATTGTATTATGCGGGGAACCGCTCTGGCGGAGGGAATCGGGGAGCAGCTTTCCGCACTGCCGCCCATGCCGGAGTGCCAGGTGGTGATTGCAAGGCCTCCCGTCAGTGTGTCCACAAAATTTGTATATGAGAATCTGAAACTGGAGAAGGATACGGTGCACCCTGATATTGATATGCTGATAAAAGGCCTGAAGAAGGGGGATTTGCATCAGGTGGCCGCCCATATGGGAAATGTGCTGGAAAGCGTTACCATTCCCCGGTATCCGGTAATTGAGCAAATCAAGGAAGAAATGATGGCCGGCGGAGCCCTCAGCGCCATGATGAGCGGGAGCGGCCCCACAGTGTTCGGACTGTTTGAAGATAAGGAGAAGGCGGAGCAGACCTGTCAGGGACTGCGGCAGGGGACGCTGGCAAAACAGGTGTATCTGACAGAAATTTATAATACGTTTCGAACGGAGTCTGCAGGAAAAGAGGAGTAGAAAATGACGGACAGGCTGGAATTAAATATGAATGCATATCTTCCCCTGCGGGATGTGGTATTTCAGACGTTGCGGGAAGCCATTCTCAAGGGGGAACTGAAGCCGGGGGAGCGGCTGATGGAACTGCAGCTTGCCTCCAGGCTTGGGGTCAGCCGCACGCCCATACGGGAGGCCATTCGTATGCTGGAACTGGAAGGGCTGGCGGTGACCATGCCCAGAAAAGGGGCGGAGGTTGCCAGAATGACAGAAAAAGATATGGAGGATGTTCTGCAGATTCGAAAGGCTCTGGATGAGCTGGCGGTAGGACTGGCCTGTGATAACATGACGGAGGAATCGCTGGAACAGCTTCGTGCAGCTCTTAAGAATTTTGAGGAAAGTACAAGGAGCCGGGATGTGAAAAAAATTGCCCAGGCAGACGTGGAATTCCATGATACCATCTATCAGGCGGCAGATAATCCCAAGCTGGTGAACATGCTCAATAATCTGCGGGAGCAGATGTACCGCTACCGGGTAGAGTATCTGAAAAACGATGCGGTTTATCCCAGACTGATTGAGGAACATAAGAAGATTTATGAGGGTCTGAGACGCAAGGATAAGGAAACGGTAGTGGAAATTGTAAGCTATCATGTGATGAACCAGGAACTGGTGGTGAAAAATATTATTCAGGAACAGGAATAAAAAGGAAAATTCGGGAAACGATATACAGGAATGGTAAGAAAAGGGTAAGCAGTCATGCTTATCCTTTTTCTCTTACAGGAAAGCAGCCGCAAAGCGGCGATTCCCTGTAAGAGAAAAACAATGATGCGCAGCTCGCGGAGAGGTATATATTGCTGTGCAATCCCCTCAGGATTGAGGGGATGGGGAGCCCCTGTGGGTTTGCCCGCTTTGTTCTTAGAAGGAGGATGATTATGCCAATGGAGATTACCCCGGATTTACAGGAAAATATCCGGAATTTTGAGACGCTTTTTTCTGATTGTGCAGATATTAAAAAACGAAAAATAAAAGTAGGGCAGAAGCTGGAAAAGGAGTGTTATATTGCCTATATTGAGGTGTCGGTCAGCAGCGTTGACTGGAAAGATTCGGCGGTGGGCAAAATTCTTGCCACACTGCGGGAGCTGCCGGAGGAGGAACTTGTCTCTTATGTAAAACAGAATGTGCAGGATATTTCTGATTCGGATCCATTTGAAACCATTGAGGATGCAGCTCAGGGCATGCTGACGGGAGACGCTCTGTTTTTCCTGGAAGGGTATGGAAAAGCTCTGAAGATTCCGGATAAAGGGTATCCTGGCAGAGGCGTATATGAAACGGAGTCTGAGAAGGTAATTCGAGGTTCCAATGAGGGATTTTCAGAATCCGTCAAGCTGAATACGGCTCTGATCCGAAAACGTCTCCGCAGTCCCCATGTAAAGGTAAAAGAGAGTTTTGCGGGAAAACGCACTCACACCAACGTGGACCTGGTATATATGAAAGATCTGATTTACCCCGGTATGTTGGAAGAAGTGGAAAAGCGTCTGGGGGAATTTGAAATAGACGGGGCCCTGGACAGCGGGATTATTGAACAGCTTACAGAAAAGAGAAAGTATTCCCCCTTTCCGCAGTTTCAGACCACCCAGCGGCCGGACCGGGCGGCCATGGCCATACTGGAGGGGAGAATTGTACTGCTGTCAGATAATTCCCCGGTAGCTCTGATTCTTCCGGCCACCTATAATACCTTTATCCAGACCAGCGATGATTATTACAGCCGCTGGGAAATTGCTTCTTTTACAAGAATGCTTCGTTATCTGGCTTCCTTTCTGGCCATGACGTTTCCGGGACTGTATCTGGCCATGACCAATTTCCACACCCAGATTCTGCCTACGGATCTGCTGCTGTCACTGGCGGCGGCAAGACAGGGAGTTCCTTTTCCGGCAGTGGTGGAAATTCTGCTGATGGAACTGGCCTTTGAGCTGCTGCGGGAAGCAGGAGTCCGGCTTCCGGGGGCAAATGGAAATACCATAGGGATTGTGGGAGGCCTGATTATCGGACAGGCTGCGGTGGACGCCAATATAGTAAGCCCTATTGTGGTAATTGTGGTGGCATTGACAGCCCTTTGTTCCTTCGCAGTACCCAATGAGGAATTTGCCACTGCATTCCGTATCCTGAAATTTCTGTTTATATTTCTGTGCGGGTATCTGGGATTTTTCGGTTTTCTGGCAGGAATACTGTACGTGCTGATACATCTGTCTCATCTGGAGAGCTTTGGCATTCCCTATCTGGCGCCTTTTGTGGGAGCAGATTTGAACGGATACCGGGACGAACGGGATACCTTTCTGCGTCTGCCCCTGGATTTTCTGAAAAAGAGGCCCATCTACACCAGAGACGGGGCCCGTACCAGACTGAAGCTGAAACAGGAAGAAAAAAAACAGTGAGGATTCACAAGGAGGTTATGTTCTATGTTTGCAGATAATCGGAAAATATCATTACGTCAGGTAAGACGGCTTCTGATTCTGGATATTTTCGGAATGAGCAGCCTGATGCTTCCGGGAATTCTTGCTTCCATGACCGGGGCGGACGGTCTGATCTGCCTGATTCTGGGAATGGCAGGAGGGCTTGTACTGCTCTGGCTGATGGGGAAAAACCTGCAGTATGTAAAAGAAAATTACTACAGCTATATGAAAGATACCGCAGGAGAACTGGTGGGAGATATTTTTATGGTTTTCTATTTTCTGTATTTTATCACTCTCTGCGGATTTGTGCTGTATCAGACTTCTTTGCTGGTACTGGTATGGCTGCTGCCGGAAGGTTCGGAATTCTGGGTGAATCTGCTGCTGCTGGCCCTTGCGGCTTATGGAACCGTTCGCGGCATTGAAGGCAGAGCCAGAGTTTATGAAATTATTTTCTGGTTTCTGGGGATTCCTCTGCTGGTCATGCTGATTCTGGCATTTCGGGAGGTTCGGACAGATTACTGGGCTCCTGTCTTTTATTCCGGCGGGGAAGATTTGCTTCGTGGGACCATTGCCAGCGGTATTTTTCTGCTGCCTCTGACAGCCCTTTTGTTTTTAAAGCCTTTCTGCAGACAGGAAGAGAAACTTGCAGCCGTCGGAAAAAGAGCTCTTATTGCTGTTACCCTGATGAACGGACTGATTTATCTGATTCTGCTTGGAGTGTTTGGACAGAATACCATGGGCGTGCTGAAGCGCCCGGTTATTACATTGATGAGTATGGTAAATCTGCCGGGAGGATTTTTCACCAGACAGGATGTGATGATGACCACCGTGTGGTTTTTTGCATTGTTTGCCCTGCTCCATACAGGGGTGTTTCAAAGCACTCTGATTTTGAAGGAACTGTTCCATGAATCCGGAAACCGGTACAGCATGTGTATTTCTCTGCCCCTGGCATTTTTTATCGGAATCGGATTTTTTCAGCAGCCCTTTCTGATGGAAGTATATGAAATTTATCAGAAATGGATTGTACTGCCCGGCATGGTGGCGATTTTACTGATACTTTTACTGGTTCATCATCTCAGAACACATTGGGAAAGTAAAAAGGAGGAGAAAGAATCATGCTGAAAAAAGGTCTGGTACTGGCGCTTTTTCTGGTTATGACAGCCGGCTGGACAGGATGTTCCGCCACAGAGCTGGAGCATCGGAGTTTTCCCCTGGCTGTGGGAATTGATTTGCAGGAAGAAAATGAGGAACCGGCAGAACCGGAGGAAGATCAGGTTCAGGAGGTGTTTCAGGGAAAGGCTGAGGAACCGCGGAATCTGGTGGTGAGCTTTGATTTTCCGGATCTGGCGCAGATTTCCGAGAAGGGCAGGACTGTGGAGACCGCCATGGGACTGTCTCTGGAAGGGACAGATATTTACCATGTGGAGAAATCCTATGAAAATAACACCAACCGGGTACTGGATTATAACCATATGAAAGCAGTGGTGCTGGGAGAAAATATTTTTTCGGATACGGTACAGCTTCGGGCCCTTCTGATGGCCTGGGAACAGCGGGAAGCCTCCGCCAGAAATACCAGCCTGCTGATTGGCAGCAGTTCTGCGGCAGAGATACTGAGCCTTACGGCGGAAACGGAAGGATCCATGGGAACTTATCTGGAGGAAATGCTGGAAAGCCAGAAGGATTTTAAACAGAATAAAATTGCCACAGTGGGAAATCTCATGAACCAGTGGCACAATCAGAACGAGCTGCTGCTGATTCCGGTGCTGACGGAACAGGGGAACCGTCCTGTGATTACAGCATACGGGGCGGTGTCGAATTTTCATTATGAAGGGACGATTTCGGTGGAGGAAGCCATGGAAGCCTGTCTGAGCCAGAATCTGCTGAATAAGTTTACCTGTGAGATTTCCAGAAATGCGGTGATGGAAATTTCAGATATCCGGGTGCACAAAACCATAGAACAGGAGGGAGAAGTTCCGGTGGTCACTGTGTCTGTTTCAGGCCGGGGCAGAATCAAAGGCGGTCAGATTAATTCAATTTCAGAGCAGTACCAGTTAGAGCGGAAAACAGAAAAGCAGCTTACAGCAGAGCTTACGGAAACTGCGGAGAGGCTGAGAGAGAACTATGGAATCGACATGACCAACAGTTATATTTCTCTGGGAGCCCAAAACCGGGAGCTGTATAAAATGTACAAAGATTTTCCGGATACCTATAACCGGCAGGTACGGCAGGTATTTCAGGTGGATATTGCACTGCTGAACCGCGAATAAAGAAAATTTCCTGGAAAAGGGGAAAAAGACGTAAGAAAAAGGGGACTTTTTTCTGTGCTGGAATAAAATAAAGAAATGGTTACTGATACCATTTTATAAGCAGTGATTCAGAACAGAAAAGGGGAAAGGCCTATGGGAAATAAATTAGTATGGAATGAAAGGTATAATATTGGAATAGAGCTGATTGACAGAGAACATGAAAAACTGTTCCACATTTTGAATAAATTATTTGACTTTGGACGGCAGGAGGAAAAAAGCCACTGGGTCTGCCAGGAAGCCGTAAAATATTTTAAAGATCATGCCATTCAGCATTTTGCGGATGAAGAGGAGTATATGGACTCCGTTGATTATGCCGGACTGGCAACCCACAGACGTATTCACAAAAATTTCCGCGAGCGAACCCTTCCTGCCCTTGAGCGGGAACTGGAGCAGACAGGTTATTCGGAAAGTTCCGTCAGTCATTTTCTCGGCGTATGCGCAGGATGGCTGGTCGGACATACTTTGGTTGAAGATCAGATGATTGTGAGCGGGGAAACGGTGAAACAGTGGGAAAATCTTCTGCCGGAAGAAGAACAGACTGTAATGGGACAGACAATTGCCGGTCTTTTGTACAGCATGTTTCAGCTTGATTCCCGGCTGGTCAGCAATTGCTATGGAGGGGAGAAATTCGGAGACGGCATTTACTATCGTCTGATATACAGCACGGAAGAAAAAGAGGAACTGGAATTCTTCCTGATTTTTGAAGAACAGGTAATTGTCAGCACCATTGGCAGCGTTATGGATTTAAAGGCAGAAGCGGTAAGCGTTATGCTGATGAACGTGGCGAGATATGTGGCGAGACAGCTTGTGGAGCGGGTGATAAGGCATTTTCCCTTATCAGAGCAGTTTGAAATAAAAGAAGAACAGCTTCTGACCTATGAGCAGTTTCACAGAATTTACGAGAAACAGAGCCCCCGGTTCAGCCTGCTGTTTGATACAGGGGCGGGATATTTTGCCTGCTGCGTGACTGCATCGGATGCCATACAGAGTGAGGGCGGAGCTGCCATTATTACGGAGAATGCCATGGCTGAGGTGGAGAAATATTTAAGTCAGGCCAGAAAAGAAAAGGCAACCGTAAGCCGAAAAAAGAAGATTCTTCTGGTAGATGATTCGGAACTTATGCTCAGGGCCATGCAGAGCCTGCTGGACAATGATTATGAAATAATCACAGCGAAATCCGGCATGTCCGCAATCAGGTCCATTACCCTGGGCAGGCCGGATCTGGTTCTTCTGGATTATGAGATGCCTGTCTGCAACGGAAGACAGGTTCTGGAAATGATCCGTTCTGAGAAAGAATTCAGGGATACGCCGGTGATTTTTCTCACAAACATGGTAGACCAGGAAAGTGTGCGGAAAGTCATAGCCCTGAAGCCGGAGGGTTATCTGCTGAAAACTCTGCCGGCAGAAGCAGTAAAAAAAGAAGTTGACCGTTTTTTTGAAAAGAGGTGTTCAGACAAAAAATAAAAAAACATGACTGACGGCAAAAATTACATTGTTTAATGGAATAGACCGGAAATTTCTGTCAATACTTTCCTTAGCCGGCAAAACTATTTTGGTTAAGGAGAGTATCTGACATGAAAAAAATCACCAGGACAGGAATTATTCTGGCAGCAGTTCTGCTGCTGCTTTGCGGGTATCATCAATATAAAAATCACAGTATGACAGAGGAAATTGCAGGAAAAATCATCCGGTTCCATGTGCGGGCAAACAGTGACGCCCCTCTGGACCAGGAACTGAAATTAAAGGTGCGGGACGCCATAGGAGCCAGTATGCAGCCGGCGCTTTCCGGTGTGTCTGATATTGAAAAAAGCCGCCGGATTATAACAGATCATCTGTTTGGAATTGAAAAAGAAGCAGAGCGGGTAATCAGTGAGGAAGGCTATGATTATCCTGTCAGGGCTGAACTGGCAGTGGTGGATTTTCCGGAAAAAACCTATGGAAATTATACCTTTCCGGCAGGAAAATATGAGGCGCTGGAAGTGGTAATCGGAGAGGGAAAAGGACAGAACTGGTGGTGTGTCATGTACCCGAATCTCTGTTTTTTCAACAGCACCTATGAGGTGGTGGATGAAGAAGCAGAAAAGTCGCTGGAACAGGTGCTGACTCAGGAAGAATATAAAAGTCTGATGGAACACAAAAATTATAAGGTGAAATCTGCCCTGCTGGAGTGGCTGAGAGAGAAGTTTGAGTAAGCTGCAGGGCCCTGGCCGGACGGCATGGTAAAATCCTGAAAATTTTCACCTCCTCTTGCATTTTCCATGCAAAACAGGTAATATACATGTGTATGACCTGTTTTATGGAGAGAGTAAAATGAATCAATCCTTTGAAGATAAGAAATATGCTCCCGTAGGCGTGTTCGATTCCGGGGTGGGAGGGCTGACGGTGGCCAGAGAAATTATGCGCCAGCTTCCCATGGAACATATCATTTATTTTGGGGATACGGCCCGCGTACCCTATGGAAGCAAGTCAAAAGAAACCATTATCCGTTATTCCAGGCAGATTATCCGGTTTCTGGAAACCATGGGTGTGAAAGCCATTGTGGTTGCCTGCAATACAGCCAGCGCCTTTGCCCTGGAGGAAATTCGGCCGGAAGTGAAAATGCCTGTGATCGGTGTGGTGAAACCGGGGGCAAAAGTGGCTGCAGAATCCACCGGGAACGGCAGAATCGGCGTAATCGGAACGGAAGGAACGGTGGGAAGCCAGATTTATACAGAAATGATACACAGACATAATCCGGATGCGGTGGTACTGGGCAAGGCATGTCCGCTGTTTGTACCGCTGGTGGAGGAGGGCTGGCTGAAGGATTCCGTTACCATTGAGGTGGCAAAACGGTATCTGGCCTCTTTTCAGGAATCAGATATTGACACGCTGATTCTGGGATGTACCCATTATCCGCTGCTTCGTTCCACGATCCGGGATATTATGGGGGAAGGGGTCAATCTGGTAAATCCGGCTTATGAAACTGCTCAGGGCCTGAAGCGTCTGCTCTGGCAGCATCACCTTGCCAATGACGGAAAGGGACAGGCGCCTGCTGTGCGGTACCAGTTTTATGTCAGTGATGCCGCAGAGAAATTCAGGAGTTTTGCCAGTTCCATTCTGCCCTGTGAAATCAAAGAAGCGCAGTTAATACATATTGAGGAGTAACTTATGACAAAAGATGTGTTATTATCAATCAGCGGACTGCAGTTTGCAGTCAAAGACGAAGATGATGCGGAACCGGTAGAAGTGATTACCGCCGGCGATTACTACAAGAAAAACGGAAAGCACTACATCCTGTATGATGAGGTTATGGAAGGATTTGACGGAAATACCAGGAATGTCATCAAACTCACCGATGATTATCTGGATATCACCAAAAAAGGCATTTCCAATGTACATATGATTTTTGAAAAAAACAAGAAAAATATCTCCTACTACAATACCCCGTTCGGAAGTATTTTAATTGGTATTGACGCCAAAAGTGTGGATATTGCAGAAACGGAGGATAATATTGATGTGCGGGTGAAATACAATCTGGAGGTGAATTATGAACATCTGGCAGACTGTTCCATCACCATGAATATCAAGTCCAGAGAGTCGGGGAATTTTACCCTGGCCTGAGAGAGAAAATTCCGAAACAGCCAATATTCATTTCATGGAAGGACAGAATATTGCAGAAGTAGGAGGAGTTATGAAAGACAGTAAAAATAACTATGTGAAATCATATTTTCATGCTTTTTATTACAAAAACAGAGGACAGTTCATTTTGGCCCTGGTATTGGTGATTTTGAATTTTCCGGCAAGTCTGGTGGGTTCCTGGCTGTTAGGCAGAGTAATAGACGTTATTGCTTCCGGGGATTTGCAGCAGTTAAAGGAAGTTCTGATTTTCAGTATTGGTTTTGTTACGGTGATGTTCCTGGTAAGTGCGGCCATGTATCGGGCAAAAAGCAGATTCATATATAAAGCTCTGATTCAGTACAAGAACCTGGCGTTTCAGAATCTTTCAGAAAAGAATATCAGCGCTTTTACCAGAGAAAATACGGGCAGTTATATTTCCCTGCTGACGAATGACGTCAGTTCTGTGGAAGAGAATTACCTCAGGAAGTCCTTTCTGATGCTGCATTATATCCTGGTTTTTATCGGAACCCTGGGTATGATGTTCTGGTATAGTCCTATCCTGACCCTTGCAACACTGTTTCTGGCTTTTTTGCCGATGACAGCTTCTGTTTTTATGGGAAAAGAGATGGCGGCCAGGGAAAAGGATGTAAGTGACGAAAGTGAAAAATTTGTTTCTCAGCTTCAGGATTTGCTTGCAGGATTTTCTGTCATCAAGAGCTTTAAGGCAGAGCAGGAAGCCCGGCAGATATTCAGCGATGTCAGCCGCAGAGTGGAGGAGAAAAAATTCCGGCGTTATTGGTGGGAATGTCTGCTGGCAGCAGTGAGCCAGGACTTATGTGCAAATATTTTACAGTTCGGTATTTTCCTGGCAGGAGCGTTTCTGGCTGTTCGGGGGGATATTACAGCAGGAACGGTACTTATTTTTTTCAATCTCTGCAATTATATTATAATGCCTGTCAATATTGTTCCCCAATACCAGGCCAGTCGCAAAGGGGCCGGAGCCCTTATTGAGAAGTTGGCTGAAATTACCAGGGAAAATGCAGAATCTGCCGGAGACAGAGTGGAACCGATGCTGAAAGAAGCAATTTCTATTGAGGATGTTACGTTTGGTTATGAGCCGGACCAGCCTGTATTGGAGCATATAAATATCAGGTTGGAAGCCGGGAAAAAATACGCTCTGGTGGGACCTTCCGGAAGCGGCAAGAGTACCCTGCTTAATCTTCTGATGGGAGCCTGTGATGATTATTCCGGTCATATTTTTGTGGATGGAAAGGAATTACGGGAAGTAGATGCCAACAGCCTTTATGATGTGATCAGCCTGATTGACCAGAATGTTTTTCTGTTTAACGATACCATCCTCCGTAATATCACCATGTTTCGTGAATTCCCGGAAGAAGAAACAGACATGGCCATTCAACGTTCCGGTTTGTCTGAACTGGTTGCAGAGCGGGGCGGAGATTATCTCTGCGGTGAGAATGGATCGGGACTTTCCGGCGGTGAACGGCAACGGGTGTCCATTGCCCGGTGTTTGCTACGGGGCACGCCGGTATTGCTGCTGGATGAAGCCACAGCCTCTCTGGACAGCCAGACGGCATATGCCATTACGGACGCTATTCTGAAATTAGACGGACTGACTCGTGTGGTGGTTACCCATCGGCTGGATGATGTTTTACTGGAACAGTATGATGAAATAATCGTATTACATCATGGTAGTGTATGTGAACGGGGCGGTTTTTATGAATTACTGGAAAAGAAAGAATATTTTTATTCATTATATCATGTGACCAATGGATGAATAACCTTTGTCCACGTTGACGAAAGAAGACTCCCTGAACCGTATTGCGGTACGGTTCAGGGAGTCTTTTTTGTTCTAATAGGAAAGTTTTCTCTTCAACGCTCCGGCGCCTTTCCTGTGGAATCCCGGATAATCAGCCGGGGTTCATATTCCACACGCAGTTTCGGAGCAGATTTGTGCTGCCCTTCTTTGATCAGTTCTTTCTGGTTCTCAAGCATGGCCACTGCATAAAAACCTTTTTCCACAATGGAATGTTCAATGGTAGTCAGCGAAATTCCGGAAAAAGCGGAAACCAGTGTATTGTCAAAACCGCACACGGAAAAATCTCTGGGAATCCGGTATCCAAGTCCCGTTAAAGCATCCATAATTCCTATGGCAACCAGATCATTGGTGCCCACAAACACCGTTACCGGGTCTGCCGGGGAGGATCTGATATATTCCAGTGTCAGTTCGTATCCGGTACGGTAATGTTCATTTTCTCCCGGATCCTGCTCCTTTTTTCTGGAATCCAGCACCTCAATGCAGGAGATTCCAAGTTCTTCCTGTCTCCATACGCTCCGGATTCCCTCCAGCCGGCGCAGCCGGGGAATTTCCAGTGCGTTCAGCGGGGTGGATACATAGGCAATATGTTTGTGTCCGAGTTCACGGAGATGACGGGCAATCAGCTGGCCGGATTTCAGGCTGTCAAGTTCCAGCAGCTCCAGCTTCAGGCTGGGATTGTAATCATTAATCAGAACCATGGGAATCTCTTTGTATATCCGGTTCAGCAGGGAGACAGCCCTTGGTGCAAAGGTATAAATGACTCCATAATATCTGCAGTCTGCTGCCATGTGAAGATAATGTTCTTCCCGCTCTTTCACCCGGTCAGTACAGGCTGTGAGAACGTACATTCCCTTCTTTTCCGCTGCAGCAGTGATGGACTGAACCAACGTGGTGTAATACTGGGTGGAAAGAGAAGGGCAGAACACCATAATCACATTGTCAGAATTAATCAGACTTCTTTTTTTTCTGGGCTTGTAAACATATCCCATATCATCGGCAGCCTGCCTGACTGCCTGAATGGTTTCCTGGGAAAAATGCACGTCGGTGCGTCCGCTTAAAATCATGGAAACAGCGGACTGGGACACAAAACATGCTTTTGCAATATCTCTTGTGGTTGGTTTCTTTTTCTCAGACATATCCTGGCCTCTTTCTCTTGAAAAATTAATCAAAATCTGTCTTCCGTATGCTGTTCGCTCTGATTACTAATCAAAAGTCCTGATTTTGGATAAAATGGAAACACTTCCCTGTTAATCAAAATTTTGTTTAATTATATAATAAAAATGATTAGTAATCAAGGGTTTTTGTGCATGTTGACGGTAAGAATTTTTTATATATAATACAAAACAACAACAGACAAGTCAGTTTGACGTACTGAAAATGTTACAGGAGGAAAGAGAAATGACACAATCCATTCAGTTAGAGCAGTATCTTGGAAAACCCATGGCATGCAGCTGCGGCCATGAACACAGAACGCTGCTGAAAAAAATTGATATTGAGAAAGGAGCCCTTAAGAGGCTTCCGGGCCTTATTCAGGAGATGGGCTACGCACATGTCTTCATGGTATGTGATGTGAATACCTGGGAGGCAGCCGGAAAAGCAGTGGAAGAGCTGCTTTGCAGCAGGGGGATTGACCATAAGTACCTGGTTATTCAGGAAAAAGAACTGGTTCCGGATGAAAAGGCGGCAGGAACGGTAATAACAGCGTTTCCAGGAAAAACAGACCTGATACTTGCTGTGGGTTCAGGGACTTTGAATGACCTCTGTAAATTTATCAGTTTTCAGGTTGGAGTGGACTATATGGTCTGTGCAACAGCTCCTTCCATGGACGGATTTGCTTCCGTGGGGGCGGCGTTGATTACAAACCATGTGAAGACAACTTATGACGCCCATGTGCCGGTGGCCATTATCGGAGATACGGAAGTGCTTTCACAGGCGCCCATGGAAATGATTGTGGCAGGGCTTGGAGATATTCTTGGAAAATACACCTGCCTGATGGACTGGAAAATGGCTCATCTGATTGAAGGGGAATATTACTGTGAAAAAATTGCGGATATGGTAAGGCAGGCGGTGACAGTTGTGGCAGAACAGAGCAGCCGGATCAAAGACAGAAATCCGGAGGCCGTAAAAGCAATCACAGAAGCACTGGTCCTTACCGGAGTGGCCATGAGCTTTGTGGGCAATTCCCGTCCGGCTTCCGGCAGTGAGCACCATCTTTCACATTACTGGGAAATGCAGTTCCAGATGGAAGGAAAGAAGCCGGTCCTGCACGGAATCAAGGTTGGAGTCGGCCTTCTGACGGTACTGAACATGTACCGCAGGCTGGCACAGGAAAAGGTGGACTTTTCCGCTCTGAAAGAGCTGGAATTTGACAAAGATGCCTGGAAAGCAAAAGTATGTGAATGTTATAAGGACGCTGCAGAGGGAATCCTTGCACTGGAAGAAGAATGCGGGAAAAACAGCCAAGAGAAACGTCTGAAGCGTCTGGAACGGCTGGAAGAAGTGTGGCCGGAGCTGGTTTCTCTGATTTCGGAAGAACTTCCTGATCCGGAAGAAATGAGACAGATGCTGGAAGAACCTGGCGCGCCCGTTACCCCCCAGCAGATTGGAATTTCCATGAAACAGGTAAAAGACGGGATTATCCTTGCCAAAGAAGTGCGGAACCGTTTCACAATCCTGCAGATTCTGTGGGATCTGGGGCTGCTGGAACAGTACGCAGATGATATGGAAACATATTTTCAGAAGAGCTGCTGAGTCCCGGACAGGTCTGTCAGGCTCCGGCAGGATTCTGAATGGTGATAAGAATACATACAAAAGGAGAAGAATTATGGGTAAATATGCAATTGGAGTGGATTATGGAACATTGTCAGTCAGATCTCTGCTGGTGGATATCAACACAGGGGAAGAAGTTGCCAGCAGCGTGTATGAGTATCCTCACGGGGTGATGGAAGAACGGATTCCGTCAGGAGCCGCACTGGCGCCGGGGTGGGCCCTGCAGGACCCGCAGGATTATCTGGACGGACTGATTGCAACGGTGAAATTTGTTGTTTCCCAGAAAGAAATTTTTCCGGAGGAAGTGGTGGGCATCGGCGTTGATTTTACTTCTTCTACGGTTATGTCGGTGAAAAGCGACACGACCCCCATGTGCCAGCTGGAAGAATTTAAGAATGAGCCTCATGCATACGTCAAACTGTGGAAACATCACGGGGCAGAACAGGAGGCACAGTTCATCGACCAGGTAATTAAAGAACGCGGTGAAAAGTGGATTGATTTATACGGCGGAAAGGTTTCCAGCGAGTGGATGATTCCCAAAGTCCTTGAGACCCTGCGCAATGCGCCGGAAGTATACAAACAGGCTGACGGAATGATGGAGGCCCTGGACTGGGTGATCTGGAAAATGACCGGGGTGGAAACCAGAAGCGCCTGCGGCGCGGGATATAAGGCCTTTTACCGCCATGATACCGGATATCCCACCAGAGAATTTTTTCGGGCGCTGGATCCGGCCATGGAAAATTTTGTGGAAGAAAAAATGAATGCCCCTGTCAAATCCATTGGAGAAACAGCGGGATATCTCTGTCCGTCCATGGCAGAACGGATGGGGCTGCTGGAAGGAACCCCTGTGGGCACCGGCATTATTGACGCCCATGCCTCACTGCCCGGATGCGGAATCGGAAAAACGGGTGAAATGATGATTATTGTGGGAACCTCCTCCTGCCATATGATGCTTTCCGAGATAGAAGCGGGTATTGAGGGAGTCGGCGGTCTGGTAAAAGACGGAATTATGCCCGGATATTTTGGATACGAAGCAGGCCAGTGCTGCGTTGGAGATCATTTTGCCTGGTTTGTGGATAACTGCGTGCCGGAAAGCTACTGGCTGGAAGCAAGAGATAAAGGAATTTCCGTTCATCAGTTATTAACACAGAAACTGGAAGGATATAAGGCAGGTCAGAGCGGGCTGGTGGCCCTTGACTGGTTTAACGGGGTTCGCTCTCCATTGATGGATTTTAACCTGAACGGGCTGATTATGGGCATGAATCTTCTGACAAAACCGGAAGAAATCTATCTGGCCTTAATAGAAGCCACAGCTTACGGAACCAGAATGATTATAGAATCCTTTGAAAAAGCAGGGGTAAAGGTGGATTCCGTTGTGTTAAGCGGCGGAATACCGGTGAAAAACAGTATGCTGGTTCAGGTGTATTCTGACATCTGCAAACGCAGTATCAGGGTTTCTGCAAGCACCCAGGCCAGTGCTCTGGGAGCAGCCATTCTTGGCATTGCAGCGGCAGGAGAAGAAGTGACCGGATATAAAAACGCCAGTGATATAGCCCGGAAAATCGGAAAACTTCATGAAAAAGTTTATACGCCAAATCCGGAAAATGCAGCAGTTTATGACAGGCTTTACATGGAATATGTGACACTTCACGAATATTTTGGAAAGGGCGCAAATGATGTGATGAAGCGTCTGAACAGAATACGCGAAGAACAGAGAGAAAAATAAAATATATTTACATATGTAAAAATAAAATGAAATAAATAAGATAAAATAAATAAAAATAGTATAAAAAGTGAAATAATGTAAATATATATGCGGAAAATCTATTGACAAAAACTGGGCGGGGAACTATGATATGGCCATGAAATGCAAAACACCCGATTATCGGCTTTCCAGAGAAAGAAAAAAGAAAGCCGCTGGTCAGTACCAGGAGGAGGTAGACTATGAACGAGATTTTAAACATGAGCATTAACGAAATGCCCCGGACAGAATTTGACTGTTCCTGCGGCCGCCATCACAATTTCAGCGTCCATGATATGGTCATCCGAAAAGGAGCCATAGAGGAACTGCCGAAAGTGGCAGCACCTTTCAAAAATGAAAAAATTCTGGTTGTCTTTGACCAGAATACATATAAGGTGGCAGGACAGAAAGCGGTGGAACTTCTGAAAAATGACGGATTCCATCTGAAAGAGCTGTTGTTTGATTCCGGCGATGATATTCTGATTCCCGATGAATCCGTGGTGGGGCGGATTCTGCAGGAACAGGATCCGGATGTGAAACTGATGATTGCAGTGGGGTCCGGTGTCATCAATGATTCCGTAAAATATGTAACTTCACGTACCGGGCTGCCCTATATCATTGTAGCTACCGCGCCTTCCATGGACGGATACGTGGCAGACGGAGCGCCGCTGATTTCCGCCGGATATAAATATTCCTATGACGCTCATCTGACTTACGGACTGATTGGCGACACAGATATTTTACAGACTGCTCCCGATGATCTGATTCAGGCAGGATTCGGCGATGTGGTGGGAAAAATCACTGCAATTGTGGACTGGGATCTGGCAGTGAAAGCCAACAACGATTACCGCTGCGATACCTGCGTGGAACTGGTAAACCGGGCGCTGGACAAATGCTTCTCAAAGGCGGCAGGACTGAAGACGAGAGATGCGGAATCTCTGGGAGCGTTGCTGGAGGCGCTGACCCTGACCGGAGTGGCCATGGCCCTTGTAAATATGTCAAGGCCGGCTTCCGGTGCGGAACATATGCTGTCCCATTTCTGGGAAATGGATTTTATTGCCAGAGGCCTGAATCCCAATCATCATGGCATTCAGGTGGGGGTTGCAACACCGGTGATTGCAAGATTTTTCGAGGAAATGAAAGATATGCTGCCGGAAGGAACTGCCCGGCTCTGTCCGTCTCATCAGGAGATTGAGGAACTGCTGAGAAAAGGAGGCGCACCGGCAGACCCGAAGGAAATCGGCATTGAGCGCGATTTGTTCCATCAGAGCCTTCTGGAAGGGTGGAAAGTACGTCCCCGTTATTCCATCCTGCAGTATGCGAAAGAAAAGGGACGTCTGGAAGAAATCGCAGAGAAGATTACAAAAGAAATTTATGGATAAGAGGGCAGACTTATGATGAAGAAAAAAGATGCTCTGAAAGGAGTAAAACTGTTTGTTCTGGATATGGACGGTACGGTTTACCTGGGGGATCGGATGATTGAAGGTTCTCTGGAATTTATCCGGGCTGTGGAAAAGATGGAAGACCGCGATTATATTTTCTTTACCAACAATGCTTCCAAGGTACCTTCCATATATGTGGAAAAGCTCCATAAGCTGGGGCTGGATGTGACGGAAGATAAAATTGTGACAGCCGGAGACGTCTGCGCAGAATTTCTGGAAGTAAATTATCCGGGAGCGAGCGTATATCTGAATGGCACGCCCCTTCTGGAAGAAAACTGGCAGCAGCGGGGCATCCATCTTGTGGAGGAAAATCCCGATGTGGCGGTACAGAGCTTTGACACGACGCTGACTTATGAAAAGCTGGATAAAATCTGTCACTATGTCCGCAATGGAGTTCCCTTTATCGCCACCCACATGGATACCAACTGTCCTACGGAATATGGATTTATGCCGGACTGCGGAGCCATGTGCAGGCTGATTACGGAATCCACCGGAATTGAGCCCCGGTTTCTGGGAAAACCCTGGAAAGAAACCGTAGATATGATTACGGAGATTACGGGGTATCACACAGAAGAAATTGCTTTTGTAGGCGATCGCCTGTATACAGATGTAGCTACAGGTGTAAACAACGGGGCAAAAGGATTTTTGGTGCTGACCGGGGAAGCCACCATGCAGACGGTAGAAGAATCGGGCACAGTGCCCACCTGTATCTATGATTCACTGGGAGAAATGAAAAATTATTTGTAGGAAGAAGGCAATGCGAAGCATTTTGAGGGAAGAAGGCAAATGCGAAGCATTTCCAGAAAGGAAGCAATGCGAAGCATTTATGGAGGAAAAAATATGAAAATAGTATTCGGCTGCGACCCAAACGCCGCAGAATTTAAAGAGGAACTGATGGAATATGTAAAAGAGCTTGGCCATGAGGTGACAGATTTCGGAAGCGAAGATCCCATTTACGCGAACGTAGCCATAAAATGTGCCCAGGCGGTAGCTGCAAAAGAATTTGACCGTGGAATTGTGGTATGCGGAACAGGAATCGGGGTTTCCATTGCGGCTAACAAGGTGAAAGGCGCATATGCAGCCTGCATTCATGATGTGTATCAGGCCCAGCGGGCGGAACTTTCCAACCACGCCAATATTATTACCATGGGAGCTCAGGTGGTAGGTATCCAGCTTGCAAAAATGATGGTAAAAGAATATCTGTCCTGTACCTTTGATGAGAACGGAAGATCCGGAGACAAAGTACAGAGAATTGTTGATTTTGAAAAGGGGGCGTAACCATGAGATTTTTTATTGATACTGCCAATGTGGAAGATATTAAAAAAGCCAATGACATGGGAGTGATTTGCGGCGTTACCACCAATCCTTCCCTGATTGCAAAGGAAGGCCGGGATTTTAAAGAAGTTATTGCAGAGATTGCGGGAATTGTGGACGGGCCCATCAGCGGAGAAGTAAAAGCCACCACTACGGACGCGGAAGGCATGATTGCGGAAGGCCGGGAAATTGCAAAAATCCATCCCAACATGGTAGTGAAAATTCCCATGACCGCCGAAGGGCTGAAAGCCTGCAAAGCCCTGACTGCCGAAGGAATCAAAACAAATGTGACTCTGGTATTCCATGCAAATCAGGCTCTCCTGGCAGCCAGAGCGGGAGCTACTTATGTATCTCCGTTCCTGGGACGTCTGGACGACATCAATGTCCGGGGCGTGGATCTGATTCAGGAAATCGCGCAGATTTTTAAAATTGCGGGAATTGAGACGCAGATTATTGCAGCCAGTGTGCGCAATCCCATCCATGTGACGGACTGTGCCCTTGCCGGCGCAGATATTGCAACCGTTCCTTATAAAGTAATCGAAACCATGACGAAACACCCTCTGACAGATGCGGGAATAGTAAAATTCCAGGAAGATTACCGGGCTGTTTTTGGGGCATAAGCGTGCAGGAGGATGGTATGAACAGATTAGAACTTCAGAAAATGGCAAACGAAGTGAGAAAAGGCATTATCGAGAGCGTTCATGCAGCAAAGGCGGGACATCCGGGCGGCTCCCTGTCTGCCGCAGAGATTTTTACATATCTGTATTTTGCGGAAATGAATGTGAATCCGGAATGTCCCAAAGACCCGGAACGGGATCGCTTTGTCCTGTCAAAAGGCCATACGGCGCCGGGACTCTACGCAGCACTGGCACAGAAAGGGTATTTTCCGGTAGAAGACCTTCTGACACTGCGTCAGATTGGTTCTCATTTGCAGGGACATCCCTGCAGACAGCATACGCCCGGCATTGACATGTCCAGCGGCTCTCTGGGACAGGGGATTTCCGCAGCCTGCGGCATGGCTCTTGCCGGAAAGCTGCAGAAAAAGTCTTACCGGGTATATACCCTTCTGGGAGACGGTGAACTGGAAGAAGGTCAGGTATGGGAAGCAGCCATGTTTGCCGCTGCCAAAAAACTGGATAATCTGGTGGTAATTGTGGACAACAACGGACTCCAGATTGACGGGCCTGTGGAAGAAGTAAATTCACCATATCCCATAGATAAAAAATTTGAATCTTTTCAGTTTCATGTGATTAATGTGGCAGATGGAAATGATTTTGCGCAGCTTGAGGCAGCTTTTCGGGAAGCCAGGGAGACCAGAGGCGTTCCCACTGCTATCATAGCCAGAACCATAAAGGGCAAAGGCGTTTCTTTTATGGAAAACCAGGTGTCCTGGCACGGAACTGCGCCAGATGACGGGCAGTATGAGACAGCCATGGAAGAACTGAAGAAAGCGGGGGAAGCATTATGTCAGAAGTAAAGAAGATTGCCACCAGGGTCAGTTATGGGGAAGCCCTTGTGGAACTGGGCAGAGAGCATGAGGATGTGGTGGTTCTGGATGCGGACCTTGCAGCCGCTACAAAAACAGGGACATTTAAAAAGGCCTTTCCGGAACGTTTTTTCGACTGCGGAATTGCAGAATCCAATCTGATGGGCGTGGCGGCAGGAATCGCCGCGGCAGGAATGGTACCCTTTGCCAGCAGTTTTGCCATGTTTGCTGCAGGACGGGCCTTTGAACAGATACGTAATTCCATTGGTTATCCCCATCTGAATGTAAAAATCGGAGCTACCCATGCAGGAATTTCCGTGGGAGAAGACGGGGCTACCCATCAGTGCAACGAAGACATTGCCCTGATGCGGACCATTCCCGGAATGACCATTATCAGTCCGGCGGACGATGTGGAAGCAAAAGCGGCAGTGAAAGCGGCTTATGAACTGGAAGGCCCGGTGTATCTGAGATTCGGACGGCTTGCTGTTCCGGTGATTAATGATAACCCCGATTACAGATTTGAAATTGGAAAAGGAGTGATTCTGCGGGAGGGTACGGATTTGACGATTGTAGCGACCGGACTCTGTGTAAGTTCCGCACTGGATGCGGCAGACCTTCTTGCAGCAGAAGGCATTTCTGTAAGAGTTATTAATATACATACCATCAAGCCTCTGGATGAAGAAATTCTGATTCGGGCGGCAGAAGAAACCGGAAAAATTGTCACTGTGGAAGAGCACTCAGTCATTGGAGGCCTTGGAGGGGCAGTGTGCGAAGTGCTGAGCGAAAAACATCCGGCAAAAATAAAGCGGATTGGTATCAACGATGTATATGGGGAATCCGGCCCGGCGGCGAAGCTGATTGAAAAATACGGACTGGATGGTAAGGGGATTTACAGAGAAATAAAAACCATACTGTGAAAGCTGCTGACTTTCACGGCAGAGAAGGCCACAGGGCCTGCCGGACAGCAGGCCTTTATATAGAGGTGCAAAAGCGAAAGGAGAAAGGAAATGGCAAAATATTTAATGGGGATTGATGCAGGAACAGGAAGCGTGCGGGTGGCGCTGTTTGATCTGAGAGGCCAGAACCGGGCCTATGATATTCAGGAGTATGCTACCACCTATCCGAGAAACGGATGGGCAGAGCAGGACGACAGGGGCTGGTGGGAGGCCCTCAAAAAGGCCATACCGGAATGTATCAAAAAAGCCGGCGTGGATGTGGAGGATATTGTCGCACTGACCTGTGACGCCACAACCAATACCATTGTTTTTCTGGATGAGAACGACGAAACGGTGCGCACTCCGATTCTGTGGATGGATGTCCGCGCTACGGAAGAAGCGGCGGAAATTGACAGGCTGGGAGATAAATATGCGGCCACAAGATTTTACAAGCCTAACAGCCGGGCGGATATTATGGTTCCAAAATGCATGTGGATGAAAAAGCATGAACCGGAAAACTGGGCGAAAACCAAAACGCTGTTTGAGTTTGAAGACTGGATGAACTGGAAGCTGACAGGCAAAAAAACGGTCTGCATGTCTATTGCCGCATTCCGCTGGCATTATGATGACGCCAACGGAGGATATCCGCTGGACTTCTATCATGCCTGCGGCCTGGATGACATGGTGGAAAAATTCCCGGAAGAAATCCTTCGTGTGGGCGAGGTCATCGGGCCGGTCAGCCCGGAGGCTGCCAGAGAGTTTGGCCTGAGCGAAAAAACAATTGTGGTACAGGGAACGGCAGACTGCAACGCATGTATGTTTGGCGTGGGCGGTGTAAAACCGAATGGCATGACGCTGATTGGCGGAACGTCCACCTGTCTGCTGGGGCTTTCTCCGGAAGATTTTCATGAAGCAGGTGTGAACGGGACGTATCCCAACTGTATGTATGAGGGAACCAGCCTTCTGGAAGGCGGTCAGACAGCGGCAGGCTCCATTCTGACCTGGTTCCGGAATAACCTGCTTCCAGGTTCCTGGATGGAAGAAGCAATAAACAGAGAGATGAATATTTATGACCTGATTTCTGAAAAAGCATCGGAAGTTCCAATCGGAAGCGAAGGACTGGTGATGATGGATTATTTTCAGGGGAACCGCGCCCCTTATTCCGATTCCAAAGCGAGAGGCATGTTCTGGGGACTGTCCATTGGAACAACGACAGCTCATATGGCGAGAGCCGTGTTTGAGGGAGTTGCCTATGGTGCAAACCACTGTATTGTCAGCATGAAAAACGCGGGATACGAGGTGAATGAAATTTATGCCTGCGGCGGTCTGGCAACATCTCCTTTCTGGATGCAGATGCATGCGGATATTATCGGAGTTCCCATGTATACTACCGTGGAAAATCAGAGTGCAGGCTGTCTGGGAGACTGTATGATTGCAGGGGTAGGAGCAGGAATCTTCAAAGATTTTGAGGAAGCTGCAGAAAAGATGGTGCGTATTGACCGGAAATATATTCCCAATGAGGAAGCCCATAAAGAATACCAGTTCTATATGGAACGTTACATGGAGACCTGGCCTCAGATGAAAACTGTGGTTCATAAGACCGTGGAACATAACAGTCTTGCGCAGGCAGGGTGAAAGGAGCAGGAACATGGCAAAGGTAATCGGTATCGGGAATGATCATGCAGCAGTGGAGCTGAAGCAGGAAATTCAGAAATTTCTGGAGGAAAAGGGCTGCAGGGTTATCAATTACGGAACAGATACCACAGAAAGCTGCGACTATCCTGTCTACGGAGCACGTGTCGGCAGGGCAGTGGCAGAAGGAGAGGTGGACGCCGGCGTACTTATCTGCGGAACCGGAGCAGGGATTTCCATTGCCGCAAACAAGGTAAAAGGGGTAAGGGCTGTCGTCTGCAGCGAGCCGGTGACAGCAAGGCTTACCAAAGAACATAACAATACGAATATCATTGCGTTTGGAGCCCGGATTGTGGGGGCGGAAACAGCAAAGGCCATTGTAACCGCATGGCTGGAAGCAGAATATGAAGGAAATGGACGCCATGAAAAAAGAGTCGGTATGATTCATGATATAGAAGGCTGAAATGTAACGGTGAAATCAGGAAAACCACAGGGAGGAAACAATTGTGAAAAAGGTGTTGGCGGCGTCTGTGCTGTCCGCAGATTTTGCGGAACTTGGAAAAGACGTTCTGGAAGCAGTAAAAGCGGGGGTGGACTATATACATATTGATGTTATGGACGGCAGGTTCGTACCGGAGATTTCTTTTGGGCTTCCTGTGGTGACGTCTCTGCGGTCTCTGACAGACGCGGTATTCGACGTACATCTGATGGTAGAAGAACCAGGGCGGCATATCGAAAAATTTGCAGCGGCGGGAGCGGATATCATCTGTGTTCACGCGGAGGCCTGTGTGCATCTGCATCGGGTTGTTCAGCAGATTCGCGCCTGCGGAAAAAAGGCTGCGGTGGCGCTGAATCCTGCAACATCCCCGGAAACCGTCAGGTATCTGCTTTCTGATCTGGACATGGTGCTGCAGATGACAGTGAATCCCGGATACGGGGGACAGAAATATATAACCTGTTGCGACCGGAAAATCCGTATGCTGCGGAACATGATTGAAGAAGAAGGGCTGCCGGTCAGAGTGGAAGTGGACGGGGGTGTAAATCCCTTAAACATCGGAAGTATTGCAGAATGCGGAGCAGATACTTTTGTGGCCGGCTCCTCCATATTCGAAGGAAATATTTCAGAAAATGTAAGAAAACTCAGAAACGCAATGTAGTGGGAAAAGTGTATGCAAAAGAGGAGGTAAAAGTATGATTAGTATTTTATATGTAATTGCCGCTTTTGGCGGAGGTGTATTTGCAGCGGCCATCGGAGGTGTGCCGGCGTTTATTCTGACAGGTGTATTTTCCATTTTGGGTTCTGCAGCCGGGATGTGCGGTGCAGGGGAAGCATCTGACCTTTTGTTGAATTATTTCGCATTCGGACCGTTTTTCGGCCCCCATATCGCATTTGCCGGGGCGGTAGCAGGCTCCGCATTCGCCAGGAAAAAAGGGATTCTGGAAAACGGAGCGGATATTACAACTCCGCTGGCCGGATTAAATGACGCCAGTGTACTGCTGGTGGGCGGAGTATTCGGCGTAATCGGATGTCTCTTTAAAGAACTGGTAGTTGCAAATCTTTTTGCAGGAACCATCTCCAACCGTCTGATTACGGACGCGCCTGGAATTACCGTTTTCCTGTCCGCAATCCTGGTCCGCCTTGTGTTCGGAGGCAAACTGAGGACAGGAACGGAAACAATAAGCAAAGGCAAAGCATTATCTGCAACGATTGTAATCGGAATAGGTTACAGCATTATGGTAGGAGGACTTTTCGTTGCCGCTGTTTCAGCCGGATTTCCGGTAGAGGCCTTTGGCGGATGTTATCCCCAGATGATTTTTGGTATTGCGGCCATCGGTCTTGTGTTTGCCACCATGGGACACGCATATTATGGATGCCATCATATTGTGATTATTGCGGCTGAGGCGGCAGTGCAGTCTTATGCCAGCACAGGAAATCTTTATTTTGCTCTGTTCATGAGCGTTGTATTCGGTACCGTTTCCGCTCTTATCTGTGATATGGAAGGCAAGCTGATTAACAGCGGAGAAGATTCCCATATTGACGGTCCGGCATGTGCTATTTTCATTCTTACATTTGTAGTGAACGCATGCTTTCCCGTATAAATAAGTGTTCCCCAACACGCCGCTGCCCCGGAGCCATGATGGTTCCGGGGCAGTTTTTTACCTTACAGGAAAGACCTTGTCACGCTAAAGAGTGAAAGTGTCTTCCTGTAAGATAAAAAATAATATGCGCACTCGCACAGGAGGAAAATATTGCTTCGCAATTGTGCTCGGCGCAGCAAACCGTCCAGGTCCCTCATGATTGAGGGATTCAGGGAGCCCCTGCGGACCTGTCCGCTTTGTTCTCTTACAGGAAAAACCTTGTCACGCTAAAGAGTGAAAGTATCTTTCTGTAAGATAAAAGTAAGATGCGCAGGGCCTGCTCATTTTGTTCTGGACAGAGCCGGGAAGTTGTGTTACCTTTAATCGGTGAGAAACGAAAAGTGTATTGTGATAAAGATTAAGGTGGCAGATGTGAAGAAAGTAATAGATGATGTGCGTCTGATGATTAAGATTTGTGATATGTATTATAATCAGAATGTCAGTCAGCAGCAAATTGCAAAAATACTGAATTTTTCCCGGCCTACGGTTTCCAGGATTCTTTCCTCAGCCAGAGAACAGGGGGTGGTTCAGATTGATATTTCCGGTCTGGACGCAATTAAGTACTGGGAACTGGAGCGGAAACTGGAGGAGAAGTATCATCTGAACCGGGTTCTTGTTGCGGATGCTCCTTCCGGGGAAGAAGAGAGGAAAAGTGCTCTTGGAACCGTGGCGGGGCGGTATCTGGAACAGGTGATTAAGGACGAGAATATTGTGGGAGTTTCCATGGGTTCCACCCTTTACCGGGTGGTATCGCAGGTTACAAGGCCTGCTGCCAGGAATGTAACGTTTGTTCCTCTGATTGGAGGGATGGGGCGGCTTCGGACCGAACTTCATTCCAACAGCCTTGCGGAGAAACTGGCCCGGATTTACGATGGGAAATTTATTCCCTTCCATGCGCCGGCCAGAGTGTCCAATCCCAAAATCCGGACGGAACTGTTACGGGAAGCCAGTCTGAGCACTACGATTCGTATGGCGGAGCGTATGGACGTGGCCATTGTGGGGATTGGCTATCCCAATGAAAATTCGGCCATAAAAGCCACAGGGTATTTCGAGGAAAATGAGATTGAATCTTTGAAAGAAAGAAATGTAGCGGGCGATATCTGTATGCAGTTTTTTGATGAATCCGGCGATATGGCCAGCTATCGGAATGATAATAATGTAGTGGGAATTGAAATCAGCAGGCTGCAAAAAGTACCTCATTCCATTGGTATAGCGGGAGGAACTGAGAAAATTGCAGCTATTCGGGGCGCCATCCGCGGACGCTACATTAATAATTTAATCACAGACGCAGTATGCGCGGAAGAACTGGCAAAAGAGGAATAGCCATTGCGGGAAAAAAAGGAAAAGGGCTGTTGCAAAAGAGCCCTTTTCCGCATGTAATTATTTTGCTGCTTTTTCCTTCAGCCTGTCCAGAAATTTCTTTTTCTTTACTACCGGTTCACCGGAACTCCGGAGGCCTTTGACAGAAGTAATATAGAGGCCGCTTACCACAGCTTTTACTTCTTTTTTGGTGGGGATACTGTCAAAAATTTCCCCTTCACAGATAAAAGTCATGATTTTTGGTCCTACTTTTGCTTTTACCACGGGCAGTTTGGAACCCCGCAGCAGCTTTGGAGTCTGTGCCAGTACCGCGGCGGGAAGACCGGCGTCTTTCAGCTTCATCCGTTTTTTATCAATGACCAGCATGGATATGGTCTGTGCCGTTGCGGCAAGCTGAGCATCCTGCTCTTCTTTTTTCTTCTGTGATTTTTTGCCTAATATGTAAAGCGTAATGGTTGCCGCAAGCAAAAGAACGGTAATTACAATCAGTACAATTTGCCATGTTGCCACAAGAAAACCTCCCTCTTTATACAATTTGCAATTCATTGTACCATTGATTGGTACAAAAATCAATGGTACAATGAGAGGAAATTTACTGCTGCGCAATTCGCTCACGCACTACCAAAATGTGGAAGGAGGTGCGTATATGAAAAAAAGTATTCGACGAGCCATGATTTCCATGCTCATTCTGACCCTTACCGGGGCAGGCCTGTGTTTCTGGGTATACAAATCGGGAAATTACGGAGAAAAGGCCGAATCTGCCCGTAAAGAAAATGAGATTCGGATATCGGAGCAGGAGGCCGGCAGGCCAGACGAAGCAGACAGAAGCCAGACTGCAGAACTGCCGGGAGAGGAAAATAAAAACCGTACCGGGGAAGAAGTGCAGGAGGATGGAAGCGGAACGTCGCAACTGCCGGAGGAAGAAGTACAGGTTCCGGAGGAAACCACGCTGATTTTTGCAGGAGATATTTACCTGAGTCCCTATGTGCTGGAACAGTACGACAGGGAGGGAATCAGCGGCGTACTGTCAGAAAAGCTGCTGTCAGAAATGGCTCAGGGGGATGTGGTGATGGCAAACGAAGAATTTCCCTTTTCCACCGGCGGGGAACAGGCGCCGGACAAGCAGTTCACCTTCCGGGTAAATCCTTCTTATATAAATATACTGAAAGATATGGGAGTCCATGGGGTGACCCTTGCCAACAACCATGCACTGGACTATGGGCCGGAAGCTCTTGAGGAAACGTTTGAGACGCTGGACGGGGCCGAGATTGCATATGTGGGCGCGGGCATGGACAGAGAGCGAGCCTCGAAGCCCTTTTTTGTTCAGACGGGCCGGAAAACCTTTGGATTTCTGGGGGCTTCCAGAGTGATTCCGGTGCCGGAATGGAATATCGAAAATCAGCAGCCGGGGATGCTGTGCACCTACAACAGCGCTCTCCTCTGCGAAGCCATCCGCCAGGCGAAACAGCAGTGTGATTTTCTTACAGTGTATGTTCACTGGGGGATTGAGCGGGAAAATACGCCTCAGGAATATCAGAGACAGCTTGCAGAAGAATATATAGACGCCGGAGCGGATCTGGTAATCGGAGCCCATCCCCATGTGCTGCAGGGGGTGGAATACTACAATGGAAAGCCCATTGTCTACAGTCTTGGAAATTTTATTTTCAATCAGGAGATTCCGTCTACCATGCTGCTGAAAGTTAATGTGACGCCGGAAAATGAAACGCTCCTGCAGATTTTTCCGGCGTATGCGGCAGGCGCGAAAACCCAGGAAATGAGCGGAGAGCAGGCGGCGGAGCTGTATGGGTATCTGGAAGAGATTTCTTATGGAATTCAGGTTGGAGAAGACGGGACAATCCGGCAGCAGTAAAATCGGCTGATGGTTTGCTGGTGAACACAGATTGCTTTGCTGCTGCAGGAACAGGGCCGGAATGAGGAGGAAACATATATGGAATTCAGACAGGCAGTGTTGCAGGATCTGGAGCAGCTTAAACTCATGTACCGAAAAGTGATACGAAATATGGATGAAAATCAGATTTCTATCTGGGATGATATTTATCCCTGTGAATTTCTGGAGGATGACATCAGGAACCATCGTCTCTGGCTTATGCTGGAACGTGCTGAACCTGTCTCTGCATTTGCATTATGTGACCAGGATGGCGGGGAAAATCGTGTGGAATGGGAGAAATGCTCAGTGAAGGCCCTGTATATGGACCGTTTCGGCGTAAGTCCGGAATATGGAGGAAGAGGAATTGGCGGCAGGATGCTGGTAAAAGCCAAAACAGAAGCAAAAGCTCTGGGAGCAGAGTATCTGAGGCTGTTTGTTGTGGATATTAACAGACCTGCTATCGGCTTCTATGAGAAACATGGATTTACAAAGGCAAAGGGTGTTTATGACATGGCCATTGATGAAGAACTGACATTGCGGGAATACGGATATGAAATAAAACTTTGACACAGGGCCTGTTTATAGTATAATGGATTTAAAATTTTACAGGAAGGGAGCGGGGATTTCCCCACAGGAAACATGGAAAAAGAAAAAAACAGACATTCATTTTCAGGATCAATTGGATTTGTACTGGCAGCGGCGGGAAGCGCTGTAGGACTGGGAAATATCTGGAGATTTCCGTATCTGGCGGCCAAAGACGGAGGAGGGCTTTTTCTGGTTATTTACCTGATTCTGGCTCTTACCTTTGGCTTTACGCTGCTGACCACGGAAATTGCCATTGGAAGAAAAACGAAACAGAGCCCTCTGACAGCTTACGGCAAGTTAAAGGAAAAGTGGAAATTTCTGGGCGTGCTGGCCTGTCTGGTGCCGGTGATTATCATGCCTTATTACTGTGTAATCGGCGGATGGGTAGTGAAATATTTTCTGGCTTATCTTGCCGGAGACGGAGGCAGTGCAGCCGCTGACGGGTATTTTACCGGATATATTACCGGGACGGTGGAGCCTCTGGTATTTATGATGGTATTTCTGCTGGTTGTGGCGGTGATTATATTCCGGGGCGTTAATCATGGGATTGAGTCTTTTTCAAAAATACTGATGCCTCTTTTGCTTCTTATGGTAGTCGGTATTGCGGTATTTTCTCTGACTATCAGTGCCACAGATGAAACGGGGGCAACCAGAACCGGACTGGAAGGATTTCTGATTTATGTGGTGCCCAGCTTTGAAGGCCTGACGCTGAAAGGATTTTTTACCGTACTGCTGGACGCTATGGGGCAGCTGTTTTTCAGCCTCAGCGTGGCCATGGGAATTATGATCACATACGGTTCCTATGTGAAAGATGATGCAAATCTGGTGCGTTCCATTAACCAGATAGAAATTTTTGATACAGCAGTGGCATTTCTGGCAGGAGTTATGATTATTCCGGCAGTGTTTACCTTTATGGGAAGAGAGGGAATGGAGGCTTCCGGGCCCAGCCTGATGTTTGTATCTCTGCCGAAAGTATTTTCCCATATGGGAAAAATAGGAGGTTTTATAGGAGCGTTGTTTTTTGCCATGGTGCTCTTTGCGGCTCTGACCAGTGCGGTATCAGTTATGGAAGCAGTGGTTTCCAGTTTTATGGACCAGTTTCATATGTCCAGGGTAAAGGCAACGGTTCTGGAGACAGTGATTGCGCTGGCAGGAGGCCTTCTGGTATGTCTTGGCTACAACAAACTGTATTTTGACATTGAACTGCCCAACGGAGCCCATGCCCAGATTCTGGATATTATGGATTATATCAGCAACAACTGCCTGATGCCCCTGGTGGCAATCGGAACCTGTATTCTGATTGGATGGATTGTGAAGCCCCGGACCATCATAGACGAAGTGGAAAAGACAGGATGCAGATTCGGCAGAAAGCAGCTGTATATTATTATGATACGTTATGCGGCTCCGGTTCTTCTGGTGATTCTGCTGCTGAAATCCATTGGAATTCTGACCATTATATAAACGTAAAGCATTGCTGCAGATGCAATAAAAAAGCGGGCCTGCCCGCTTTTTTATTGTTATTGCTGTAAAAATTATACATAATCTGGCAAATATTGTTATATATGACGAAAATAATATCATATAAATTTCAATGTTAAGTGAAAAATATTCTATGTTTTCTTCCGGACACATGGTCTATACTGTCACTATCAACAAGGCGCGGACAGCGCAGGAGGAAAGGAGATATTCATTATGAAAAAGAAATTTGTTTCGGTAACTCTGGCACTGGCACTGGGACTCTCCCTTGCAGCGTGCGGCAATAACAGCGGCGGCAATGCTCCGGCAGAGACAGATAAGAAAGAGGATACCCAGGAGCCCGCAGCAGACGCAGGTGACGACGCAGGTTCCGAAGATGCCGGTTCCACAGGGGATACTGCAAATAAAGACAAACCTCTGGTATGGTTCAACCGCCAGCCTTCCAACAGCTCCACCGGAGAACTGGATACAGCAGCTCTGAATTTCAATGCCAATACATATTATGTTGGTTTTGATGCAAACCAGGGTGCGGAACTTCAGGGAACCATGGTAAAAGAATATATTGAAGCGCACATTGATGAAATTGACCGCAACGGCGACGGAACCATCGGCTACGTTCTGGCAATCGGCGATATCGGACACAACGATTCCATCGCACGTACCAGAGGCGTTCGTAAGGCTCTTGGAACAGCAGTGGAAAAAGACGGCAATATCAACAGTGATCCTGCTGGTACCAACACAGACGGAACAGCAACCATGGTACAGGATGGCGAGATTGAAGTCGGCGGCAAGAAATATGTGGTTCGCGAGCTTGCTTCTCAGGAAATGAAGAACTCTGCAGGAGCTACATGGGATGCAGCTACAGCAGGAAACGCAATCGGCACATGGTCTTCTTCTTTCGGTGAGCAGATTGACGTTGTAGTTTCCAATAATGACGGTATGGGAATGTCCATGTTCAACGCATGGTCCAAGGACAACAAAGTTCCTACTTTTGGTTATGATGCAAACAGCGACGCAGTTGCAGCCATTGCAGAAGGATATGGCGGAACCATCAGCCAGCACGCAGACGTACAGGCTTATCTGACTCTGAGAGTTCTGCGTAATGCTCTGGACGGCGTTGACATTGATACAGGAATCGGAACTGCTGACGAAGCAGGAAATGTTCTGACAGACGACGTATATGTATACAGAGAAGAAGAACGTTCCTACTACGCACTGAACGTAGCAGTTACTGCTGACAACTATCAGGATTTCACAGATTCCACCAAGATTTATGAGCCGGTATCAAACCAGCTTGACGAAGGCTCCCATGCATCCAAAAAAGTATGGCTGAATATCTACAATGCTTCCGATAACTTCTTAAGTTCTACTTATCAGCCTCTGCTTCAGAATTATGATGATGTTCTGAACCTTGAAGTTGAGTATATCGGCGGTGACGGACAGACAGAGTCCAATATTACAAACCGTCTTGGAAATCCAGGCCAGTATGATGCATTTGCCATCAACATGGTTAAAACAGACAATGCAGCTTCCTATACATCTTTGCTTAGTCAGTAAGCTGCCATTATGCAAAGCCGGGCTGCCAGGAAGGAAAACTTTCTGGCAGCCCTTTATACAGGAACTTTTTGTAACTTGTAACTATCAATTATGCATACAGGAGTAACGAAAATGGCAGATAAGAAAGATAATACCGTCTTATCGATACGGGGCATGAGCAAATCCTTTGGCCGGAACCGGGTGCTGGACCATATCAATCTGGATATTAAGCGCGGTACGGTTATGGGGCTGATGGGTGAAAACGGTGCAGGAAAGTCAACAATGATGAAATGCCTGTTCGGAACGTACCAGAAGGATGAGGGCAATGTTTTTCTTGACGGCAGGGAAGTAAGTTTCTCAGGACCGAAAGACGCACTGGAGAACGGAATTGCAATGGTGCATCAGGAACTGAATCAGTGTCTGGAGAGAAATGTCATTGACAACCTGTTCCTTGGGCGTTATCCCGTGAATTCCATGGGAATTATAGACGAAGGCCGAATGAAAAAGGAAGCCTCCGAGCTGTTCCGGAAACTGGGAATGACGGTAAACCTGACCCAGCCCATGCGGAACATGTCAGTGTCGCAGAGACAGATGTGTGAAATTGCAAAGGCAATTTCCTATAACTCGAAAGTAATTGTACTGGATGAGCCTACCTCCTCCCTGACGGTGCAGGAAGTGGATAAACTTTTTGAAATGATGCGGATGTTAAAATCCCAGGGAATTTCCCTGATTTACATTTCTCATAAAATGGATGAGATTTTTGAGATTTGCGATGAAATATCCGTGCTCCGTGACGGTAACCTTGTTATGACAAAGGCTGCAAAAGACACGGATATGAACGAACTGATTGCGGCAATGGTTGGGCGTTCTCTTGAGAACCGTTTCCCGCCGGTGGACAATACGCCGAAAGATGTGATTTTATCCATTCAGAACCTGTCTACCAAGTTTGAGCCCCATTTGCAGGATATTTCCTTTGATGTAAAAGAGGGAGAAATCTTCGGACTGTACGGACTGGTGGGAGCCGGACGTACGGAACTTCTGGAAACGATTTTCGGAATCCGTACCAGAGCAGCCGGACGTGTGTATTTTAAAGACCGCCTGATGAATTTTAACAGCGCGCTGGAGGCCATGGAACACGGTTTTGCCCTGATTACGGAGGAACGGAAGGCCAACGGGCTGTTCATAAAAGGCAATCTTATTTTTAATACTACCATTGCAAATCTTTCTGAGTATAAATCCGGTCTTGCCCTTGATAACCAGAAGATGACAAAGGCTACCGCCAATGAGATTAAGGTTATGCATACGAAATGCATGGGTCCGGAGGACATGATTGCAAATCTTTCCGGCGGAAACCAGCAGAAAGTAATTTTCGGAAAATGGCTGGAGCGCGGCCCGCAGATTTTTATGATGGACGAACCCACAAGAGGAATTGATGTAGGCGCGAAATATGAGATTTACGAGCTGATTATCAATATGGCAAAACAGGGAAAGACCATTATCGTGGTTTCCTCTGAGATGCCGGAGATTCTGGGAATTACCAATCGGATTGGCGTCATGTCAAACGGACATCTTTCCGGAATTGTAAATACAAATGAGACAAATCAGGAAGAACTCTTAAGGCTCAGCGCCAAATACCTGTAGGGAGGAAAGAGGAATATGGATAATAAAATTCTTACGGCTGAGCAGGAACTGAAGCTGCGTAAGCCAATTGATGATCGTGTCGGTGCAATTCAGAAAGAAATTGACAGCTTAAGAGCTGAGGGTACAAATAAGGTTATCTCTGTTCAGAATGAGATTGATGCTGTAAAGAGAGACCGCATTTATACAAAGGCGGAAAAGGACGCTGCAATTGCCAGATACCAGACAGAGCTGGAACAGGCCAGAGCAGTTGAGGCCAAAAACAAAGACCAGATTGCAAAATTAATTACTCAGGCAGAAGAGTATCTGAAAGCCAGTTATGATAAAGAGTATTTCCAGCCGGTAAAAGAAAGCTGCGAGCGGGAAAAAGCAGAGGCAAAGGCGAAATACTCCAGGGAAGTGGAGCGGCTGGAAAAAGAGCACAAAGAAGCTCTGGCAAAACTTTCTGACCATAATGAAATCAAAGATGAAAAGTATGTGCACAAGAATCGTCTCTTCGCTGCCAAAATGGAGCTGGAAAAGGATCTCCAGCAGATTAAGGACAGAAAACATGCGGCGTATGCTCACAGATATCATCTGATTGATATGCTGCGCATGTCCAAGTTTACATTTATGGAAGCACGGGCTCAGAAATGGGAGAATTACAAATATACCTTTAACCGCAGATCTTTCTTCCTGCGGAACGGACTGTATATTGTCATTGTGCTGATTTTCGTGGCATTGTGTGTGATTACTCCTATTGTGAAGAATACTCCGCTGCTTACTTATAATAACGTATTAAATATTCTGCAGCAGGCTTCCCCGCGTATGTTCCTTGCCCTTGGCGTTGCAGGACTGATTTTACTTACCGGTACGGACCTCTCCATCGGGCGTATGGTTGGTATGGGTATGACCACAGCTACTATTATCATGCACCAGGGAATCAATACCGGAGGAGTGTTCGGCCATATATTTGACTTTACAGGGCTTCCTGTTATTGTACGTGTTATTTTTGCACTGGTGGCATGTATTTTCCTGTGTACCTGCTTTACCTCGCTGGCCGGGTTCTTTACTGCCAAATTCAAGATGCACCCCTTTATTTCAACCATGGCGAACATGCTGATGATTTTCGGTATCATTACCTATGCTACCAAAGGTGTATCCTTCGGAGCCATTGAACCGGTGATTCCGAATATGATTATTCCCAAGATTAATGGGTTCCCAACCATTATTCTCTGGGCAGTTGCAGCCATCGCAATTATCTGGTTTATCTGGAATAAGACCACATTCGGAAAGAACCTGTATGCAGTAGGCGGAAATCCGGAAGCTGCATCCGTATCCGGTATTTCCGTATTCAAGGTAACCATGGGCGCATTTATGCTGGCAGGCGTACTGTATGGTTTCGGTTCCTGGCTGGAATGTGCCAGAATGGTTGGTTCCGGTTCCGCAGCTTATGGACAGGGCTGGGATATGGACGCCATTGCAGCCTGCGTAGTGGGCGGTGTTTCCTTTACCGGTGGTATCGGAAAGATTTCCGGCGTGGTAGTAGGTGTGCTGATTTTTACAGCCCTTACCTATTCTCTTACCATTCTTGGAATTGATACAAACCTGCAGTTTGTATTTGAAGGTATTATCATTATCGCAGCAGTAACTCTTGACTGTCTGAAATATGTACAGAAGAAATAATTCTGTGTAAGAATATGTGAAACAGGCCCGCCGGACGGCGGGCCTGTTTTTAGATATCAAATTTGTTGCCCTCGGACAAACCGAGTTTTACAATATTCAAAAGATAATGCAAGAGACTGTAAAAAAATAATGAAAAGAAGCCGGGCTCAGCTCTGACAGCGTCGTTTACTTTTTTTATCCCCTTTGTTATAATAAAGAAAAAAAGAAAGCAGAATCACAGAAAGCAGAATCTGAGAGAAGGTAAGAATATGTATACGGTACTTTTAGTGGACGACGAAGAAGAAGTGGTACAGGTCATTATGCGTAAAATCAACTGGGAAGAACTGGGATTTTCCGTGATTGGCTCAGCAGGCAATGGGGTGAAGGCTCTGGAACTGATGGAAGAATTTCAGCCGGATGTGCTGGTGACAGATATTAAAATGCCTTATATGGACGGTATGGAACTGGCCCATCGTGTGAAAGCTGAATTTCCGGCCACCAGGATTCTGCTGTTTACCGGATTTGATGAATTTGAATATGCGAAAGAAGCCATTCACCTGGAGGTGGAAGAATATATTTTAAAACCCATGAATTCTGCGGAACTGAAATCCGTGTTTGCCAGATTGAAACGCAAGCTGGACCAGGAAATCAGTGAGAAGCGCAGTGTGGAAACTCTGGAAAAGTATTATCTGGAATCGCTGCCTATCCTGCGTGCGGATTTCTATTCCGGTCTGATTGAAGGAAGAGTGCATGAAGATGAACTTTCCAGATATCTTTCGGATTGCCAGTTATCCTTTCCGGGCCCGTTTTTCTGCTGTCTTGTGATTCATACTTCCTCCAGCCAGGAAGCGGGAACGATAGATCCGCTGCTGCTGGCTGCTTCTGTCCGGGAACATGCAAAGGAGCGGCTGGGCAGGAAATGGCAGGCGAAAAGTTTCTCTTATCTTGGGAATACGGTGCTGATTCTGCAATTGGAAGATGAAAATGAAGGATGGGAGCTGACGGATGAATGCGACCGGTTCTGCCGGTATGCCAGACGGATGCTGGGAGCTGTGGTCACCGTGGGAATCGGGCAGATTTGCGGAAATATTCTGGATTTGCCCCGGTCCTACAGCAGCGCCAGAGAAGCTGTTTCCTACCGGGCGGTATACGGCGCCTCCAGAGCTATCAACATCAAAGAAATTGTTCCGCAGAAAATGGACAGGTCCGTTACTTCCAACGAGACGGAACTGTCGGATCTGTTTCGTATGATACGGGTGGGTTCTGCAGAAGAGATTGCAGAAGCAGTGAACCGGTATTTTCACCATACTTCCTTTACGGATAAATCCCTGCAGCAGCACTATATGGACCGGATGGAACTGCTGAGTATGCTTCTGCGGTTTTCCGCAAATAATGGTATTACAATGGGAGAGAATACAGAGGATATGGGCCGGCTGTACGGGAGTCTGCTGGATATGGAGCCGGATGCGTGGAAGAACTGGCTGCTGGAGGTGAGCCTTTCTTTCCGGGAACAGTTGATTCGTGTGCGGAGCAACTCCACGGAATCTCTGGTTGCCAGGGCCAGAGAGTATGTACAGAATCATTATGCGGACGAAAAGCTGTCCCTGGATGATATCTGTGCCTTTCTGGGCGTGTCGAATTCTTACTTTTCCACGGTATTTAAGAAGGAGACAGGCAGTTCATTTGTAGGGTATCTCACAGATTACCGGCTGGACCGGGCAGCGCGTCTTCTGATTGAAACCAATGAGAAAAGCTATATGATAGCCAGTCAGGTGGGATATTCTGACCCGAATTATTTCAGTTATGTGTTTAAAAAACGGTTTGGGACGTCCCCGTCAAAATACAGAACGGAGCATGAGGAGAGTGAAAAATAAACATTTCAGATATCTGAAAAAACCGGAACTGTGGGGAATCCAGTCCACTATCATGGTTGTATTTTCCGTGATATCCCTTTCCATTCTGCTGATTCTTGGGGTCGTGATGTATATCAGGTTTTCAGCTTCGGCCCGTCAGGAAATTGTATCGGGAACACAGAAGCTGATGGAGCAGGCAGGAGAAAATCTGGAGGATTATCTGGTCAGTATGCGCAGGGTGTCGGATTCCATTTACTATAATGTGATTAAAGAAAAGGATTTTTCCCGGCAGCTTCAGGAAATTCAGCAGGGAATGAACCTTTTGTATGGGGCGAATCGGGAGAATCTGCACAGTGTGGCCGTTTACAATGAATACGGGAGCCTGATGGCGGCAGAGCCGGTGGTATTGCAGAAAGAAGACCCCAATATTACCAGGCAGGGCTGGTATGAGAAGGCTCAGGAGGAAATGGAAAACATGCATTTTTCCACGCCTCATATACAGAATCTCTTTGACGACGGGGCCCTCAGGTACTATTGGGTCATTTCCCTGAGCCGTGCGGTGGAACTGACAGACAACGGAAGTTCCCGGTTTGGTGTGCTTCTGGTGGATATGGACTATTCCGTCATAGAACGGATGATGAGGAAGATGAATGAATCCGGCAGCGGGCAGCATTTTTATCTTTGTGACAGCAACGGGCAGATTATTTATCACAACCGCCAGATTCAGATTAGCAACGGCATTGGAAATGAAAACAGTGTCCAGGCGGCCAGATACAAAGACGGCGTCTATGATGAATATTTTGAAGGAGAACACCGGAAGGTAATTGTCAACACCATCAGCTATACGGGATGGAAACTGGTGGGGGTAATTCCCTATTCTTCTTTCACTTCCGGATTGTTCAGCCTTCGGTACTTTTTCGGAATTTTTATGCTTTTTATGGCAATGATGCTGGTGCTTGTAAACCGGATTGTATCCGTCAGGATTTCCAGTCCCATTTTAAAGCTGAACGATACGGTGGTAGGAGGATATGAAGCGGGGGAAATGCCGGAAATCTATATTGGCGGTTCTCAGGAAATCAGACATCTGGGTTCTTCCATTCAGACTTCCTATGAGCAGATTGACAGGCTGATGAAAGAGATTGTTCAGGAGCAGAATGAGCGCAGGAAAAGTGAACTGGATGCACTGCAGAGTCAGATTAATCCTCATTTTCTTTATAATACGCTGGATTCCATTATCTGGATGGTAGAGGATGAAAAGAATGAGGAGGCAGCATTTATGATTTCAGAGCTGGCCAGGCTGTTTCGCATCAGCCTTTCCGGAGGGCGTACCATTATCATGGTAAAGGATGAACTCCAACATGCGAAAAGCTATATGAACATTCAGAAAATCCGCTATAAAAATTCTTTTTCGGTGAAATTTGACGTGGATTCAGCCATTTATTCTTTCTGTACGGTAAAACTGATTCTGCAGCCCATTCTGGAAAATGCCATCAATTACGGAGTGGCAGGCATGGAAGGCGCCGGAGAGATTCAGGTTACCGGAAGGCTTGCGGATGGTTTTGTGATTCTGTCGGTAACAGATAACGGTATGGGGATGACCGGGGAGGCCGCCAGCCTGATTCTGACAGACAGCAGCAGGAAACCCCAGCATGGCTCCGGAGTAGGGCTTATCAATGTGGACAGCCGGATTCGGATTTTATTTGGAAAAGAATACGGTCTTACGGTACTCAGCGAGCCGGACGAGGGAACAGAGGTTTCCATCCGTATTCCGGCAGTCCTTTATACGGAGAAAAACCGGAAAGTCCTGGAACAGGGATATTTGCCGGGCAAAGAGGAAGCAGCTTATGAGGGATAATAAAAAGATTTTTATTCTGGTGGAGTCCATACTGGCGGTAATGCTGATTCTGCTGGTGGTTCGCATGTTTCTGGAAAAAGGCGGAGAGAGCCGCTACCAGATTGCTGTGGTAATTCAGAATTCGGACAGCAGCCAGTGGGCTTCTTTTAAATATGGGCTTAAAATGGCAGCGGAAGACCGGAACATGGAGCTGTCCATTGTCAGTACGGGAGGGACGCTGACGACAGAAGAAGAGCAGGAACTGTTGAAAGCTGAAATTGCCAGAGGAACAGACGCTGTGATTGTACAGCCTGTGCCGGGGCAGGAAACAGGAGAAATGCTGCGGAAGATGGACAAAAAAATTCCCATCATGCTTGTGGTATGTCCGGCCTCCGAAGCAGAGGAAGATGCAGCCCTTCCGGTGACAGGGCCGGATAACTATCTGGCGGGAAAAACACTGGCGGAAGAATTATGGAAAGATTACGGCAAAAACCTGGAAGGGAAGGCGTTCGGAATCCTTTCAGAGGATGGGAGCTCTCAGGCTGTTGTCAGCCGGGAACAGGGACTGCGGGAAGTGCTGGAAGACAGAGGGGCCGAAATGCGCTGGTCGGTTTCCGGTTCTTTTACAGAAGAGGGAGGAAATGTTCTGAAATCCCTTTCAAAGGTGGATTTTGTGGCTGCACTGGATGACAGAAGTGCGGTGGCTGCCGGAAAATATTCAGCAGCCAATGATTTGCACGGTGCGCTGGTATATGGCATTGGGAATTCCACGGAAGCCGCTTATTATCTTGATACGGATGTATTACAGTGTCTGGTGGTGCCCGATGGATTCCAGATGGGATATCAGAGTCTGACGGAACTGGCAAAGCGTCTGGAGCATCAATTTCAGCGGGCCAAAAGCATGACAGTTGCCTGTACGGTACTGCGCCGTGAGGAGCTGTTTACAGAAAAAAATCAGGAATTATTGTTTACCATGAGCCAGTGAGGGAATGCCTGTACGGTAAAACAGGAGATAGCCAAAAGGCAGCGGAATGGAGCGTAGTATGAAAATAAGAGAATATCTGGCAGCAGGAATGGTATGCTGCATGGTTCTGCTGCTTTTGGGAGGCTGCGGCAGACAGCAGCCGGAAATTCCGGTGAAAATCCAGGCAGGCGTTGCCGTTTACAATCAGAGCGATGTGTTTCTCAGTGAACTGGTATCCTGTCTGCGGCAGGAATTTGATGATCTGGGAAGCGGAGATATTGAGATTACGGTAATGGTGCGGGACGCGGCGGGCTCCCAGCGTACGCAGGATGATCAGGTCAGAAAACTGATTGACATGGGCTGCAATGTGCTCTGTGTAAATCTGGTGGACCGGGCGGACCCGTCGGAAATTATAGATTTGGCAAAAGAACATGACGTTCCCATTATATTTTTTAACCGGGAGCCGGTGGCGGAAGATATGCTGCAGTGGGAAAAAATTTACTATGTGGGAGCCGACGCCCGGCAGTCCGGTCAGATGCAGGGGGAACTGGCGGCCGACGCCATGGAAGAGAACAGTCTGATTGACCGGAATCGGGATGGGAAAATCCAGTATGTGGTGCTGGAGGGGGAGCCCGGACATCAGGATGCCATTATCCGTACCGAAAGCGCAGTGGATACCCTGAAAAGCAGAGGATTCTCCCTTGAAAAATCAGGATCCGGAATTGCCAACTGGGACCGGGCTCAGGCTCAGAACCGGATGCAGCAGCTTCTTGGCCAGTATCCCAATCAGATTGAAATGGTGCTGGCCAATAACGACGCCATGGCTCTGGGAGCCATTGACGCTTATGAGAAGCTGAATTATACAGAGACAGCCCTGCCGGTGTTCTTTGGCATTGACGGAACGGAAGCCGGACTGGAAGCTGTCATAGACGGAAAGCTGGCCGCCACTGTTTACAATGATAAGGAAGGGCAGGCTCAGGCCATTGCCAGGCTGGCAGTTGCCGCTGTTACCGGCAGGGGCCTGAGGGATATTTCATTTGAGAATGAGAAATATATCTATCTGCCTTATCAGAAAGTGACAGATGAAAATGTCAGGGATTTCCTGTATTAGCAGGTGTCTGAAACAGTCAGCTTATGAAACAGATTCTGTTGCCAGCAGTTTCCGGATGACTTCTGTTACAGATTCTGTGATATGGTCCGCATATTCTGCCACGCCCGGCGCTGCGGTTTTCATGGCGTAGCCGGTGCCTGCAAACCGGAGCATCTGGGTGTCATTTTGCTGGTCTCCAAAAGCAATGCCGTTTTCAGGGGGAATATTCAGGTGTTTCAGCAGAACTTCAAGAGCTTTGCCCTTGTCTGCGTTGGGCGCAAGAAAATCCACCCAGATTCTTCCGGCGGTGACTACCCGGATTTCAGAGGAAAAGCGTTCTCTCAGAAATGGCTCCAGCCGGTCAGTGCCCTCAGGGTCGCAGATGGCAATTTTCAGAAAAGGTTCCTGTACCTGGCGCAGATCCTCCACAACAGCAATATCATTGTGAAGCACGTCGCGCATGTGGTGAAGGAAGTCCGGGTCCTGGGAATCGGTATAAGTCCGGCTTTCACAGGAAAGGAGCGTATGGCTTCCCGGATATTCCCTTCCGGCGTCAATGATACGAAGACCTGTTTCCCGTTCAATCAGGCCCCGGTATATGACCTGTCCCTGATGGAGGCAGAGAGAGCCGTTTTCCGTAATATAGGAAATATCGTCCCGGACGGGATGGAACAACCGGCGGATGCTGTGGTACTGCCTGCCGCTTGCGGCAATGAACCGGATACCTTTTTCCTTTAACTGTAAAATCAAATCGTAAATCTCAGGGTTCATTTCCTGTCCGCCGTCCGGAAGTAAGGTTCCGTCAAGATCACTTGCTATGTACTGAATCATAATTTCCTCCTTTTTCTGTTGTACTCCCGCACTATTATAATATAAAAAGAAGAGAAAGAAAAGAGCCGGAGCCGGGACAGTGTGGAAGAAATTACGTTTTTGTGCTAAACTGTAGAAAATGAACTTTATGCTAAATTCTGCGTGGATAGACACCGTTCAGGGAGAACAGGATATGGAACAGAAGATTTATAATGAATATGTGAGAATACTGCAGGAAGAACTGGTTCCTGCCATGGGATGTACGGAGCCCATTGCCATTGCATATGGGGCGGCAGTTGCAGCCCAGGCGCTGGGCATGGAGCCGGAGCGGGTAGAAGTGCGGGCCAGTGCAAATATCATTAAAAATGTGAAAAGCGTGGTGGTTCCGTGTACCGGCGGCCAGCGGGGAATTGCCGCTGCGGTATGCGCCGGAATTGTGGCCGGAGATGCCGGAAAGGGACTGGAAATTCTGGCTTTCATGACAGAAGAACAGAAAGAACAGGCAAAAGCGCTGAAGGCTCATCTTCCGGTCAGCGTAAACGAATCCCAAAGCGGTTATATTTTTGATATTCAGATTAAGGCCAGTGCGGGAAAACATTCCGGGTATGCGCAGATTGCCGGTCATCACACGAATGTCGTCTGCATAAAAAAAGACGGAAAAGTGATTCAGGAAAAGCCATATGCGGAGCAGAAGCAGTCCTGTGATACGGATCGGGAACTCCTTACGGTGGAGAAAATTGCCGCTTTTGCGGAGTGTGTGGAAATTTCTCATGTGGAGGAAGTGCTGGAACGGCAGATTGCCTATAATACAGCCATTGCAAAGGAAGGAATGAAGGGATCCTGGGGCGCTCAGATTGGAAAAATTCTGCTGGAATGTTACGGAAGCAGTGTGCAGAACCGGGCCAAAGCCATGGCGGCGGCAGGGTCTGACGCCAGAATGAACGGCTGCGAGCTCCCGGTTATTATCAATTCCGGCAGCGGAAATCAGGGAATGACAGCTTCCCTGCCGGTGATTGTGTATGCGGAAGAACTGCAGGCGTCCAGGGAGACATTACTGCGGGCTCTGGTGGTTTCCAATCTGGTCACCATTCACCTGAAAACAGGAATCGGAAGGCTTTCCGCATATTGCGGCGCCATCAGTGCAGGGTGCGGCGCCGGAGCAGGAATCTGTTATCTGTATGGGGGACGCGCATATGAGATTTCCCATGTGATTGTCAATGCGGTGGCCATCAATTCCGGCGTTATCTGTGATGGGGCAAAGGCAAGCTGCGCTGCGAAAATTGCCTCCGCGGTGGAAGCCGGGCTGCTGGGCGTTCAGATGCAGAGAAAGAATGTGGAATTCCATGACGGAGAGGGAATTATCCGAAAAGGCGTGGAAAATACCATCCGGAATATCGGAAAACTGGCAAGCCAGGGAATGCGGGAAACGGACAGGACGATTATCAGCATGATGACGCAGGAGGATGATTCCGGTTCGGTATAAAGAGGCTGTTGTTCATCGGCGTATTTTCTTTTGAATTCCTGCCGCACGCAGAAGAATATCCGGCGGTAAGCAGTGAGGCAGATGAAGGATGGACGGCCGATGTGTCAGAAGTAAAACTCACACATATAATAACAGAAATGCGTAACAGACAGGAAATAACCATGGCCGCAAACAGCGAGAAATTTGAAAATCTTCTGAACCTTGCGCTGGACGCCACCGGGCGGGAGCGGGCGAAATCCCTGCAGCTTGGCGTGGGGTATGAGCCTGAGGAAGAAATATGGGAACTGATTGTAAAATATTCCGGAAATATCATGAGGCTGGCACAGGAGAATCCGGAGATAGAAGTTGTGGAACTGATGAATGAGTATGCCATTCTGTATGTGCCGGAGAGTGCCATGGACCAGGTGGCTGCAGCGCCGGAAGTGGAATATGTGGAAAAGCCCAAACGGATGTATTTTGCAGTGCAGGAGGGAAAACAGGCGGCCTGTATCACCCCTGTTCAGGGAGCCCGGTATAATCTTACCGGGAAAGATGTGATTGTGGCGGTTCTGGATTCCGGTATTGATTACAGCCATCCGGATTTTCGGAACGAGGACGGCAGCACCAGGATTCTGGCATTATATGATGAAACACTGGACCGGGAATTTACCGCAGAGGAAATCAATCAGGCTCTGGAAATTTCCGATGAGCGGGAGCGGTTCCACCTGGTGCCCAGCCGGGATACTTCCGGGCATGGCACCCATGTGGCGGGAATTGCGGCCGGAAACGGAAGGGCCTCCGGCGGAGTGAACCGGGGTGTGGCTTATGAAAGCCCGTTGCTGATAGTGAAGCTGGGGACCCAGGAGCCCAATGGATTTCCAAGAACCACCCAGCTTATGCGAGGCCTTGATTATGTGGTGAACAAATCTCTGGAATACCAGATGCCCATGGCAGTCAATATCAGCTTTGGAAATACTTACGGTTCCCACAGCGGGACAGCACTGCTGGAAAGCTATATTAACGATATTTCCAATTACTGGAAAACCAGCATTTCCATTGGAACCGGCAATGAGGGCGCTGCCAGAGGACATACTTCCGGGATTTTGCAGCAGGGGCAGGTGCAGGAAATTGAGCTGGGCGTGGGAGAATATGAAAGTACCATTAATCTGCAGCTCTGGAAATCCTATGCGGACCAGTATGACGTGGTTCTGGTTCATCCTTCCGGAATCCGTATTGGGCCCATACGCCAGGTGCAGGGGCCCCAGCGGTTTGTTCTGGGGGAGACGGAGCTGCTGATTTATTACGGGGAACCAAGTCCCTATAATCTTTATCAGGAGATTTATATGGATTTTCTTCCCAGGAATGACTATATTGACGGGGGAATCTGGAAAATTCTGCTGGTGCCGGAGCGGATTGTCCGGGGAAATTATGATTTGTGGCTGCCGGGACAGACTGTGCTGAATCAGGGCACGGGGTTTCTGTATCCCATAGAGGAGACGACCCTGACCATTCCGTCCACAGCGGAAAAAGTAATTTCCGTAGGAGCCTATGACTCCGGATATAACCAGCTTGCAGACTTTTCCGGACGGGGCTTTACCAGACAGACCAATCAGATTAAGCCGGATCTTGCAGCCCCTGGCGTGGATATCCGCTCTGCGGCCCCCGGCGGCGGGTATGCGGTGCGCAGCGGTACTTCCATGGCAACGCCTTTTGTAACGGGAAGCGCAGCCCTTTTAATGCAATGGGGGATTGTGGAAGGGAATGACCCTTATCTGTATGGGGAGAAAGTCAAGGCCTATCTCATAAGAGGGGCAAGGCATTTGCCGATTTTGCAGGAGTACCCAAATCCGCAGCTTGGCTGGGGCGTGCTGTGTCTGAGGGACTCTCTGCCGGGGTAAAACAGGGAGGCTTTCGGGATAATAAGCACTTTATTTTATGGTATATGGTGCCGAATAAAGTGCTTATTTGCATTACCTGATGTTGTATTGGCAACTGGTAAATTTAAGAGTGAATAATCGTTTTTAAATTAAAGTAAAAACCACAAAAAGAACATATGCTCGTAAAATAATTAAAAAAACAGAGATAACACGATATGATTTTATATAAGTAATGGGGGTTTCAGTAAGGCAATACGGGAGAAAAAGAATGGGAAAAATAAAGTAATTGTGGTGCAAAATATCAATATTACTATTTCAGAGGAAAATTTTGATGATTATATCTGTATTACTGATATTGCAAAAGCTAAAGTTGGCGAGTCCAGAGGAACAGATGTTGTAAAAAACTGGATGTGAAACAGAGCGACATTGGAATTTTTGGGCACATGGGAACAGATTTATTTATTACGGCATGTTGGAGCAAAACATAAGCCGGGAGGCGGCCCTGTTATGGATTGACAGATTGAGGATGAGCGGAATGGACAGTTCATTCATCTATCACATGGAGCCGGATGAGCAGTTGGTGAAAAGACTGAATGAGCTGATTGAGCGTATGTAGACTGATACAAACATGTTAAATGAGAATCAGGGATTTTTAACAGTGTACAAAAAGTGTTTCAGTATGTATAATTAAATTTAATGGAAAGTGGCAGGAACTTTCTGAAGTAGTCAATGTGGAGGACGGGCATATGGATGATTCAGGAGAAATGTTTGAAAAAGTCAGAAAAGGGGCTGCGGATGCTGAGACTTATGAGCAGCACAGCAGCATACGGAATGTTCAGAATCTGGAGGCTGTCATCAATGAAGGCCTGCGTGCTTCCCTGCTGGAAGAAAATCCGGACGATTCGCTGGATGTGCTGCTGGAGCATCTGGGGAAAGCATTGGACGGGGAACGGACCTACATATTTGAACAGAATGAATCCGGCGGCGACGACAATACGTACGAGTGGACAGCCTGCGGGGTGGAACCGGAAAAGGATAACCTTCAAAACCTTCCATCGGAGGTATGCGCCGGCTGGTATCGGAATTTCAGCATCGGCAGGCATATTGTCATTGAGAAACTGGAAAATATACGGAAGACAGATCCCCTTCAGTATAAGATTCTGAAGCGGCAGGGGATTCGTTCCCTTGTGGTGGTTCCCCTTTATGATGGCAAAAATGTGATTGGCTTTTACGGTGTGGACAATCCCCCTGTAAAGTCACTGGAATATGCGTCAAATATGCTCCAGACGGCGGCATATTTTATCGTATCCTCCCTGAAGCGGCGGAATCTGTTTCGCGAACTTCAAAATCGGAGCTATAACGTGCTCCATGCTCTCAGTGTAGATTATCTGGGTATCTGTCAGGTAAATCTTGACACAGGGGAATGCGAGGTCTATCGGAGCAGTAAGGGGATTGGACTGGATTGGGAGGTTCATTTTAAAGACGGTTATCAGGTAGCCATGGAGCGGTATATTTCCGGATGCGTGGCTCCTCAGGACCAGGAGCGTCTCCGCGCTGTGACGACGAAAGCTCATGTGCTGGCTCAGCTCCGGACAGAGAAAAAGTTTTCTGTCCGGTATCAGGTAAAAGACAACTTTTCAGGTCTGAAGTATCTGGAAATGCATTTTTCCGCCACCGGGAATACAGGGGAGGAGAACTGCGCGATTTTTGCGCAGCGGGACATCAATGATGTGGTGAAGCAGGAGGAGAAATACAAACTGGAGGCAAGGCGGAGCCTTGAAGATATTCTGGAAGGGGCCAGAACCGGCATCTGGACCATTGAGATGGAGGAGGGATGCCGGCCCAGGATGTATGCAGACCGGACCATGAGGATTCTTCTGGGCGTATCGGAGGAAACCGGGCCGGAGGAATGTTACCGGCACTGGTTTGAACGTATTGATTCGGACTATGTGGCAATGGTACAGGAAGCGGTACAGGAAATGCTGGAAACCGGACGCAATGAGGTGATTTATCCATGGAACCATCCGGAATTGGGGAAAATCTATGTCCGCTGCGGCGGGGTGCCGGACAAAACATTTCAAAAGCCGGGTGTCTGCCTGAATGGCTACCATCAGGATATTACGGAGACCATGATGACAAGGAAGAAACAGGAACAGTCCATCATGGAGCTTCTGGAGCGGGTGAGGCAGGCAAATTCGGCAAAAAGTGAATTCCTTTCCCATATGTCACATGATTTGCGTACACCTATCAACGGAATTCTGGGCATGTTGGCTATGCTGGAAAACAGTCAGGCTGATGCAAAGCGTCAGAGAGAGTGCCGGAGAAAAATCCGTGTGTCAACGGAGCATCTGCTGTCTCTGGTGAACGACGTTCTCCAGATAAGTAAGCTGGAAAGCGGGAGGCCGGCAGCAGTGGAGGAATCTTTTGACCTTCATGACGTACTGGAAGAATGTATTACGATTCTGTCACCCCTGGCAGATGAGCGGGAAATCCGGCTGGAGCTGGAAAAATCCGGTTTACATCATCACAGAGTAATTGGAAATCCGCTGCATTTGAAACAGATTCTGATGAATGTCATTGACAATGGGCTCAAATATAACCGTCCTCACGGTTCCGTATTTGTACAGGCTAAAGAAACTGCATTTCAGGACGGGACTGCAAATTGCCAGTTTATTATTGAAGATACCGGAATCGGCATTGGAGAGGAATTTAAAGAACACATTTTTGAGCCGTTTACGCAGGAACATCAGGGGGCGAGAACCAATTATAACGGCGTCGGGCTTGGTATGTCCATTGTAAAAAATCTGGTAGAGCAGATGGAAGGAACAGTCGAAGTAGACAGCCAGGCTGGCAGGGGAAGTGTGGTCCGCATCAGTTTGTCTCTTCGCGTTGATGATGCGTGGAAGGGAGAGCCGGTGGAGGAGGACCGGGAGGATATACAGGACGATGTGACCGGAATGTGCGTGCTTCTGGTGGAGGACAATGAACTGAACTGTGAAATCGTAGAGTACATTCTTGAAGAGGCAGGCGCAGAAGTTGTGACCGCCAATGACGGAAAGGCTGCTGTGGAGGCATTCACAGCCTCCGGGCCGGGAACTTTTGACTGCGTGCTCATGGATTTGATGATGCCGGTTATGAGCGGATATGAAGCAGCCAGGGTGATTCGCAGTCTGGACCGGGCAGATGCAAAAACCGTGCCCATTATAGCGCTGTCGGCAAATGCATTCGAAGAAGATATTGCATTATCAAAAGATGCCGGGATGAATGAACATCTGGCGAAGCCGGTGGACACTCGGAAAATGTTTCAGGTCATGTGCCGGCTGAGCGGCGGTCAGGAGCGTAAAACTGGTAATACATTGTAAAATCGAGAGATACGGACAGGAGCAAAAGGAGACTTTATGGAATACACATGGAACGATATTGAACAGCACGTGGCCACCTGCACCTGCTGTCCGCTGAGCCGCACCAGACAGCGGCCGGTCATGGGGCGGGGCAGCCATCAGGCAGAGATTATGCTGATTGCCGAAGCGCCGGGAGGTGAGGAAGACCGGCAGGGGCTCCCCTTTGTGGGGCCCTCCGGCGAACTGCTGGACCGTCTTTTGCAGGAGGGCGGGCTCTCCAGAGAAGAAATTTACATTACGAACATTTTAAAGTGCCACCCTCCCGGCAATCGGGATCCGAAAGAGGAGGAAAAGGCGGCATGTTTTCCCTATCTGAAATACGAAACATTTCTTTTGAAGCCCAAAATCATTGTCTGTCTTGGGCGTGTGGCCGCACAGCGCATTATTTCACCGGATTTTAAAATTACCAGACAGCACGGGACCTGGACATACCGGAAAAGCTGCGCGCTGACTGCCACATTTCATCCTTCGGCAATTCCGCGGGATAACTCCAGATATGAGACTGCAAAGGAAGATTTTTGTGAAATTGCAAAGAAACTTCTTTCTGTAAGACAGATGTAACTGACAGGAAGCCAATACAGGAAGAATCATGTGGAAAAGAAAGATTTGCACTGATACAAATTTTGATAAAATATATCCGTAAACGATTGCATAATGATATGGAAACCATGTATAATAATGCCTGAAATAAAATATTCCGCAGAAAACGCGGAAACTACAACATTAATCCGCTGCAGGAAGCGGCGGACAGCAGGACAGAAAGAAAGAGGATAGAAGAATGGGCGGTTTTTTTGGCGTGGCGTCACAGCAGGATTGCGTATTTGATTTGTTTTTCGGCATTGACTATCATTCCCATCTGGGAACAAGGCGTGGCGGAATGGCAGTATATGGTGAAAAAGGCTTTAATCGGGCCATCCACAATATAGAGAATGCTCCTTTTCGGACCAAATTTGATAAAGACGTCAACGAGATGAAAGGATGGTTTGGAATCGGATGTATTTCTGATTATGAACCTCAGCCGTTGATGATACGGTCGCACCATGGGACTTATGCAATTACCACCGTAGGGCGGATAGATAACAGTGACCGGCTGCTGCAGCAGCTCTTTGAAGGGGGCCACTCTCACTTTATGGAGCAGAGCGGCGGAGAAATCAACGCTACGGAACTGGTGGCGGCTCTGATTAATCAGAAGGAAAATCTCATTGAGGGAATTCGCTATGCACTGGAATCTGTGGAAGGTTCCCTTTCCCTGATTCTGATGAATCAGAAGGGGCTGTATGCCGCAAGGGATAAATATGGCAGAACACCTGTGGTAATCGGCAGAAAAGAAGACGCATTCTGCATTTCTTTTGAGAATTTTGCCTATCACAATCTGGGATATTCTGATTATAAAGAGCTGGGGCCGGAGGAAATCGTTCTGGTGACAGAGAAAGACTGCATTACTCTGTCGGAACCCGGAAATGAAATGAAAATCTGCACGTTCCTCTGGGTTTATTATGGATATCCCGCCAGTTCATATGAGGGCATGAATGTGGAGCAGATGCGTTACCGCTGCGGAGAAAAGATGGCAAAACGCGATGATGTGAAGCCGGATATTGTGGCGGGCGTTCCGGATTCCGGCGTTCCTCATGCAATCGGATATGCCAATGAATCCGGCATACCCTTTACCAGACCTTTTATCAAATATACTCCCACCTGGCCCAGGTCCTTTATGCCCACCATTCAGAGCAAGCGGGATCTGATTGCCAAAATGAAGCTGCTGGCAGTGAAAGATTTAATTCAGGACAAGCGTATGATTCTGATTGACGATTCCATTGTAAGGGGGACCCAGCTGCGGGAAACGGTGGAATTCCTTTACCAGAGCGGGGCAACGGAGGTACATGTCCGTCCGGCCTGCCCGCCTATTTTATACGGATGTAAGTATCTGAATTTTTCCCGTTCCACTTCGGATATGGATTTGTTCTCCCGCCGGGTGATTGATAAGCTGGAACATGGGAATGTAACAGAAGAAATTCTGGCCGAGTATGCGGATCCGGAATCGGAAAGATATGAACAGATGGTAGAGGAAATGCGTAAGGAGCAGGGCTTTACTTCCCTGCGGTTTAACCGGCTGGATGATATGCTGGACGCTACGGGACTGGATAAGTGCAGGCTCTGCACTTACTGCTGGAACGGGAAAGGGTAAAGAGGACTGCAAACAGTACCAAAAAATATGCAAAGTATACCTGAATCCTTGAAACAAGAGCAGATTATGATATATTATGTCAAAAACTGTCTTATTTTTAAGGAGGAATAGAAGTATGCTGGGAGGCTCATTCTGGGTTGCAGTTTTGCGCAATGCCATGAGTATGGGACTGATGATGTCTTTTTTTCTGATGTTGGACCGGCCCAGGTATGTGATGAAAAAAACCATCGGATATTATGTGGTTTTCGGGAGTCTTGCAGTCACAGGTTACAGTCTCTGGTATCTTGCTGCTGCAGAGAGTTTTGTAAAATATGCCAGTCTTTCATCTATTGTTGTTACCGGGCTTTTCTGCGGGCTGATGAGCAGCGGCAGGGTTTATCTGTCTCTGTATAAAATGGCGGTGGCTTTTTATCTGCTGTCAGTATGTGTGTTTTGCGGCGTGGATGTGGCGCGCTGGTGGTTTGGCGGAAATGTGTGGGTGGATATTCTGGTCAGATTTTTCTGTGTTGTGATTGTTCTTGGATTTACCTGGATAAAGCTCCGGCGTCTGTTTCTGGACGGAGTGGATTTTCTGGTGGAGGAAATGGATTTGTTCAGCGCAGTGACCCTTCTGGTCTCGGTTATGATAGGAGCGGTGGTGGCTTACTGGCCCAATCTGCAGGGTTTTTCCATATTTAATATGGTGCGGGCATTTGTTACCTTATTTATGGTAGGGGTTCTGCAATATACAATTCTCCATCTGTATATCCATCTTGGACAGGAACATTACTATCAGAGGGAAAAAGAACTTCTGGAGGTCAACGAACAGCTTCTGTACCAGCAGATGGAGATTATGAGAGAATCGGAAAAGGAGGCGGCCAGAATCCGCCATGATGTGCGGCATCACACCCTTCTTATCAAAGAATATGCCAGCAAAGGAGAAATTGAGGAACTCCTGGGTTATCTGGAGCAGTATGATGAAGACATAGAAAATCAGAAAATAAAATATATCTCCAGGAACCGGGCGGTCAACAGTATACTTTCCGTTTATGCCAGAAAGGCCAGAAGCCGGAATATTCAGGTACATATGGACGTGAAAGTGGGGGAACATCTTGCGGTTCGGGATATTGACTGGATTGCAATCCTTGCCAATGCCTTTGAAAATGCCATTCATGGCTGCACGTCTTCCGGAGCCTCCCATCAGGAAATCAATATTTATATTGCTCAGAAAGGAAATAAAATTGTCATCCGTTTTTCCAATACAAGTGCCGAAAATGTGAATTTTCATAAAGGGCTGCCCAAATCGAAGAAAGGCGCCGGGCTGGGGGTGCCCAGTATTATTAAAACAGCTTCCCGTTATGACGGTGAAACAGATTTTGAGGTGCAGAAAGGAGAGTTTACCACCAGGATTTTGCTGAATATTCCCTGCTGCGGGGAAGTTTATTCCTGAACACGAAAACGATTTCACTATTTTACACAAAAAAGTATAAAAGAATTGTTGAAACTGACCATTTACAAAAAAATTATGGGATAGTATTATAGTACCAGCATGAAACCGATAACATAATTTCCGGAAAATGTATCAGAAAAATTCTTAGCAAAACCAGAATAGGAGATTCAGGGAGGAATACTTATGCAGCAGGTGAATGTGAGATTTCGTGACGTGGAACAAATCAGACAGTTTGTAAATATTATTGACAAATGTGATGCCAATTTTGATTTGGGTTCCGGACAGAGAGTTGTGGATGCAAAATCAATTCTTGGTGTGATGGCGCTGGATTTTTCAGGCCCCTTATGCCTGAAATACGATTCGGAAGATTCTGCCATCAGGGAAAAAATCATGTCTTTCATCTGTTAAAACAGAGCAGAGCCGGAGATGGAATTATACGAAGGGTTTCAAATAAAAGTTCAACAGACAGAGGGCTGTCCTGAAAATATTTCATGGGCAGTCTTTTTTTGTACATTTCTGCGATTATGTCAATTTACATAAGGAGAAGTTACCTGGTAAAATAAGAGTAGATTATTATACTCTGAAGGGAAAATTTTCAGAAAAGGAGGGGTGCTATGGCTGCGAAAATTCTGGCAGTAGCCGGGAAAGGAGGCGTGGGAAAAACGTCCCTGGCGGCTGCAATGGTGAAAGTGCTGGTGTCTTCTTTTCCTGAAAAAAAGATACTGGCTATTGACGCGGATCCGGCAGTGGGACTTTCCACTGCCCTGGGTCTGGAGACAAAAGTGACGGTGGACGATATCCGCAGAGAGGTAGTGGCTCAGGCGGAACGCGGTGACGCCGCAGGAGCCATTGAACTCCTGGGAGAAGCAAGGTACCGGATTTTTGACGCACTGGTGGAGCAGGACGGGTTTTCTTTTATCGCAGTAGGAAGACCGGAAGCGGCAGGGTGCTACTGTAAGATTAACAGTTATCTGAAAGAAGTAATCGGGATTCTTTCCGGAAATTTTGACTATATTGTGATTGACGGAGAAGCCGGGATTGAACAGATTAACCGGCGTGTAATGGAAAAGGTGACCCATTTGCTTCTGATTACGGATTCCAGCAGAAAAGGGACCCAGGTGGTGCAGACTATACGGAAAGTAGCGGATGAACTGGTGATGTACGAGGAAGCCGGGGTGATTTTCAACCGCCTGCCTTCTCCGGAAGCAGCCTCTTATATGGATGTGGGAAATCTTCCGGTTCTGGCCAGAATACAGGATGACAGGGCACTGACAGAATTTGATTTAAAAGGAGAAAACGTATTTTACCTGCCGGAGGATGCGCCCATTGTCCGGGGCGTCCGGGCGGCCCTGGAGAAGATACATATCCTGGAGCGTGTTTGAAAAGGAGGATACATGAAAGATTTAAAACATTTATATGAGTTTGAACGGTTGCTGGAGGAGGCCAATAACGATTTGGTTCGCAAAGCCCAGGAAGAGGGGAAAATCTGCATTGGAACTGTATGCAGCTTGGTGCCGGAAGTGCTGCTGGAGCTTCCGGGAGTCTTTACCGTCCGGCTTCGGGCGCCCAGAACAGGTTCCATGGATATGGGTACCTATTATATGACCAGTTTTCTGTGCGAATACAGCAGGGCCCTGCTGGAGCGGGCCATTGAGGGCGGTTATCAGTTCCTGGACGGTCTGATTGCGCCGGACGCCTGCTCCATGATTAATCGGGCGGTGGAGAACATGGAACTTCTGAACACCATGTCCAAAGAAAAGTTTTTCTACCGTTATATGGAGATTCCCATGAAAGCCGACGATAACGGACTGTCTGTGTATGTGTCGGAATGCAGGAGTAAGATTCTTGAGCCCCTTCATGAGATATACGGCATTGATATTTCAGAAGAAGCCCTGGAGCAGGCAGTGGAGAATCACAATAAGATCTGCCGGCTGCTCACGGAAATCGGAGATTTCCGGAAAGAAGAAAATCCCCGGATTACAGGATATGAATACCACATGCTCACACTGGCTTCCTATGTATGCCCCAAAGACATGCTGATGGATATGCTGGAAGAAACCCTGGAGGAGTTAAAGGCCAGAGAGCCCGACGACCGGAAACAGTTCCGGGCCAGAGTGATGGTGGCAGGTTCGGAGATTGACGATGTGGATATGATAAAGCTCATAGAAGAAGCGGGAGCGCTGGTGGTGGCAGACCGGTTCTGTTTCGGAGCACTGCCGGGCCGGGAGGAGATTCCCCTGAATCAGAAAGAAGATGTGCTGACACAGGTGTGCCGCCATTACATGTATGCCAGCCAGTGCGCCCGTTACATGAACCGGGAGAAGATTCAGGGAAGGCGTCTCTATGTAAATCAGCTTGCCGAAGAATACCATGCGGACGGAATCATTTATGAGCAGATGAAATTCTGCGATTACTGGGCCTACGAGCGGATGGTGGGCACCCATGTACTGCGGGAGGAATACGGATATCCGGTACTTTCCGTAGACCGGCCTTATGCGGTAGGCAGTTCCGGCCAGCTTCGGACACGGGTACAGGCCTTTGTGGAAAGTATCGAAATCAAAAAGCTGCGGAAAAGCAGGGGAGGTGAGAAGTAATGGGCAGGAAAATCGGAAGTGAACGGCTGGGAGATTTGTACCGGCCAGGGAAAAAGGTCCGCAGGCGCCGGGAATGGCGGGGCGTGAAAGACACCCTTTACGATTACAGCCGCTGGCTTCATACCATGGGCGTCCTGGGGAAATTCATGCTGAATAAAAACAATGTGAAAGCATTTTTCCGGTACCGCTGGATGCTGAATTATCTGGCTGTTCCCATGATGGTGGACCGGCACACGGCGGGCCTTCGGGGAAATCAGCTCCGGATTGCCCACACGGAATATGATCTGGTGGTAGAAGATATTGCAAAGCTGATGGCAAACATGTTCCGTGCCGATAAAAATACTGGAAACGATGAGGAATTTTCAAAAAAACTGGTTATCCTGGATGAAAATGAAATGTCCCATCTGCTGTGCGGTTTTCCCAATCTTATCGGCGTGGGCCGGGAGATTCCCGCAGTGTATGTAAGTGTGCTGCTGCAGCAGGACGCAGTGTGTCCTTACATAGATGTGGCGCAGGAATACGGTCTTTCCGGGGACGTATGCCCCATGCCGGAGGCGGAAGTGGGCGTGTCCATTGACGATGATTATCCCATTTTCGGCGCCTGCGCCATCCAGTGCAACACCACCTGCGACGGCAGTCTGATGGGAAACGGCGTAATAGCCAGAAGACTGGAAGGAGAACATGGCATTCCCTGTTTCCAGTTAGCGGCCCCTATCCGCCATACGGAAGAAGGCGTGCAGGAATATGCGGCTCAGGAAATCCGCAATGCCATTAAATTTATTGAAGACTGTACCGGGGAGACCTGGGACTGGGACGCATATTTTGCATGTGCAAAGCGGTTTAATGCGGAGACAAGAGAACGGATGGAATGGCTGGATTTAAGTACCACGGAATATCCTCAGGTTATCGGAGCAAATCTGGCCTTGTATACGGAGACGGTGTACATGGCCATTGGCGGAAAAGTGCCGGCCTTTCTGGAAGCGGATAAAAAGATTACCCGGCTGGCCATGGAGTCTTACAGGAAGAAAGAAATGATTGTGCCGGAGTACCGCCATCGGGCCATTATATGGGGCGTGCAGGCCCAGTATTATACGGATTTCCTGCCCTGGCTGCAGAACTGCTGGGGAATTCTGCCCCTGGTGGATATGCTGAGTCTGGTGTCCACGAAAATGATTTCCGAGGACGACCCGGAGCAGGCCATTTACGATATGGCCCATCTCTACGAGAATATGATTATGCGCAACCGTACCCACGGAGGATATAAGGTGCTGCTGGATGATCTGTGGAGATTCTGCGAGCAGTTCCATGCGGATATGGTTATCCTGTGGGAGCACATGAGCTGTAAGGCCCTGGACGGAATGCACGGGCTGTTTGAAGAACAGGCCAGGGAACACGGTATCCGGTTAATATGGGCGGTACACGATTTGATGGACCCCCGCGTGGTGCCAAGGGCGAGTCTCAGACAGGACGTAAACCGTTATATGCGAAGCGTGCTGCGGGAAGAACCGCTGGACCCAAGCCTGGAAGAAATCGACGATGCCGCCTCCTGGTAAAATGTCAGGAGCTGCTGTACTGTGGTAACAGTTCAGCCCAGGACTTTGCACTTGCTGCAAAGTTCGTGAGAATGTGTAATGGTTGAGAAGAATCCGGCCTCTTTGCCGAAGGCAAACTGGAACAGGCCGGGTTCAGTAACTATGAAGCCGAAGGCTGAATAGTTACGTACTGTGAAACCCTCCGGCTTTCACAGCAGGATGCGTATCACAGACCGAGGAACAAACATGAGACAGAAAGGACGAAAGTATGAGATATTTTGGAGGCTGCGATTCAGGCAGTACCTATACCAAATGTGTGATTATAGATGAAACCGGAAAAATGGCGGCAAATGTCACCCTGAAAAGCCGTATCAATTCTGTGCTGAGCGCACAGGCGGCCCTGGATGAAGCCATAGAACAGGTGGAAGAACTTGAGAGCGCCAAAGATCTGGCTTATCTGGTGGGAACCGGATACGGAAGAAATAAAGTTCCGTTTGCTGATGAAAATATTTCAGAGATTAGCTGTCATGCCATGGGCGTCCATGTGGCAGACCCCACGGTCAGATCTATTATTGATATTGGAGGACAGGATGTAAAGGGAATTGCTGTGGATACCGACGGAACCGTACAGAATTTTGCCATGAACGACAAATGTGCGGCAGGAACCGGGCGGTTCTTTGAAGCCATGGCAAAGGCCTTTGAGATGGATTTGCCGGAATTTTCAAAACTGGCCCTGAAGGCGAAAAACGTCATTCCCATTACCTCCCAGTGCACGGTGTTTGCCGAAAGTGAAGTAATTTCCCTGGTAGGGGAAGGAAAGCCCATGGACGAGATTGCGGCGGGCATTGAGCTGTCCGTGGCAAAACGGTGCTTCGTTATGTCCAAAAAGGCGGGAGCGGTGGACAGAATCACCCTGACAGGCGGATGTGCCAAGAACGAAGGGCTGAAAGCCGCCATTGAAAAAGTACTGAAGCTGAAGGTCATTGAACTCCCCGTGGACCCTCAGTTAATCGGAGCCCTTGGAGCGGCAGAATTTGCCAGACAAAAGGGAATGGGTAAGGGGGACAGAATATGAAGAAAACCGGAAAAGCAGTGAAAAAAGTGCTGAAAGTGGTAAGCCTGTCAGCAGTTGCGTTTTTTTTGATTTCCTTTACCGTTTATTTTTTTAACCTGGATATGAAGCTGACAGCAGCCCTGGAGCCTTACCTGGAAAAATGGCATGACCGGGTGAAACGGGAGCGCAGGCTGTAATGATGAAACTGTATGACGACGTGCTGCGGGAAGTACTGGCGGGACTGGAAGCATATCCGGCCCGGAGGCTGAATAAGCATGGAGAGAGCTGCTGGAAAGATACGGGCAAAGAGGCCATGATTCTTCGCAGCGATATGGCTTATGAACTGGGCGGAGGCACACTTCCGGCCCTGGGGAGCACCATACTTACCACGAATCAGGAACTGGTGCCGGAGGATGAAATCCTGCTGTACGGAAAAGACCTGGGAGAAATCCGTAAAGACTGGCCTTATGCCAGAATTGCGGCGGTACGCATGAAACAGGGCAGCCTGGGAGAAGGCAATGAGCTGTACAACCGTATACGGAACCTGGAGTACATCAGATACCGCCTGTTTCCCGAAGGGTTTATGATGCGGGTTTCCGCCGCGCAGGAGCGGGAGGCGGTGCGGGTGGGCAGACAGGCCCTCCGGAAAGGACTGGGCTTTGCCCAGGTGGGCAGTATGTTTCTGGCAGCATATCATAAGAACAGGGATGTGGAAGCGGTAAAATTAATGTTTGTCACCAGACCGGAATTTCCCTGGGCAGAGCTGGAAGCCCGGTTAAAAAAATCAGAACAGATTACAAAGGCAATAGATCATGTACTGAAAAATCTTTCCATGGACTGCAACGCCTGCAGTTTGAAGCAGATTTGCGATGAAGTGGAAGGACTGAAGGAATTACACCGAAACAGTTACAGCGGATGAGAAAAGAAAGGAGAACATTATGCCGGAAATGAGCAAAGCGGTTATTCCGCCTCACATGGGAGACAAGGTACCCAGTGAAAAAATACTGAAACTTGGAAGAAAGATTACAGATGTGGCCAAACACAAACTGAAAGGACTGACGGTGGCCGACCCGGAATACTGGGGGCTGGCGGAAATCGTCACAGAGGAAATGGCGGACATTGCCCTGACCATGAAAGTCCGCCACCATTACAAAATTGAAGAACTCTGGAAAATGAACGATGTGAAGGAAGAGGAGAAAGAGCATTTCCAGGAAGTGCTGGATGAAATGAGTTATATCGGCCTTCTGGAATATGACTATGGCAATAACTACGACCATTACGGCTCCATTCCGGGGCCCACAGACCGCAGATACTGCCTGCCCATGTTCGTACCCGGTTCCGCAGAACTCTTTAATATGGAAGAAGGGCCGGAAGGCAACAAACGTCTCAGGGAACATCCGGCTCTGGCCAGCTTCTTTGAGCGCATGACTTTTATTCCTCTGGACGGGATTACCCACATGGTACCTCCGGGAGGTGCAGGTATCGGTATGCATGTTATTCCGGTGGAAAAAGCCATTTCCATGGAAAACGGCACCATTGACCTGGAGCATATCTCCTACTGGCTGAAAAAATATGAGGGCCACATCGGCGTGGGCCAGTGTTCCTGCCGCGTCAGCCGCCAGATACTGGGAGAAGGCTGCGGCGACGACGAGATGAACTGGTGTATCGGTGTGGGAGACTTTGCAGACTACTGCCGTGAGACAGGCAAAGGCCATGATATTACATACGAAGAAGCCATGGAAATTTTCCGCAAAGCCGAGGACAACGGATTCGTACATCAGATTACCAATATTGACGGAGAAAACAAAATTTTCGGAATCTGCAACTGTAATGTGAATATCTGCAACGCCCTGAGAACCTCCCAGTTGTTTAACACCCCAAATATGAGCCGCAGCGCATTTACCGCAAAGGTGGAAAAAGAAAAATGCGTGGCCTGCGGAAAATGTGTGGAATACTGTCCGGCAGGCGCAGTGAAGCTGGGACAGAAGCTCTGTAAGAAAAACGGGAAAGAAGTGCGTTATCCCAAACACGAGCTGCCCGACAAACTGGTATGGGGCAAAGACAAATACGACGAAGATTACCGGGACAACAACCGGATTAACTGTTACAAAACAGGTACTGCGCCCTGTAAAGCAGCCTGTCCGGCCCATATTGCAGTACAGGGCTACATCCGCAAGGCAAAAGAGGGAAAATATCAGGAAGCACTGGCGCTGATTAAAAAAGACAACCCATTCCCGGCCATCTGCGGACGGGTCTGCAACAAACGATGCGAGATGGCATGTACCAGAGGCACCATTGACGCTCCGGTGGCCATTGACGATATTAAGAAATTCATTGCAGAACAGGATCTCCATGAGGAAACCAGATACATTCCTCCGGTGGTGATTGCCTCTAACCGCCTGACTCAGTGGGAGCAGAAAATTGCCATTATCGGAGCAGGCCCTGCCGGATTATCCTGCGCTTATTATCTGGCGACAAAAGGCTATAAGCCCACGGTATTTGAGAAACATGCAAGGCCGGGCGGAATGATGACCTACGGCATTCCTTCCTATAAACTGGAAAAAGACGTGATTGAAGCAGAAATTGACGTGATTCGTGCACTTGGCGTTGAGATAAAATGCAGCGTGGAAGTGGGCAAAGATGTAACATTGGATGAACTGCGCAGGGAAGGATACCAGGCATTCTACATCGCCATCGGCTGCCAGGGCGGCAAGATTCCGCCTATTCCCGGAAATGACGCGAAAGGCATTGACATTGCAGTGAACTTCCTCCATCATGCAACGGAAGACCAGGAGCAGAAGCTGGAGGGCAAAGTAATTGTGATTGGCGGCGGAAACGTAGCCATCGACTGTGCCAGAACCGCATACCGTTTCGGCGGAAAAGATGTGGAAATGTTCTGTCTGGAATCCAGAGAGACCATGCCCGCCTCCGATGAAGAGATTCAGGAAACACTGGAAGAAGAAATTAAAATCAACAACGGCTGGGGGCCGAAAGAGATTGTCAAAGATTCCGGCGGAAAGGTACAGTCCGTGGTATTTAAGAAATGTACCGCCACACTGGATGAAGAAGGAAAATTCAATCCTCAGTACGACGAAGACGAGCTGATAACCGTGGACTGTGCTCAGGTCATCTTTGCCATCGGACAGGGCATTGAATGGGGCGGTCTGCTGGACGGAAGCAAAGTGGAATTCTGGCATGGCAATTACCCGGTAGCGGATGCTCTGACGTATCAGACTGCAGAGCCCGATATTTTCGTGGGCGGAGATGTATATACAGGGCCTCAGTTTGTCATTGACGCCATTGAGGCCGGCAAGAATGCGGCCGTATCCCTGCACCGTTATGTACATCCGGGCACCAGCATGACCATTGGCCGGAACCGCCGGGATTTCCATGAACTGAACAAGAAGAATATTAAGGTGGAAGGTTATGACACCATCGGACGTCAGGAAGCAGGCATGGACGAAAAGATTGACCATAAACATTCCTTCCGGGATGCCCATAAGACACTGACGGAAGAACAGGTACATCTGGAAGCAGGACGCTGCTTAAGCTGCGGCGTGTCCATTGTGGATGAGAACAAGTGTATCGGCTGCGGCGTATGTACCACCAAATGCGAATTTGACGCTATCAGACTCCACCGGGATCATCCCGAATGCTCAAAGATGAGCAGATCCGAGGATAAATTTAAGGAAATCGGAGCTTATGCGGCAGGAAAAGCATTTAAGAGCATTTTCGCCAATAAGCCGGCAGTGAAAAAAGCCGGGAAAAAGACCGGGAGACCTGGGAAAACTGCGGAAAAGCGGAAGACAGGAAGAAAACAGGCTCATATAAAATAGCGGGACACAGAATGGAGAGCAGCCGTGCATGAATTAGGAATCGTGTTTCATATTGTGAAAACCGTAGAGCGTGTGGCAGAGGAAAACCAGGCAGACAAAATTACAAAAGTAACCCTTCAGATTGGAGAAGTTTCCACCATCATTCCTTATTATCTGAAGGACTGCTGGAAATGGAAATGCTCCAAAAGCCAGCGGATGGACGGATGCGAGCTGGTAATAGAGACCATCCCGGCCATTACTTACTGCGAAGACTGTCAGGAAACCTACCCTACGGTGGAGCATGGAAAAATCTGCCCTTACTGCGGCAGCGAGCATACATATCTGATACAGGGAAATGAACATCAGATTAAAGAAATAGAAGTATCTTAGGGCGTCTGCTGACGGAAAACAGGCAATGTTTCAGCGATACTTTAAAACTCAGGGGAGCAGGGCGCCTGTCGGTGTCCTGCGTCCCTCCGGAAAAGGAGATGAGCAATGAGAAAAAACAGGTCTTTTCGTATGTTACTTGCGGCAGCCATTCTGCTTATGAGCCTGTCTGAGACAGCTCTGGCACAGAATACGCAGATAGTTCCGGCACAGGGCACGGAAGCGGTGCGGCAGCATACGGAAGTTCGGGGAACCGCCAGAGAAGGCGGAGTTACCGTTTACACAAGAGAAGAATTTATGGCGGCGCTGCAGCAGAAACAGAGCCCCATTACCATAAACAATCTGATTACCATTGGCCAGGAGGCAGAGCCAGGCGGCCGGATGATTCCGGTGAAAATTCCGGCAGGAACGGTGATTCAGGGTATTTCTGTCAGCCAGAGTACTTTAAACTGCAGAAGTCCCCTGCAGCTGGAAGGGGATAATGTGGTCTTTCGGAATATGAAACTGACCATGGAATCTTCCAATGCGCTGAACAGTGTTCCTCACCGGGAAATCTTTCTGGCAGGCCACAGCCTGACACTGGACAATGTGGATACTTATCTGGACGGCGGCTCAGGAGGTATGGGCGGTACGGAAAAAGAACTGCTGCCCACCATCTGTGCCGGCGGTTATCCGGGAACAGCAGTTGGCAGCAATGCTTCCCTGACGGTTCAGAATTCCAATGACAAAACCATCCTTCAGGCAGTCCTTATGGGCCATGAGGCAATAGATGGAAATGTGCCGTACAGAGGCAAAGCAACGGTGAATCTGGATACCAGAGTAAGGGTGCGGGATTATGTGGATACCAGTCTGACCAGCCAGGCGGAAATTCAGGCTGCAGGTGCGGCAGGCAGTACCATGTGGATAAACAAATTCCGCGGTAACGGAACTACGACGCTGACTCTGAGGGCCAGTCTGATGTCAGATGCAGAAGTGGAAAATATCGGAAATATTGTAATTGCAGACGGAGGAACTCTGAAATTTAAGGCGGGAACCCTGGAGAACGTCACGCTGCGCAATGGCGGCGGCCTGGACTTAAGCGGAGTGAATGCGGAAATTAAAGGGAATTTCAGAGGTACAGGTATTCAGGATGGAGAACGGGGCGTTCTGATACTGGATGGGACAACGCAGGCAGCGATTCGGGGGCAGGTTACCGGTACCACCGTAATCTGTCCGGGAAACCGTATGGCTACAGGTTCCATTATACCGGGGAGAGACTATATCACAGCGGATCCTTCCAATGCGGTGCGGAGTAATTTCGTGCTGGCGGAGAGAAGTATTGAGAATGGTTTCAGTCTGAAATATGACAGAGGCGTGTGGAGCGTGGTGAGAGGAACTGTGGCAGACGAACCACAGGTGAGGAGTATTTCCATTGCCTCTGCTCCCAGGGAAGTGGATTTGAATAAAATCAGAAGAACTCCGGACGGAGCCATACCGGATGAAAACGTCTTTTTTGAGCTGGTGTGGTACGATGAAGACGGAACGCCTTTTACCAGTGAAGAAGCCGATGAACTGGGACTGTATGAAGCAGATTATGTAATTAAGATAAAGACGGAATACTGGGAAGGCAGCGGGGCAGATATTTCTGCAAAAACCGACTGGGGCAACAGCATTGCACTGATCACCGCTCAGGAACATCCGGGACGGTATTATCTGCAGGCGGAGCCGGATGCAAAACCGGGAGACTATACCTTCCTGTTTTTGTCTGAGTATTATACGGAAGACCTGAATACGGTGGCAGACGTAAAGAATCTGAAAGACAGGATACTGGCTCAGAAGCCTGTGCTGTTTCAGGATGGAACATCAGTCACCCCGCCGGAAGAAATACCGGTAACTCCGCCCGTTACCCCGCCGGAAGAAATGCCGGTAACCCCTCCGGTTATTTCGCCGGAACCTGAGTCTCCGGAAGAAGTACCGGAAGAAGTGCATATTCATGATTTTGAGACTGTGGTGCAGCCGGCTACACCCCGGCAGGACGGCTCCAGAATGGAGGAATGCAGCTGCGGAAAAGTGGCGTCACAGGAAATCATTTACCGGCCGGAAAAAGTCGTACTGTCCATGGAACGCACCGTATACAGCGGAAAAAGCAAGAAGCCTCAGGTATGGGTGAGGGATCGGACAGGCAGGAATATCAACAGCAGACAGTATCAGATTTCTTACCGGAATAATGTGCTGGTGGGGCAGGCAGAGGTAACAGTCCGGCTCATCGGAGATTACAGCGGAACCCTGAAAAAGAACTTTGTGATTGAACCTGGGAAAACATCCCTTACCGGACTGACAGCAAAATCCAGGGGATTTACCGTGAAATGGAAAAAACAGAGTACCCAGACCAGCGGATATGAAATCCAGTATTCCACCAGCAGTAAATTTACCGGAAAATCCACGAAAAAAGTGACGGTGAAAAGCAGCAGAACCACATCCAAAACCATTTCCGGTCAGAAAGCCGGGAAAAAGTATTACGTCAGAATCCGCACGTACAAAACAGTAAAATCAGGCGGGAAACAGATGAAAATTTATTCCGGCTGGTCTAAAGTAAAGTCTGTCAGAGCCAGATAACATACAGGTTTCTGTTGGAATTGCACGGTAATTGTGTTATAATATGCACGAAAAATGGACAGTGAGGCGGTAAAGTCAGTTGGTCAGAAGAATTTATACAAGTACGAGAAGATTAAAAGAAGGAATGAGGATAGACCAGGCCATTGTGGACCGGTCAGGCAGAGTATTGATTGCAAGAGGCGCTCCTTTGGATGATTATCTGATAGAATCCCTGTTGAAAATGGGCGTTATGGGTGTGTATATCAGAGAAGGGGAAGAAGATCCGGAGGAGCCGGGCAGTCAGGAACCGGAAATACCGGAATCCATTCAGAAAACCATCGAGAAGACCCGGAAATCGGACCCTGCCAAAGTAAAATTATCCGAGAGCGTGAAACAGCGGGTATCTGCGGGAATTCAGTATCTGTACAACAATACGGATGCGGAAAACTTTGCAGATACCACCGACGCAATTACCCAGAACCTGATGAAGGCCATTACAGACAATCAGGCCATTGCGGTGGACATCAGCGCCCTGAAAGTGAGCGACGAATATACCTTTAAGCACAGCGTGGATGTGGCTACCATGGCCATGATTGTGGGAAAGAAGCATGGACTGTCGGACAGGCAGGTGTACGATATCGGGATTTCCGGCCTGCTTCATGATGTGGGTAAATCAAGAATTCCCAATGAGATTCTGAATAAAGCGGGCAAACTCACAGACGAAGAATTTGCCGTGATGAAAAAGCATTCCCTGTTCGGCTATACCATACTGAAAGACAAAGAGGCCATTTCAGAGCCTATTGCCATGGGAGTGCTGCAGCACCATGAGAAAATCAGCGGCAGAGGATATCCCATGGGGCTGCCCGAAGAAAAAATCCATCTTTTTGCCAAAATCCTGTCAGTAGCAGATATCTACGATGCGCTGGTGACGGAACGCGTCTACAAGAAAGCATATTCCCAGCGGGACGCGGTGGAAATGATTATGTCTATGACCGGGGAACTGGACATCAATGTGATGAAAAGTTTCATGGAAAGCGTAATTCTGTATCCGGTGGACTGTATTGTGGAGTTGAGTAACGGGGAGAAAGCAAAAGTGGTGGCCAATAAATCCGGCTATATTTTAAGACCTACGGTCGTAGGGCTGAAATCCGGCAGAATTTACAATCTGGCAGAAGATATGAGCTGTGCCAGTATCATCATAAAATAGTAACTGTTTGTAAGGATACGGTGAATTTGATATGGAATGGAAAAAGAAGATGAGGCGTATAATACCGGGATTTTATGCAGCCTGTGTTGTGATGGTGTTTTTCTTTTTTCTGTATTTGTGTGCAAATATTACCAACCATGCAGTACATAACCAGATGGACACCAGTTTCTTTAAATTTGAAAATTATGATTTGGTTCATATGGAAGATGAAAGCGCCCCTCTGGGGGTGAGAGATGTGTACACCATGGAAATTTCCGATGTATCTGAGGGAGGAAGCAGCCTGGCCTTTTACAGTATTCATCAAAATGTGGAAGCATATCTGGAAGGGGAGTGTATCTATACCCTCCGGCCGGAAGAAACCAATGGATTTGGGAAAACGCCGGGAAGTAACTGGAATACGATTCTGATTAATTTTGCGGATGCGGGGAAGGAAGTCCGGGTAATACTGACGCCGGTTTATGAGAGCTCCGGGAATATTGTACCGGATTTTTATGTGGGTTCAAAGTACGGTATATGGGGACATATTTTAAAAGAGGATTTTCTGGCCTTTGTGTTAAGTTTTGTGGCGATTGTGATAGGGCTGGTGTTCATCTTTTTTACCATGTCCATTTATCACACTGCCGAAGTGGACAAGAGCCTGATTATGCTGGGGATGTTTTCTCTGAATATCGGTCTGTGGAAAATTACGGATATGGCTTCCATGTCTCTGATTTTTCCATTTTCCATTCCGCTGGCCAATCTGCCTTTTCTGTGCCTGATGCTGGTAGTGGTTCCCTTTATTCTGTATGTGAAGGAACTGTTTTCCACCAGAGACAGTCTGATATGGTACCTGCCCTGTATTCTGAGCATGGCAGTAACGGTGCTGTCCCTGATATTGCAGGTAAAAGGAATTGCAGACCTGAGGCAGACCCTGTGGATGACCCATGCAACCATGGTTTTTCTGGTGCTGGTGTTTCTTGTTATGTCCGTGCGGGAACTGCGTACCGTGGGATGGAATAAGAAGCTGCAGACACTGCTGGGATGCGCCTGTGCCTGTATCCTGGGGATGGCGGTAGATATTGTGGTCTATTATATATCCAACGGAACTTCCATGATGGTTCTGGGTATGGTGGGATTTCTCACCTATATTATTGTGCTGGGCGTCCGTTCGGTCAAAGAAACCCGGCGGCTGATGGCCATTGGCCTGCAGGCCCGGAAATACGAGGAGATGGCGTATCACGATCAGCTTACAGGGATTTTAAACCGTACCGCCTATGCCGAATATATTGAGCAGAAGGATTTTTCTCCGGAGAACAGCATTGTGGTTATGTTTGATTTGAATAATCTGAAAAAATGCAACGATACCCTGGGCCATGAAAAGGGCGACCGCTATATCCAATGCAGTGCAAAGCTGATAGAAAAGGTGTTCGGCGATATTGGGAAGTGTTACCGTATGGGCGGCGACGAATTCTGCGTGCTCCTGAAAGGCGTTTCGCTGGAAGAATGCGGAAAACGGGTTCAGAAGCTGAAAACAGAGGTGGACAGATGTAATCAGAGCAATCCGGAGGAATATCCCATTCAGATTGCCTGTGGTTACAAACTATATGACAATGAGATAGATTACGATTTGGGCGATACCCTGCGCAGGGCGGATAAAATGATGTATCATGAAAAATTTGTCATGAAGCAGCAGGCCGTACCCCTTTCATAACAGGAATTTCACAAAGAAAAATTATGTTCCACAGCTTTCTTGATAGCTGCAAAGCTCTCCCGGCTGATAACATGTTCCATGCGGCAGGCGTCTTCTGCCGCAATTTTTTCGTCCACGCCCAGGCTGGTGAGCCAGCCGGAGAGAAAACGGTGGCGTTCGTAAATCATTTCTGCAATGTCACGTCCCGATTCCGTTAAGGTGATATAGCCTGCATCAGAAACGGTAATATGACCTTTTTCCCGCAGATTCTTCATGGCTACGCTGACGCTGGATTTCTTAAAGCCCAGTTCCACCGATACGTCTATGGAACGGACCACGGGCAGTTTCCGGCTCAGAATTAAAATGGTTTCCAGATAATTTTCTGCAGATTCACTGGTTTTCATCATAAAATATCCTCCATGGCCTGATGTATGCTGATATCTCCAGTATACTGAAAAGCAGGGAAAATAGCAATCACTTATCGCAACATATACGAAAATCAATTTTCCAAAATCTCACGAATGCAATGAGATGATGGACAGTCTTGTGGAGCAGATGGCAGATTGGAATTCTGGCGTTTCTTACGGCTGTTTTATTGTTGGATATTGTGTTATATGGACATAATATGAGCGATGGGAGTATGTTTGGAGAATTAAAAAAATATAAAGACAGAACCTTTTACGAGAAACACCCCAATTTTGAATTTGACACCCTTTATGAGAAATCCATGTATCAGATTGCAGCAGTGCTGGTAACGGACGTGTCAGATATACAGGACTTCTGTTACTACGATTTTCATAATTACGATGAGCAGGAGTTTCAGAAATGTATGGATTTTATCAGAAAAAATCGGCTTTATGATACAGGTTACCAGTTTGTATATGGAGAATTTTTTGTAATGCTTTCTACCTGTAACGGGCATGATACAGACAGCAGGCTGGTTCTTGTGGGAGTGGAACAGGCATTATGAAACTTTTCCGATACTTATAAACTGACAGGGTAAGGCAGATGATGACTGAACGGAACAGGGTAAAAAGTTTAAGGAATATTTAGTAGAATTGCGTATTCATTTGTGGTAAAGTAAAGCTATCAGATGATTTCATTCCGTAGGAGGTATAGTTATGTCAAAAAAACAAGGATTAGGAATCGTATTTTTATCAATATCTGTTTTATTGTCATTAAGCGGATGTGGCAGGTCTGCAAAACAGGAGGATTCCAGTAGTGTTGACAATACTGAAAGTGTAAATATTGTCACTACTGATGCATCAGAAGCCAACAATGCAACCATTCCATTAAAAAGTGATGATACAGTTGCTGATTTTGACAGTAGCCAGGACGGTTATGAATATTATCTTACAGGGGAAGAACTTATCTCAGATATTGAACAGGGTTATATCTTTCGTTTAGATACAGCACTTAAAAAAGATTATGCACCATTTGTTACACAGGGAAATTGGTCTTTTTATGTGCATGAGAAAAATACTGTCAATCTGGAAATTAGTTTTTCTAATTTACTTATGAAATCAAAAGAAAGTATTTTCCCGACAGGTGAACAGGTTAAAGTTGAAGTAATTTCACCGGAAGATGAAACCGTATACCGTTTTGAAAAAATGGGAGATGAAATTACCAGGGATACTTCCATACAGGAACAAATTTCTGTTACGGAGGGTGAGTGGACGTTAAGAATCAGTTTTGGATATTGCTGTGGAGATACCCCGGCCTGTCTGAAAATTGCAGCTTCCTACGAAATCCCGACGGAAGATGATATTAACTGGTTAAAAGAAGAACGATTGACTAATAAAAATGATATATAAAACAGATTTATTTGCAGGGACGTTCGACTGTTTTAGATGTTCATGTGACAGCACCGATAAGGAATCTGATGTGGAAATTCAGAGGAAAGATGCAGGAGCAGGCGTAGGGCAATGCATAACAGAAAATGATGTAATGAAAGGAAACCAGCCGACCTGTCCAGTAGAGAGATATGTCGCTATCGGGGAAAATAAAGTATTGTTTGGCGATGATTCGCATATTATATATGTTAATGGGAAATACAGGGGCAACGATTTTGATACAATAAAAGAATTAGCAGGCCAGTCAATGCAGTTTGCATAATCAATCGTATCAATCAAAACCAAATATAGTAACGGGGTTAGAGCATATAGGAACTGAAGTCTGTATGCTCTGTTTTTTTGCCATTAAGGGAAGAACAATGAACGACAACATTCAGACAAACGCCACAGGGCGATTAACACCCTGTCTGCAAAAGAAGACAGGAAGAATCCTGAATGGATGGCAGCGAGGAAATGCAGGGAAATAAAATTTGATTGGCACCGTATATGACACCACTTATAATAATGGCAGGGAGGTATTCTGGTGTACCAGCCGAAAGGCGGCAGCAGCCATTGTACCTTTCGGGAAGAGGGGGCAGGCCGGTTACAATTCCAAAGCATGAGCCGATAAAGAAAGCATATGTGGAAATGGTTAAGAAAATAACAAAGAGTGAGGTGGATACGGATGACACTGAATGAATATATGGAACTGCCTTACCGTATGGAGGTTATACCTGATAAGGAAGAAGGGGGATATGCCGTAACATTCCCGGAACTGCCGGGGTGCATGACCTGCGGGGCAACTCTTGAATCAGCAGTAAGCAATGCGGAGGACGCAAAAAAGGAGTGGTTTATGGCTGCTCCTTTCTTTACGGTTCGTTTTCGGGCAGCAAGAAAGAGCCTGTTTTACGGCTGGTTCCAAAGCCGTGCTTAAGGGCATATATCATTCTTCAGCTTATTCATCTGCGTCTCCTTTCGGTGGTTTATTTCACAAATGCACCCGTGTTCTTTTTTTACTGTTGTTCATGGGGAAAATATTTACGGAGAAAACCAAAGAGTGGAAAAAGCAGATTGCCGGATGGGATAAGGTATACTATAATTTGTAAATGGAGTAATCGTGTTGCAGGGCGGGCTGACCTTCCATTTTTACAGAATGGGGGTGATGCCTGTGAAAAATCATTTTGATTTTAAGGACGTAATGACTTTTGATCTGTTCCTTTTGGCATTGCTTACGTTCGTTTTTACGTTTTGTAAGTAGCCATACATAGAAAAACCACCCTTAAACTTTGACGAGTAGCAAGGTGGTTTTTCTACTTTATTGTTCGGTCAACCCACCTTGTGGGCAGTTGCTCCTTTTCTATAATATAACATTCCTGAACTTGAAAATCAACATTTTTTTGAAATCTCGGTAAATGCAGTGGAAAAACAGAATGCAGAATCTGATTGACACTTTATCTGACACCGCTTATAATGATTAAAATCATTCCAGACAGATTTTAAATGATACAAGGGGGAGATACCATGAAGATAAGGGAAATCGGGAGAATGATATACACGCTGAGAACCGAAAAAGAGATTTCTCAGGAGGACCTGTGCAGAGGAATCTGCTCTGTGGCGACTCTGTGCCGGCTGGAGTCCGGGGAGCGGCGGCCGGACATTCTTATTTTCAATGCATTATGCCAGCGTCTGGGCAAAACCATGGACAATATCGGCATTACTCTGACGCTGGAAGAATTTGAATATGTGGTGGAGCAGAGAAATATTGGGATTTCCCTTTCCCTGAAAGAGTATGAGCGCGGAGAACGGGAATTGCAGGAACAGGAGAGACGTGTGGGAGACCATCCCCTGAAAAGACAGGAGCTTCACAGGCAGTATGCCATGCTTTATCTGCAGTGGAAACAGGATGAACAGAAAGTAAAAGAACATATTCTGGAGGCGGTCACGTCAACCATCCCGGATTTCCGGGAGACGGCCCGGCGGGATTTTACAGTATTCGCTTCTGATTTTCGGAAAAAGCTGATGACGCGGCTGTGGCTGAGTGAGACGGAGACAGGACTTTTGCTGCTGTATGGTTATCTCAGGGAAAAAGAGGGAGAAGAAAGCCGGGATTTGCTGGAATGTATTCGGGATTATATTCAGTGGAAGGTAACGGATTCGGAATCCCAAAATCGCCAGATGGCGCAGGCGATGTATCTGCTGGCAAAAAACAGCGGGAAACGGGGACAATGGCAGGAATGTCTGGAATTCTGTGAGACAGTGATTGCAGCAGAAGGAAAAACAGGTTCCCCTGGACTGATGGAACGGGCGCTGGCGTTGGAACTGTGCTGCCTGGACCATGGAGTGTTCTGTAAAAACCAGAACCTGAGAAAGAAACAGTATCAGGTCTTGCAGTCTGTGTTGCAGGAATATGGCGGGGAAATGGCAGAAGAAACTTCTTTGTTCCTGTTTCGCAGCAGTTTTCAGGAGAAACAGATGGTGGATGAACTGCTCCATTATGCCAGAATACGAAAGGAACTGTCTCAGGAGACATTAAGCGAAGGCATATGCGCACCGGAAACTCTGTCACGGATTGAAACCGGGAAGCGGAATCCTACGGTAAAACATTTCTATGGACTGATGCAGAAGCTGGGGCTGGAACTGGGGTATTACAATACATATTTTGATGTGGAGAGATTCGAGACTCTGGAAAAGGGCAGGCAGCTGCAGCGATTGCTTGTACTGGGAGAATTTCGTCAGGCAGAGGAGAAGCTGCGGGAAATTGAAACCGAAATAGATAGAACGAAAGTAAGAAACATGCAGTATCTGACATTTAACCATGCTGTTCTGGAACGCGAACTGTATCATGGAAATCTGGAGGAACTGGCCCACAGGATAGAACAGGCACTGGAACTGACCCTTGACCGGAAAGAGGAACGTTTCCGAATTTATTATCAGCCCACTCAGATTGAGATTTCTTTGTTAAATCAACAGGCTGTATTATATCGTTTGATGGGAAACCAGCAGGAATCCGTAAAGATTTTGGAGTCTTTGTATGAATATTATCACAGAGGAATAGGTAATTGCGAAACAAGTTCAAAATCTTGATTCCAATAGGGCAAAGGCCCGGTTGAGCCGGACTTACAGGAGG
>CATLIX010000006.1 GCA_949959185.1 uncultured Eubacterium sp. | reverse complement strand
GCCTCCATAAATTATATTTATTAAGTCTATTATACCAGATACCGAAACTATCAACAACTTAATTTATGATATACTAGTAAACTATAATCTATTCGGTAAATACCTTCTGTGTGGACTATAATTTCTGCTGTGTTTGGGGTGAAGGAAAAGTCACCGGATTGAAAAGCCAGTAAAAAATTAACATTTTCCTCCGGAGCAATCTCCTGGTAACCTCCCTGCATGACAGCATTAAAATAAGCTGGCTGTAGATTGGATTCGTTCTTCGGACAGCAATGACAACAGCATGATTTATGACTCATTCTAATTGTTCCTCCTGATTCTTTATAAAAACCTGAATATTAAAAATATTTGAATGTATTTGTCAGATTATGGCGGTTTTATCTTATTTTATGCATATTACCGCTGTTTGTGCAGATAAAAAAGAGTCCACCTTACTCTGTCAGAAAAGTTTGTTGAAAATTAATTCCATCTGTCAGGCTGATATTGTATAACAGAGCCAATGAGTCTACGTCTGATTACAGGAAATATCCGTTCCACCTGGGCATTCAGCAATCCCCATTAGGATATATGGAAAGATTCAGATTATGAAAATAATTGTTCATAAGAGATTCGGAGAATCATTGCTATTTTTCCGGTAATAGGGTATGATGTAATCATAGTTTTACTTGCTAAATGCTATATTTACTCAGGAAAGGCACGGGTATACCAATGAAAAAGACAGGTATTTTCAAGCAGCTTCTTTTGCCTATGATACTGATTGTATGTGTACTGGCAATCTGCTTAACAGGAATTATTGGAACTATTTTTGTAAAATCCTATAAAAATCAAATCTATGGAAGGAGCCAGGACAAGTCGCAGCTGGTAGCCGGTGAGATTGCCACGTTTCTGGACGGTGCCTACGGTATTACAGAAGAATTATCTGTAAATCCCAGTATTCTCACCATGGAAACCAATATGCAGACAACGATTCTTGAGGAATGTGTCAGGCGCAATCCTTATCTGGAACTGCTTTACATACAGGGAACGGACGGTATGCAGACGGGACGTTCCTCCGGCGAACTGGCAGACCGTTCCGGCAGATGGTGGTTTCAGCAGACTGTGGAGGAACAGAAACCTTTTATCTCAAAGTCCTATTATTCCGTAAATACCGGAATGCCATGCGCCTCCATATTTTTTCCCATGTATCAGGAGAATACCTTTATCGGAATTTTTGCGGTGGATTTAAAACTGAATTATCTGCAGAGCCTGATAGAAGAATTCTCCGATACGGAGCATGGAGAATACTCCTTTGTCATTGATGGAGAAGGCGTTGTGGTAGCCCACCCGGACAGCACCCAGATAGAAGAACTCTACAATTACAAACAGATGACCAAAACCGTCTCCTGCAAGGATAAGGCGGGGCAGCCGGAGGTTGACGGGGAAGGCAATATTGTGACAGAGGAGCAGACGATAACGGTTTCCAGGGATTACCAGGAAATTATTGCAGAAGTTATGTCTGGAAATACAGGAAGCGGCAGGATTACAAACGAAGGAGAACATTACATTGTAAGCTATGCGTCTATTCCGCTCAAAGGGGAATCCGATACCTGGTCCGTAATAACCCTCCACAGAGAAAAATCAGCAATGGCCCCGGTGCATCGCATGATTGCTGTTGCAGCAGCAGTGGCCCTTTTTATGATTGCAGCAGCAATTTTAGTAACTGCATTGCTGGCACGCAGGCTGACCAGACCGATTGTATCCATTACAGAATTAATTCAAAATGCCTCTGACGGGGATTTTACCGTACAGGCAGAAGAAAGTATTGAGAATGAAATCGGTGTGCTTTCCAAAAATTTTAATAAAATGACAGGAAAAATATCGGTAATTCTGAAAAAGAATGCGGTGATTGCCGGAGAAGTTGTGGAAAGCGCAGGACATTTAAAACAAATTGAAAAGGAAATGGACCACACCGGTCAGGCAGTCCGGGAAATACTGAATGGCTCGGAGGAACAGGATGCAGATGTGAGAGAAGTCCTTACACAGGAAAGAATCCTGGGGGCAAAATTCGGGCAATTGCAGGAAAAGAGCAGATTCCTTCTTGAAAATGCACAGGATACCATTGTTTCCAGCGAGAAGGGAATACAGGGTGTGACAAGGCTTCAGCAACAGAATGAGGAGGCTTCCAGGGGAATGGCCGAAGCATATGACAGGATTATGGCACTGGAAGAACAGTCCCGGAAGATTTCAGGAATTTTAAATACCATCAACAACATAGCTTCCCAGACAGAGCTGCTTGCCCTGAATGCGTCCGTAGAGGCTGCACGTGCAGGAGAACATGGCAGAGGCTTTTCCGTAGTGGCAGAATCCATAGGAAAACTTGCTTCAGATTCATCGGCAGCAACAGATGACATAGAAAAAATCATTGCAGAACTGTGCGGAGAAATCTCCGATGTGGTTGCAGATATCGAATCCATCCGTGCAGGCGTGGATGGACAGGCGCAGGCGGCTAAACAGGTACAGGGAACATTTTCCGATTTCCGTATGCTGGCAGAGCGGACAAAAGAATCCGTCAGCAGCATGGAGGAGCTTGTGGAAAACATGCACCAGTGCGACCGCATGGTGGTATGTGCTGCTGAGAGAATACAGAACATTTCCGCCAATACGGCAGGACTCACAGAACAGGTGGCAGAATCCATAGCAAAACAGGCAAAGGGAATTGCAAAAGTAACCGCAGGTATTGAAAATCTGTCAGAGGTTTCTCAGGAAATGAAACAGGAAATGACAAAGTTCAGAATATAAACTGAAAAATGATGTAACACCGGCCTGTGAAATTATGGAATACAGAGGACAGCACCACGCTGCACAGTGTCCTGCCAAAGAAGTAGTGGCTGCCGGGCAATCCGGCCTCTCACCGAAGGTGACTTTAAATGGCCGGATGCCATTACCGGAACACCCGTAGGGTGTGAACAGTAACTGAACTGTTACCAGACAACATTAAAATTAAACTTTCCCGTTGCTACATGAAAGATTTTCCTGTATAATAGTTTACTGAGAAATACCGTCAACAAAAGTAGTCGTTACAGACAGGAGGAACAAGAATGTCTCAGAGAAAAGATATCCATAAAGTGCTGATTATCGGTTCCGGTCCCATTGTTATTGGACAGGCGTGTGAATTTGACTATTCCGGTACACAGGCGTGTAAGGCACTGAGAAGTCTGGGTTATGAAATCGTATTGGTAAATTCCAATCCTGCCACCATTATGACAGACCCGGAAACTGCCGACGTTACTTATATTGAACCTTTGAATGCAAAACGAATGGAACAGATTATTGCAAAAGAAAGACCAGATGCATTGCTGCCAAACCTTGGCGGGCAGTCGGGTCTTAATTTATGTTCAGAACTTGCTAAAACAGGCGTTCTCGACAAATATAACGTACAGGTCATCGGCGTACAGGTAGACGCCATTGAGCGGGGGGAAGACCGTATTGAATTTAAGAAAACCATGGACAGCCTTGGCATTGAGATGGCACGAAGCGAGGTGGCTTACTCCGTGGAAGAAGCCATGGAGATTGCAGACAAACTGGGATACCCGGTGGTACTCCGTCCGGCCTATACCATGGGCGGCGCAGGAGGCGGCCTGGTATACAATGTGGAAGAACTGAAAACCGTCTGTGCCAGAGGACTGCAGGCCAGCCTGGTAGGGCAGGTGCTGGTGGAAGAATCCATTCTGGGCTGGGAAGAACTGGAGCTGGAAGTGGTAAGGGATGCAGACAACAACATGATTACCGTATGCTTTATCGAAAATATAGATCCCCTTGGCGTGCATACGGGAGACTCTTTCTGTTCCGCCCCCATGCTCACCATACCGGAAGAGGTCCAGAAACGATTGCAGGAGAAATCCTACAAAATTGTGGAATCTATTCAGGTAATCGGCGGCACTAACGTACAGTGGGCCCATGATCCCAAAACGGACCGGGACATTGTAATCGAAATCAATCCCAGAACCTCCCGTTCTTCGGCGCTGGCTTCCAAGGCGACCGGCTTCCCTATCGCGCTGGTATCCGCCATGCTGGCCACAGGGCTGACCCTTGCGGACATTCCCTGCGGAAAATACGGCACGCTGGACAAATACGTGCCCGACGGAGATTATGTGGTAATCAAATTTGCCCGCTGGGCTTTTGAAAAATTCAAAGGTGTGGAAGATAAGCTGGGCACCCAGATGCGGGCAGTGGGAGAAGTCATGAGCATTGGAAAGACTTTCAAAGAAGCCTTCCAGAAAGCCATACGCAGTCTGGAAACCGGACGCTACGGACTCGGCCATGCAAAAGACTTTGATAAAAAATCAAAAGAAGATTTATTAAAACTTCTTATAACTCCTTCCAGTGAACGGTATTTCATTATATATGAAGCATTGCGGAAAGGAGCTGCACCGGAAGAAATTCACGAAATCACCAGGGTAAAACATTATTTTCTGGAGCAGATGAAAGAACTGGTGGAAGAGGAGGAGGCCCTTGCAATAGAAAAAGGTCATCTTCCTTCCGATACTGCTTTGATTAAAGCCAAGAAACATGGATTTTCTGATAAATATTTAAGCCAGATTTTAGAAATACCGGAGGCAGATATCCGGGAAAAACGGATTTCTCTGGGCATGGAAGAAGCCTGGGAAGGCGTACATGTCAGCGGAACCAAAGACAGCGCCTACTATTATTCCACCTACAATGCCGAAGATAAAAATCCGGTCTCGGAAGGAAAGCCCAAAATCATGATTCTGGGCGGCGGTCCCAACCGGATTGGCCAGGGAATTGAGTTTGATTACTGCTGCGTCCATGCTTCTCTGGCATTGAAAAAGCTGGGATTTGAAACTATTATTGTAAACTGCAACCCGGAAACCGTTTCCACCGATTACGACACCTCCGACAAGCTGTATTTTGAACCGTTGACGCTGGAAGATGTGTTAAGTATCTATAAAAAAGAAAAGCCTGCAGGTGTGATTGCCCAGTTCGGCGGTCAGACGCCTCTGAATCTGGCGGCAGACCTGGAGAAAAATGGCGTGAAGATTCTGGGAACCGCTCCCTCTGTCATCGATCTGGCCGAAGACCGGGATTTGTTCCGGGCCATGATGGACAAACTGGAAATCCCCATGCCCGAATCAGGCATGGCAGTCAATGTGGAGGAAGCCCTTCACATTGCAGAAGAAATCGGCTATCCGGTCATGGTACGTCCTTCCTACGTGCTGGGCGGACGGGGCATGGAAGTAGTTTATGATGCGGACAGCATGGAAGGCTATATGAACGCCGCTGTGGGCGTAACCCCGGACAGGCCCATTCTGATTGACCGTTTTCTGGGCCATGCAACAGAGTGTGAAGCAGACGCCATCAGCGACGGACGCCATGCATTTGTACCTGCAGTGATGGAACACATCGAGCTGGCAGGAGTACATTCCGGTGATTCCGCCTGCATTATTCCCTCCAGACATATTTCTGAGGAAAATGTGGCCACTATCAAGGAATATACAAGAAAAATTGCAGAGGAAATGCATGTGCAGGGACTGATGAACATGCAGTATGCCATTGAGAACGGCAAAGTATTCGTGCTGGAAGCCAATCCAAGAGCCTCCAGAACCGTACCGCTGGTGTCCAAGGTCTGCAATATCCGTATGGTGCCTCTGGCCATTGATATTGTAACCGCAGAACTGACCGGAAATCCTTCTCCGGTACCGGAACTGAAAGAACAGAATATTTCCTATTACGGCGTCAAAGAATCTGTCTTCCCCTTTAATATGTTCCAGGAAGTGGACCCGGTGTTAGGGCCGGAAATGCGCTCCACCGGCGAGGTTCTGGGACTTTCCGAATCCTACGGAGAAGCATTCTTCAAAGCCCAGGAAGCTGCCCAGATGAAACTCCCTCTGGAAGGAACCGTCCTGATTTCCGTCAGCAACAGAGACAAGCCGGAAGTGGTGGAGATTGCCCGGAAATTTGCAGAAGCAGACTTTCATATCATCGCTTCCAAAAACACCTGTAAACTCATTCGCGAGGCAGGCATTGAAGCGGATATGGTACACAAGCTCCAGGAAGGAAGGCCCAATATGCTGGACCTGATTACCAACGGCAAAATTGATCTGATTGTGAATACGCCCATCGGCCAGGACCGAAAAGCGGACGACAGCTACCTGAGAAAAGCCGCCATTAAGAAAAAGATTCCCTACATGACCACCATGGCAGCGGCAAAAGCTACGGTCAGCGGAATTCTTTCCCTGAAAAAGCATGGCAGCAGCGAAGTGCGGTCCCTGCAGCAGCTCCATGGAAACCTGAAAGAATCCTGATTGACTAATTATGGGAATTGTTTTATAATACATTCATCTATGCATACAGGAGGCTCTTATGATAAAAAGCATGACCGGCTTTGGACGCTGCGAGCTTGCAGACGAGGCCCGCAGAATCACGGTGGAGATAAAGTCGGTGAATCACCGGTATCTGGATCTTGCCGTCAAGATGCCGCGGAAAATGAATTTTTTTGAAAATAATATCCGCAATCTCCTGAAAAATTATATCCAGCGGGGAAAAGTGGATGTTTATATTACTTATGAAGACTGTACGGAGAACCAGATTACCTTAAACTATAACCAGGATCTGGCTGAAAAATATGTAACGTACATCCGGCAGATAGGAGATACCTTTTCGCTGCCCTGCGACCTGAGTGCCAGAGAACTTTCCCAGTGTCCGGAAGTCCTCACCATGGAAGCTCAGGCAGTGGACGAAGAAGAACTGTGGAAACTGTTAGAACAGGCGGTCACAGAAGCTGCGGAGCAGTTTGTGAAAACCCGTATCCGGGAGGGTGAACAGTTAAAGAAAGATTTACTGGGGAAACTGGAGCTGATGTCAGAATATGTGGAACAGATTGAACAGCGTTCCCCGGAGATTCTGGCAGAATACCGGCAGAAACTGACCGATAAGGTCCGGGAACTTCTGTCGGATGCCCAGATGGATGAGAGCAGAATCCTTACGGAGGTCACCATTTTTGCCGACCGAATCTGCACGGATGAAGAAACCGTCCGTCTGAAAAGCCATATCAGCAGTACCAGAGATACTCTGACAGAAGGCGGAAGCGTTGGAAGAAAGCTGGATTTTATTGCCCAGGAAATGAACCGGGAGGCAAATACCATTCTTTCCAAAGCCAATGACCTGACTGTTTCCGATATTGCCATCAATCTGAAAACAGATATTGAAAAAGTACGGGAACAGATTCAGAACATAGAATAAAAGGAATTGCACGCAATGAAAACGAACAGTAAAACAGGTATTTTGACTGTGGTATCCGGCTTTTCCGGAGCCGGAAAAGGAACCATTATGAACCGGTTATCAGAAAAATATCCGGATACTTACGCGCTGAGTATTTCAGCTACCACCAGAGCCCCAAGACCGGGAGAAACCCATGGAAAGGAATACTTCTTTGTATCGGAAGAAGAATTCCAGTCCATGATAGATAATCACGCATTACTGGAGTACGCTCAGTATGTAAACCACTATTACGGAACACCCGAAGCATATGTGAAGCAGCAGTCAGAGGCGGGAAAGGACGTTATTCTCGAAATAGAAATCCAGGGCGCTCTGAAAGTAAAGGAAGCCCGTCCCGATACATTGCTGCTGTTTGTCACACCGCCGGGAGCGGAAGAACTGAAGAACAGGCTGACAGAGAGAGGAACGGAGACAGAAGACGTAATCCGTTCCCGTTTGAGTCGTGCATGGCAGGAAGCTCAGGGAGTGGAAGCATACGACTACCTGATCATCAACGACGATCTGGAAACATGTGTGGAACAGGTACACACCATGATACAGAATGAACATGCCCGTGTGGCCCGAAACCACGCATTGATTGAACGAATCAGGACAGAGTTAAAAGGCTTTGCGAAAGGAGAATGATATTATGATGCTGCATCCGTCTTACACAGATTTAATGAAAGTGGTAAACAGCAACGTTGAGATTGGAGAGGAGCCGGTGGTAAACAGCCGTTATTCCATTGTACTTGCAACTGCAAAAAGGGCAAGGCAGATCATCGGAGGCGAAGACCCGCTGATTGACAACCCCTCCAATAAAAAACCTTTTTCCATTGCGGTGGAGGAATTATACAGCAGTAAGGTGAAAATTGTGGGCGAAGAAGATGACAGTGAGGATTCGGAAATCTGAAACGCTCCGGCAAAGATTACCACATTGTTCTGCCAGCTGACAGAACGGTGTGGTAATCTTTATAGAAGAAATGGAGAAGAACATGAGAATTTTATTTGTTTCTCTGGGATGTGATAAGAACCTGGTAGATACGGAATATATGACAGGAACATTATCAGAAGCAGGCCATACCTTTACGGACGAGGAAGAACAGGCGGAAGTTATCATTATTAATACCTGCTGTTTTATTAACGACGCCAAAGAAGAAAGTATCAATACCATTCTGGAACTGGCAGAATATAAAGAAGCCGGAACCTGTCAGGCACTGCTGGTAACAGGCTGTCTGGCCGAACGGTACCGGCAGGAAATCATACAGGAAATTCCCCAGGTGGACGCAGTGCTGGGTACCGGCTCCGGGCAGGAAATCGCAGCGGCAGTGGACGCAGTGCTGGAAGGGAAAAAATATGAATCCTACCGGCCTCTGGAAAACCTGCCCGTACTTTCCGGAAAGCGTTTTCTGACCACCGGAGGCCACTATGCCCACCTGAAAATAGCAGAAGGCTGTAATAAAAACTGCAGTTACTGCATTATTCCAAAGATTCGCGGCCGATACCGGAGCGTACCCATGGAACAGCTTCTGGCCCAGGCAGAGAAATTTGCAGACCAGGGCGTAAAGGAACTGATTCTGGTAGCTCAGGAAACCACTTTATACGGTCTGGATTTGTATGGTGAGAAATCACTGCACCGGCTGCTGGATGAACTGAATAAAATTCCCGGTATTCAGTGGATTCGCATTATGTACTGTTATCCGGAAGAAATTTACGAGGAACTGATTCAGGCCATAAAGCGAAATCCAAAGGTATGCCATTACCTGGATATGCCCATTCAGCATATCAGCAATGAAATCCTGAAGCGGATGGGACGGCGGACCACCAGGGAAGAACTCACGGAAAAACTGACTCATCTGAGAGAGGAAATTCCTGACATTGCCCTCCGGACCACCCTGATTACCGGATTTCCGGGGGAAACGCAGGAAATGCACGAAGAACTCATGTATTTTCTCAATGAGATGGAATTTGACCGTCTGGGGGCATTTACCTATTCTCAGGAAGAAGATACTCCGGCGGCAGAATTTCCGGACCAGATAGAAGAATATCAGAAATCCATCTGGAAAGAAGATATTATGGAGCTGCAGGAGGAAATCATTTTTGATAAAAATGAAGAAATGAAGGGCCGGGAACTGTGGGTGATGATTGAGGGAACCGTAGAGGGAGAAAACGTCTGTGTGGGAAGAACTTACCGGGACGCACCGGAAATTGACGGCTACATCTTCATCAATACGGAGGAAACACTGGTGACCGGAGATTTTGTAAAAGTAAAAGTAACCGGAGCACATGAATATGATTTAACAGGAGAGGTGATTGTATGAACTTACCAAACAAATTAACAATTTTACGAATGATTCTGATTGTTCCTTTTGTAATCTGTATGCTGGTTCCAGGGCTGGGCCAGGCAGGCGTGTACGCTTCCGTCGTACTGTTTGTCATTGCCAGCCTGACAGACCTTATGGACGGAAAAATTGCAAGAAAGTATGATTTGGTGACAAATTTCGGGAAATTTATGGACCCGCTGGCTGATAAACTTCTGGTAGCGTCCGCATTAATCTGCCTGACTGCCAACGGCAGCCTTGCAGCCTGGATTTCCATTATTATCATCAGCCGGGAATTTATCATCAGCGGATTCCGTCTGGTAGCCTCCGACAACGGAATTGTAATTGCGGCAAGCTACTGGGGAAAATTTAAAACCACCTTTCAGATGATTATGATTGTAATGCTGATTTTAAATTACGACAATGACATTTACCGCATCTGTGCAACTGTTATCACATATATTGCACTGATTCTGACCCTTGTTTCTTTAATTGATTATATTGTCAAGAATAAAGACGTTCTGAAAGAGCAAAAATAATGACAGACTTTGCAGCAAATGCAAAGTGCCGTGTTGAACTGTTACTAAAATAATCATTATTTTAAATTTTACAGAAAAGGGTGATGAAACATGACAGCAGAACTGATTTGTGTGGGAACAGAATTACTTCTGGGCAATATTGTGAACACCAACGGAGCTTTCCTTTCGGAACAGTGCGCCATGCTGGGGCTTTCCGTGTATTATCAGAGCGTGGTGGGTGACAATGCCGGGCGCCTGGAGTATTTGCTGCGTACGGCAAAAGAACGTTCCGATGTAATCATTCTGTGCGGAGGCCTTGGGCCCACCAGAGATGACCTGACGAAAGAAACAGCCGCAGAAGTTATGGGGCGGAAGCTGGTGGAGGATGAAAGAGCCAGACAGGAAATACAGGAATTCATGAGCAAAAGAGGCAATGAAATTACCGAAAATAACTGGAAACAGTCGCTGGTTCCGGAAGGCTGCAAAGTACTGTATAATGCCAACGGGACAGCGCCGGGCATTATCATGGAAGATGCGGATACCTGCATGATTCTCCTTCCGGGACCGCCCAACGAGCTGATTCCCATGTTTAAAGAACAGGTATACCCATATCTGCGCGCCCTGCAGCCGGAAGTCATCTGTTCCAGAATGGTCAAGTTCTGCGGTATCGGAGAAAGCGCGGCTGAGACAAAAATACTGGATTTAATTGACGCACAGAAGAATCCGACCGTGGCGCCCTACGCCAAAACAGGGGAAGTACATCTGCGCCTTACCGCAAAAGCAGAAACAGAAGCAGCGGCTCTTGATTTGATTGCACCGGTGGAACAGGCTCTGAAACAGCGGTTTGGAGATCTGATTTACACGGACGACCCTCAGGTGACTCTGGAGCAGGCCATAGGGGAACTGCTGAAAAAACATCATCTCACCGTCACTACGGCAGAATCCTGTACCGGTGGGCTGCTGGCCGGCAGACTGGTGAATGTGTCCGGCATTTCGGAAAACTTTAAAGAAGGCTATATTACCTATTCCAATGAGGCCAAGGAAAAACTGCTGGGCGTTTCCCATCAGACGCTGGCATGTCACGGTGCAGTCAGCCCTGAAACGGCAGAAGAAATGGCCAGAGGCGGGCGGAAAGCGGCAGGCGCCGATATCTGCGTGGCTGTAACCGGAATCGCAGGGCCTGAAGGAGGCACCGAAGAAAAGCCGGTAGGTCTGGTATATATCAGCTGCTGCTGTAAAGGAACGGTTTATACGGAGAAAAACCTGTTCAGCGGCAGCCGGAGCAAAATCAGGGAGTATTCTGTGGCAAGTGCACTGACCCTTCTTAGGAAGGCAATTTTAAACGAGGTGAAGCAATGAGAATCATAGCAGGAAGCGCCCGGAGCCTTCCCCTGAAAACCATTTCGGGCATGGAAACAAGACCCACCTCAGACCGTATCAAGGAAACCTTATTCAATATGCTGAACCCGGAGCTTTTGGACAGCAGGTTTCTGGATTTGTTCGCCGGGAGCGGACAGATGGGGCTGGAGGCAGTCAGCCGGGGCGCAGAGGCTGCGGTTTTTGTGGAGAACAATAAGAAAGCAGCCTCCTGTATTGAGGAAAATATACGGTTTACCAGGTTTACGGACCGGTGCACGCTGCTGATAAAAGATGTTCTTTCGGCAATCCGATGGCTGGAAGGCAAAGAACCTTTTGACCTTGTATTCCTGGACCCGCCTTACGGAAAACATCTGGAAGAAGACGTCCTGCAGGCCCTGAAGGAATCATCGCTGATTACCGAATCTTCACTGATTGTAGTGGAAGCCGCTCTGGATACGGACTTTTCCCGGGCAGAATCCATGGGCTATACCATTACAAAGGAAAAAACTTACAAAACCAATAAACATGTATTTCTGCGGTTGAAGTAAGAAGGATAGTGTCAAATGCCCTATGAAAAAATAAAGCCAAAGAAAAAGGCTTAGATGAACCTTGAAAATCGCAGATATGTTAGTCAGAGGTAAGCTGCCGCCACCCTTGACAGCACGCAAAAGAACTGCTGTAGGTGGAGCACCGACGGCGAAGAACTCAAGAACAGTTAGGTCTTTTTCCGTCGAACACAGCAGTGTAGCAGTTCTTTTGCGTGCCATCAGAGGCATAGCCGAAAGCAGGGCTTTCGGTGGCTGGGTTTATTGCCTCGGGCTTGGAATCTAAGAACAGTTAGAGCCTTCGGCTTGCAGGTTCAGAATTGTCTGCTGGCCGAGAAAGATAAGCAGCTGCCATTTGCCGGGCATATTGTCAGCGCCGCTTAGCAAATCAACTTTGTTTAAAACCTGATATTTATTACGCATGTGTGGGCGCAGAAAGTTATAATAGGCCACCCATAAGGCTAAATCGTAGTTGGCGCCATCGTAATTATCAAAGCCGTTTGTCGGACGATAAGAAGCTTTGTAGGTACGGTTCAGGCGTTCGATCATCTGTTTGTATGGACGGAATTCCCTGGATACTTCGTCATCATTGGTAAGGCCGATTACCTGTGTAACGCTGAATTGAAAGCTATCCTTAAATTTCTTGGCAAACTCCATTGCAGCCAATGGGTAGGCACTATAGCCGTCAGCAATAAATTTGAAGTTTTCCGGCAGTTTGGACAGATGCCGGAAAGCCATGCGCATGGCAAGGATGCAGGGGCCGACACTGCGGTTGTCGGATACCTGATAGCCGATAATGGAACGGCTGGCAGCATCCATGATGAACCAGATGTAAGCTTTGATGCCGCGGACTTTGATATAGGTTTCGTCAGCAGTAAAGACACTGCCGGTTTTGTAGTCGTAATGATTAACAAAAGGTTTGATACAGACAGCGGCAGTTTTGCAGTAGTTGGCGATCTGCTGGTGGGAAATGCTGATGTTATAAAGGTCTTTCAGGGCCTGTGAAGTTTTTCTTAAAGACAATCCAAGATTGATGTGGAGAGTCAGGCACAGGGACATGACATGTGCATTGTGTTTGGAGAATTTCAGGGAAGAAGCGTTTTCAGGAAGAGAGTTTAAGTCTATGGCAAAGAAATCCACAGTGAATTCACGGTAGATGTAGTGGAGTTTATATTTGTTTTTGCCAAAGTCTGCTTCCAGGTCTTTTGTATCCACTTTGGAAAGGTTGTGGAGATAGTAAGGACACTTTTGGTTGACGCATTTATGTATGCGGAAAAATTTCCGGTCTTTCTTGGTGGCAAGGGTATTCCCACAGTGAGGGCAGATAAGCCGGAATGGTGTTGTAACGAGTTCACCAGAACAGAAGGTCTGCCCACAGACTTTGCACTGATACTGCCCATTGCCCCCATTGTTGTCATAGAGGAAATGGTGAGGGGCGCCGCATAATGGACAGATGGTATCTTCGGGAATGGTTTTGCCATTGCGGCGCTGGACAGGTTTAAGCGGACTGCCATACTTCCACTGGTAGTATTCGAGGAGAAACTGCCAGTCCTGTTTAATAAAAGTTTTGATGATAGGGAGTTTATCCACTTTAAATTTTTGGTACTTTGGCGAATGGGAATCATCGAACGCCCACTGTTTGAGAGGGATGTATCTGCAGATAAAATTTAAAAGCCAGCAGATTTGTTTGTGTTGGTATTGAATTAACTGAAGTAAATAAAGTATAATGTTCATGAGCATTGTCTCCTTTGTATAAGGTTGGTTTGGCGATTGACATTATACCAGAAAAGGGAGGTCAATGCTCATTTTATTTGCAAACTCCCATAAATCAACGTTTTGGTAACAAAAAATGAGGTAGTATTTGACACTACCGTAAGAAGCTATGGGGGAAACAGATGAAAAGAGCAATTTATCCGGGCAGTTTTGACCCGGTAACCTTTGGACACATTGATATGATAGAGCGTTCCGCCCAGATTGTGGATGAACTGGTGGTGGCAGTTTTAATCAATAGTGCAAAAAATCCATTGTTTTCTGTACAGGAACGTGTTAGTATGTTAGAAGAGATTACAGGCCATATTCCGAATATCAGAATCACGTCTTTTAACGGGCTTCTGATAGATTATGCCAGGGAAGTAGATGCTTCCATTATTGTCCGCGGTCTCAGGGCTGTCACTGATTTTGAATATGAACTTCAGATTGCCCAGACCAACCGTATTGTGAATTCCCGGATTGACACGGTATTTTTAACAACCAGTCTGGAATATGCCTATCTGAGCTCTACCATCGTGAAGGAAGTTGCTTCTTACGGGGGGGATATTTCTCATTTTGTACCGGAGCAGCTTATAGACAGAATTTATGCAAAATATAGCTGAATGTAAGGAGCGTTACATATATGAGTAACAAAATCGAGCAGATTATCGACGAGATTGAAGATTATATTGAGAACTGTAAATACCAGCCTTTTTCCAACAGCAGGATTGTGGTGGACAAAGATGAAATCGAAGATTTGTTATCAGAACTCCGCAGAAGAATGCCCGATGAAATCAAGCGTTATCAGAGGATGATCAGCAACAAGGAAGCCATTCTGGCAGACGCCCAGGCCAAGGCGGACGCCATTATCGCCCAGGCTGAAGTACATACCACAGAACTGGTCAGCGAACATGAAATTATGCAGCAGGCCTATGCCCAGGCAAACGAAGTGGTATTAATTGCCACCAACCAGGCGCAGGAAATTCTGGATAACGCCACGAATGATGCAAATAATATCCGTATGGGAGCCATTCAGTACACAGATGATATTTTAAAAGGCCTGGAAAGTATTATCGGACATGCCATGGATACCACCAAAGCCAGAACAGATAATCTTTTAAATTCTCTGCAGGAATGCTACAGTGTGGTAAATGCCAACCGTATTGAACTGTCGCCGGCAGGCGGAGATCCGGATTCCGGAGCCAATGAAAGCGAAGCCGTTCCGGAGCTTCAGGTTACGGAAATATAAGTATCAGCGGACAAGCAGGAAAGCCAGCACAAAGGCAGTAACCGTTCCGAACAGTTTCATCCGGATATAGGGAACCATGGAAAATCCCGTTTCTTTTACCATGGAGGCCGTCTGAGCAAAGCCGGAAAGACCGCCGAAGGCGGTAAACGCCATCATCAGAGGATATGCAATCTGAACAGCCATATGCTGTTCGGCAGTACAGGAGATTCCGTTGGTAATTTCCGTAAATCCGATGAAAATACATGTTAAAACCGGATTTGACAAAGGCAGCAGCATGGTCATCCGGGCCAGTATGGCAAAGAGCATAATGTAGCCTCCCAGCTTTGCCAGTGTTTCAAATCCGTTCATAATGCCGGCATCTATGATTTGAAAGTTCATGGATGTCGCTTTTTTTGAAGAATTACCGGTAACCGGAGATTCAAATCTGCGCCGGCTGTTCAGCATCATATAAAGGATCAGCGGCGGCCCGTACAGAATCAGATAACTTGCTGTCCTTAAATCCGGTCTGCCCAGGCAGTCATTCAGAATGAAGCTGCTGATAAACATGGGACTGATATTGTTGCAGACACAGAACAGACGCTGCCCCTCCTCTCTGGTCATTTTCCCTGCAAGCACCAGTTCCGATGTGATTTTGCTGCCCATGGGGAAGCCGAACAGCAGTCCGGCCGCAAGAGGATAAATACCGGCGCTGCTTACCGGAAACAGATGTTTCAGCCCCCGGTGCAGCACCATGGTAAATCTGTCCAGTATTCCGGAGTGAATCAGAATGTAGGAGAGAATGGAAAAAGGCAGCAATGTGGGCAGCATTTTCTCATACCACAGATTCAGCCCCAGGGCAGCGGCATTTACCGATTCCTGAGGAAATATTAAAATGTAAAGTAAAAATCCGATTAAAATAATAATGTACATGATTTTTTTCATAGTTTATTCTATGAACCAATAAAATAAATATACCAAAGCAGGAGGCGAATATGAGAGTTTGTGAACAGTTAAAGCCGGAAAGAGTTTTTGCATATTTTGAAGAAATCTGCCAGATTCCCCATGGCTCCGGAAATACAAAAGCCATCAGCGATTACTGCGTATCCTTTGCCAGAGCCCATAATCTGAACTGGATACAGGATGACAGCAATAACGTCATTATTTTCAAAAACGGTTCCGAGGGTTATGAAATGTCTGAGCCCATTATCATACAGGGCCATATGGATATGGTATGCGAAAAGGAAAACCATGCGGACATTGATTTTGAAAAAGAAGGCCTGCGGCTGTATGTGGACGGCGATTTTCTGAAAGCAGAGGGAACCACCTTGGGCGGGGATGACGGAATCGCCCTGGCCTACGCCTTTGCCATTCTGGAAGACGATACCCTGCCTCACCCGCCGCTGGAAGTCGTCTTTACCGTAGACGAGGAAGTGGGGATGCGGGGTGCGGAATCCATTGACCTCTCCATGCTGAAAGGAAGAAAACTTCTGAATATTGATTCTGACGAAGAAGGCATTTTCCTGACCGGATGTGCGGGAGGACTGCAGGCAGACTGCGTGATTCCCGTTACCCGGACATCGTTACAGGGATTCCTTTATGAAATCAGAGTGGCAGGGCTGCAGGGAGGCCATTCCGGCAGCGAAATCCATAAAGAGCGCGGGAATGCCGCTGTACTCCTTGGACGGATATTAAACGGAATACGGGAAGAACTTCCCTTTTCCCTGGAAACACTGCAGGGGGGCCTGAAAGATAATGCTATCCCGCGGGAGGCCGGATGTACCATCCTGTTACCGGATGCCTCGGACAAATCAGGACTGGAAAGGCTGGTTTTCTCCTGGCAGGAAGTGCTGAAACATGAATACCGCAGTTCTGATCCAAAGGTCAGCGTTCAGTGCACCGGACCGGAGCAGAAGCAGACAGAGGTTCTGGACGCGTCCTCTCTGACCAAAGTGCTGTTTTTCCTCCGTACCATGCCCTGGGGCGTGCAACATATGAGCCCGGAACTGGAAGGACTGGTGGAAACCTCTCTGAATCCCGGTATTATGAAGCTGGAACATGAATCATTTTCCCTGTGCTTTTCCGTAAGAAGCAGCGTCACCAGCAGAAAATATGAGGTGACGGAACGCCTGGCCTTTCTCACTGAATTTCTGGGAGGCGAAATCAGCATAAGCGGTGATTATCCTGCATGGGAATACCGGGCAGATTCCCCCATGCGTGAACAGATGGCGGCCGTTTATCGGGAATTGTTTCAGGAAGAACCGAAGATTCAGGCCATTCATGCCGGACTGGAATGCGGTATTTTTTCCGGAAAACTTGAGAACCTGGACTGCATTTCCCTTGGCCCTGATAATTTTGACATCCACACACCTCAGGAACGGTTAAGCATTTCCTCCGCGGAAAGAGTATGGAAGCTGCTTCTGGAATTTTTAAAACGTTCCCGGTAATTTCCCTTATAAGGAATATGGAAGACAATCCGGATTCCACACAGGGGAACAGGAACATAAACCAAATATCCTCATAAAAGGAAGACTATGAAAAAGCAGGTATGTATATGGTTACTGATTCTTACAGCAATGGTCTGCCTGATTACGGTCCTGACCGGACATATCCGGCAGATTGCGAAGATTACCCACCTTCTGGCGGGGGAAGATACCAGAGAACTCCTGCGGCAGCAGCAGGTCCCTTCCAAACAGTTTGAGGACTTCTGTGCCTTTGAAAAAGATACGGACTACACCCGTTACGATTATTTGCTGAGTTATCTTTTTACGGAAAAACAGGAAAAAAGCCAGCTGGAAGATTACCTGAACCTTCTTTATGAATATCATCCTGAGAGAATCCGTGCTCTGGAACAGGCAGAACAGGCCATTTGGGAAGACCTGCGGTATTTTCCCGTTCCCCTGTCGACAAGGGACAGTTCTCTGACCACCTCCTTCGAAAATTCCTGGATGTTTGACCGGAATTTCGGAGGAAACCGGGGCCATGAAGGAACCGATATCATGGCCTCTCTGAACCTGCGGGGCCATTATCCTGTCATCAGCATGACAGACGGCGTCGTGGAAAAAATCGGATGGCTGAAACTGGGAGGATACCGAATCGGAATCCGTTCTCCCCATGGCGGCTATTTTTATTACGCCCATCTCCATGATTATGCCAGGGACTTCCAGGAAGGGGACGAGATAAAGGCCGGAGAACTGCTGGGCTTTATGGGAGACAGCGGCTATGGAGAGGAAGAAGGCACTGTGGGAAAATTTGCAGTCCATCTTCATATGGGTATTTACATTGATGATGGAACGGGAAAGGAACTCAGCATTAACCCTTACTGGGTATTAAAATGGCTGGAGGATAAACGGCTGAACTATCAGTTTTCCTGAACTATTTCCACCGGAGAAACAGAAAGGATGTGTCATGCAGATCAGACTGGACAAATATCTTGCGGACATGGGAATCGGCACCCGAAGCCAGGTAAAACAGTACATACGCAAAAAGCAGGTTCTGGTAAACGGAATGCTCCCGGCAGGACCGGAACAGAAGATAACCCCGGATACGGACACGGTGTCCTTTCAGGGGCAGGATATCCTTTATACCAGATATGAATACTTTCTGTTTTATAAGCCTGAGGGCTGCGTCAGTGCAGTGAAAGACAATGTACACAGAACAGTTCTTGAATATTTTCCGGAAAACCGCAGAAAAGGACTGTTTCCCGTGGGCAGGCTGGATTTGGACACGGAAGGTCTTATGCTGATTACCAATGACGGCACGCTGGCTCACAATCTTCTGGCTCCCGGAAAACATGTGCCAAAGACCTATTATGCCGAAGTTTCGGGCAGGGTGACAGAAGAAGATGTGAAACAGTTCTCCCAGGGGATTGATATCGGAGAAGCCAGGCCCACCCGGCCGGCAGAACTGAAACTTCTGCCTGAAAACCAGCCGGAAATTTCCCGGATTACCCTGACCATTACAGAAGGAAAATTCCATCAGGTAAAACGGATGTTTGAGGCAGTGGGCAAAAAAGTGCTGTATTTAAAGCGGATTTCCATGGGCAGCCTGGAGCTGGACGGCTCCCTGCAGCCGGGGGATTACCGGCCGCTGACTCAGGAAGAGTTGCAGAAGATAACGGAATACAGAGGGCCATCCAAAACGGAGGCTCCGGATACAGGAGGAAGCTATGAAAAAAATTGGCGTAATAACTGACAGTCACAGCGGAATTACACAAAAAGAGGCGGCGGAACTTGATATTCTGGTGCTGCCCATGCCCTTTTATTTTGACGATATATGCTACTATGAAGATGTGAACCTGTCCAGAGAAGCATTTTTCCAGAAACTGGACTCCGGCAGCGAGGTTTCCACTTCCCAGCCTTCTCCGGCGGAGGTTATGAAATTATGGGATAAAGGGATGGAAACCTGTGAACAGATTCTGTACATTCCCATCAGCAGCGGGCTGAGCGGCTCCTGCGGGGCAGCTCTGGGACTGGCACAGGAAGAACCTTATAATGGCAAAATCTTTGTGGTGGACAACGGAAGGGTATCCACAGCCCTGCACCGCTCCGTTCTGGATGCGCTGGAACTGATTGAGGAAGGCTATACTGCTCCGGAAATTAAAGAGATTCTGGAAGCATCCAGAGACAAAATGGTCATCTACGTGGGTGTGGAGACGCTGGAACACTTAAAGCGGGGCGGAAGAATATCCCCGGCCACAGCAGCCCTGGGCACTGTACTGAATATCAAACCGGTACTGAAATTTGATGTGGGCACCCTGGATACCTTTAAGAAATGCCATGGGACAGCCAGAGCCAGAAAAGCCATGATTGAAGCCATGCACCACGACCTGGAAACCACCTTCCGGGAGTGGCAGGAAAAGGGAGAAGTATATCTGCTGGCTGCCTCCAGCGCTTCCCAGGAAGCCACGGAAGAATGGCTGCGGGAAATCCGTGAGGCCTTTCCGGGCATGGAAGTATTATATGACAATCTTTCCATGGGCGTCTCCTGCCATATCGGGCAGGGAGGCCTTGGCATCGGATGTTCCTGCCGGCCCAAAAGACTTTAAGGAGAACAGCACTATGTTAAAAAATATGCGGTCGGTCATCTTTGACCTGGACGGAACTCTGGTGGACTCCATGTGGCTGTGGCATGACATAGACGTGGAATTTTTAGAACAGCGGGGTCTTACCCTGCCGGAAACCTACCAGCATGATATTGAAGGTATGAGTTTTACGGAAACCGCAGTCTATACCAGAGAACTGTTCCATCTTTCCGAAAGCGTAGAAGAACTGAAAGAAATCTGGAACCGGATGGCTATTCGGAAATATACATATGAAGTAAATTTCAAACCCGGTGCGGAAGAATTTCTGAAATACTGCAAACAGCAGGGAATTTCCACAGGTATTGCCACCAGCAATTCCAGAGAACTGGTGGACGCAGTGGCACAGGCCCTCCGCTTTGACGGTTATATTCAGGAAATTGTCACAGCCTGTGAGGTGAAACGTGGAAAGCCGGCGCCGGATGTATACCTGGAGGCAGCGGGACGTCTTGGGACAAAGCCGGAACACTGTCTGGTATTTGAAGACGTGCCCATGGGAATTCTGGCAGGAAAAAATGCAGGAATGCGGGTATGCGCCGTAGAAGATGAATTTTCCTCTGCTCAGAGACAGGAAAAACAGAATCTGGCAGATTACTATATCAATACTTACTATGAAGTCTTTTCTCCGTCCCAGGAGATGGAACCGGGTATTTTAGAACCCGCACTGAATATATAAGGAGACAGTATGGAACGGGATTTTCTGCCCATTTGCAGAGAAGATATGCAAAAACGGGGAATTACACAGTTTGATTTTGTGTATGTCATCGGGGACGCCTATGTGGATCACCCCTCGTTTGGACATGCCATTATCAGCCGCCTGCTGGAAGCCCACGGATATACAGTGGGTATCATTTCCCAGCCGGACTGGAAAAAGAAAGACAGCATTGCCATTTACGGGGAACCCAGACTGGCTTTCCTGGTCAGCGGAGGAAATATGGATTCCATGGTAAATCATTACAGTGTATCCGGACGCCGCCGGGATCATGACGCTTTTACCCCTGGAGGAATCATGGGAAAGCGGCCGGACTATGCAACAATTGTATATGGCAACCTGATACGCCAGACTTATAAAAAAACGCCCATTTTAATCGGCGGCGTGGAAGCCAGCCTGCGGAGACTGGCCCATTACGATTACTGGAGCAATAAAATCAGACGTTCCATCCTTCTGGACAGCGGCGCGGATATTCTGATGTACGGCATGGGAGAGCGCAGCATACTGGCTCTGGCAGAAGCGCTGGACAGCGGCCTGCCTGCGGAACAGATTACCTTTGTGGAAGGCACCGTATATAAAACCAGAAAAAAAGAAGATATCTATGACGCCATATTCCTGCCGGAATTTGAAAAAACAGCACAGGATAAAAAGGTTTATGCCAGGAGCTTTTACCGGCAGTACACCAATACGGACCCATATTCCGGCCAGCGTCTGGCGGAAGAATACCCCAATCAGGTATATGTGGTGCAGAATCCCCCGGCCCATCCTCTGGGCCGGCAGGAGATGGACGACGTATACGCATTGCCTTATATGCGCACATACCATCCCTCTTATGAAAAAGCGGGAGGTGTACCTGCAATTTCCGAAATAAAATTCAGCCTTACCAGCAACCGGGGCTGTTTTGGCGGCTGCAATTTCTGTGCCCTGACCTTCCATCAGGGACGGATCATTCAGTCCAGAAGCCACGAATCCCTGCTCAGAGAGGCGGAACTTCTGATAAAGGACCGGGATTTTAAAGGATATATTCATGACGTGGGCGGCCCTACCGCCAATTTCCGTTTTCCCGCCTGTGAAAAGCAGCTTACAAAAGGCGTCTGCACCGACAGACAATGTCTGTTTCCGGAACCCTGCAGAAATCTGAAGGCTGACCACAGGGATTATCTTGACCTGCTTCGAAAACTCCGGAATCTTCCGGGTGTCAAAAAAGTATTTATCCGGTCCGGCATTCGATTTGATTATCTGCTGGCAGATTCCGACCATACATTTCTGAGAGAACTGTGTCAGTATCATGTAAGCGGACAGCTGAAAGTGGCGCCGGAACATATTTCTGACCAGGTATTGCAGTATATGGGCAAGCCGGAATCATCTGTGTACCGCAGATTCGTCCGGGAGTACGAGAATATGAACCGGAAGCTGCACAAAGAGCAGTACCTGGTGCCTTATCTCATGTCCTCTCATCCCGGCTCCACCTTACAGGAAGCGGTAGAACTGGCGGAATTCCTGCGGGAACTGGGATATATGCCTGAACAGGTGCAGGATTTCTACCCCACGCCTTCCACCATTTCCACCTGCATGTACTACACAGGGCTGGATCCCCGTACCATGGAACCGGTGTATGTGGCAAGAAATCCCCATGAAAAAGCCATGCAGCGGGCGCTGATACAGTATCGGGATGCGAAAAATTATGATCTGGTCCGGGAAGCCCTTCTGAAAACCGGGCGTCAGGATTTGATTGGGTTTGAGCGGTACTGTCTTATCAGGCCCCGGAAATTTTCAGAACAACATTCCGGCAAACAGCATAATATTCCGGAACAACGTTCCGGCAGGCAGCGCAAATCCGGAAACAGAACATCAGGCAGAACAGGAACTATCCGCAATATTCACAAGAGAAAAAAACAGGAGAAAAAACCATGAAAGAATTTCAGATTGGAAATAACGAAAAAGGCCAGCGTCTGGATAAATACCTGAAAAAACTCCTGTCCCAGGCGCCGGGCAGTTTTATTTATAAAATGCTCCGTAAGAAAAATATCACCCTCAACGGCAAAAAGGCAGACGGTTCCGAAAAACTGAACCTGGGCGATACGGTTACATTATTTCTGTCGGAGGAAACCCTGGCAAAATTTTCAAAAACTCCTTCCGTAACTTATCCCCGGATTTCTCTGAACATTATTTATGAGGATGAAGATATTCTGGTCATCAACAAACCGGCGGGTATGCTTTCTCAGAAAGGAAAATATTCGGATATTTCCGCCAACGAATATATCATCGGCTACCTGCTGGGGAAACAGGAACTGAAAGAAGAAGATTTGAAAACTTTCCGTCCCTCTGTCTGCAACCGTCTGGACAGAAATACCTCCGGCCTTCTGATTGCCGGAAAAAGTCTGAAGGGCCTGCAGGAGCTGAGCGGACAGTTACAGGACCGTTCTGCCCGGAAATATTATCTCTGCCTTGTGAAAGGGAAGATTTCCGAAGCCCGGACACTGGAAGGATGGCTGTCAAAAGAGGAAGCCCAAAACCGGGTAACGGTATCCGAAACAGAAATTCCCGGCAGCAGATATATCCGCACAGCCTGCAAGCCGGTGGAAACTTTCACCGCCGGGCAGCAGGGAGATTTTACCCTTCTGAACGTACGCCTGATTACCGGACGTTCTCATCAGATTCGGGCTCATCTGGCAGCCCTGGGATATCCCGTTCTGGGAGACCACAAATACGGTGACAAAATCATCAATGCCTGGGGATACCGGGAACTTGGCATCCAGTCCCAGCTGCTCCATGCCTCTCTGATAAAACTGGCGGACGGAACGGTTCTGGAAGCACCTGTCAGCGGTATTTTCCTGAAAACACTCCGCTATCTCAGAGAACACAGATAAAGGGGGATACTATTATGGCTACATGGAACTCCAGAGGCCTGCGCGGTTCCACACTGGAAGAATTTATCAATCTTACCAACGAAAAATATGCGGAACACGGGCTTGCACTGATTCAGAAAGTTCCCACACCCATCACACCCATCCGGATTGACAAAGACAGCAGGCACATTACTCTGGCCTATTTTGACCAGAAAAGTACCGTGGACTATATCGGAGCGGTACAGGGAATTCCGGTATGTTTTGACGCCAAGGAATGTCATACCGATACCTTTCCCCTGCAGAACATCCATCCCCACCAGATTCGGTTTATGGAAGCATTTGAGAAACAGAAAGGAATTTCCTTTCTGCTGATTTTTTATTCCCACAGAAATGAATTTTATTACCTGCGCCACAGAAAACTCATGGAATTCTGGAATCGGGCAGAAGCAGGAGGAAGAAAAAGTTTCCGGTATGAGGAACTGGAACCCGATTTCTTCCTCTCCTCCGGAGGCGGAATTCTGGTACCCTATCTGGAGCTTATGCAGCAGGATCTGGAAAAACGAAGTTGACAAACAACGTATTTTCTTATATAATATCATTGTTTTAGTAAGGTAGCATGGTAGCACACTAAAGTGTCCGGCAGTTTTCAGAGACGGCACTTTTCCATACAGGGATGAAAGGAACGACTATGAGACAGAAATTATTACATACCCCGGAAGGAGTCCGGGATATTTACAGCAGTGAATGCGCGCGAAAACAGGTGCTGCAGGAAAATCTCCATGAACTGCTGAAAAAGTACGGGTATCATACCATAGAGACGCCCACCTTTGAATTTTTTGATATTTTCAGCCGGGAAATCGGAACAACACCTTCCAGAGACTTATATAAATTCTTTGACCGGGAAGGCAATACACTGGTGCTCCGCCCGGATATTACCCCTTCCATTGCAAGATGTGCGGCAAAATATTACGGAGATGAAGCATTTCCGGTGCGGCTCTGTTACATGGGAAATACTTTTATCAACAACAGCAGCTATCAGGGCCGTCTGAAAGAAACTACCCAGTCAGGGGCAGAATTAATCGGAGACAATTCCGTAGCTGCCGACGGAGAAATTCTTGCCCTTGTGGTAAATGCCCTGAAAGTAGCAGGCCTGCAGGAATTTCAGATTGGCGTGGGCCATGTGGACTTTTTCCGGGGACTGGCCAAAGCCGCAGGGCTGGAAGAGGAAACGGAGCTGGAACTGGTGGAACTCATATCCAATAAAAACTTTTTCGGTGTGGAAGAACTGCTGGACTCCCTTCATCTGTCCGGAGATTTGCGGGAATTATTTTCCATGCTGGGAAATATCTGCATGTCCGAAGAACTGTTGCTGAGAGCAAAAAAACTGTCTGCTTCTTATCCGGATGTTCTCCACGCTCTGGAACATCTGGAGGAACTGACTCAGGTATTAAAATATTACGGTGTGGAAAAATACATTTCCATTGAGCCTGGTATGCTGAGCACCTATCATTATTATACCGGAATTATTTTTTCCGGCTACACCTTTGGAAGCGGCGAACCGGTGGTAAAAGGCGGGCGTTATGACAAATTGCTCACTTATTTTGGGAAAGATGCACCTGCCATCGGTTTTGCAGTAGTCGTAGACCAGCTTCTGGCCGCATTATCCAGACAGAAAACGGACATCCCCGTCAGTAATAACGGAATTCTGCTGGTATACCAGGAATCCAGACAGGAAGAAGCCATCCGTCAGGCAAACGCTCTGCGCAGCCAGGGCAGCCAGGTTTCTCTGGTACGGTGGCAGGAAACAAAAGCACGGGAAGACTACCAGTCCTATGCGGACCGTATGAATATGACGGACGTTCAGTTTCTGTGCTGATACCGTAAGACCGTATCAGCCGAGTATCAGCTGAATGTCAGCTGAAATGTAAAAAGAAAGGATAAAACATGGATACCAGAGAGGAACAGAGATATTTAACCTTTGCACTGGGAAAGGGCAGGCTGGCCAGGCAGGCACTGGCCGCTTTTGAAAAAACAGGCATCACCTGCCAGGAAATGAAGGACAAAGACACCAGGAAACTGATTTTTGTCAACGAAGAACTGAAGCTGAAATTCTTTCTGGCCAAAGGGCCGGACGTGCCCACCTATGTGGAGTACGGTGCAGCGGATATTGGGATTGTGGGAAAGGACACCATTCTGGAAGAAGGCAGAAATATTTATGAAGTGCTGGATTTGGGATTTGGAAAATGTCGGATGTGCGTCTGCGGCCCGAAAGAAGCAGAAGAACTTCTGAAACACCATGAACTGATTCGCGTTGCCACCAAATATCCCAGAATTGCTAAAAATTATTTTTATAACCGGAAACATCAGACAGTGGAAATTATCAAGCTGAACGGTTCCATTGAACTGGCTCCCATTGTAGGACTGTCCGAAGTTATTGTGGATATCGTGGAGACAGGTTCCACCCTGCGGGAAAACGGCCTTCATGTACTGGAGGAAGTATGTCCCCTCTCTGCAAGAATGGTGGTAAACCAGGTCAGTATGAAAATGGAACATGAAAGAATCACGAAAATAATTCAGGATTTAAAGGGGATTTTATAATATTAATTCAGGGTTTAAAGCTGCTTGCAAAATTCACTTTTAATTTTTCTCTGAATTGCAGGATATATTTTTATATAATTCAGAATTGACTTTTTCTTTAAGTTTAGAATACACAGGAATCCAGGGAGGATATTATGAGAATATTAAAATTAACCAGGGACACAAAAGAGAATCTTCTGGAAGATTTATTAAAGAGAAGTCCCAACAACTACCAGCAGTATGAAGCAACCGTCAACAACATTATTGCTGAAGTGCGCGAGAAAAAGGATGAAGCACTGTTCGCCTGTACGAAACAGTTTGACGGAGCTGAAATCAATAAAGAAAATATCCGGGTAACGGAAGAAGAAATCCGGGAGGCATATCGTCTTACGGATGCAAAACTTCTGGACGTGATGAAAAAATCACTGGAAAACATTCGGGCCTATCACGAAAAACAGAAGCAGTACAGCTGGTTCGACAGCCGGCCCGACGGCGTGCTGCTGGGCCAGAAAGTAACAGCCCTTTCCCGTGTGGGCGTATATGTACCTGGGGGAAAGGCCGCCTATCCATCTTCCGTTCTTATGAATATCATTCCGGCAAAGGTTGCAGGTGTGGAAAAAATTGTGATGGTAACTCCCTGTAACCGGGATGGAAAAGTCAATCCCGCCACACTGGCCGCCGCTGATCTGGCAGGAGCAGATGAAATTTACAAAGCAGGAGGAGCCCAGGCTGTTGCGGCTCTCGCTTTCGGAACGGAATCCATACCGAAAGTGGATAAAATTACAGGCCCCGGCAATATTTATGTGGCCCTGGCAAAAAAAGCAGTATTCGGCCATGTAAGCATTGATTCCATCGCCGGCCCCAGCGAAATTCTGGTTCTGGCAGATGAAACAGCCAATCCCCGATATGTGGCCGCCGATTTGTTATCCCAGGCAGAGCACGATGAACTGGCCAGCGCCATCCTGATTACCACCAGCCAGGCCCTGGCAGAGCAGGTTTCCCGTGAAGTAGATTGTTTTACCGCCGCTCTTTCCAGAAAAGAGATTATCGAAAAATCTCTGGAAAACTACGGTTATATCCTGGTTGCGGATACCATGGAAGAAGCTGTGGAAACTGCCAATGAGATTGCTTCCGAACATCTTGAGATTTTAACAGCAAGCCCATTTGAAACCATGATGAAAATTAAAAATGCCGGAGCTATTTTCCTGGGAGACTACGCCAGCGAACCTCTGGGAGATTATTTTGCCGGGCCTAATCATGTGCTGCCCACCAACGGTACGGCAAAATTTTTCTCCCCTCTGGGAGTAGATGATTTTATCAAAAAATCCAGCATTATTTCCTGTTCCAGAGAAGCTCTGGAGTCGGTTTACCAGGATATTGTACAATTTGCCACATCTGAACAGTTGACGGCTCACGCAAATTCGATTAAAGTAAGGTTTGAGGATTAAAATAAGTCCGTTTCGGATGAATGCAGGAAGGAGAACGCTATGCCAGGAGACAGAACTGCCAGACAGCACCGGAAAACAAAAGAGACAGATATCAGCCTGACCCTGAACCTGGATGGCAGCGGAACTACTCAGCTGAATACAGGAATCGGTTTTTTTGACCACATGCTGGACGGATTTGCCCGTCATGGTTTTTTTGACCTTAAGGTTCAGGTTACCGGAGATCTGATTGTGGATACCCACCATACCATTGAAGATACGGGGATTGTGCTGGGAAACGCCATACGGATTGCACTGAGGGATAAAAGGGGAATCAGACGCTACGGAAGCTGTATCCTGCCCATGGACGAAACGCTGGTGCTCTGCGCCATAGACTTAAGCGGAAGACCTTATTTTTCTTTTGAAGGGGAATTTACCGCTGAACGGGTAGGCTACATGGAAACAGAAATGGTCCGGGAATTCTTTTATGCCATTTCCTACAGCGCAGGCATGAACCTGCACATGAAGCTCTTAAACGGCTCCAACAACCATCATATGATTGAAGGGCTGTTTAAATCCTTTGGAAGGGCGCTGGATGAAGCCACTTTAAGAGACCCAAGAATTAAAGATATTATGTCAACGAAAGGTAGTTTATAGGTGAAAATATGGAACATAAGAACCTGATTGCCACCATGTACCTGAAAAACGGCATGGCAGTCAAAGGGAAAAATAATCCGGAAAGTGCCGGAGACTGGAAGAAACTGGCCAGAATATACAACGACAGCGGTGTGGACAAACTTTACATTTTTGATTTGTCAGAGACAGATGAGGAACATGATACCAACCTCCATACCATTAAAGAACTGAGCCGGCTGGTGGAAATCCCCATCTACGGAGCCGGAACCATTACCAGACTGGAAGATATTAAGAAATTACTTTATGCCGGCTGCAGAGGAACTATTTTAGACAGCTCCAGACATGAGACCATTCAGCTTGCAGAAGAAGCCTCTCATCGGTTCGGACGGGAAAAGCTGCTGATTTCCATGGAAAACGTGGATTTAATGTTTAAGCATAAAAAAGAAGTGGAAGAGCATGTACACAAACTGGTTGTACTGAATGAAACCATTATAGAATCTCTGGAAAATATTACGGACCTTCCTTTCAGCGTACTTGTGGAGGGCTATGACAAAGAACACTGGGTGGAAATCCTGAAAAAAGACTGCGTAACCGGAATCGGCGGTGGCTATGTCAGCAATCCTGACACTTATATCACAGAACTGAAACAGACTCTGGCAGCCGAAGGGATTGAGACCAAGAAATTTGAATCCTCCATGGAATGGTCGGAATTTAAGCTGAACAGCGACGGCCTCCTTCCGGTTATCGTCCAGGATTACCGGACAGCGGAAGTGCTGATGATGGCTTACATGAACGAGGAATCTTTCAAAACCACCCTGTCCCTTGGCAAGATGACCTACTACAGCAGAAGCAGGCAGAAACTCTGGATGAAAGGAGAAACTTCCGGTCATTATCAGTATGTCAAGTCTCTGACCATTGACTGTGACAAAGACACCCTTCTGGCAAAAGTATCTCAGGTAGGGGCAGCCTGCCATACGGGCAATGCAACCTGCTTTTTCCAGGAACTTGTGAAAAAAGAATTTACCACCAAAAATCCCCTGAGAATTTTTGAAGATGTCTATGATGTAATTCAGGACCGTAAAATCCATCCCAAAGAAGGCTCCTATACCAACTATCTGTTTGATAAAGGAATTGACAAAATTCTGAAGAAAATAGGAGAGGAAGCTACGGAAATTGTAATTGCCGCCAAGAATCCGGAAAAAGAAGAAATCAAATACGAAATTTCAGATTTGCTGTACCACATGATGGTATTGATGGTGGAAAAAGAAGTAACCTGGGAAGATATTGTGGAAGAACTGAACCAGCGTTAGAAGTTTACATAAATGTTTTATGTAAACCTGTGAGGGATGTATGTCGGAATTAATATCCATGAGGAATAATTGAAGGAATTCAGCGATTTTTTAAAAAATTGAACAGGAAGAAGGTCGTTACAAAATGCTGCTTGTAGCATTTTGTAACGACCTTCTTTTATTCATACTTCCAGCTCCTCCTGATTGAAATATCAATAATCTCTTTTTCATTCATTTTGCCACCATCCTTTCCCTGCCTTCAGGTCTCTTCCTCAAGGCATATTATACCATAAAAATACGTTTTTTCCAGACTTGAAATAACAACATATACATGTTACATTATATCACGTTACGATTTACCCGTCATCTGAAAAGGAGGAACTGCCATGGATAAAAACAGTAAAGGGACTATGTCAGAGTATTTCATGGAAGCAGGCAGAAAAATGCAGATATCCAACGTACTGGAAACCAACCGGTATACGGAAAAATTCGGTCTTACACTGACGCCGGAAGATGTGGAACTGCTGGTTGCGGAGCAGAAGCAGACCCTGAAAGAGCAGAAGCGCGTGGAATTTTCTGAGAGCATTCTCCCAAAGATTATTTATGAATTCTGTGACTCTGATTATATTACAATGGATAATTATACCGAAACCATCATTCGACTTCAGGAAATCTTTTATCACTACAAGAATGAAATGCTGGACGAGATTACTGACACGGAGTTGCTCCATTTTATGAAAGAACAGTTTGAGACTGTCTGTTCCGGAGATCCGGAATACCTGGAAGGCACCTGTCTGAATATCTTTGCCCAGGCCATCCGGGCGGGTTACCGCGGATATGAGGGAAGTGACGGATATGCAGAATATGAACAGTTTGATGAAGTACAGCGATGGGACAGAGAAGTGTATCTGTATACTCTATATGAACTTCTTTCCTGACATTTTATAAAATCCTGTTTTAAATTTATCTATTTTAACAAAGAATGGAGGAGCATTATGTGCAGATTAAATTTTGAAATGGAAGAACTGATTCCGGTTGTGGCAAAACTGGCGGGGCAGTACACCGGATTTGAGAGTACATCTGTCACTTATGAAAGAGCCGAACAGCTCATGGAAGCTGTGCTGTACTGTATCCGGGAATACGAAAACACCGGAACAGAAACCCTCCTGCCGGAAAACATTTTGGCCGAAGAGGCTTACAGGCAGGGTTTCCATCTTGTACAGGAAAAAGCGCAGGAGCTCCGGAAACTCTGCAATTCTCTCACGCCATTTTTCAGGACGTACGGAAATATCTGCCTTAAAGATACCATTTTAAAAGGAATCCCGGAATTTTTCAAGTGGTATGATATGAAATTTGCTCCCATGGACACCATCATTACCCTGGATTATCCCGTTCCCGCGGATCTCAGTGCATATTCCGGTGTTGACACGGTATATGAATACATAAAAATCATTTATCAGGAACAGCGCTTTTTGCAGACAATGGATGCGTCCTATATCAGGCAGGTGCTGGAACATTCCCTGGGCGATTACGAAAACAGTGTGGAAAATCTGGGAAACGCTGTCTTTTTAAACCTGATGGTTCATATTATGCTGAAAAAACCTCTGGAAACCGCAGGCTTTACGGAATCAGAGCGACAGCAGATTATAAAATGGTGCGAGCCTCTGACTTACGATGAACTGGAAATACATCTGGCAGAACTTACGGTAAAATTTGCAGAGACATACTGGCAGAGGGATTCAGATATTACGGCATATCTGAAAAGCCATGTGAAAGACGTAGCAGTGCGGATAAAAAACGGACAATTCTGAAAAAACATGTATTTTTCCAATGCTTTTCTACTAAACTGTAACAAAGAATTTTTCAGGAGAAGCCATGATAAAATCAATGGAAGAAACTGTTACAGAGCGGAGAGATTATGTAGACCGGATTCGGGAATCTTTTTATCGGGAAGTACCGGACCGGAGAAAGGGCGGTGCAGCGAGAGAAAACCCGCAGGAGGAAATCCATTTTTCCAGCCTTGGCCTGCGGACCATGATAGCCGTTCTGATTTTTGCCGCCTTTGTGTACTGCGACCAGAAGCAGATTACTTTTCAGCAGTATAAGACCCAGGACGTCTGGGAACAGCTGGAATGGAATCCCCTGCCAGTGGAAGAACTGGAAGAAGTGTTTCATATCAGTATGGAGGCAGGCAGTAAACAGAAGTAACAGATAATATGCACAGTTTATGTGGAAACAGATGTATATAAAGAAAGTTTTTTACCATACTGTTACACAAATCGAGGTGGAGAATGAACTGCATAACATGGATATGGCATTGGATTACATTGCTTATAATTAAACCGGGAGGGAAATAATCTCTCTCGGTTTTTGGGAATTTCTTAAGGGTTTCAATTATTGACTTTTTTGTTGTATTGACTTTTTTGTTGTAAGGATAAGGTAAAAAGTATATAATATGAATAAAAACATACTTGTAAAAATAAGGAGATGATTGCTAGGACAATGATAAAGGCAGAAATTGATGTACCAGAAGAATTTGAAGAAGAAAATGTATTGAAGGGCTGAAGGAAAATGGAATACGGATCAGTGAGAAGCTGTATCAGAAATTGAGGAAATATATTACATAATGATTAGGATTGTTATAATGGTCTGAGCAACATACTCTGAAAAGGAATGAAAAATATGAAACAATTAGCACTGAGCGATGAAATACTCCTGAATATTGACAAACCTGCCCGATACATCGGCAACGAAGTCAATATGGTCAGAAAAAATCCGGAAACCGTGGCCATCCGGTTTGCCATGTGTTTTCCGGATGTATACGAAATCGGCATGTCCCATCTGGGCATCCAGATTTTATATGATATGTTCAACAAACGGGAGGATGTATACTGCGAACGGGTCTATTCCCCCTGGAGCGACCTGCACAGCATTATGAAAGAGCAGCAGATTCCCCTGTTTACACTGGAAACCCAGTCTCCGGTGAAAGATATGGATTTCCTTGGTATCACCATACAGTACGAAATGTGTTATACTAATATTCTTCAAATTCTGGACTTAAGCAATATCCCTTTTTCGGCCGAAAGCCGCACGGGGGAACATCCCATTGTCATCGGCGGCGGCCCCTGCACGTACAATCCGGAACCCCTGGCCGAGTTCTTTGACCTGTTTTACATCGGAGAGGGAGAAACACGATACGACGATTTGTTTGATTTATACAAATCCATGAAATCCCAGGGCGCAGACCGCAGGGAATTTTTACGTGCCGCCAGCCATCTGCCGGGCATCTATGTTCCTTCCCTTTACCAGGTGGAATATGGGGAGGACGGAACCATTGCGGCTTTTCATCCAAAATATGAAGATGTGCCGGCCACGGTAAAAAAAGAAATCCAGATGGATATCAGCCATACCCATTATCCCCGTAACCCCCTGGTTCCTTTTATAAAAGCAACCCAGGACCGGGTGGTGCTGGAAATTCAGCGGGGATGTATCCGGGGCTGCCGGTTCTGCCAGGCAGGCATGATTTACCGGCCCACCAGAGAACGTGACGTGAACATGTTAAAGGAATGGGCCCGTGAAATGCTGGGAAACACCGGACATGAAGAAATCTCTTTAAGTTCGTTAAGTTCCAGTGATTACAGCCATCTCCCTGAACTGATAAATTACCTGATGGACGCCAAAGAACAGGGCGTCAACATTTCCCTTCCTTCCCTGCGCATTGACGCATTTTCTCTGGATGTTATGAGTAAAGTTCAGGATATCCGGAAAAGCAGCCTGACCTTTGCACCGGAAGCAGGCTCTCAAAGACTGAGAAATGTAATAAACAAAGGCCTCACCGAAGAAGTGATTCTGGAAGGCGCAGGCCTTGCCTTTGCAGGGGGCTGGCAGAAAGTCAAGCTGTATTTTATGCTGGGGCTGCCCACGGAAACAGAGGAAGACCGAAAGGAAATCCCCCGGCTTGCAGACAAAATTGCCCGCAGATATTATGAAATTCCCAAAGACCGGCGCAACGGAAAATGCCAGATTACCATCAGCACTTCCTTTTTCGTGCCTAAACCCTTTACGCCATTTCAGTGGGCGCCCATGCTGAAACAGGAAGATTATCTGGCCTGTGCCGGAACAGTCAATGAAGAAGTGAAAGAACAGTTAAACCGGAAGAGTTTAAAGTACAACTGGCATGAAGCTGACGTTACGGTTCTGGAAGGCGTTTTTGCCAGAGGGGACCGGAGAGTGGGACAGGTTCTGGTCAGGGCATATGAAAAAGGCTGCATATTCGACGCCTGGAGCGAATTTTTTGATAACCAAAAATGGATGGAGGCTTTTGAGGAATGCGGGATTTCCATTGATTTTTACAATCTGCGTACCAGAAGCACCGGCGAAATCCTGCCCTGGGATTTTATTGATTGCGGCGTTTCAAAAGAATTTTTGAAAAGAGAATGGGAACGGGCGCAAAAGGGAGAAGTGACGCCAAACTGCAGACAGCAGTGCAATGGCTGCGGCGCCGCTGTGTGGAAAGGAGGTGTCTGCATTGAACATCAGAATTAAATTTCAGAAATACGGGGTAATGAAATTTGTGGGACATCTGGATATGATGCGCTATTTCCAGAAAGCCATCCGGCGGGCGGGGATTGACATTTCCTATTCCGAAGGCTACAGCCCCCATCAGATTATGTCCTTTGCAGCGCCCCTGGGCGTGGGCGTCACCAGCGACGGAGAATACTTTGATATCGAAGTAAAATCTTCCAAATCCAGCCAGGAATCCCTGGAAGACTTAAACCGTGTTATGGTGGAAGGAATCTCTGTTCTGGAATACAAAAAGCTGCCGGATACAGCCAAGACCGCCATGTCTCTGGTGGCAGCCGCCGATTATCTCCTGTATGCCGGAGAGGAACAGAAAGGACTTTTTTCCTCACCGGAACGTCTCAGGCAGCAGATTCATGATTTTTATGAGGGCCAGCAGGAAATTCTGATTACCAAACAGACCAAAAAAAGCCGGATGGAGTTAAACTTAAAGCCCTTAATCTATGAGATGAAGATGGTAAACCTCCAGGAAGAATACCCGAATCTGAAAGAGACTCCTGCCGGAAATCATGGAATCTTCTTAAGGGTATGTACCGGAAGCAGCGACAATATTAAGCCGGAACTTGTACTGGAAGCCTTCAGCAGATTCTGCAATCAGGATTATGAGCCCTGGGACATTCAGATACATCGTCTTGAAGTTTATGCAAAATCGGAAGAAATTCCTGTAAAAGGAGAGCAGGAGCGGAAATTATACGAAAAATACCTGAAACAGTTAAAGCAATCCTGGACAGAAAAAAAGAAAACATTTCCGGAATTTTTCGCACTGGGAGAATTAGGTGAGGACATTATTTATGGGAACGACATTGCTGGTGACCAGGCTTAAGTGGAATAACAGAACTTATATTGCAACTGCACTTTATCAGGGAAAAAAAATACTGGAACTTCATCTGGAACCTGACGGGCAGCAGAGCATTCTGGGAAATATTTATGTGGGCCGGGTAAAAAATATCGTAAAAAACCTGAACGCCGCCTTTATTGAGATTGCTCCGGGCACATCCTGTTACTATCCTCTGGAAGAACTGAAACATCCTCTGTATGTGAAAAAGATTAACAGCCCCAGGCTGGTACAGGGAGACGAACTTGTGGTACAGGTATCTCAGGAAAGCAGCAAATCCAAACCTCCCAGAGTCACCACCAACCTGAACCTCACAGGAAATTATCTTGTTCTGACCAGTGAGAATATCACTCTGGGTATTTCCAGAAAACTGGACGAAGAAAAGCGGGAAGAATTAAGGCAGGATTTAACTTTTGAGAAAAACAGTGATTTTGGAATAATTGTCCGCACAAATGCAACATTTGCTTCCAGACAGGAGATTTTAAATGAGTATGAGAAATTAAAGGAAGAGTTTATATATCTTAAGAAGACCGCTCCCTGCCGCACCGTTTTTTCCTGCCTGAAAGAGAGTACGCCGGAATATCTCCATGTCCTTCAGGGCCTGAACCGCTCACAGCTGGAAACAGTAATTACCGACGACCGGGAACTTTCAGAAAAAATCAGCTCTTATTTTGAACATGCCCAACCGGAAGAAAAACAGAAACTTACTTTTTATGAAGACAGCCTGTTAAGCCTGAACAAACTTTACCATCTGGACATCCGGCTGCAGGAAGCCCTTCAGGAAAAGGTATGGCTGAAATCCGGAGGCTATTTAATTATACAGCCCACGGAGGCTTTAACGGTAGTGGATGTAAATTCAGGCAAAAGCATTTCCGGAAAACAGGCGCAGGAACATTACCTTAAGATTAATCTGGAGGCTGCCTGGGAGCTGGCGCGTCAGCTCAGGCTCCGCAATCTTTCCGGTATCATTATTATAGATTTTATTGACATGAAGTCCGCAGAGGCCCAGGAACTTCTGATGCAGACATTACGCAGCGCAGTCCGCACAGATTCTGTCCCGGTTCAGGTAGTGGACCGGACAAAACTGAACCTTGTGGAAGTGACACGGAAAAAAGTCAGAAAATCTCTGGCAGAACAGGTAAAAAACCATTGACTTGTCAGCACTTTTGTGCTATTCTCTATGAGTATGCCGCACAGTGAGGTTTGAAAGACTGCAGTTGCAGCACCATAACTGGCGAGTAATGATAATAGGAGGTGCCATATGTACGCAATTATAGCAACAGGTGGTAAACAGTACAAAGTATCTGAAGGCGATATCATTACCATTGAAAAACTTGGTCTGGAAGCTGGTGAAAAAGTTACTTTTGACGATGTACTGGCAGTAAACGACGGTTCTCTGAAAGTTGGAACAGATGCAGCAAACGCAACTGTTGAGGCTTCCGTAGTGGAAAACGGAAGAGGAAAGAAAGTCATCGTTTACAAGTATAAGAGAAAAACCGGCTATCACAAGAAGAACGGTCACAGACAGTCCTTCACCAAAGTAAAGATTGAAAAGATTAATGGTTAAGTGACAGGAATATTATGATCTGTATCACAGTTTATAAAAACAGAGAACAGGAATACACAGCATTTCGCTGTAAGGGACACGCAGGATACGCTGTTTCCGGAGAAGATATTGTCTGTGCCGCAGTTTCAGTTCTGGTGATAAATGCCATTAATTCTGTGGAACAGCTTGTATCAGACAGGTTTGATCTGACGACGGATTCTGATACGGGACGGATTGATTTTTCCCTGAAAGAGGGATACTCTGAAAGCTCCCTGCTGTTGCTCCGTTCACTGGTTCTGGGTTTACAGGGAATACAGAAAAATTACGGCAAAAAGTATGTTTCGCTTACATTCGAGGAGGTGTAGAACATGTTGAATATGAATCTTCAGTTTTTCGCTCATAAAAAGGGAGTTGGTTCTACCAAGAACGGCAGAGATTCCGAATCTAAACGGTTGGGTGCAAAAAGAGCTGACGGACAGTTTGTCAAGGCTGGAAATATTTTATACAGACAGCGCGGAACCAGAATTCATCCTGGGGTGAATGTTGGAAAGGGCGGAGATGATACATTATTCGCCAAGGTTGACGGCGTTCTGAGATTTGAAAGAAAAGGAAGAGATAAAAAACAGGCTTCCGTATATCCAGTAGCAGGCAACGAACAGTAGACTGCATGATACCACTGATAGACTCGACTGAATAGCCGGGTCTATTCTTTTCATACGGCTGTTTTTATCACAATTATGAGGTATAAACCATGTTTGCAGACAGTGCAAAAATTATAATAAAATCAGGGAAAGGCGGCAATGGGCATGTCTCTTTCCGACGAGAAAAATATGTTCCTAACGGCGGGCCGGACGGCGGTGACGGAGGCCATGGAGGTAACCTGATTTTTCAGGTAGACGAAGGGCTGAATACCCTCACCGATTTCAGACACCGGCGGAAATACGCAGCAGAGAACGGTGAGGACGGCAGGAAACGCAACTGCCACGGCAAAAACGGGGAAGATCTGATTGTCAAAGTACCTGCCGGAACCATCATCCGCGACGCAGAAAGTGACAAAGTCATCGCCGATATGTCCGGAGAAAACAAACGCCAGATTATTCTGAAAGGCGGCAGAGGCGGACTGGGAAATCAGCATTATGCCACCGCCACCATGCAGGCGCCGAAATATGCCCAGCCTGGACAGCCCGGTATGGAACTGGAAGTCCGTCTGGAGCTGAAAGTGATTGCGGACGTGGGACTGGTTGGATTTCCCAATGTGGGAAAATCCACACTGTTAGCCCGTGTGACCAATGCCCGGCCTAAAATTGCAAATTACCATTTTACCACTTTAAATCCCAATCTGGGTGTAGTTGATCTGGAAGACGCCGGAGGATTTGTGATTGCAGACATTCCCGGTTTAATTGAGGGAGCTTCCGAAGGAGTAGGACTGGGCCATGCTTTCCTGAAGCATATCGAGCGGACCCGCGTTATGATTCATATGGTGGACGCCGCTTCCGTAGAGGGAAGAGATCCTGTGGCAGATATTTATGCCATCAATCGGGAACTGGAAAATTACAATCCCCAGCTCTTGAAAAAGCCTCAGGTTATTGCCGCAAATAAAACGGACGCCATTTATGATGAATCAGAAAGTGCCATCCCTCTGTTAAAAGCAGAATTTGAATCTCAGGGAATCCGCGTTTTTCCCATATCTGCCGTCAGCGGACAGGGATTAAAGGAATTACTGTATTATGTCAATGACCTTCTTTCCGGCATGGATGATACTCCCATTGTCTATGAACAGGAGTTCTTTCCGGAAACCGCCATATTCCAGGAAGAAGCCTGCACTGTGGAATATGACGAGGAAAATAATGTCTATGTGGTAGAAGGCCCGAAAATTGAAAAAATGCTTGGATATACCAATATTGATTCAGAAAAGGGATTTCTGTTTTTTCAGAAATTTCTGCGGGAACAGGGAATCCTGGAAGACCTGGAAAACGCCGGAATTTCCGAAGGAGATACCGTACGGATGTACGGTCTGGAATTTGATTACTATAAATAAGGCTTCAGAAAGGATATGCCATGAATATAACAAGTAAGCAGCGCGCATATTTAAAAAGTCTGGCCAGCAGCCAGGACGCCATTTTCCAGGTTGGAAAATCAAGCCTGACGCCGGAACTTGTAGCTGCAGTGGACGAAGCGCTGGAAAAAAGAGAACTGATAAAACTCTCCGTATTAAAAAACTGTTTCGACGACCCAAATGAAATAGCCGATACAGTGGCAGAGCGTACACACTCCCTGGTGGTCCAGGTGATTGGAAAAAAAATAATATTATACCGTCCGGCAAAAAAGGAGCCAAAAATTCAACTGCCGAAATAGCAGGGGTGCAATATGAAAAAAAACAAAGTACAAAGAATAGGGATTATGGGAGGAACCTTTGATCCCATTCATTACGGGCACCTGATGATTGCAGAAAATGCCAGAGAACAGTTCCGGCTTGACAAAGTATTATTTCTGCCCACAGGTCATTCTCCCCACAAGCAGGAGCAGTATGTGACCGATTCCATCCACCGCTGTCGTATGGTTGCTCTGGCCATTGCCGACAACCCCGTATTTTCCCTGAATAAGATGGAAGTGGAGTCCCGGAAAACCAGTTACACTTATATTACCATGCAGAAATTAAAAGAAAATTATACAAATGCAGAATTGTTTTTTATTCTGGGCGCAGATTCACTCTTTGATTTTGAACTTTGGCGGAAACCGGAAGAAATTCTGAAAAGCTGCCGTATTCTGGCTGCCTGCCGCAAACACAGACAGGAAGAACGATTTTTCCAGCAGATTGCTTACCTGAATGAAAAATACCAGGACAGATTTTTTCCGCTGGATACCCCCAGTCTGGAAGTATCTTCTCAGGATATTCGTAACAGGCTGCGGTATGGACGGACCATACGGTATCTTGTTCCCGGAACAGTAGAATCTTATATCAGAGAACATCATTTATATGAAGGGGAGGAAGCAGAGATTGAAACGAACGGAGATAGAGAAGAAACTGAAAAAGGAACTGGATAAGGAACGATATACCCACACCCTTGGTGTCATGTACACGGCCGCGGCACTGGCAATGGCACACCATGCAAATCTGGAACAGGCCATGTATGCAGGGCTGTTGCATGACTGTGCGAAATGCGTTTCCAGCCGGGATAAATTTAAACTGTGCAAAAAATATGATATTCCCATTTCCCCTTCAGAGGAACGAAGCCCCTTTCTGCTTCATGCAAAACTGGGAGCACTTTTCGCACAGAAATATTATGAAACAGACGATGAGGACATTCTTCATGCCATTCAGGTGCATACGACAGGAGCACCGAATATGAACACGCTGGATAAAATTATCTATATTGCAGATTATATTGAACCGAACCGGGATAAAGCACCTGACCTGGAAGAGGTACGGAAGATGGCCTTTGAAGATCTGGACCGTACCATGCTGAAAATCCTTTCAGATACACTGGATTATCTGAAGAGAAAAGGCGGTGAACTTGATCCCATGACCATGGAATCTTACCAGTATTTTAAAAATCAGGCAAAACAGGAGGACATATAATGGATATTTCCCGTGAAATGGCAAGAGCTGCCTGCCATGCATTAAGTGAAAAAAAGGCAGAAGAAGTACGTGTAATTGATATCAGTGAAATTTCTCCGCTGGCTGATTACTTTGTAATCGCAACCGGAGGAAATGTCAACCAGATTCAGGCAATGGTGGATGCAGTAGAAGAAGAACTGGGCAAAGCCGGACATACGCCGAAACAGATTGAAGGCAACCGCAGCTCAAGCTGGGTTCTCATGGATTACCGCGATATTATTGTCCACATATTTTCCAAAGAAGACCGTCTGTTTTATGATCTGGAACGAATCTGGACAGACGGTAAAAAAATAGCAGTGGAAGATTTATAAAACAACAGATTCAGGGGTCGTTGTAAAATGCAGTTTATATACAGGATATGGAAAAACCCGGATACCATAATCCGTATACAGCAGCATTTTACAGCGGCTTTTTTCTCTTATAGGAAATACCGTATCACTGTAAAGTGCTAAAGTATATAGATTTCCTATAAGAGAAAAGCCCTCCGGGCAGGATGCGCAGCTCGCGGAGAGGAAATTTATTGCCAGGCAATCCGCTCGTGCGCGACAAAGCGCCCAGGTCCCTCAAGAATGAGGGATTCAGGGAGTTGAAGCGGACCTGTCCGCTTTTTTATCTTATAGGAAATACCGTGTCACACTAAAGCGTGAAAGTATCTTCTTATAAGATAAAACCATTATACACACTCGTGCGAATGGAAGATGTCACTACTATTCAAAAAAACGAAATACCCCAAACACTTTCCCAAGGATAGAACATTCTTCTACAATAATAGGCTCCATGGAGTCGTTCTCCGGCTGAAGGCGGTAATAGCCATCTTCTTTATAAAATGTCTTCACTGTGGCAGAATCATCCACCAGTGCAACTACCATATCGCCATTGGAGGCAGTGGACTGACGCCGCACCAGAATATTATCCCCGTCAAAAATTCCTGCATTTATCATGCTTTCTCCCTTTACACGCAGCATAAAACTCTCTTCATTGGGCATATATTCCGAAGGTACGGGAAAATAGGCTTCAATATTCTCCACCGCCAGCAGCGGCTGTCCGGCAGCAACACGTCCCAGAAGGGGAACATTTACCACTTCACGCCGCACCAGATTAAAGGTGTCGTCTATAATTTCAATTGCTCTTGGCTTGGTGGGATCTCTCCGGATATAACCATTCTTCTCCAGTGTTTCCAGATGAGAATGAACAGAAGACGTGGACTTCAGATGAACAGCTTCGCAAATGTCACGCACTGCAGGGGGATAGCCCCTGTTCAGAATTTCGCTCTTAATGTATTCCAGAATTTCCTTCTGTTTTTCACTTATTTTTCCATATGCCATAATCGTACCTCCCAAACTTTAACTGTTTTTATCTTAACACAGATTTCTCCGAAATGCAAACACATATTCCGAAAATTTGTTCTTGAATTTTCTTGACAAATATATGTTCTTCATTTATAATCTGTATAAACAAATGTTCGGAATATGTGTTCGGATTGGAGGGAAGAAATTATGAAATACAGCAGAACAGGTATGGCCTTATCAGAAAGGGTTTTTCAGTATATAAAAATCCGGCAGCACAGAAATACGAAGATTCTGCTTACTGCAGGGATTTCTCTTGTCTGCTGTATTTTTGCAGGAATTCTTCTGTTCCAGGGGAAAAGCCCGAAAGCAGCAGAAACAGACACAGGCTTCAAGTCCTACACAAGCATTGAAATAAAGTCCGGCGACAGTCTCTGGAGCATTGCCTCGGAATATATGACAGATGACTATGACAGTATTCAGGAATATGTAAGAGATATTAAATCTCTAAACGGCCTTGGCAGCGATGAGATTCATGCGGGAAAATTTCTGCTTGTACCATATTATATCCAGTAACTATTTCTTGTATTTTCCTTTTCACAGAGCTATAATAGTGAATAGCGTACACAAAGCTGTAATGGAGGCAATTAATATGCGATTTATCATTCAACGCGTCACAGAAGCTCAGGTAACAGTTGAACAGGAAACCATCGGGAAAATTGGAAACGGTTTTCTGGTGTTTATCGGAATCAGCCATCAGGATACCCGTGAAATTGCAGATAAAATGATTCGTAAACTGACTGGTATGCGGATTTTCAGCGATGAACAGGGAAAGACAAATCTGTCTCTTCAGGATATATCCGGTGAATTATTGCTGATTTCGCAATTTACATTATATGCTGACTGCAAAAAAGGCAATCGGCCTTCCTTTACCAAAGCCGGTCATCCGGAACTGGCCAGAGAATTATATGAATACATTATATCTGAATGCAGAAAACAGATTCCGGTAGTGGAAACCGGAGTTTTCGGAGCTGACATGAAAATTTCTTTATTGAACGACGGACCCTTTACCATTCTGCTGGATTCAGAAGAAATAGTACACAGCGCTTCCTGATATATCAGTTCGCGAAATGTTGATTTTACGAACTGATATATGGAACATTTCAGACAACCAATACATCGTTCCCTGTTTGCAGCGGCTCCTGATTTTTTACAGATAGAACATTTGCCGGGACCGAATTCTGTAAACTGTTAATAATATAAAAGAAAGGATTTTTCATGGATTACGTGGAAAAAATTAATCTGGAAAATAAGCGCAAACTTCAGGGATTATTAAAAGAACTTCCAAAATTCTGCGGAGATTTTTTCCGATATCTGGATACCAGAAATACAGCATCCAGAACCAGATTATCCTATGGATATGATATTCGTATTTTTTTTGAATTTATACAGGAAAATAATCCCGTATATGCCAGAATGCCCATGCACGATATCCCCATATCCGTACTGGATGAAATGACCCCGGTGGATATTGAGGAATACCTGGCATACCTGTCTTATTATGAAAAAAGAGACGGGCAGGCTGTTACCAACGGAGAAAAAGGAAAATCCCGTAAGCTCTCCGCTATCCGTACCATGTATAACTATTATTTTAAAAAGGAATTTATTAAGACAAACGCACCTTCCATGATAGAAACACCGAAAAAGCATAAAGAAAATATTATCCGTCTCGATAAAGACGAAGTTGCGGAACTGATTTCCGCAGTGGAACACGGAAGTTCTCTTACTGCCAGGCAGCTCGCCTCCCATCAGAAAACAAAATACCGGGATATTGCTATTCTGACTCTGCTGCTCGGAACAGGTATTCGTGTATCGGAATGTGTGGGACTGGACGTCAATGATGTAAGTTTTAAACATTATGGTATGCGGGTGGTACGAAAAGGAGGGAATGAATCCATGGTTTACTTCGGCGAAGAAGTAAGCAATGCATTGTTGGATTATCTGGAGCTGGAACGCCCCATTCTGGCGGAAAAAGCATTGCCGGAACATGAAAACGCACTGTTTCTCTCCCTGAAATACAGCAGGCTGACTACCCGTGCCGTAGAAAAACTGGTAAAGAAATATACGGACGCAGCTAAAATCAGCAAAAAAATTACGCCCCACAAGCTGCGCAGCACCTATGGGACGAATCTTTATAAAGAAACAGGCGACATTTATCTGGTAGCCGATGCACTGGGCCATAAAAGTGTTGAAACCACACGCCAGCACTACGCGGCCATTGACGATGAACGCCGCAAACTTGCAGGGAAATTCTCCGGAAGTATCTTTCAGGAAGATGATTGAATTTTATATTTTTTCCGTATATCCATATAGTTCAGAATCATCTCTCCGCAGCCCTGAAGTCCAAGCTGGCTGCTGTCCAGAGTCAGATGATAGCTTCTGGAATCTCCCCATTTTTTGCTGGAATAATAGTTATAATAGCTTGCGCGTTTCTTATCTGTTTTATGTATCATGTCCGTAGCCTTTTCTCTTGAAAGGTCGAAAGTCTTCATAATATGGTCAATACGGAATTCCATATCCGCATGGATAAAGACATTGATACAATTGGGATGTTCTGCCAGTGCATAATCTGCACAGCGGCCTACAATAATGCAGGACTCCTTTCTGGCAAGATTCTTAATCGCATCAAACTGCGCCAGAAAAACTTTATGATTCAGGGGCATATCCAGAAAAGGCGCAGATGTGTACCCGCTGACAGAATAAGTATCCATAACCAGTGAATAGAGGAAACTGCTGGTGGGCTTTTCATCGTGATTTTCAAAAATTTCCTGACATAATCCGCTTTCTTTTGCAGCCATGGAAAGTAATTCCTTGTCATAGCATTTTACATTTAATTTATCCGAGAGCATCCGTCCCACATCCAGACCGCCGCTGCCAAACTCCCGTCCAATTGTAATTACAAATTGTTCCATACATATACCACCTTTCCATTTGTTCTGTCATCAGTCCAATATGTCATTTTTTCGAAGCCTTCAGGATTCCTTCCTGTTCAGCCTTCAGGTCTCCTCCCATCTGCCTTCAGGTCTCCTCCCATCTGCCTTCAGGTCTCCTCCCATCTCCGATGGGTCCCTCCTCAAGGCAAACGATGGGTCCCTCTTCAAGGCATATTATATCACAATCCCGGCAAAATGTATATACGGTTTCAGAGCTGGTTCTTCTGAAGGAGCTGCCTGAAATATTCCGGCAGCGGAGCTGCTATTTCAAGATATGCCCCGGTAGTGGGGTGAATAAATCCTGTGACTGCCGCATGTAATGTCTGCCCCTGCAGATGCCAGGGATTCTTCCCATTTCCATAGAGACTGTCTCCCAGAAGGGGATGGCCCATGCTGGCCATATGGACACGAATCTGATGGGTACGCCCTGTTTCCAGTTCAAATTCCATATACGTGTGTCTGGAAAACCGCTGGAGAACTCTGTAATGAGTCACTGCTCTCCTGCCATTCGCCACGTTCACTGCCATCTTTTTACGCTCAATCGGATGGCGTCCAACCGTAGTTTCAATGGTTCCTGTATCCTGTTTCACAATCCCCTTCACAATTCCAAGGTAACGCCTTGTCACGGAATGCTCCTTAATCTGTTCTGCAATTCTGATATGGGCATTGTCATTTTTACAGACAATCAGAGCTCCAGTGGTATCCATATCAATCCGATGTACAATACCGGGCCGGATATGGCCATTGATACCAGAAAGGCTGTCTCTGCAGTGATACATCACTGCGTTCACCAGAGTGCCGGAATCATGGCCTGCTGAAGGATGTACTACCATCCCTTTTGGTTTATTTACCACCAGAAGGTCATCATCCTCATAGAGGACGTCCAGGGGAATGGGCTCCGGAAGAAGTTCCGGTTCCTGGGCCGGAGGAATGGTAAGGTGAACCACATCCTGCTCCGTTACCCGGTAACTGGCTTTCTGGGGTTCCCTGTTTACAAGCACCTGACCTTCTTTTATCAGTTTCTGAAGAAAAGAGCGTGAGGAATCTTTGCAGACTTCGGACAGAAATTTATCCAGACGTTCTCCGGTCTGTTCCGGATTCACCTCAAATTTCTCCGCGTTTTCAGGAAAAAAATCCTCCATTATTTTGCCTCCTGTTACTGCTGCCCTTCTTCTGACTTATCTTTCTTCCTGCGGAAAGGCCAGAGCATTTCCAGTTCTTCTTCTTTATAATAGAAAAGAACCAGTATCAGCAAAAGTCCCATTCCCACCGTAACATAAATGTCAGCCACATTGAAAATAGGAAAGTTTATCAGCTCAAAATAAAAGAAATCTATCACATAATTCAGACGCAGCCGATCCACCAGGTTTCCCAGAGCCCCCGCTGTCAGAAGAACCAGAATAAACCGGAGCCAGCGATACTTTTTATCCATGGGAATCCGGAAATATACCAGAACCATCAGCATAAGCATAAGCAGCGTACTGATTACAAACCACGGCTTCTGACCCTGCATCAGGCCAAATGCCGCACCCCGGTTCTCCAGGTAGTGAAGCTGAAATACGTCCGGAATCAGGACAAAGGAACTGTCGTCCTTTAAATGGATGACCGCCAGATATTTGGTTACCTGGTCCAGCATCAGCAGCAACACAGTGCTGACTGCATAGAGGATACAGCTTTTTCGCTTTTTCGCATTCATAAAATACATCTTATCCCTTCTAAAATCTCAGAATCCGTCAAATCCTTTGTAATATAAGATTCTCCCAGTGTTTTCAGCAGAATAAATTTTATTTTTCCGGATTCCATTTTTTTATCCAGTTTTGTGGCTGCAAGAATCTCTTCCGGACTGTGAGAAAAATCGGAAAGGGATACGGGAAGTCCGTAACTTTGCAGAATGGCTTTTAATTCCTCAAACTGCCCCGGTGAAACTGTGCCTTTCCGACAGGAAATATAACCGGCGCTTACCATGCCAAGGGCCACGCATTCTCCATGGCATAAGGAAAAGTCAGACAATTTTTCGATGGCATGGCCAATGGTGTGACCGAAATTTAAAAGTGCGCGTTCTCCCTGTTCTTTTGGATCCCGCTCCACCACATCCCCTTTAATCCGGCAGCTCCTGTAAATCATTTCCTCCATAACAGGATAATCCTGCATTCGGATTTCCTGGCTGCGGCTGCGGATAAACTCCGTATAATTGCTGTCTTTGATAAATCCGTGTTTGATTATTTCAGCCATTCCGGCAATAAACTGACGTTCGGGCAGTGTTTTCAGAGTGGAGATGTTCATATAGACCAGCCGGGGCATGTAAAAAGCCCCTACCATATTTTTATACTGCTGAAAATCCACGCCCGTTTTTCCGCCAATGCTGCTGTCCGTCTGGGCCAGCAGAGAAGTGGGAACCTGCACAAAATCAATACCTCGCAGATAAGTGGCTGCCGCAAATCCGGCCATATCCCCCACCACTCCCCCGCCCAGGGCAATTAAAACGTCTTTCCGGTCAAAGGCATTCTGAATCAGATGGTGATAAATCGCTCCTACCGTATCTGTGTTTTTACTGGCCTCTCCCGCTTCAAATACAAAGGAAGTACAGCAGGAAAAAACCGGCTCCAGAAGTGATTTCACTTCCTCCAGGTACCAGCCTGCCACATTGGATTCGGTAATAATACATGCCCGGTTCCTGCCGTATCCAAGTCCTTTTAACTGTTCCGGAAGCAGACGGAAATTCGGCTGAATTTCAATATTGTAACATGGTTTTCCTTCATAAGAGACTGTTATTGTTTTTCCCATAATCATTCCTCAATCTAAATATATTTTTCATACTGTATTTTCATGCGTCCTTTTCGTGTCTCTCCCCGGCAGCCCAGAAATCGGAATCTCCCCATAGAACGCACGGAAATCAAATCCTGTTCCCTGCATTCATAAGTAATCTGAAGGATTTCCCTGTTATTGATAAACACCCGGCCGCTGCGAATCCACTGGCTTGCCTGAGAACGGGATATTCTGCAGAGACAGGCAATTACGCTGTCCAGACGATTGGAAGTTATGATTCCCTCTCCGGCTTCTTTTTTCGGCTCCGGAGAAATTTCCCCAGGTTCCGTCCGTTCCGTACAGACCGTGGTATGGCGTATCCGGGTAAGTTCTTCCATAATATACGCTGCATTCTTTTCATGGCAGAACACGTAAATCTCCTGCTCATCCACCAGAATGTCCCCCAGTCTGGAACGCTCAAGTCCAAGATTCATCAGACTTCCAAGTACATCCCGATGACTTAATTCTTCAGCAAATTTTTTATTTACCGGTGTGATTTTCAAACAGGATATGGGAAAATTCCAGGTATAACAAAGAGCATCAGGTATAAATGCAATCATCTGACGCTCACTTAATTCATATCCGCCGGACAATGCAAAGTCGCAGCAGAGTTCAGGACCCTGGCGGCGGAAAATATTCAATTCGTTTAAGTTTAAAAATTCACTGAATACAACGATGTTTTTCTGCTGTGCCTGTCTGGATAAATCAATAAAACGTTTCGCCAGTAATTTTTCGTCCCTTGTCATCTCTGCCATTTTCTAAAAATCCCTCTGGATGGCAGGTACGTCAAAGGCATCCATAATATTGGCAAAATCACCGGAAATATCCACATTGGGCGGCGTAATGATAAATATGTAATTGGAAATTTTCTGGAGATTTCCGCTGATGGCAAAACAGGAACCGGAAGTGAAATCAATAATACGCTGGGCAATATCCACATCCAGCCCTTCCACATTCAATACAACGGTTCTGTTCAGCAGCAAGGTCTCTGTAATTTCCCGTGCATCTTCTACTGTGGTGGGCTTGATGACGCATACTTCCATGCCGTTTGCCTGCCTTTTGGAAGGGCGCATAGGCGTTACCTTCGGCGTTTTTACCGGACGCGGACGTTTTTCTTCAAAATCATCTTCCTCATCTTCAGTATCTTTTTCCTTCAGAAAGCTCTTCCGTTTAGGCTTTTCTTCTTCATAATCGTCATCATAGTAATCGTCATCGTAAAAATCATCGTCGTCTGAATTCAATCTCATAACATCTAAAAATTTATCCAGCATTCCCATAATAGTCTCCCTTTAATCAGTTTCACAGGTTTTCGGATAATTCCGCTCGCCAAAAATACCTGTTCCAACACGAACCATGGTGGCCCCTTCTTCTATGGCTACCATGTAGTCACCTGTCATGCCCATAGAAAGCACAGACATACTTACATTATCAATGTTTTTCCGCATTATGTCAACAGATAATTGCCGGATTTGATGAAAATATTCCCGATTGTCTTCCGGATTCTCCACAAAGGGAGCAATTGTCATAAGGCCTTTGATGTGGATATGAGGAAGTCTGGCAATTTCTTCCACAAGCCGGAAGGCTTCTTCTCTGGAAATTCCAAACTTGCTTTCCTCCTGGGCAATATTAACTTCCACCAGAATATCCACTTCCACCTGCTTCTTTTCTGCCTGTGCGCTGATTTCCTCTGCCAGACGCAGGGAATCCACAGAATGAATCAGACATACCTTGTCCACAATATATTTTACCTTGTTTCTCTGGAGGTGTCCAATCATATGCCAGTGAATGTCAGAAGGCAGAACCGGATATTTGTCCATAATCTCCTGCACTTTATTTTCTCCGAATTCCCGGCTTCCGGCTTCATAGGCTTCCTCCAGCATGGGAACAGGCTTTGTCTTGCTGACTGCAATCAGGGTAACTTCCTCCGGACTTCTGCCGGACTTCTCACATGCTTTTCTGATATTTTCCTGTACCTGTAATAAATTCTCTTTTACCATACCATATATCCTCCTGCGGCAGCTTACCGTATAATCTCATTTTCTCTGATGGCTGAGGCTTCCAGCGCTATGTGATCGTAAAGGGAAATTCCATAACTGGTTCCTGTATCTACAATGGTATATTCCTGATTCTGAAACAGGATTTCCACTTTACGAAATACCGCATAACCTCTGTTAATATTAAAGACTCCTGGCAGAGACTCTGTTTCTGACAGGGTAAATTTCTCACTGGAATCTGATTTTATCAGAATATCCCCCTTTTCCAGGGCGGAAGCTGCAATATAGTATCTGTTTTCTGTTTCTTCTGCAATCGCAACTTCTGTAAATTCCATAATGATCTTGCCATTATCATCCTGATACTGACGCGTAACGCCGCTGTTCCCGTCATCTCCGCCTTTGGTGAGAAAATCTTTGGGAATGAGAAAGAAATCTTTTTTCGTCAGAGCTGTGTTTGGTATTTTCAGTCCATTGGTATCTGACAGCAGCAGCTTCACATCCAGATAGCGGTCCGCAGCAAAGCGAATGGCAGAATTCTGGAAGGTCAGTATCAGATACCAGTCATCGCCCTGATTTAAAATCCGGGAAGCCCCCCAGGCAGTGGAATTGTCCTTCTTAAACTCCACCTGTATATTGGACTCCTTTGCCAGATCATCGGCCAGTTCCTTCTCTATCGGAACCACCAGGTTCCAGATTTCGCTGGTAATCATCTTATAAGCTGGCTCTCCGGCAGTTACCTGCTCTCTGGAAATCAGATTTTCTTTCTGATGGGCAGAAGCATCAAAAATATCTTTCGTGAAATTTTCCGTTGTCACATGTTCCAGACCATCCGTATTGTATACCACAATTCCGGGCTCCGCAGCCTGATGGATGTGGAATCCCAGGGCCCCTTCCTGGTAATGATCCAGACTGGATAACGCATTGGCACTGATGGCTTCCATCAGTTCTGCTTCCATATCATACTGAAAGGTATATACCTTATAAAAATCTTCATTGGAATAATCCAGCACATAGTTGGACGCTGTTTTTTCCAGTTCGTCGTAGGAGCCTTTTTCAGCAAAAAGCTGTCCGTCGTTCTGACTGGTAATCTCTTTGTAGAAATCTCCGGTTTCATCCACAGAATACACATAGGAATTTACACTGACTTTCGCAGCATCTCTGTTATAATAATTGATATAACCGGAATTTTCCGCCTGAAACACTTTTTCTTCCCGCAGAATGACGCCGGTATACGTGTGATTCTGGGTAATGGTTCCCTGAGTTACCTCATAAACTGCCACCTGTCCTGCAGTAAAATACTGGAAAATATTGTAAACCATATATACAAATATAATAAGAAAAACAACAACGCCTATATTAAAATGAGACGTTCTGTGGAATTTTACAACTTTTTTATTATTTTTTTTTGCCATAAATATTAAGTCCTGTTTCTGTGGCTGCACACAATGAAATGTTACAGATATTCTATCATTTTAAAAGTACAAACTCAAGTACCATGAATTTCCAACATGATTTTTTTTCGTCTGGAAATACTAAATTCATGTAAAAGGAGGAATGCATATGAATACCAAAGGTTTGGATTACACACTGCTGGCACTGGTGATTGTAGGTGCTGTCAATTGGGGACTGATCGGTTTATTCCGTTTTGACCTGGTATCATTTTTATTCGGCGATATGAGCTGGCTCACCCGGATTATCTATGGAATCGTAGGAATCGGCGGTCTGTATCTCTGCAGCGTTTTTGGGCGCATCCGCTCCATCAACGAAGCCTGACATTCAGCATCTCATCTGCAGAAAACGAATATATTTTCAATCAAAGGGGTTATCGCTGCTTACTCGATAACCCCTTTTGTATGTTCTCATGTTGATGCGGACCTGTCCGCTTTTCTGATGGTCTACAGAGATACGATTACCTTCCCCCTGGTACAGTCAGGCAAATCTCTTTCATTCATGGAAATGCTTAAAATAAAATTAACATGGAATTTATCGCTGATAGAGTCCAGCTTGGTGATAGCATGGCTGATATCGCCGCCCTCTAACATTGCAATGGTAAGGAAACTGTCTAAATACATCTCTTCCAGATCGTGATCCTGAGAAATAACCCCGCAGAGGAATCCCAGAAATTCATCACAATTTGAAATCATATAATCCGAAACATTAATCAGACGAACTTTATTGCTGAGCTCATACATGTGCTTCTGGCTTTTATCCAGATACACAATATTGCCGGTAGCAGATTTTACCGATTCGTTTACCCTCTCCAATAAATGTTTTGTCTTACCTTTTCCCTTTTCGCCAGCTATAATTTGTACCATGACAATCTCCTCCTAGTCTCAACCGAATTTATGCAAAATAGATAATTTTCTTCTCACAATTCAGAAGTCCATTCTCAATTTTGCATGACAATAATGCTTTTAATATGGTAATTATAGTATATATTTACGGGAAATTCAACCGCTATTTCAAATTTCTTTTAGTAATTGTGTCATTTCCTCGTAAAGCCCGTCAGCGTTGTCCGCCTTAAAAACAATGGATATAATGGGAAGTTCCCCTTTCTTACTGTAGAGCACCAGACAGGAGCCCGCATCACTGGTGGTTCCTGTTTTCCCTCCGATAACCTGGAGCCCTTCCGGCACCTCTTTTTCTCCGTTCAGATACTTATTGGTACTTTTCCATTCTTTCGTAACAGCCTGCCCGGAAGCATCGGTCAGTTCTCCGGTATGGGAAGAAGCGCTGATAATTTTAACGAATTCTTCATTTTCCATGGCCGCCTGAAAAATCAGATACATATCATATACGGTGGTATAGTGTTCTTCATTCTGCAGGCCATGGGCATTTACAAAATGGGAATTGGTGGCGCCCAGGGCTTTTGCCTCCTCATTCATCTTCTTTGCAAATTCTTCCGTGCTTCCGGAGACCAGATCCGCTATAACATTAGCGGCATCATTTCCGCTGCAGAGAATCAGCCCATAGAGCAGATGCTCCAGTGTGGTGGTTTCTCCTGCTTTCAGCCCGCAGACAGATGACCCCGGCTCAAGCTGAAGCTCCGCTTCCGTTACGGTGGCAGTATCTGTCAGTTTTCCATACTTTAAGGCCACATAGGCAGTCAGAATCTTGGTAGTGCTTGCCGGATACAGCCGTTCATGCACATTTTTTCCAAATACCATGGTATGTTCTTTTAAGTTAAACAGTCCGGCAGCCTGAGAAAGAGAATCTGTCACGTTTTCACTTAAGATATTCTCGTTACCTGCCACACAGAGTTCTTCCGCAAAAAAGGAACTTGATGCGGATGTACCGCTGTTGCTGCTCTCCACAGTAAGTCCGTACATTCCGGGACTTTCTGCAATGTCATAGGCATGTTCCACGGTCACTTTCTCTCCGCAGCCGCAGAGCAGTACAAGAGAGAGAATAAACCCTGCTATTCTGATTGTCTGATTTCTATTTATACATTTCACGCCACTCTAAGTCTCCTCTGTCCAGTGATTTGATTAACAGTTCTGCTGTGGCAAGGTTGGTTGCCAGTGGAATATTATGAGTATCACACAGATGAACCACATTGTTGACGTCCGGTTCATGGGATTTCGGCGTCAGAGGATCCCGCAGAAAGATTACAAGGTCAATCTGATTGTGCTCAATCTGAGCGCCAAGCTGCTGGGCGCCTCCCAGATGTCCGGCCAGATATTTGTGAATTGACAGATTTGTCACTTCCTCAATAAGTCTTCCGGTGGTTCCCGTTGCAAACAGCTCATTTTTGCAGAGTATCCCCCGATATGCAATGCAAAAATTCTGCATTAATTTTTTCTTCGAATCATGTGCAATCAATCCAATATTCATTTTAAAAACCCTCCATTCTGTACTTAAGAGGCTGAAGCCCTACATTCAATACAAGTCCAATCCCAATAAACAGACTTACCAGCGAGGTAAGCCCGTAGCTGACAAAGGGCAATGGCAGACCGGTATTCGGCATTAATCCGGTCACCACACAGATATTAACGAATGTCTGGAATCCAACCCAGGCAGCAACTCCGCCGCAAATCAGCCGTCCCGACAAATCTTTTGCCTTTCTCCCAATTAAAATACATTCGATTACGATTAACAGCAACAGCAACAGTATCACGGCTCCTCCCACAAATCCCAGTTCTTCTCCTGCAACTGCGAAAATAAAATCTGTCTGAGGCTCCGGAATATAATTTCCATTTTTCACCGAAAAGGCCGTATCGTTGTTCAGTCCCTTACCCCACAATTGTCCGGAGCCGATGGCCATAATGGAATTCTGCTGCTGATATGCATCTTTTGCATATTTTTCCGGCTGCAGCCAGGCCATAATACGCAACCACTGGTAATAGTCAAGAATCTTCTGATTCGGCTGCAGAATCAGATAGATAAACAGGGTTCCGGCCGGAATCAGTACCGCCAGCACGCCTGCTATTATTTTATAACTTAATCCGGCCAAAAACAAGAGTGCAATAAAAATTATTGCTACAACAATACTGGTAGACAAATCCGGCTGCTGCTCAATCATGAACCAGGGGACAAATATCAGCCCTCCGGAAAGCAGAATCATGGGCAGCGTATTGATTTTCTCCTGATATTTGGAAAAAAACCAGGAAAAAAACAGAATCAGCAGTATTTTTGATAGCTCTGAAGGCTGGAACCGAAATCCGGCAATCTCAATCCAGCGTCCAGCTCCCCCGGCCTGATGTCCAAATACATGAAACGTAATCAGCGAAAGGAGACCGATATTGAATATATAAATCAGCCAGTTAAAACGCAGAATAAAGGAATAATCAATCATGGAGACAATCACCATCACGAACAGCCCCAGCAGAAGCCCGAACACCTGTTTCGACTGCACGGCTTTCTGAGCGCTGCCAATCACACTGATTCCAAGCATGGTAAGCGCTACCACATAGATTACCAAACGAAAATTGTAGTTTTTAATCTGATATTGTTTTAACATAATTCCAGTCCCTTATCCAAATCTCTGCATTTTTTATCAGGAAGCACTTGGGTGCTTCATATCCTTAATGGGAATATTGGCATACAATGCGGGTACATTCCCGTTATTTCCCTCTGATTCCGTCTGGGTAATCTGAATGTCCAGTCCGTCCGCATCAATCTCCATATATTTTGAAATCACCTGAATAATGTCATTTTTTATCATTTCCATCACATCCGGAGAACAGTTTGCACGGTCGGAAACCAACAGTAATTTTAATCGGTCTTTGGCAATATCCCCGGAGGTTTTCTTTTTAAATAAATCCATTAAACCCATACTGGCTTCCTCCTAATTTTTCTTAAAAATTTCTTTCAGTTTCCCCCATACGCTGGATTTAATCTCCAAATCCAGGAAGGGCACTTCCTCTCCCAGAATTCTGTGACAGATATTGGCAAATGCTTTCCCCGCCAGACAGTCCGAGCCAACCAGCGGTTCTCCCTGATTGGTGGAAATTACAATCTGCTCGTCGTCCGGCACCGCACCAATCAGATCTATGGCAAGGATATCCGTCACATCATTGATGTTCATCATATCCCCACGTTTTACCATATCCATACGGAGACGGTTCACAATCAGCTCCGTTCTCTTTACTTCATTTGCTCCCAGAAGCCCGATAATCCGGTCCGCATCCCGGATAGCGGAAACCTCCGGCGTGGTAACCACCAGCGCCCGGTCTGCTCCGGCAATGGCATTTTTAAATCCCTGTTCAATTCCTGCCGGGCAGTCCAGCAGAATATAGTCAAATTCTTCTCTCAGCTCTTCTATCAGCTTAATCATCTGTTCCGGCGACACGGCAGATTTGTCTCTGGTCTGGGCAGAAGGCAGCAGGGAAAGATTGGGATAACGCTTATCCTTAATCAGAGCCTGCTTCATACGACAGTTTCCTTCCACCACATCCACCAGATTGTAAACAATGCGGTTTTCCAGCCCCATAACCACATCCAGATTCCGAAGTCCGATATCGGTATCAATCAGCACAACTTTTTTGTCAAGCTGCGCCAGACCCGTTCCCACATTTGCCGTAGTGGTGGTTTTTCCAACTCCGCCCTTGCCTGATGTTATAACAATTACTTCACTCATCCTACTATATCCTCCTGCTTTTTATATATTATTCAAAAGACCCTTTGTAATCGGTTCAATGTAGATATTGCCGTCTTTTACGATGGCTACCTGTGGTTCCGATACAACTTTCTGTTTCTTCAGACGCTTTTTTCCGGTTACCTTGTCGGCGCTCCTTCCCATCACGTCCCCGATTTTAATCTGAATGGGATCCATATCCAGAGCGGCCACGAAAGCCTGTTCATTGCCGTTTGCCCCCGCATAGGCATTGCCTTTCAGTGCTCCCAGTACCACAATATTTCCTTTGGAAATTACTTTTGCCCCCGGATTGATGTCTCCAAGGATAACGATACTGGTTTCACAGTCCAGAACCTGCCCGGAGCGAAGGGTTCCTTTGTAAAATTCTCCGGTTTTTCCGGCCTGCTCATCCTCAAATCGCTCAATTTTCTGGCGAATCAGTTCCTCTCTCAGCGCATCGTTGTCCAGAATACAGATAATATTGATGGATGTATGATCCGTAATGGTCTCCACAATGCGGAATTCTTCCTCCTGTGTCAGTTTTCTCCCTTCAAAGGAAATGGCCATTTTGGCATTCTTAAAAAATCCTTCGGAATCTTTAAACCGTTCCCGAATACAGTCCAGCAGCGATTCAAATTCCATGCTGTCATCCAGAATCAGATTGATTCCGTACCTGTTACTCTTCAGTACCACTGGCTTTGACAAATTCATCCCTCCAAACTCTAATCCGCAAATCCATTTGCTGTACTTTCGATATCTTCCGCCTGTCCGTTCAGCAATGTGTCTTTATCCGCAAGTTTAAAATAATATTTCAGGATATTGCTGGACACTTCCACTGCATTGGCAGAAGAATATCCATAGGCTATCCTTGTGGTAATGGCGATTTCAGGATTTCCAAAGGGCGCATATCCAATAAACAGCGCGTGATTGGGCCTCGTTGGAATCTGCTGTGCAGTACCCGTTTTTCCGGCCACTGCAATGGGAAAATCTTTGAAAACGTCGTTATTCTCCGCTACCATCCGCATACCGTTCTGAATCGCATTCCAGGAAGATGCGGATACTTCCGTAATATTCCTTATAATTTCCGGTTTAAATTCTCTCACCAGTGTTCCGTCAGAAGTGGTCTCCTTATCCAGAAGAGTCAGCTTATAAATATTTCCGCTGCTGGCCACTGCGGCCAGATATCTGGCAATCTGAGTGGTGGTAAAGTTATGATTACTCTGGCCGATGGATGCGGTAATGGGGTATTCGTCCGCAATATGGGGTTTATTCTCCGGTATCTCAATGCCGGTATTTTCATCCAGGCCGAACAATGCCGCATATTTTTCTATCGTGGAAATACCCCGGTTTTCATTATAGGTTCCTCCCGCAGAGCTCATTCGATAACCCAGCTCATAGAAAAAGTAGTTGCAGGAATCCCGGATTGCTTCGGAAATATTGATGGAACCATGGGTATTTCCCGGATAAATCCAGCATTTCGGCGACGGATTGATTTCCGTATATTCTCCTTTTGTGACAATCTGTTCCCCTGTGCTGACTGCCCCTTCCGTCAGAGCTGCCGCCGCAGTAATCGGCTTGAAGGTGGAACCCGGAGCCGTCTGCTGCTGGGTGGCGTTATTGTACTGAGGAATGGACAAATCACTCTGAAGGCTGGAAAAATATTCCGAATCCACCGTATTGGCAAGGCGGTTGGTATCATAGCCCGGATAAGTAACGCAGGCCAGAAGTTCTCCTGTCTTCGGATTTATCAGAACACAGCTTGCCGTACAGGGGTCCAGAGCAAGCTGCGCCGGGGTAAGCTGCAGATTCTTAATCTTATCCCGTATAAAGTTGTAGGCGCTGAGGCTGCCGTTTTGCAGAGCGCTCAAATCCCCTTCGTTTTCCTGCAGTACGCCCTGTTCAAATAATAACAGACAAATCTGCGTGCCCGAAATCAAATCCTGATTTATCATAAATTTATAAATCTTTTTGCTGAATTCCCGGTCTTCTTTCAGAGATTCCGTAATATAATTTACAAGGGCGTTGTAGATTTCCGTAGAATCCGAATATCTGGATTCCGTGTCAAATTTTGTAATATCAATCCAGTTCATGGAAATGGCGCGCCGCAGATATTCACACAGGCTGACCGTATCGTTCTTCCAGTCCTTGTAGACCTCATCTTCCGTATCCACTTCCTCTGACAGAAAAATGTCTTTTTCCTCCAGCATGGAGAGGATATAACTCATGTAATTCTGCTGTTCCCGGTCCAGTTCTTCAAACGGCGTGGGGGAAGCGGAAGCAAACTGCTGGCGCAGTCCCTCCAGGACAGCGTTCTGTTTGCTCAGAAATGCACTGTACACCTGCTGTTCTGTTTCTTTTGCGTCTTTCCTGCTTAAGCGGTCTATATTGATAATATTGTTGTTAATCAATGCAAAATACACATCGTCCACAGGAATTTTAATATCGGAAGCTGTACCGGTGCTGGTATCATATTCCTTGATATTTTCAATATTGGCATAAATAATGCCGGCCAGTTCCTGCTCCAGCATACCGTAAACTGCTTTCTGCAATTCCCAGTCTATGGACAGGTAAATATCATTTCCGGAGGAAGCGTCTATTTTCTCAATGATTTCCGTAATCCGCCCCACACTGTCCGCATAGAACTTCTCCGTTCCTTTCGTTCCCTGCAGTTCCTGGTCCATGACCTGTTCAATGCCGGATTTCCCAATCACGTCATTCAGGGTATAGGAATCGTCTTTTTTGGAAAGTTCATCATACTCCGCCTGGGATATTTTGCCTGTATAACCGATAATATGGGAAAAATAAACGCTGTCCTCATATTTGCGGATACTGTCTTCCATCACGTCAATCCCCTGAAGAATCTCAGAATTCTCTTTGATAACGGCCACGGTCTCATCACTGACATTCTGCGCAATGGTGGTCTGGACATACCGCTGGTAGCTGTTCTGGGAAATGGCATAGCGCAGCAGAGTAATCTTGTATGCATCTTCTTCCTCATAATACACCGTATCTTCCGGCACTTTATCCTCGTATTCCCTGCCTTCCACATAAATGCCGAACCCTTTCTGCAGGTATTCCATGACCTGTTCCGGCGTTGCAGAACCTTCATTATAGCCTAACCTTTTATTGTATTTTAAATCGTCTGTTTTGGTATGTCCGTAGACATCCGCAAGAAAACGCTTCAATGCCTTTCCGGACAGGTTGAATTCATATGCTCCCCGGTCTTTTTTCACAATGCTGAACGTATTGGTAATGGTATCTCCCTTATCTTCTATCATATGGATAACAGTATGCAGTTCCTCGTTCATCTTTCTGTTCTTTTCATCATTGCTGCTGTAAATACCGTTGTCCTCTATGGTAACGGAATAAGAAAGTTCATTGTAAGCCAGCAGTTTGCCGTTGCGGTCATAAATGCTTCCTCTGGTTCCGGAAGTAATACGCTCTTTCTGAATGCGCAGGGTATAATTGTCCAGATATTCTTCTCCGTTGATAATCTGCAGTACAAAAATCCGCTGAAACAGTACGGCAAAGAGCCCAATCATGACCACGCTGAGCACAAATAATCTGGAACTTATCAATTTTTTACTGAACTTCTTTAAAAACTCAAACAAACTTACCTGCACTCCTTCTTTCACTGACTTCCAGTTTCTGATTTATTTTCAGAATCACAAAATAGAGAATAATGGTTACCAGAATGGTATATACCAGTTCCGGCAGCATAATATGAATCAGATAATAGGGAAACCGCAACTTTCCTCTTAAGAAAAACAAAAACAGATACACCAGTATGTTATAGGAAAAATCGCTCATTGCAATCAAAATCAGCGGCAGCTTAATATCATCCGGGAAAAACATTTTGCGGAAAAATCCGTTAATGTAGCCCAGATATGCATAAATCAGAGCATAAAACCCAATCACGCTCCCAAAAAATATATCCAGCAGCAGGCCGCAGAGCAGGCCAATCCACATGCCTTCTTTCCGGCCCCGCATAAAGCCGAAGGAGGAAGTGACCACAATCAGAAGATTGGGCGAAATGGAGGCAAAGGCCAGCGCCTGAAACAGGGTGCACTGCAGCAGGAAACAGATGCCGATGATTAGAAATACCACCAGCTTGCGTCTCAGTCTCAGCTTCATGTCACGACTCCTCCTGGTCCTTTTGGATATTTTTCTTATCCAGAATCACCAGCACTTCCTGTAAATGCTGAAAATCCACGGCCGGCGTAATGGTGCCGGAATAAGTCAGATTGTTGGAATCCCGCTCAATGGTGCTGACATAACCTATCAGAATCCCTTCCAGATATTTGTCGCTGATGTGGGAGGTTACAATCTGTTCTCCTGTCGCCACCGTATCGTCATCGCATTTCAAATCCGAAAACTCAATGACCTGATTTTCATTCATGGAGGCCAGGTTTCCGTTGATGATACACCGGTCTGCCGTTGACAGGGCCATACCGCTCACATTGCTGGCGTCGTCGATAATAGAACGAACCTTGGCATAGTTGGGCCCTGTGTCAATGACAATTCCAACCAGCCCGCTTCCGGCAATCACGTTCATGTCCTTTTCAATGCCGTCCCTGGTGCCCTTGTCAATCAGAAAAATATTAAACCAGTTCCCCCCGTCAACACCGATGACTCTGGCCGCTACCTTTTCGTAGCTGGGGTATTTCTGGTCCAGATCCATCAGTTCCCGGAGGTTGTCCAGCTCATACTGCTCCAGCTTTATGGTATTCAGTTCCTGGGTAAGCTGGTCCACCTGTTCCTGCAGCTCTCTGTTTTCCTGCATCACATCACGCAGGGATTTCAAATCATCCGCTCTGGACACAAACCAGGTGCCGATGGAGTTGATTCCTTTCTGCATGGGTACAAATACATACCCCGCTACCGTGTTCAGAGGGCCCCCGGACAGATTCAGGGTAAAACTCACAAACATGACAATCACACAGACGCATGTGAGTATCAGCAGTGTATATTTGGTTGGAATCGAATGTTTTGTTAATTTACGTCTCATAAATAATTACACCTTTATTTATAAATTCTGGTCTTCATGCTAAAGGCCAGTTTCCGCAGCTTTTCTTCGGAAACAATCTTATTCAGCCCCCGTACGGCGCTTTCTTCCGGCAGTTCGCAGGTATTTACCTGAATATTGGTAATCTGGGTAAACAGCTCGTCCAGACGTTTGATTTTGGAAGATCCTCCGGTAATATAAATACCGGAATGAATAATATCCCGCGCAAGCTCCGGCGGCGTTTTCTCCAGAATCATCTTAATGGAGTTGCAGATGGAATTCAGGTTGTCCTTAATGGCCTCATAAATGACAGAGGAGGATACCTCCATCTCTATGGGCAGTCCGCTCACCACGTCCCGTCCCACAATCACCGCGCTCTGTTCTTCTTCCTCCGGCAGGGCACAGCCCAGAGTCTCTTTTAAATACATGGCTGTCTTCTGTCCAATCACCAGGCTGAAATTCCGTTTCAGATGGTTAATAATGGATTCGTCAATACGTTTTCCGCCAAATAAAAGGAGATCGCTCAGCACCAGGCCGCCCAGAGAAATTACGGAAATCTCCGTGGTATCCGCACCGATATTTACAATCATAAATCCGGTGGGGGAACTTACATCCAGTTCCAGGCCCACTGCATCCGCAATGGGTTTTTCACAGAGAAGCACGCTTTTGGGCTTGAATCTGCTCTTGTAAAACAGGTCAAAAAAGGCCTTCTTCTCCACTTCCGTAATATCCGTGGGCACAGCCACGATAAATTCCGCTCCTTTGATATGGTTCTTCACATGCTTGTCCAGTACCTCGCCAATCATGGTCTGCATATTGTTATAATCTGCAATCACGCCGTTCACCACCGGAAATGATACCTGAATGGAATCCGGTGCTTTCTCATACATGGCGTATGCATCGTCGCCGAATGCATATAACTGGTTCTTGTTCACTATGGCAATGGTATTTTTCTCATTGATCACCTTACCGGTTCCCTTACAGAATATTTTCAGATTGTAGGTACCCAGATCAATTCCATAAACATTTGCTGACATAATTACGTTCCTTTCCTCAGCCTAACAGGCCATTTTCTCTCAGGCTTATATATCTGTTATCACCAATGATGATATGATCCGCAAGGGCAATCCCCAGAAGGCTTCCGCTCTCCTGTACCCGCCGGGTTACACTGATGTCCGCATCGCCCGGTTCCGGGTCCCCGCTGGGATGGTTGTGGAGCAGAACAATGTGCACCGCCCGGTATTCCAGCGCTTTCAGAAAGATCTCCCTCGGAGATACCAGTGAACAGGTCACGGTACCTACCGAAATAATCTCATCCCCCAGAAGATTGCTTCTGGCGTCAAACATGGCCAATAACAGTTTTTCCTTTGTTTCATGCCGGAGGGACTCCATATAATAGGCCGCAATGCTGGCCGGTTCGCTCAGCCTCACACTTTTCAGCCTGCTGGTTCTGGCAATGCGCCCGGCAAGCTCGGCCACACATTTTAACTGAGCCGCCTTCACCTGTCCGATTCCCGGAATTTCCTGCATTTCCTCTATCTGCATACTGTTCAGATTCAGGAGATTTCTTTCTTTACGGGCCAGAAACAACTGGGCAAGCTGCAATGCGGTCATATTTTTCGTACCGCTTTTCAAAATCACTGCCAGTAATTCTGCATCAGACAGCGCCTGCGCTCCATAACGGAAACATTTCTCCAGCGGCCGCTCGGATTCCGGCATTTCTTTCATGGTAATATGTGTATTCATATTCTTCCTTTCCCTCTCTCAGACAGGGGGAAAAAGTTTTACATTTTATTTTAGCACAAAAGGGCACCCATGTATACTAATATATTGTTAAAACTTCATAAAATAAATCATAATTTTACCAGTCCTGCCTCACAGAGTTTCTGCAGGGACATTAAAATACCCAGTTTTCCGTGATACCAGGTAAGACCTCCCTGAAAATAGGCCGTATAAGGCTCCCGCAGAGGCCCGTCTGCGCTGAGCTCAATGGAGGAACCCTGCACGAATGCTCCTGCCGCCATAATCACCTCGTCGTCATACCCCGGCATGGCCCAGGGTTCTGGCGTCACATGGCTGTCCACCGGAGCCGCCGCCTGGATGCCTTTGCAGAATGCAATCAGCCCTTCCGGAGATTTTAAGGTAACTGCCTGAATAATATCATGGCGGCTTTCCCTGCTGTCGGGAATCACCGGAAATCCCAGACTTTCGTATATATTAGCGGCAAAAACGGCGCTTTTTAAGGCTGAGGCTGTCACCGTGGGCGCCAGAAACAGACCCTGATAAAAAGACTGAATCACGCCCAGGGAAGCGCCTACTTCTTTGCCAAGGCCCGGAGAGGTCAGCCGGTAAGCGGCATTGTCCACACACGCTTTTTTCCCAACAATATAGCCGCCGATGGGCGCCAGACCGCCGCCGGGATTTTTAATCAGAGAGCCCACGATCATATCCGCTCCCACTTCCAGAGGTTCTCTTCGCTCCACAAATTCCCCGTAACAGTTATCCACCATGCACAGAACGTCCGGTCTGATTTTTTTTACAAAAGAAATCAGTTCCCCGATTCGTTCCACCGACAAGGTGGGTCTGGTCTGATAACCTTTGGAACGCTGAATGGTAACCAGTCTGGTCTTTTCATTCAGGGCTTCCCGGATTCCATCCAGGTCAAAGGCTCCGTCCGGAAGTAAATCCACCTGCCGGTAAGTGATTCCGTACTCCGCCAGCGAGCCTGCGGAAGGGCGGATTCCGATGACTTCCTCCAGGGTATCGTAGGGTTTCCCCACCGGGGAGAGGATTTCATCTCCGGGACGCAGATTGGACATCAGCGCAAGGGCCAGCGCATGGGTGCCGCAGGTAATCTGGGGACGCACCAGTGCGGCCTCTCCGTGAAAACATGTGGCATAGACTTCTTCCAGAGTATCCCTTCCCATATCATTATACCCGTAACCGCTGCTTCCCATAAAGCATTCTGCGCTTACTCTGTGGCTTTGCATGGCATGAATCACCTTTAACTGGTTATATTCGGCCGCCCTGTCAATTTCTTCAAACCGTTCTTTTAATTCCCGTTCAAACTTCTGGCCATAGAGAAAAACTTTTTCGTCAATCCCCAGTTTCTGATAGATGGCTTCCATAACTTCCCTCTCTTTCTGCCGGAACACTTAAATAATCTGTTTCTTTTTCAGTTCTTGTGTCATAAATGTTAAAATTTTATCATTATCATAGTCAAACTCCTGTTTCTGAATCCAGGTAACCTGACGCTCCCGCCGAAACCAGGTGAGCTGGCGTTTGGCAAAATGCCTTGTATCCCGTTTGATGCGGTATACGGCTTCTTCCAGCGTGCAGTCCTCTTCCAGATAATCCAGGATTTCTTTATAGCCCAGGCCCTGCATGGATACCATATGTTTATTGTATCCCATCTTTTGCAGATTTTGTACTTCTTCCACCAGCCCTTCTTCCAGCATAAGGTCCACCCGCTGTTCTATCCGCCGGTAAAGTCTTTCCCTCTCATCATTTAAGACGAAATAGCAAAACTGATACGGGGATTTGCGCCGGCGTTCCTCTTCGTTGTGCTCTGATATCTTTTTTCCGGACAGATGATAAAATTCCAGCGCCCGAATGACGCGTTTCACGTTGTTTTCATGAATGGCCTGGGCGGATTCTGCATCCACCTGGGCCAGCATTTCATGAAGCACATGGCCACCCTGTTCCCTGGCTGTCTGCTCCAGCCTGCTGCGGTAATTTCTGTCCTCCGGCTCCTGGCTGAAATCAATGTCATACAGCAGTGCCTGAATATAAAATCCCGTGCCTCCCACCACAATGGGCAGTCTTCCTTCTGCCTGAATTTCCTCCATACACTGCCTGGCATATTCCTGAAACCGCACCACATGAAATTCCTCGTCCGGCTCCAGAATATCCACCAGATAGTGGGGAATTCCCTGCATTTCTTCTTTCCTGATTTTGGCGGAACCAATGTCCATATGGCGGTATACCTGCATGGAATCGGCGGAAATCACAGAACCGCCGATCTGATGAGCCAGGGCAATGGACAAATCTGTTTTTCCCACTGCAGTAGGGCCCGTTAATATAATCAATGGATTTTTCATTACAACACCCGTTTAAATTTCTTTTCCAGTTCATGCTTTGACATGGAGATAATGGTAGGTCTTCCGTGAGGACAGTGATAGGGATTTTCCAGTGTCAGCAGTTCTCCAATCAGCGCCCTCATTTCTTCCTCTGACAGCTTCTGATTGCCTTTTACAGCTCCTTTGCAGGACATGGAAGCAATCTTTTCCGTAATCATCCGGGGCGTTTCCTTTCCCTGAAATCCGGCCAGACTGTCCAGAATCTCTATCATCAGTTCTTTCCCGTTCAGATTGAACAGATTGGCCGGAAGGGCTGTCACAGCATATTCCTTCCCGCCGAAATGTTCGATTTCATAGCCCAGCTTCTGAAAATAGCCCATATATTTTTTCAGAAGGGACTCCTCCTGCATATTCAATGTGAGGAGCACCGGCGGATACATGGCCTGAGAGGTAAAATCCCTGGTTTCCAGTGAAGCCAGCATACGCTCATACAGCACCTTTTCGTGAGCGGCGTGCTGGTCGATAATATAGAGCTGGCTGTCAAACTCCACCAGCCAGTAAGTATCAAAGAGCTGTCCGATGATTCTGTGTTCTTTTTCGGAGGAAAAGTCCAGCAGCTTACGCGCCCTGACCGGTTCTTCTGTCTGCTCCTGTCCGGAAGGTACCGCAGCCGGTTCTTCTGTCTGCTCCTGTCCGGAAGGTACTGCAACCGGCTCTTCTGTCTGTTCTGGCAAAACTGCTGTTGTTTCTTCCTGTTCTTCCTTCTGTATAAAGGGGGAAGCTGCTTTCCGTACCTGCTCCGGTGGTTTTGCAGCCGCCGTTTCCTGCGTCTGCGTCTGTGGAAAAATCACCGGTTCCTGCACCTGTTCCGGCCTTGAATCTCCTGTGTCCCGGTTCTGGTATTTCGCCTCATAGGGGCTGTCTTTTTGGATGGCGCGTTTCACAGCCTCCAGGCGTTTCGTCTCAAAAGGCTCCGGCCCTTTCCGGCCGGACTGAAGATATTTCTGTTTCTCCTGTTCCCGGCGGGCTTTTTCCTCCCGCTCCTGTTCAAGGCTCACCTGATACACCAGCTCGCTCTGATTGATGGTATCCCGGAGCAAGTCAGTCAGAAACCGGTAAATAGCCTCCCCTTCCCGGAACCGCAGTTCCATTTTGGAAGGATGGACATTTACATCCAGAAGATTTCCTTTTACGGAAATCTGAAGAACCGTAAAGGGATATTTATGCTGCATTACAAAGGACTGATAGGCTTCCTCAATACTTCGGGCAATCAGGCTGCTTCTGATATATCTTCCGTTGATAAAATAATTTTCAAAATTCCGGTTTCCTCTGGATATCAGGGGTTTTCCGATATATCCGTTCACGGAAATCATCTCATTTTCCCCGTGTATCTCAATGAGATTGGAGGCAATCTCCCGGCCATAGATATGGTAAATAATTTCTTTCAGACTGGAATTGCCGGAGGTATGGAGCTTCGGCTGGTTATTCACTATCAGCTTGAAAGAAATTTCCGGATGGGACAAGGCCAGCCGCTCCATCAGATCTCCGATATAGCCTGCTTCTGTGTGGGGCGTTTTCAGAAACTTTCTGCGGGCAGGGGTATTATAAAAGAGATTGCGTACCAGAAACGTGGTGCCTTCCGGCGCTCCGATTTCTTCCAGAGACTTCTCTTTTCCCCCTTCTGTCACATAGCGCACACCGCTCAGACTGGAAAAGGTTTTAGTAATCAGTTCCACCTGAGACACCGCTGCGATGCTGGATAGGGCCTCGCCCCGAAATCCCAGGGAAGATACGGTGAGCAAATCCTCCACATCCCGGATTTTACTGGTGGAATGGCGCATAAATGCAAGGCTCACCTGGTCTTTTTCAATACCGCATCCATTGTCTGTAATGCGGATAAAGGAAATGCCTCCTTCTTTGATTTCCACAGTAACAGCGCTGGCTCCGGCGTCAATGGCGTTTTCCACCAGTTCTTTTACCACGGAAGAAGGGCGTTCCACCACTTCTCCGGCTGCAATTTTATCAATAGTCTGCTGGTCTAAAACTTCTATTTTGGGCATGATTGCTCCTTTGTTTATCATTCTGCAAATACTTTATGGAGTTCTATAAAGCAACCGTCCAGAACATTGACTTTGGCCACATCATTCTGTCCGTAATCTTCATGAAGCCTCAGTATTCCGTTGTCTGAAAGCATTACCTGAACGGTTTTGTCCTCCGGATTTACAATCCAGTATTCCGGTACGCCGGCCTGCTGGTACAGATTCAGTTTTACCAGCCGATCCTGCCTTCGGGTAGAGGGAGACAGGATTTCCATCACCAGATCCGGCGCCCCTTTACAGCCGTATTTATCCAGCCGGTTCCTGTCACACACCACAGTGATATCCGGCTCCACTACGGTTTTTACATCCTCCGGTCTGTCATCCTTTCCTTCAAACAGACGGACAGCAAAAGGAGCCGTGTAGACCCTGCACTTTTTTCCTTCCAGAAAGTTCGCGAGCTGCCGAAACAGTTCGCCGCTGATTTCCTGATGAACACGGGCAGGCGGAGCCATCAGAACAGCTTCTCCTTCTAACAGTTCCACCCGTTCTGTCCCCGGCCAGGCGAGATAATCTGCAAGTGTGCAGCAGTTTTTTTCTGCAGGCAATGCCATAGTGCTTCCTCCTTTTATCTCTATTTTTCTTTAGTTTACATAAGTATATTATGTAAACTACCAGCGGTTTTTGATTTTATTCTGAAGCTGATACAGCTTGTTCAGGGCGTCAATAGGGGTCAGATTCCCCAAATCCAGTTCTGTCAGCTCATGTATAATATCATCGTCTTTTACTGTATCAAAGAGAGACATCTGTGTCAAATCCACTTCATCCAGTTTTTCCGGCTTTTTCCGGTGTACGCTCCGTTCCGTAATAATGGAACCGGTGAGTTCCGCAATGTCATGGGCGCTTAATTCCTCGGAAATGGCTCTCGCCCGCTCAATGACGCTTTCCGGTACACCGGCCAGTTTTGCCACCTGGATTCCGTAACTTTTATCGGCTCCGCCGGGAACAATTTTCCGCAGGAACACCACGTCGTCTCCCTGTTCCTTTACTGCAATACAGTAGTTATTGACATTGTTCAGTTTCCCTTCCAGCTCTGTCAGCTCATGGTAATGGGTGGCAAAGAGCGTTCTGGCTCCCAGCAGTTTCGGATTGCTGATATGCTCCACCACCGCCCATGCAATGCTCAGCCCGTCAAAGGTACTGGTTCCTCTGCCGATTTCATCCAGTACCAGAAGGCTTTTACTGGTGGCATTTCTCAGGATATTGGCCACCTCTGTCATTTCCACCATAAAGGTGCTCTGACCGCTGGCCAGATCGTCGGAAGCGCCCACTCTGGTGAAGATTCGGTCCACAATTCCGATTCTGGCATGTTCCGCCGGAACAAAGCTGCCAATCTGAGCCATCAGCACAATCAGCGCTGTCTGACGCATATACGTGGATTTACCCGCCATATTTGGGCCGGTAATAATGGAAATGCGCTTTTTGCTGTTATCCAGATAAGTATCATTTGCGATAAACATATCGTTGTTTATCATCTGTTCCACCACCGGATGGCGGCCGTTTTTAATATCTATTACACCATTTTCATTGATGGATGGACGGCAGTAATGATTTCGCTCCGCCACCAGAGAAAGAGAAGCCAGCACGTCTGTTTTCGCCACCGCCCTGGCCGTCTGCTGAATCCGCAGCACCGCCCCGGCAATTTTGTCACGGATGGTTCGGAACATTTCATATTCCAGGGTCACCAGCTTGTCTTCCGCCCCTAAAATAATGTCTTCCAGTTCTTTCAGTTCTGCAGTAATATAGCGCTCCGCATTGGCCAGAGTCTGTTTTCTGGTATAATAATCGGGCACCAGATTCTGATAGGAATTGGTAACTTCCAGATAATAGCCAAAAATCTTATTGTATTTAATCCGGAGATTCCGGATGCCTGTCTTCTCACGCTCCCTGGTTTCCAGCTCCATGAGCCAGGTCTTGCCTTCCGTCTTGGCCTGGCGCAGCTTATCAATTTCTTCATCATATTTCTCTTTGATAATACCTCCGTCCCGGATGGAAATGGGCGGGTCGTCCAGAATGGAAGATTCAATAAGCTGGTAAATATCCTCCAGATTATCCAGTTCTGAGCAGATTTCCTGAAGCAGAGGCGCCTGAAATTCCCGGAGCAGCACCTGGATATGGGGCAGCATTTCCAGCGAAGTCTTAAAGGCTGTTAAATCCCGCGGATTAGCAGTCTGATAGGTGACCCGGCTGATTAACCGCTCCAGATCATAAATGGGATTCAGATATTCCCGGATTTCTTCCCGCACCATGGCATTTCGGTTAAAATCTTCCACTGCATCCAGCCGGCGTTCCATTTCCTTTCTGTCAATCAGAGGCTGTTCCACGTATTTGCGGAGCATTCTGGCCCCCATGGCCGTTTTTGTCTTATCCAGCACCCACAGCAGAGAACCGCGTTTCTGCTTTTCCCGCAGCGTCTCCACCAGCTCCAGATTCCTTCTGGTAGAACTGTCAATAATCATATATTTTCCGGTAATGTATAACTGCAGGGAAGTCATATTGGCCAGATTATTTTTCTGGGTTTCGTACAAATATTTAAGCAGAGCTCCCGCAGCAATGGTTCCGCACTCATAATCCTTAATACCCAGTCCCTGAATATCCGACATTTTAAAATGTTCCAGCAGCGTGGTTCTGGCAGTTTCATCGCTGAAATACCAGGAATCCAGATCATAAACTGCAATGCCCAGCCTCTGTTTTAAGTCCTCAAAATCCATCCCCGTCATGTAAAATGCTTCGTTGCAGATAATTTCCGAGGGCACAAATTTATGTATTTCATCCAGCAGTTTCTGCTCCTGGTCCACCTCCGTTACATAATAATCTCCGGTGGTAACATCCGCAATGGAGACACCGTAGCGGTCTTCCATGTATACAATACACATAATATAATTATTTTTGGTCTCATCCAGTGCCTGGGTATCCAGATTGGTTCCCGGTGTGACAATCCGCACCACTTCCCGGCGCACCAGACCTCTGGACATTTTCGGGTCTTCCACCTGTTCACAGATGGCCACCTTGTACCCTTTGGATACCAGCTTGTTCAGATAGCTTTCCACGGAATGGTAGGGCACGCCGCACATGGGCGCCTTCTCCTCCTGTCCGCAGTTTTTCCCGGTCAGTGTAATTTCCAGCTCCTTCGAGGCGGTTTTGGCGTCCTCAAAGAACATCTCATAGAAATCACCCAGCCGGTAGAACAGGATACAGTCCGGATAATCCTTTTTTGTTTCCATATATTGCTGCATCATTGGTGTAAATTCTGACACGTTACTACTTCCCTCCTGCTTTTCTTCTGTATTTGCGGGCGATGGCCTCCGCAACCTTCATCCCATCCATGGCGGCGGACATAATGCCTCCTGCATATCCTGCCCCTTCTCCGCAGGGATATACCCCCTGTTTATTGCTCTCAAATCCTTCATTTCTCGTAATTCTTACCGGAGAAGAAGTTCTGCTTTCCACTCCGGACAAAATGGCGTCTTTCCGGTCAAATCCCGGAATATATGATGCAAACTGATGAAATCCTGCACAGAAAGAATCCTTCAGTGCTTCCGGGAAAAGCTGATGAAGGGGGCCGAAATCATGATGTCCTTTTATGGCCGAAGGAAATTCTCCGTAAGAGGCAGATATGTTCCCCTTCTCAAAATCACCGAATAACTGCTGAGGCACCGCACCGCTGCCCAGATGGTATGCTGTTTCCTCCAGCCTGCGCTGGAATTCCACTCCGCTCAGAGGCCCCTGGTTCGGGAAATCCTCCGGCGTTACCGTCACAATGACGGCGCTGTTGGCATTTTCTCCGCTCCGGCCGCTGTAGCTCATACCGTTGACTGCAATCCTCCCTGACTCGGAAGAAGCATTTACCACATAACCGCCGGGGCACATGCAGAAAGAATACACTCCTCTGCCGTTTTCCAGACTGGCCGTAAGTTTGTAGGAAGCGGCAGGCAAAATCTTTGCTGCTTCGGCCCCATACTGGATTTCATTGATTGCGGACTGGGGATGCTCTGCCCGAAGCCCTACGGCAAAAGATTTGGCTTCCATCTGAAATCCCCGGCGCTGCAGCACTTCAAAGGTATCTCTGGCGCTGTGGCCAATGGCCAGTACCGCAAGTTCTGTCTCCAGAAAAAATTTCTCTCCTTCTCTCATACACTCCAGAGAAGTAAGCCTGTCCCGGTGAAACTGAAAATCCGTCACGCATGTTTCAAAGAGAAATCTGCCGCCCCAGTCTTCTATCTGCCTGCGCATGGATACAATTACCTTCCTGAGAATATCTGTGCCAATATGAGGTTTATTCTGGTACCCAATGGATTCCGGCGCTCCGTTTTGGATGAAAATATCCAGCACCGCCTGATTTCTTCCCTTTACATCTTTTACCAGCGTGTTCAGTTTGCCATCTGAAAAAGTTCCGGCCCCGCCTTCACCAAACTGTACGTTGGATTCCGGCTGCAGACGGTTTTCCTGCCAGAACAGCTCCACATCTCTGGTCCGTTCTTCCATCTTTCTGCCCCGTTCCAGGATAATGGGCTCGTACCCATGTCCGGCCAGCAGCCAGCCGCAGAACAGCCCCGCCGGGCCGCTGCCGATAATCACCGGAGGATGAGCCAGCGGCTCTGTTCCGCTGATGGGAAATTCATAGGAAATATCTCCTGCCTGAGAAATCTGACTGCTTTTTTCCCTGCGCAGAACAGCAGATTCTTTCCGCACCGCCACATCCAGAGTATAGACGTAAGATACCTGATGTTTCCTGCGGGCGTCCACAGACTGTTTCCGGATTTGGTATTCCTGCACAGCCTCCGGTCTGATTTTCAGCAGTTTTGCGATTTTCCGTATCAGTTCTTCCTCCGTATGGGAAACGGGAAGTTTTAACTGTTTAATTCTTATCATGCTTTCTCCCTGTTCTGCTTCCTGCGATTTATGTTCCGGGTATTCCTTTTACAGTATTCTGCCGCGGATTTTCCCGCCGCATATCCGCTGGACCATGCCCACTGAAGATTGTAACCGCCGCACATACCGTCCACGTCCATCACTTCTCCCGCAAAAAAAAGTCCGGGAACCAGTCTGGATTCCATGGTTTCCGGATGAATTTCCCCGGTATCCACTCCGCCTGCTGTCACCTGAGCCTGGTCAAAACCTTTTGTTCCGGTAATATCTACTCTGAGATGCCGGATGGAAAAGGCCAGGCGGTCCAGCTTCTGTTTCCCGCATCCGGAGGCTTTTTCATCCGGCCCGATACCGCTTTCTTTCAGCAACACCCTGTTGAGTTTTGCAGGAAACAGGCCTGTCAGGGCTTCCTGTGCCGTTTTCCCCTCTCCATAGATAAAAAAACGCTCCCGCAGCAGTTCTTTTGTCTGTTTTTCCGAATAATCCGGCAGGAAATTCAGATTGACCATTACCTGTTTTTCCTGCTGAAGAGCGTAGGCAGCATACCGGCTAATCTGAAATACAGGGATTCCTGATACCCCTGTTTCCGTAAACTGCAGTTCTCCCAGGTCTTCCGCAGCTTTCTTATGATTTATGTAAAGTTCTGTCAGACATTCTGCACGAATTCCTGCAATTTCTTTCAAAAATGACTGTTTTCCCTGCAATTGAACAAGAGCAGGAACAATATCTGTCAATTTATGGCCAAATCCAATAATATATGGAAATCCGCTTCCGTCGCTTCCCGTTTTTCTGCCAGCTTTTCCTCCGGTGGCAATGATACAGGCTCTGCTTCGATATTCCCCCTGTTTCGTCCGGAACAGAAAAAATCCCCCCTGCTTTTGAATGGAGCGGATTCCCACATTGCAGGCAATGGCAACCTTCCGTCTCCGGCATTCTATCAGCAGCACTTCCCGGACGGAAGCGGCCTGCCCGCTGGCCGGATAGTAATAACCGTCCCGTTTGTTTCTGGGCAAAATACCCAGCTTCCGGAAAAATTCCAGAGTTTCTTTCAGGCCGAACTGTTCCAGCACAGGCAATACAAAGGCAGGGTCCTTGCCTCTGTAATATGCAATCCCCTGCTTTTCATTGGTAAAATTACATTTTCCGTTTCCCGTGGCCAGAAGTTTTTTCCCGGCCTTGTCCATATGCTCCAGAATCAGAACCTGCGCGCCATGTTCTGCCCCGTGGATTCCTGCGGCAAGCCCCGACGCGCCGGCGCCCACAATAATGATGTCAAATTGTCTGTTCATGAATGTGGATAGTCACCTCCGATAGTCTCCTCCCGGCTGCCGGGTCCTCAAGGCAAGCCTTCAGGTCTCCTCCCGGCTTGCCGGGCCCCTCCTCAAGGCAAATTATACCACGGGGAATCACAGGTTTCAAGGCTCTAACTGGAGTAACTTTCCAGAAAATTATAGAGCTGAGCCTCGGTTTCAATCCCTTTTCCCTCCCGGATTTCCTGCTGCAAATCTTCCGGCAAATCTGTCATACGGATATCAGTAGCGGAAAATAAGGTTTCCCGGTCTCCCCGGTATACTGCCACATAACCGTCTTCTTCCAGCAGAATATAAGCCCAGGGTTCCACCATTTTCAGGCTTTCCGCAAGATGCTGTGCCTCCCTGTCTGCGCTCTGCTGTGCCAGCAGAGTTTCATTCTGCCGTTGCAAAAGTACAATGCGTTCTTCATAGGTTTTCCAGCTTTTTTGTGTTCCGGCAAAAAATCCGGCGCTGAGGCTTAAGGCAGCGCTCAGGATAATTCCAAACAGTAACAGGCGGATACTACATTTCTTTTCCATTTCAATCTCCTTTTTCTGGTAGTATCTGCTGTTTCTGGAATTTTATACATTTCGGAAAAATACATATTTTCTTCAAAAAGGGTGCTTTGTAGCCGGAAATCTGAACGCCCCCGTCAGGGAACAGCTTTCCGTGCCTTTTGCAATGACACAATGCTCCTCTCCTTCCAGGTAAACGGTAACCGGCTCACTCAGAGGTTTGCTGACGATAATCTTCCGGGGTATTTCATTTCTGGAATCCAGATAAATATTGTCAATGCCTGGTTTTGTCTCATCCCCACAGAACGTTACATTGCCGGATATTTCAAAATGGGTTTCATACGCCGGTACGCCTTCTGAAGAGAGGAAAGCTCCGCCGCTTCCCCCATATTTCTCCGAGGTGCAGGAATTCCCCTGGAAGGTTCCCCCGAACAGATACGTTTCTGTCCCCTCGCCTTTTACGGCCCGGCAGTTTTCAATCCTGCAGCCTTTGTCCAGGGTCAGCGTACAGTCTTTACTGCAATAAGCCGCTCCTCCCTCGCTTGCCGTACAGTCCGAAATGGTACAGTCCAAAAGCTCTGCCTTTGCGCCGGAGGTCCAGAACAGGTAAACTGCCCCTCCATATCCTTTTATAGAACCTGGCTCAGAAGGGCCTCTGGTATGGCAGTCCTGAATGGTACAGCCCTTTTCCATTTTAAGAGCCCCGCTGACCCTTATCATGGCAAGGGGAGCTTCCAGTCCTTTTCCGTTCAGCGTGATTTCCTGCATGGTCAGGGACGCGCTGCGGTTTACCACAATCCCTGCGCCTGTGTTTCCTCTTGCAATGGTACCCTGCCCCCGAATTGTGACGTTTCCGCTTACAGTCAGAGTACCATTGAGGGTCAGGGTGGCTCCTTTCTCAATCACAAGATTTTTGTTCAGAGTGTCGGAAACCCAGGGAGTATCCTGAGAAATGACAATCTCATCAGAAGCAGGAGAAATCAGAGATTCCAGGTCACCGGATTCTCTGTTATAATCCTCCATTTCTTCTGAATATTCCGGTTCTTCCGGCGTTTTCGATTTGGCTTTTTTTCCCTGAGCCGCCGGTTCCCGGCTTTCTTCCTTTTCTTCGGAATCTTCCGCATTTTTTACGGTCACCTGAATTTCAGGCAATGGCAGTCCTTCCGCCGGCACATACTGTTCCGGAAGAACCGGAGTAAAAATATACACGCCTTCTGTCTCCGGCTCATAAGACGGAGCGCTGGTCCAGGTGATATTTTCAATCATAACAGTTTCTTCCAGGTTGGTACTGGCGTCCGTTGCCTGCTCCGGGGGCTCAGATATTTCCTGTTCCCGGACTGTCTTCTGCATTTCAAAACCAGTTTCCGGCCAAACGGCAGGCTCATTCTCCAGGAGAATGCAGACTGCTTCCAGCATTTCCGGCAGGTTCAGGTTTTCCAGGGGCGTCCCCGGTTCCGGGGTCTGGTGCATGATTTCCTGGGGCAAATCCGAAAAGGACAGGATTTGCCTGCATGGTTCTTCCGCCTGTACTTCAAAACCGTAAAATTCCATGGGCAGCGATACCAGCAGCAGACAGACGCAGAGCAACGATGACAGAAGTTTTTGCCGGACAGGGTGACGCTTCCCGGATTGGGATGTTACGGAAGGATTATCTTTTGTTGTTTTCATTTTGCAACGCTCCCTGATTGAAAAATAAGACATTTTCCTTTATGACATTAAACGAAGTTTTTTTGCAATCCGGATAATCAGATTTCCCATGGGGAAACTGCGCAGCTCATTTTCACGGAGTCCCCGCAGAAGAAGCAGCAATGTACCATATACGCATACGCCCACAACAATAGAAAGAATCGTTGAAACAGCGTTGATTTTTATGGTTTTCATCATAAAATAATAGCTTCCGTAAACTGCAGCTCCCATCACTGCCGCAGAAATCCCGGGAATGATGAAAGTCCTCGCAATCTCCTGTCGATACCGCAGATATTTGCGGATTGCCATTCCATTCAGAATACACATCATCAGAGAGAAAAACGTATTGGCCCACACCACTGCATAAATATTCAAATCCAGCCCGTACATCAGAGCCGCCAGGATTCCAATATGTAGAAACAACGCCAGCAGCGCATTTTTCACCGGCACATTCATTCGGTTTATGCCCTGCAAAATACCGTTACTCAGAGTTGACAGGGAATAAAATACAATGGAAACAGCGCCAATCTGCATCATTCTGGCAGGCAGTTCCCGGCTGTCATGGAACAGAAGCTGCAGAATCGGGGAAGCCAGTACTCCCATCCCCACTGCACAGGGAATGGCGATTACCATAATAAAGCGGATGGAGTATGCTACTTTCCGCTTTACCTGGGGGATATCTTTTGCTGCAAAAGCTGTGGACAGGCTGGGAACGCTGGAGGCGGACACCGAGGAGGCAATGGCAATGGGAACATTGATTAACACCTTGTACTCTCCCACATAGACGCCCCACATGGTACTGTAATCTTTGGCCTTATATCCCTGAAGGGCCGCAATCTGCTTGAACACGCCCAAATCCATAAAAGAAGTAATATTGTAAATGGTGGTGCTCAGCAGTACCGGTATGATGGTCATAATCAGCACATAAAATATGGTGCCGTAGCTCTCCACATTTTTGCTCCGGTCCCGTTCCGTCATTTTCCGGAATACCGGACGGTAAATCATAAATACGAATATGGTGAACAGCAGAGCCGCAAGAGCTCCGGCTCCGGTTCCTATGGTTCCGCCGGCAGCTCCGTATGCCTCCGCATAAGTGGCGGGATTTCCCAGCACCGCACCGATTTTCGTCCCGTACTGAAACAGCATATAAGCGCTCCAGACACTGACGACCGCATTGATGACCTGTTCAATCAGCTGGGAAACCGCACTGGGCATCATGGTACCCATCCCCTGGAAAAATCCCCGGACTACCCCCAGCACCGCCACTACAAAAAGGGTGGGCGCCAGCACTTTCAGTGCAAAAATACTCAAAGGCGTCCGCACAATATAAGTCGTAATGAAATCTGCCCCAAAATAGACAATCAGGCCGGCAGCGGCCCCGGACACGAAAGCAAAAATCAGCGCACCCCGGAAAATCCGGTACGCATTCTTCCGCTGTCCCTTCGCCATTCTGGTAGAAACCAGTTTGGAAACGGCCAGGGGAAGGCTGTAGGAAGATATCAGCAGTAAAATACTGTAAATCTCCATAGCCGTTCCATAGTAGTCATTTCCAATATCACCGATAATGGATTTTAACGGAATCCGGTAAATCAGTCCTATGATACGGCTGATAATGGAAGCGACTGCCAGAATAGAGCCCTGTACCAGAAAATTAGATTCTTTTTTCTTTTTTTTACTCATATGCTTTCCTCAATACTTCCCTTCCATTACAGCGTATCATTTCAGTGCGATTGCATCCCTGTGGCGGTTGCCTACTGCTCTGTGGCTCTTGCCGCTGACAGTTCCTCCTGTGTTGCATAGACACCGAAACGGTCCATATAGTCTTTTCTGGCAATGCAAACCCATGTTTTTCCCTGATTCAGGGTGATTTCAGCCCCTGATTCGTTATAATAACGGGCCGGAGAATCTTCGTTGTCTTTGCTCCAGGTTACCTTTTCCATTTTTCCGTTGGTGATGTAGATTCCCTCTCCGCCGGATGTAGTATTGATATCCATGTATCCGTTCTCATCCAGTTTGGACCAGTCACAGTACTGAATCAGAATATTCTTTACCGCAAGCTGGCTGTCTGTGGCACCGTCAATCTGTTTGTCTTTAAATTCATAACGGTAGTAAAGGCCATCCTCGCTGTTGTATACAAACCAGGGCTTATTTACAAAATATCCGGGACTTACTACCAGGGCGTCCTCTCCGGTAAGCATAACCGGCGCATCATCTTCCGCAAACTGATAATGTCCGCTGTAGGATTCGGAAAGCTCGGTGCGGTATCCCTTTTTCTCAATACCCGCATTGATTCCCTCCTCACTGATAAATGCATTGTGGGGCGCTTTCCGATTGGTATCACGGTAGAACATTATTGTCTCAATGGAAGAATCCATACCGCTTAAATTGTGTACGTCCTCTCTGTCCAGAACCGGCTCCGCATAGACTGCCTGTCCATAATGGGTATAAATAGCGTCAAATTCCCTTGCAAAATAGATAAAGTAATGGCGGCAGCTCCGCACGGAACCGATTTTTTCCAGACCGGAATAGTCCTGGAAAATCGCCATCAGACGTGTGTAGGAGCCTTCCACCGGAACTTCATAGATGACATCGGCAGATGAAATGCCGTACTGAGGCAACGCATCGGACGTATTCCCAATCATCACTGCGAGGGGACGCTTCCCGGCCAGTTCCTGGTCAATCCATTCACCGGTCAGATAACTCCTTGCCATCCCTTCCGGCGTGGCAGGCGCTTCCGGCACTTCCTCCGGCTCCTCTTCCGGTCCCTTTTCCACCGGTTCTTCCACCACGGGCTCTTCTTCCACAGGTTCTTCTTCTTTCTTGCCGCAGCCGGCAGATATACTCAATATCATTGCAGCCAGCAACAGCCATACCATACGTTTCTTCATGATTCATTCCTCCAGGTTCTCTGTGATATGCAGCCCTTTTGGACTACTGAAATAAATTTATCTTAAAATATCCATCTGATTCAGGAGTTTTCTCTGCTTCTCTTCCATTACCGCAGCCTCCTCCCTGGTCATATGGTCATATCCAAACAAATGCAGCATACTGTGCAGAATCAGGAACGCATATTCCCGTTCTTCACTGTGGCCGAATTCAAGGGCCTGTTCCCTGACCCGGTCCACGCACAGCACAATATCACCCAGCAGCGCCTCTCCCGTATCAGGATTGAAATTATCTTCATCCTGCTCAATTCCGGTAAAATCTCCCGGTTTCTCATACTGTATCATGGGAAAGGAAAGTACGTCCGTGGGCGCGTCAATCTGGCGGAATTCCAGGTTCACCTTCCGTATTTCTTCCGCAGAAACAAGAAGCAGGTTTACTTCCGATTCAAAGGGAAACTTTTCCGCCTCTGCCGCGTTCCGTATTACCGCTTCCGCCAGTTCCTTATAATCAAAAGGAAAATTCACTTCCACTTCTTCCTCTATACTTACTGTCAAAACAGACTGGCCTCCTTTATAAGATAATCCCTGATTTTCAAAAACATATTCATGCTGAATCCGGATTTGTCATAAAGTCCGGAAGCTGAATTCTCATTCAGAGTCTGATACACCAGAATATCCTGATTCCAGGAGCTGGAAAGGGTGGCTTTATCCAGCACGTCAAATTTGGTCACCACACTGTCCACAATATGCACAATGGCCGATTCCAGTGTGGAAGGCAATGCCTGCTCTCCGTTATATTCCCGCAGTATTGCAATGACTTCCGAGGGCAGACGGTTGCTCCTGGCAAGAGCCACTCCGTTTTCCACATAAGGCTCTCCGGCCATTCTGCCCAAACGGTAATAAAACCCGGCCGCCGCCGCCAAATCCGGGTCGGCTCCGGCAATTTTGGCGCAGTTCTCTGAAATAACGGATACTTTCATGGCATGATTATAATCCATTTTGGAAAATTTCCGTACTTCCTGCACCAGCCCAAAGTCGTCTCTCACAATTCGTTCCAGTTCCTGTTTTCTGGAATTTTCAGGATATGAATATACCTTCCGGTATAAAATCCCGGCGCCAATGGAGGAAAAAATACCATTGCATACTCCATAGATTAACACATCCCATTCCAGTTGACCAGTCCGTACAAAGGAAAAGATTAAAATACTGCCAAAGGTATAGAGAAACAGGAACAAAATCTCATGGCGCTGCTCTTTGATTTCCTGCAAAACAGAAGCCGCCATACAGCCGCCAATCAACAGAAAAATATCGCACAGCAGCACACAGGCATTTGTCTGTCCGCACAGGCAGAACACCGCCGCATGAAAAATTCCTGCAGCCAGTCCGAAAAAACTACCGGTAACCACCGTCATACCCAGTGACAGAAGAAGTACCGGCCTTGCATATTCCGGCAATAATCCGAACAATACTCCGGCTCCGCAGAATATCCAGTACCACCGGGCAATGGTTCTGTAATCAGCCGCTTTTTCATAAAACCAGTCTTTCTGCAGGCGATAAAGTTCCATTCCTGCCAAAAAAACCACAGAATACAGAATCCCGAAAAAGACCAGTATTATCATCCGGTCTGTTTCCTGATGGCTCAGAATACCGGACAGAATACATTCCAGAATACTGGCCCCCGCCATCCCAAGAAGCATAAAATTCCTGACGCGACGCTCAGTATCTTTCGGTCCTTCGAGCTTTTTGATTTCTGTTTCGTTCTCTGCTGTTATTTCCGCTTCCTTTTCTCTCATGTTTCTCATACTCTTCATAAGCCTTTACTATTTTTTGTACCAGCGGATGACGCACCACATCGCCGCTGGTCAGTGTACAGATTCCGATATCCTCCACCGGCTTCAGTACCCGCAGCGCCACGTCCAGTCCGGATACCATTCCCGGCGCAAGATCTTTCTGGGTAGCGTCTCCTGTTACCACCACTTTGGAGCCAAAACCAATTCGGGTCAGAAACATTTTCATCTGGGCCGGCGTGGTGTTCTGGGCTTCATCCAGAATGATAAATGCATTATCCAGGGTTCTTCCTCTCATGTAAGCCAGCGGCGCCACTTCAATCAGGCCTTTTTCCATATTCCGCTGAAAACTGTCCGCCCCCATAATCTGATACAGTGCGTCATACAGGGGCCGCAGATACGGGTCTATCTTGCTCTGCAGATCTCCAGGCAGAAAGCCCAGCTTCTCTCCGGCTTCAATAGCCGGCCTGGTCAGAATAATCCGGCTCACTTCTTCTTTCTTAAAGGCTGTGATTGCCATGGCCATGGCAAGATAGGTTTTCCCGGTACCCGCAGGCCCGATGCCGAACACAATCATTTTATCGCGGATTTCATCCACATACTTTTTCTGCCCCAGCGTTTTGGGCTTCACCGGTTTTCCGTTTATGGTATGGCAGATTAACTCCTTATCCATTTCCAGGATTGCCGATTCCTTTTCCTCAAAGGTCAGGGAAATGGCATAATCCACATTCTGCTCCGTAATCTGGCTGCCCCGTCTGGACAGCTCAAAAAGCTGTGCAAAGACTCTGGCGGCTTTCTCCACATCTCTGTCCCGCCCCAGCAGTTTCATTTTATTATCCCGCATCACCACCGTAACGCCGAACGCCCGCTCTATTTTCTTCAGGTAAGCGTCAAACTGACCGAATACGTTGGTCATGTGCTCTGCGGGGATATCAGTTACTGTTTCCTTCAGACTCATCTTCCATCTGCCCTTCCTGCGGTATGTCTGTGCGTACAGTTTTCCTGGATGTACCAATGGGTTCTATTACTTTTATGGTACCGGAAGCTGTACAGTTCTTCCCGTCTGTTACTATCATAACATTATTTTCTATAATTTGAACCCCTTTTTGTGTTAATTCTTCACAAAATTCGTTCAATTTCTCTTTTGCCGCCTGTTCGGCCTCCTGCCTTGTATACTGCTTTTTCTCCTTCCGGTACTCCCGGTACAATTCTTTTGTAACACTGAAAGGCAGGTAAAAGGTCTCTCCCAGCTTTACGTCATATTCATCCGTAACCGTATCAAAATCGGAAAATTTCCGGGAAAAATGGGGCATTTTCATCTGCAGGCCAAACAGCCGCAGCCCATACGACTGACTGGTTCTGCCTGTAAAATGCTTTTCTTCGTACCACATGGAAAAATGATTTTCATAGGTGTATTCCGTAACTCCCAGAATATCCGCATCCGACACACAATACTGATAGGAAACAATCTCTTCACTGTCGTTCATGACAGGATTCTTCCCTTCCACCAGAATATCGCCGGGATGAACTTCTGAGCCTTTTTCCACCATGGGCGTTCCCTGGCGGGTCAGAATGCTGTAAATGACAGCCTCTTTCTCTGCCACCAGATCCCTGGGCTCCCCGTCTTCTTCCGCCTGGTTTTCCGCCTGCTGATTGGTGGCCAGATTTTCCTGTACGTCAATAATCAGCATGGTGCCTTCCAGCTTTGCGGAAGCCCATATGATATCCCCGTAACCTGCCCGGAGCTTTTCTTCGATTTCCTCACAGTTTATTTTGCTTTTTAAGAGCCCGTGATATACCTGATTTTCTTCCAGAAATTTCAGAATATTGCTGTCTGTCTCATGGAGATTTCCATGTACCTCAATCTTCCACACAAACAGGGACATGGTATACAAAATACCAAAACACAGAAAAATCCCCGCAAAAAACAGTTTCCGTTTCCGGTAGCGGCGCATCAGAAAAGGAAGGCCGGTGCGCTCCAGGATTACAAACGTTGTCCCTGTTTTTTTCAGAATGGGCTTCAGCCTTTTCAATCCCCGGACGCTGATGCAGAATACATAGTGGTCTTCCTGGTATTCCAGGTTCCAGATTAAAATGTTGTGGTTGCTGCACAGATTCAGAAAACGTTCCGGCGCATACCCTGAAAGTCTGATTTTAACATACCCCTGCAAAAATTTCAATTTATCAATTAACAACTTTTTACCCCTTATGAGTCATATAATATTCCCTGAATGTAACCGGTAATTTTCATTTCCTCATTGGTGTAATATTCTACCAGCAGACGTTTTCCCTGAATGGTCACCTGGCAGGTTTTGGTCTGCAGACGTATTTTTTCCTGGGTATATTCAATGATTCCCTTATAATTCTCCACCAGTACCTGATTGCGGCCCATGGCGGTGAGAATCACCGCACCGTACATAATATCCACGGGCAGTTCCAGAGATTCCACAATATTTGATTTTACATTTTCCTTTACCCGGCTTAATTTTGTTCGCTTTTCTCTTCCCATACTGCAATATATGAAAAACACCGCCGGTTTATTCCCGCGAGCAATGAGGAAAACAGCCATGCTTGTATGGATATTTGACCCTCGCGGCTGTTCTCCGGGGACAGGAGACTCTGCTACCGGATTATGCCTTTTATCATGGAAACCTCCTCCGGTTTATCTGTCTGTATCCGGTAAGCCAGCACCATTTTCCCGTAAGCCTCTCTGGCCCGTTCCATATCGCTGGCGTATACCGTCGCCAGAATCTCGCCGGGCAATACTGCGTCTCCGCGCTTTTTATGGAGAAGAATTCCCACGGACAAATCAATCTCACTGTCTTTCGTTGCCCGTCCTCCGCCCAGAGCCAGATTTGCAAGGCCCACTTCCTCCGCCTGAATTCCGCCCACATAGCCCTGTTCCGTATTCATCACCTGAAGCTGGATTCCCGCGGCAGGCAGAAGTTCCGGCTGGTATACGAAACGCTGCTCCCCTCCCTGCGCTTCCACAAATTCTGCAAATTTATCCAGCGCTGTTTTCTTCCGAATGGTCTCTTTCAGCATATGCTCCGCTTCTTCCGGTGAGGAGGCTTTTCCCGCTGCCAGCACCATCTCCGTGCCAAGGGCATACACCACTTCCATGAAATCAGCGGGGCCCAGACCGTTCAGGGAAAGAATGGCTTCTTTCACTTCCAGGGAATTCCCCACCGCATTGCCCAGCGGCTGGTCCATATCCGTCACCACAGCCGAAATCTTCTTCCCGGCGTTTTTTCCAATCTGCACCATCTCCCTCGCCAGGGCAAAGGCCTCATCTTCTGTTTTCATAAAAGCACCGCTGCCTGTTTTTACATCCAGTACAATGGCGTCTGCTCCCGACGCCAGTTTCTTGCTCATAATGCTGGAAGCAATCAGAGAAAGCTGATCCACGGTAGCGGTCACATCCCGGAGGGCGTACAGTTTCTTATCGGCAGGGGCAAGTTCCGCAGTCTGCCCCATAATGGCCATATTAATCTGACTGACATTCTGGTAAAACTGTTCTCTGGTCAGTCCTGTGGTAAATCCCGGAAAGCATTCCAGCTTGTCGATGGTTCCTCCCGTGTGCCCCAGGCCCCGGCCTGACATTTTGGCAACGGGAATTCCGAGAGCCGCCGCCATGGGCGCCAGCACCAGGGAAGTTTTATCCCCCACGCCGCCGGTGCTGTGCTTATCCACCTTGATTCCTTCAATTTCAGACAAATCCAGTACTTCGCCGCTGTCCCGCATGGCCAGAGTCAATGCCAGGGTTTCCTCCTCGTTCATGCCCTGGAAACAGATTGCCATCATCATGGCAGACATCTGATAATCGGGAATTTCCCCTCCGGTATAGCCTTCCACCATAAACCGGATTTCTTCCGGAGACAGAGCATTTCCTTTTTTCTTCTGATTAATGAGATCATACATCCTCATGCAGGCTTTCCTCCAACTTCTTTCTGTAATAATCCGTTCCGTTGCGCCGGTCGAATTTTTCCGCCGTACGTTGCGCCCTCTCATAATAAAACTCATACAAATCCATGATTTTATACCGGCCATCCTCCTGGTACAGAGGGAAGGAACTGTCGTAATTGATTTTTACCGTATCGCCTTTTCTGGCTTTTTTCAGCTCTTTCAGAAAAATGCAGATACTTTTCTCCGTATCGCAGGCATCCATGGGACAGCGGAGATTCAGCCATTCCTTCCAGTGCTCCTTGTATATTTTCAGCCCTCTGCCAATATTGGTATGGGCGTAGCAGACCAGAAAATCATTCCAGCATTCATACTCTGTTTCTCCGTTCATATACCGCTCCACCATTCTGGCATATTCCTGTGCCTTTTCATAAGATCCGTGTTCCAGATAATAATTCATCCAGGCAATTTTCATCCGCAGCCAGGCGCTCCGTTTCTCATTGATGCCGCAGGTCAGCCGGAAATTTTCAATATCCTCTGACAACTGCTCCGCCTTTTTCAGGTTGTCCCGGTCCAGATAAAACCGGATTTCCATATTCCGCTCACAGGCTCTGCAGTCGCTGTGGCTGTCCCTGGGCTGTTTTTCATATTTATGAAAGCATTCCTCCGCAAATGCTTCGTCAATCTGCCAGTAAAATCCGTACATGGAGGCGTAATAATTCCTGAGGCTCAGCCCCATGCTGACGCAGCGCTTCCGGTAGTCCTCAAAAAACTTCTGACAGTCTTCCATGGAAATCTGATAAAAATCCGTGCAGTTATCCAGAATCCATTTGTAAATCCACATCATATGTTCCGCTTCCGTCTTATAAACAAACCGGTAATTGCCGGGCTGGTTCGGATATTTATCGGAAAGAGCCAGAAGTTCCGGAAAGGTCACCAGCAGCTCCAGACCGTCTCCGTAAAAGGTGGATTCCCGACAGAACTCCATGCGGAACAGAAACATCCAGGGCACATCCTGATATCGATCCGCCTCCTGAATGGCCTGACGCAGCACCTCCATAGCCGGTTTCCCATGCTCTGTTTCCTCCAGAAGTTCATCCATAATCCAGTCCGGATCATAACTTTCCAGCCAGTCAGCCATCTGAAAGCCCCCTCTCCATCAAAGCCAGAATATTGCGGTTCTGCATGGCCATTTCATTGTTGTGAAGGGGAAATCCACCAATCTGCAATGCCTGCACATAGAGAATTTCGATAAATATCTTCAGCACCGATTCTTCTTCGATTTCCATCATCTTTTTCACAATGGGATTCCGGTAATTAAAGTACAGGGTAGCCGCTGTGTCATTGGGAAGTTCCGCCGCAAAGGCGTCCAGCATATGGAAAAACATGGCGTCCGCCTGAGATTTTGAAGACGCAATCTGCCGGCTTAACAGCGTATTTTCATCTATCAGGTAAAAGGTGGGCTGCTGCACGGGGGAGAAATATTTTAACTCTGCCCGGCAGTCATGGTTTTTCAGAATCCGGTTTGCACTTTTCAGAAAATCAAAGCCCTCGTCCTGATCCTCCGGAGACAGGTCTTCCATCAAATCTTCAATATCCCATTCCTCCACCGCACTGACTTTTTTCTCAAATACCCGCCCAAGCTGCTGGAGCAAGTCCAGCGCATGTACATAGGAAACGTTAATCAGCAGTCTGTCCTGAGAGAAAAACAACTGGGACAATTGCTTGTATTTATCCCTGGTGGGAGCATACACCAGAGGTTCCGGACACATCCTTAAATCGTATCCTGTCATAGTCCCTCTGGTTGTCTCAAATTCAAAGTAATCAATCAGCCGCACAAACAGTTTGGGAGTTGCCAGAGCCAGCGACATCAGCGTAAGATGATGAATCTGAAAAAACCGCACAAACCGCTCCGGTTCTTCTTCTGCCAGCGTATCAATATAGTGAATCAGACTGTCCTCAATCACTTCCCTTGCAGATTCCAGTGTTTCATCCACATAAAACCCTTCTCTGGAAGCAGTGGGCCGCAAATCTGTGGCATGGACAATGCATTTGGTAAACACTGCCCAGTCCGGTATCAGATTATCTCCCTTTTCCGTCAGCATCATGTGCTTTAAATAAATACGGTGAAAAGATTTTGCAGAAGGCAGTACCGTATAATTCAGAATATAGGCCACGCCTGACACATTTCCTTCTTCCGAGCGGAAGGTCACGCAGTCAAAGAACTGCTCTCCGAACAGAAGCTGACCAAACAGCAGAAGTTCCTGTTTGTTGGTGGTGCGTCCTTCCCAGGGCAGATAGGTGGGATTAATCTGCTTTTCCTCTCCCTGCCGGCGGACCCGTATAGGAAAGGGCAGCAGCAGTCCGTAATATGTGAGCAGTTCTTCAATGGTTTCTCCGGTAAAATAATCCTCCATACCCTCTTTTGCCTTCAGGATTACTTTTGTTCCGTGAGATAACATCTGTTTCGTTTTCGTTTCTTTCTGACTCTGCCCGTCTTCTTCCTGCTGCAGATTCCGTATGGTGTAAGTCCCGTCCGGCTTTCCCTTCCACTCCAGAACCGGAGCGTTCTCGCTCCGGCAGGATTTTGTTACCATGCAGATTTCATCGGAAACCATAAAACAGGAAAGGAGTCCGATGCCAAAACGCCCGATATAATCGGTACGCAAATCCTTATGTTCCAGTTCCCGTTTGGAAGACTCTCCGATAATGGCCAGAAACTGATGAATCTCTTCTTCTGTCAGCCCCTGCCCGTTATCGGTAAAGATTAACTGCTTTCCTTCCGTGATTTCCAGGGTAATCTCCCCTTCCACCTCTGCCCCCTGCAGTTTCCTTCTTCCGGTAATGGCGTCCGCCCCGTTCTGCAGAAGTTCCCGGATATAAACGTCCGGACTGCTGTAAAGATGGTCGGACAGAATCTCAATCATGCCGCCCAGATTTACTTTAAAACGAAAATCTTCCATGGTTCGTAACCTCCTGTTCCCGAAACAATGACCGGATCACTGCTTCATATCTTTCATCCACTGCTATGCAGGATTCAGAATCTTCTCAATTTCCCCAATCAGTTTGTCTTTTACCGCCGGTTTCAGAAAATATCCCGCCGGCTTTAATTTCAGCACCGCTTCGATATTGGCCCGGTCATTTACCGCAGTCAGAAAAACCACAGGAATATCTTTCATTTCTTCATCGGCCCGTATCATTTCCAGCGTCATCCTGCCGTCGCAGACCGGCATCTCATAATCCAGAAGAATTAAATCCGGGCGCTTTTTGCCGATGGAGGTCATGGCCTGAGCGCCGGAAATGGCAATGGCCACCTCGTAATAATCCTCCAGCATGGCTTTCATGGTCCGAAGGGTAGTTCCATTGTCATCCACTACCAGAACCCGCTTTTTACCGGGGATTTCTTTTTTCTTCTCTGCGGCTGCTTCCTGCTGTACTTTCAGCTTATCCAGCCCAAGCCTGCGGCAGACTGCGTTCATAATCACCGTATTTTCCACCGGACGGATGAGATTTTCAAACTGGCCTTCCTCGTAATATTTCAGAAATGAACTGCATTCTTCCTTTGTGCCGATGGTCAGCACCGGAATCTGAGCATACCTGTCATTTAACAGAAAAAACATGGACGTGTCAATATCATACGCGCCAATCAGGCTGATAAGCACCAGATCCGGATTTACGATTTTCATCATTCCGTCCAGAACTCCTGCATTCTCAGAGCAAAGCTGTATCTGGAAATACTGCGACAGAAAGGTACTTGTCTCTTTCATCACGTTATTCAGTTTTCCAATCAGTAATATTTTTCTCATCTCTTTGTTTTTCCTCCAATCTGCCTTCCCATCTGCTCAATCAGCAATGTTCCCAGACGGTCTGTTTCTTCCGCGTCCAGATTTGTCACTGCCTCTGCCAGTTTCCGGATATTCTGACTCAGGCTTTCCGGATATTCATAGGACTGAAGCTGCCCCATGAGCTGATCCGCCTGGTCAATATCCATTTCCTGCATACTGACCCGCACCATTTCCACCAGAGCCTGTATCACGGAATAATCTGCCACTTCCGTTCCGGGGCCGTCCTCCAGTCCGAATACGCCCTGCAATTTCTGACGGTAACTGCGCCATTCTTCCAGAAAGGGCTTCGTCATGGAGTAGAGCAAATCTGTTCTGCCATCTCTCGCTGCATATTCCAGTATTTTCGCAGGACCGGCAAGAGGAACAATTCCAATGGTGGCCGCAAGGCTCTTCATGGCATGTACCTGAATCCGGTAAGCATCTGACTGGCCGGAACTGAGGAGCTGTTCATATGCCTGTTCCAGACTGTCCGCAGCAGAATCAATCTGTCCGTAAAACTCTCTGACCGTGTATTCCAGCAAATCCATATCCGGCAGATGGAGCCATGCATAATTCCAGTCCAGCCCGTCCACCTGGGGAAGTTCTTCCAGGGAGTCTTCATTTCCTCTGTTCTGCTGTCCGGCAGGCTCCGCTCCATGGTCAGGCGCTTCCTGTACCAGTTCATCCGGCAGCATTCTTTTTATCATCTCTTCCAGTTTCTTCGGTACAATGGGTTTGGACAGAAATTCATCAAACCCTTCTTCCAGGTATTTTTCTCTGGCTCCCGACACCGCATTGGCTGTCAGTACAATGACAGGCGTATCCTGACAGGGATAATCGGACAATTCTTTCATGCGCCGGAAAGTTTCCATTCCATCCATTTCCGGCATCATGTGATCCAGAAAAATCAAATCATAATGATGCTCCTGCACCATGGAAAGGCATTCTGCCCCTCCCGGTGCATCTGCCACCAGAATCCTGGTCTCTTTCAGCAGATTTCGGAATACTTTGCGGTTGACCGCATTGTCATCCACCACCAGTACTTCTGCCTCCGGGGCCAGAAATCCGGTGCCATGGCTGTAATTTTCCGCAATCTGGCGTACTCTGGATTCAAAATCTCCGATTGGCGTAGCATCCACAATCTCCTGTTCCAGCTGAAAATAAAACTTCGATCCCTCTCCATAGACGCTTTTTATCTGCAGTTTGCTGCCCATCAGAGTAAGGAGCTGAATGGTAATACTCATGCCAAGGCCGGTTCCTTCAATATTCCGGTTCCTGTCTTCTTCAATACGTTCAAATTCCGCAGACAGTCTGGGCAAATCTTCTTCTTTGATCCCAATCCCCGTATCTTCCACTTCAACCCAGAGTACTGCCGGCCCGTCCGATTCCAGGCTCCGAATCCGCAGCCATACCGTTCCTTCCGGTGTATATTTTACCGCATTGGTAAGAATATTGGTAATGACCTGCCGGATTCTAACATCATCTCCCCGCAGCCGGGAAGGAATTCCCTCATCCACTTCCACTTCAAACTGAATTCCTTTCTCCCTGGCCCGCTGAGAAGCCATATTGGTCAGGTCATGTATCAGACTGCTCACATCATATTCCACCGGTACAATTTCCATCTTACCGGAATCAATTTTGGAAAAATCCAGAATATCATTAATCAGCGACAATAATGTCTGGCCTGCCATGTAGATATCCATGGCATAATCCCGAATCTGAGGTTCCCCGGACTCCCGCAGAATCATTTCATCCATACCCAGCACCGCATTGATAGGCGTACGGATTTCATGGGACATATGAGCCAGAAACTTTCCTTTTGCTTCGTTAGCCGCAAGGGCCTCCTGCCTTGCAATATCCGCATCCCGTTTTGCCTGGGCAAGCTGTATATTCTGCTGCTCCGCGGCCTTCACCTTCTCGCTCAGAAGGTCTGCACTTTCTTCCACATTTGCCCGGTATTCTTTGGAAAGCTGCAGGGTATGCATAACAGCCATCAAAACGCTGAACACCACCATGCTGTACTGGCCGGAGGTATTTCCATGTAAATTCTGAAAAAAGGTATTCATAATCACATTTGCAATGCCCCCTGACAGCAGTACCAGCATGGACAGCACCGATAAAAATGCCTGGTAACGTTTATTTCTGAAATCAAGCTGTATCAGGCTCACAATAGCTGTAACACAGATAATTCCAATAACTCCTGCCGATATGTTTGTCATCTCTGACAGGCTTCGGATATCCAGCAGTTCCAGAGAAATCTGTACCGCCGCATTGGCAATGGTACACCATAACAGAACAGAAAAGCGATGGGGATACAATGTATGCAGGTTGCGCTCAAAATACAGGGTCAGGAACAGCGGAAGGAGCAATACCAGATATTCCTGCATCTCATAGGCTTCCTGCACATCATAAAAAATACTCAGCGTATCGGTTCCGATAAAGCAGTAAATGCCTGCTGCCAGCCCGGTCAGTCCCAGAAACAGTTCGCCCCTCAATGGCTGACGGGTATAAAGCCGTATCATAGCCAGAACAAACATGATAATGGACATTAATATAATCAGCAGGCAGCAGCCGATATCTGCAATATTGTTCTCCACTACTCCGATGACCACTGCATCCCGTGTTTCCACCTTCATGGTTCCAAGCTCTGCCTTGCCATCCGGAACAGATGAACTCAGTACAATCCAGAGTTCCCCTTCCTGAAACACATTGGGAACATCTGCATAGTGCTCCCTGGTTCCTGATATCTCCCCTCTGTTCTCAGCTCCGTACTGGTAAATCACATTTCCATCCAGAATCACTTCTATTCTGGCGTCCGCAGAGGAAAAACCCAGAGTCAGCCCTGCATATTCCTCCGGCAGTATATTTTTAAGTACAACAATATCACCGGCATTGCTGCTTCCTTCATATGGCAGAGTCACGTTCTGCCATTGTTTTTCTGCCAGCCTGGTTCTGAGCACATCCGGATTTCCGTCTGTACCTTCTGCTTCCCCACTGCTCAGAGAAGCCATTTTCCAGTTATCATTAAAATAATATTCGAACTGATATGGCAAAACAGAGATTTCTCCATCACTCTGAAATCGGAATAATGCTATCACCATAAAAAAAAGTATCAATAATATGGAAATTCCTGCTGTTTTTCGTAAATTCTTCATTTCTCCCTTTTTGTCCCTTTAATCCATTATCTTCCAAATCTATAACAGCAGTATAACATTTCCTGTATCATAAAGCAATATTCCAATCACTGCACAATTTCCCCTCTTTTTCATATTGTATAAAAAAGCAACTTAAAAAAAGAAAGGATTACCATTATGGCGAATTATCATACAGCACCCGACTGCGGCTGCAGTCAGAACCCGCCCCGGCAGTCTGTGCCGGAAAAACCATGTCCTGCTTCCATGAGCGGAAGGCAGGCCATGCCAGCTTCCTGTCCGGAACCTATGCAGAGACGTCAGATGATGCAACGTCCATGTCCGGCTTCCATGAACGGACGCCCCATGATACAGAGACCATGTCCGGCAGATATGCCTGCGCGCCCCGGAATGCCGAAACCATGTCCGGCAGATATGCCCATGAATCCCATGGCAGACTGTCCGTCCATGCCGGAGCACTGTCCGCACAAAGCCGATCCGCTGGCTGTTATGCCCATTGCCATGGCTTATGTCCCCTGGCAGTTTTTCCATGAGACCTTTGAGCCTGACAAAGCGCTGCAGTGCGGAACCATTTTCCCGGAACTGAGCAAACCATTTTACGGAAAAGGAGGCTGCCCGAAATGAAAGGAAATCAGATGGAACAGATGAAGTTATTTCAGTGGATTAATATGGTAAGTTTCGCGGTAAACGATATTGTCCTCTATCTCGACACCCATCCCATGGACCAGGAGGCAATCGCTTACTTTAACCATTTCCGTGAAGTGCGCATGAAAGCTCTGAAAGAATATGAAGACTGTTACGGGCCTCTTACCATTGACACCGCAAAACCAGATCAGAAATGGCTGTGGGCCATGCAGCCCATGCCCTGGGAAGGAGGTTACTGCTAAATGTGGAATTATGAAAAAAGATTACAGTATCCGGTAAACATTACTCAGACCAATCCCCAGATTGCTCAGGTAATTATCAGCCAGTTCGGCGGACCTGACGGGGAACTGTCCGCTTCCATGCGGTACCTGTCCCAGCGGTATACCATGCCTTACCGGGAGGTTGCAGGGCTTTTAACCGATATTGGTAGAGAAGCCCCTGAAATGTTCCATCTCAGGGGCCCCAGCTTTTTTTAGCGGTCTACCCTGTGGACAGTTTACGCTTTTTGCAACCGTGTAGCTCCATTTGAGGGGGAGCAGGTTCAAATACACATCAATATGGTCTTTATCATTCACAACCATTTTATCTAAAATTTCTTTGTAAAAATCATCTTCATATTCCACACCGTTTATAAGCTCATTCATCGCTTCTGTAATTTCAGCGACAAGCTCTTGCTGTTTTTCAATCATCTCCCTCTGTTTGTCTATGCTGTCTATCACGGATTGCAGTTCAGCAATCTCATTCTCACATTTTGCCCTTGCTGCTGAAAATTCATCTCTGGTAATATCGCCAGATGTATAAAGGTCAATGAGATTTGTGCGTTTTTGTTCAATGGCTTTTATCTGTGATTTTAGTTTCTCACTATCTGTACCTGCGGTATCCATTGCGATAATAGACTTGATAATAGCAAGCAAATTGTTAGTGATTTTCTCCTTATTATACTTTAAGCTGCTCGTGACAAGGTACATGATGTGGATTGCATCTTCGTTGCGTATACTAAGTCCACTGCATCCAACTTGATTCCCTGCTTTGTCCACATGAGGGCTTCCATGTCTTGCAGCTTCAAGACACCGCCACGCCTTATAGCGGCTCCCATTTTTTCGGGTTTTATATCTCGCCACATAACTTGAACCGCAGCATCCGCATTTGATTTTCCCAGAAAATGGATAACGGTTGCTGTGTTTCGCTTTGCCCTCCTGTGAAAGCGACTTTTCATCCAAAATGCGGTTTGCCTTATCGAAAAGCTCACGGGAGATAATCGGCTCATGATGGTCTTTGATAATTACAAATTCCTCTTGCCCTCGGTTATACTTCTTTTCATGGGATAAAAAGTCTGGCGTATAGGTTTTCTTCTGCACCAAATCACCGCAGTATTTTTCATTGCGGATAACACGGAGAATAACTGTATTCTGCCATTCCTTTACCCGCATGGGCTTAATGCCCTCCTCCCGAAGCTCACGGGCAATCACATGAGTTCCTTTCCCCTCATTTACAAACTTATGGAAGATAAGACGGACAACTTTTGCCCCATCCTCGTTAATATACATTTTGCCATCTTTCACATCGTAGCCAAGCATACTCCGCCCAAACACAACTCCCTGCTCCATCTGGCGTTTCTGCCCCCATTTCACACGCTCGGAAGTCTTACGGCTTTCCTCCTGTGCAATCGAGGACATAATGGCAAGGCGAAGCTCGGCATCGCCGTCTAAAGTGTTGATGTTATCATTCATAAAGATAACACCCACGCCGTGCTTTTTGAGGTCACGGGTATAGAATATACTATCAAGGGTATTCCTCGCAAAACGGGAGATTTCTTTTGTTACAATCAAATCAAAATCACCGTTCTTTGCACACGCAATCATGCGGTTAAATTCTTTCCGTTTTTTTGTATTCGTACCAGAGATGCCTTCATCTGCGAACACTTCATAAAGCTCCCAATCGGGATTACGTTCTATATATTGTCTGAAATAACGCTGCTGGCTTTCAAATGAATTTGCCTGGTCTTCGTTGTCCGTAGACACACGGCAGTATGCGGCAACCTTTCTCTTTGTGTGCTGTATCTTCCTTTCTTGATTTAGGGTTTCGTATTTATCTATTGACATAAGAATATCTCCTTTCCCGACAATCCCTTGCCGTATTTTCAGTATAGTTAATTGAAAATGGTATGTCGAATGTGCAAATTTGTAATTCTCACACTTGACTATGTAAAAACGTCAAGCGGTTATGCCTGACGTTGCTTTTTTCTAATTTAGACGATATTGTTTTTCAAGCTCAAGCAAACAGCGTTCCCGCTGTGATGCGGTCAACAGATTCCGTTTTTCTAATGATAAAAGGATTGACCTTTGAAAATTCATAAGAAATGCTGCGTGTTCCTGCTCATTTAATTCTGGAACAGGCTCGCCAACATACCTAAATTCTCTATGCTCCAACAGGCAACACCTCCCTCATTCTCAATGTATGAGCGAATGATTGTACCATATAACGAGGGAGCTAATCCTTTTTTTGAACGCTGTCATCATGCAGCGGACAACATTCATGAGCAGGTAAAGAAGCCGAGAGCCTGCCCTGCTTCATCGGGCATTGCGAATATCCGTTTAAACCAATACTAATTGCCAACGCTTTGTCCATTGCAGGAAGAAAACGCTTGTCAAGAGTTCCCATATACTCCCGCAAACGTCGCTTATCAATCGTCCGTATCTGTTCAAGCAGGATGATAGAGTCCCTGTCAAGCCCCTCAACATCCTTTACTTCGGTATGTGTCGGTAATTTTGCCTTTGTCTGTGTTTTACCTGTTATGGCAGCGATAATGACTGTCGGGCTATGGCTATTTCCTATATCATTAGAAATGATAAGTACGGGTCGTATGCCGCCCTGCTCCGAACCGACAACGGGATTAAGCTCTGCGTAGTAGATGTCGCCACGCCTAATTGTTCTTTCCATATTCTTTAGAACCTCCTATCTGGATTTAGGCAGGAATACCCTGCCTATGTAACAGCCAGACGCAAGGAAGTATTTAAAGTCGAAAGCACATAAAACAAGCCCTGTTCCGATAGACCGCCCTGCATCTGGCATTATGATAAAAGGCATTTTCTATTTGTCCCCGACACCCCGAAAATGCTGATGCGTGATAACGCAAAGGGAAGTCACCAAACGGTCAGCAGCGAACTGACGCCACGGGAGTTGCACCCCAACTGTCGGTCTGACAGAGCCGCCCCCATTGCCTGCGGCGGATTGGTTACCG
>CATLIX010000005.1 GCA_949959185.1 uncultured Eubacterium sp. | reverse complement strand
GTTAAGATATTATTGCATATTTTATAAAAAAATGGAAGAAAAAAGTATATGGTTATCAAAGAAACATTGTACTAGATCAGTTACAAATTGGTAAGTTCTGTTCTGTTGCCTGTGGAGCAAAGTTTTTGTTTACCAGTGCAAATCATATAATGTCTTCAATTTCAACATATCCATTTCCAATATTTTTTGAGGAATGGGAGTTGGATATAAAGGAGATTACAGGTGCATGGGATAACAAAGGCGATATTGTAATCGGCAATGATGTCTGGATTGGCTTTGAAGCGGTTATTTTATCTGGTGTCACGATTGGTGATGGAGCGATTATTGGTACACGGGCAGTTGTTACAAAAGATGTACCGCCTTATACGGTTGTCGGAGGTGTTCCTGCAAAGCCGATACGAAAACGGTTTTCGGACGATGTGATTTCTGAATTACTGAAACTCCGTTGGTGGGAATGGTCTGAAAACAGAATTAAGAAAAATATTGCAGCGATTCAAACAGGCCGAATTGAGGATTTGGAATAACTGGTAACCTTTGTGCGGAAATAATAATGAAAGGAATCCCGCAACACCAGAATTGACACACAGGAAAACCGCTAAAATGCGTGGAAATAAGTTTTTCACGGTTTTGCGGTTTTATTTTCTTACAGAAAATACCGTGCCACTGTGAAGTGCTAAAGTATATGGCTTTCCTGTAAGATAAAGCCCTCCGGGTGGGATGCGCACTCGTGCAAGAGATATTAGTCGCTAACGCAACTGCACTCGGCGCAGTAAAATGTGTAGGCCAATTCCCCATAAATGGGGCAGGGGATCCCCTGTGGGCCTGCCCACTTTGTTCCACTAAAATTGTACAACCGGAAAAATATGACAAAAAACAATGGAAAAACAGGAAGAATTCTGTACAAAGTGATTGAGTTAATTATTTAACAATGTTATACTGTTAATGAAACAGACAAATCCGGATTTGACAAGGAGGAGAAGGATTGGAAACAAAGGATCAAAAGGTACTGGATGAGATTCTGGAATCTCATGATTACAACCAGACAGCGGTGATCGCCATAATGCAGGATATTCAGAAGGTGTACCGCTATCTGCCGGAAGAAATGCTCTGCTATATTGCAAAAAAATTGCATTTAAGCGAGGCGAAAGTGTATGGGGTGGCTACTTTTTACGAGAATTTTTCACTGGAGCCAAAAGGAAAATATGTAATCAAAATCTGTGACGGGACTGCCTGCCATGTGCGCCAGTCTACCGCTATTTTAAATGAAATCCGCAGCCTGCTGGGGGTTACGGAAGCAAAACCTACCACAGATGATATGATGTTTACCGTCGAGACAGTATCCTGCCTGGGAGCCTGCGGGCTTGCCCCGGTGTGTACGGTAAATGATGTGGTACATCCTGCCATGACCCCGGAAAAAGCAAGGGAACTGATTAAAGAACTGAAAGAAGGCGCAGTGGCCGGAGAGGAGGCTGCAGATGAGAATTAATACGAGAGAAGAACTGGAAGCCAGAAGAAAAGAGTATGCAGCTTCTTTAAAAACCCAGAAAAAGCAGATTTTAATCTGTGCCGGAACCGGATGTGTGGCCGGCGGTTCTCTGAACATTTATGCAAGGCTGCAGGAAATCATGATGGAGCGGGGAATCAAATGTGCCCTGAAGCTGGAGAAAGAACCCCATGACGAAAGTGTGGGCCTGAAAAAATCCGGCTGTCACGGGTTCTGCGAGATGGGGCCTCTGCTCCGTATTGAGCCGGCAGGCCTTTTGTACATCAGGGTAAAAGTAGAAGACTGTGAAGAAATTATCGAGGAGAGCATTGTAAACGACCGTGTGATTGACCGTCTGGTTTACCATGACCAGGAAGGAAAATCCTATGAGAAGCAGGAAGATATTCCCTTCTACAAACAGCAGACCCGTGTGGCTCTGGAAGACTGCGGGCGTATCAATGCAGAATCCATCAAGGAATACATAGCAGTGGGCGGTTACAGCGCAGTGGCAAAAGCATTGTTTGATATGACGCCTCAGCAGCTTGTGGACGAAGTGTCCGAGGCTTCCCTGCGGGGCCGGGGCGGCGGTGGCTTCCCCACGGGACGGAAATGGTCTCAGGTTCTTGCTCAGAAAGAAGAAGTGAAATATGTGGTCTGCAACGGTGACGAGGGAGATCCGGGAGCCTTTATGGACCGTAGTATGATGGAGGGAGATCCCCATCGTGTGATTGAAGGTATGCTGATTGCCGGAATTGCTACGGGCGCCCATTACGGATATATTTACGTACGTGCGGAATATCCGCTGGCGGTAGAACGTCTTCAGACCGCTATCAGTAAGGCAGAAGAAAAAGGGTTGCTGGGCAAAAATATCCTGAATTCCGGCTTTGACTTTGAGTTAAAAATCAGCCAGGGCGCAGGGGCCTTTGTCTGCGGAGAAGGTTCTGCTCTGACAGCTTCCATTGAAGGAAACCGGGGTATGCCCAGGGTAAAACCGCCCCGTACCGTGGAAAAGGGATTATTTGAAAAGCCTACGGTTCTGAACAACGTGGAGACATACTGCAATGTTCCGCCCATTATCAACAAAGGCGCTGCCTGGTACAAAACCATAGGGCCCGATAAAAACCACGGAACAAAGGCATTTGCCCTCACAGGAAATGTTATGAACACAGGCCTGATTGAAGTTCCCATGGGAACCACTCTGCGGGAAGTGATTTTTGACATCGGCGGCGGCGTCAAAGGCGGCGAGTTTAAAGCAGTTCAGATCGGCGGGCCTTCCGGCGGATGTCTCTGCATTAACCCCACGGAAGATCATCTGGATTTGCACCTGGATTTTGATTCCCTGAAAAAAGTAGGCGCCATGATTGGAAGCGGCGGGCTTGTGGTGATGAATGATAAGAGCTGTATGGTGGAAGTGGCAAGGTTTTTCATGAACTTTACCCAGAATGAATCCTGCGGCAAATGTATTCCCTGCCGGGAAGGCACCAAGCGGATGCTGGAGCTGTTAAACGATATCTGCGAAGGCCGGGGAACCATGAAGCATATCACGTTGCTGGAAGAACTGGCGGAAACCATTTCCGCAACGGCACTCTGCGGCCTTGGAAAAACAGCGGCTTCTCCTGTGGTAAGCACCATGAAATATTTCCGGGAAGAATACCTTGCCCATGTGGTGGATAAGAAATGCCCTGCCGGACAGTGTAAGGCGCTGGTAAACTTCCAGATTGACCCGGAACTCTGCAAGGGCTGCAGCAAATGTGCAAGAGTATGTCCCGTGGGAGCAATTTCGGGTGAAATTAAGAAACCGTTTACCATTGATACGACGAAATGTATTAAGTGTGGAGCCTGCCGGGACGGCTGTAATTTCCACGCGGTAAAAGAAGTGTAGGAGGGTGGCTGATATGGAAAAATATATGATAATTGATGGGGAGCGCGTAGCGTTTACCGATGAAAAAAACATTCTTGCAGTCATTCGGAAAGCAGGGATTATCTTACCGACCTTTTGTTATTATTCGGATTTATCCATTTACGGAGCGTGCCGGATGTGTGTGGTCGAAGACCAGTGGGGCGGCATTATTGCCTCCTGTTCCACACCGCCGAAACACGGAATGGAAATCCGTACCAATACGCCCCAGCTTTACTATCACAGAAAACGTATTCTGGAGCTGCTGTTAGCGGCCCATTGCCGGGACTGCACCACCTGTGAGAAAAATGGAAAATGCAAGCTGCAGGAGCTGGCAACCAGGTTTGGAATACCTGGGGTGCGGTTTGAAAACACCAATCCCATCCGGTCCATTGACACATCCTCCAAAGCAATTGTGCGCAATCCCAACAAATGTATTCTCTGCGGCGACTGCGTGCGCGTCTGCAGTGAAATCCAGCATGTGGGAGCAATTGATTTTGCTCACCGGGGTTCCAAAATGGAAATTTCCACTGCATTCGGCAGGGATATTGCAGATACCAACTGTGTGAACTGCGGACAGTGTGCGGCGGTATGTCCCACCGGAGCCATTACCATCAAACGGGACAGCCACGACGTATGGGAAGCAATTCACAATCCCGATAAACGGGTGGTAGTCCAGATTGCTCCGGCAGTCCGGGTGGCAATCGGAGAAGCCTATGGCTATGAACCGGGAGAAAATACCATTGGCAAGCTGGTGGCTTCTCTGCGGAAATTGGGCGTGGACGCTATTTTCGATACTTCCGTTGGAGCAGACTTAACCATTATGGAAGAGTCCCAGGAGCTGATAGAAGCACTGGAGGAAAAAGACCGGAACTATCCCCTCTTTACTTCCTGCTGTCCCGGATGGATTCGGTTTGTGGAGACACAGTACCCTCATCTGATGAAATATGTGTCCACCTCCAAATCACCCATGGAAATGTTCGGAGCGGTGGTGAAGGAATATTATAAGAAACAGGATAAAAAAGAAGGAAAAGAAACGGTATCCGTGGCAGTTATGCCATGTACAGCCAAGAAATTCGAGGCTTCCAGAGAAGAATTTAAACGGAACGGTATTCCCGATGTGGATTATGTGCTCACTTCCGAGGAAGTGATTGTGATGCTGCAGGAAATCGGAATCCGGTTTGACCGTCTGGAGCCGGAAGCCTATGATATGCCCTTTTCCATTTATTCCGGCTCCGGCGTAATTTTCGGAGCTACCGGCGGCGTTACGGAAGCGGCAGTGCGCCGGGTGGTGGAAGACAAAAGCCCGAAGGCATTGAAAGAAATTGAATTTATCGGTCTGCGCGGCATGGAAGGCGTTAAAGTATGCGAACTGCCTCTGGGCGAACGCACGGTGCGTATCGGCGTTGTCAGCGGCCTTGGCAATGCGGATAATCTGCTGCAGAAAATAGAGAGCGGAGAAGAACATTTTGACTTTGTGGAAGTGATGGCATGTCCGGGCGGATGTGTGGCCGGTGCAGGACAGCCCTTTGCCCGTTCCACTGAGAAACGTATGCGTGCCGAAGGCCTTTATAAGAACGATAAGGCAATGCAGATTAAACGAAGCGAAGAAAATCCGGTGGTGGAAACACTCTACAGCGATTTACTGAAGAACCGGGAGCATGAACTGCTGCATGTTCATTACATACAGGAATAGCGAAAGAGTAAGAAACGTGGCAGGGCGTATCGGAACAGGATGCGCCCTGCTTAGCGCATAAAAATATAATAAAATAATGAAAAGCTGGTGATGAAAATGCTGTTGTTCCGGGTGGCAGTCTGTGATGATATACAGAGGGAACTGGAAAAAATTTCAGAGGCTCTCGGCGCTTATGCCAGGGCCCATCCTGAAATCTGTTTTGAGCTGGATGAATATCATTCGGCACTGGATATTTTAAATGCTGTGGAAAAAGAAAAAATTTATGATATTGTTCTTCTTGATATCTGTATGCCCGGTATTCCCGGTACAGACGTAGCGAAGGAACTGCTTGCAAAGAGCCCGGATACCAGTGTTATTTTTCTGACAATGAGTGATGAATATGCGGTAACTGCATTTGCAATGAACGCTACTCATTATCTGCTGAAGCCATTTACACAGAGACAGTTTTCCGAAGCCCTTGACCGCGCGGTGGCGAAAATGCCGGAGGAAGCGATGATTTCTTTTGCCTGTGTGGATGGCCTGTACCGTGTACGTATCAGTGAGATTATCTTCCTGGAATCTCAGGGCCACTATTTCCTTGTACATCTTTCCGGCAGGGAGACGCTGCGTCAGCGTGGAAAGATAACGCAGGTGTATGAGGAACTGGGCAAATACCCTGAGTTTATTCGGGTTGGAGCTTCCTACATTGCAAATCTCATGTTTGTACGGAGGGTTTCAGAGGGTACCTTGGAGATGTCAGATGGAAAAATCCCTGTTCCGAGAAGGAGCAGACGGGAAGTGCGGAGAGCATATATGGATTTCTTCTGCAGGCAGGAGACACGGAATTGAATGAATTTCCCGTATTTGCAAAATGTTTCTTACAGTCTTTTACCAGATATGCCAGAAAAACGGCCAAATATGAAAAAAACCACTGTTTCAGTGGTTTTTTTGTTATCTTACAGAAAGTACCTTTTCATGCGGAAGTATTTAGATGAAAGTATTTACTGTAAGATAAAATTATGCCATTTGCGAAAGAGGAAGGAAAGGAAAAATTATGAACAACTGTGACAATAGCAGGCCCTGCCCCTGTACCTTTGATTGTCCGAATCATGGGAAGTGCTGTGCCTGTGTCGCGCATCACCGGGATCATGAGGAAGGGGTTCCTGCATGTTTTTTTTCAAAAGAAGCAGAGGCTACCTATGACAGAAGCATAGAGAATCTGGCGAGAGATCATGGGTTGTTGAAATAAAAAACAAGGTTTGCCAGAGCAGACAGACGAGGAGGATTACAATGGAAAAACCAAAGTTTACAGGATTATCACATGTATGTATTTTTGTGGATGATGTGGAACAGGCATTTGCATATTACGAAAGGATTTTGGGTGCAGTTGCAAATCAGTATATTCCCCACTGGAAGAATAAGGGATTTTTTCAGGCAGGAGGATTTATCAGAGAAGCAGAGGAGGGCGACGTTTCCATCGGTTTTATGGATGTGCCGGGAACCCGTCTGACGCTGGAACTCATGTGTTACCACAAACCGGAGGGAAGGAAAGAGCCGATTATATTTGCAGCAAATGATATCAGCGGAGCAAGGCACGTGGCGCTGAAAATAACGAATATCGAAGAAGCCTTTGAATATATAAAGGCGCAGCCTGATGTTACGCTTATCAATACAACGCAGGAATATAAGGTATATCAGATCAGCAAAACAGAGCCTTCTGAGTTTGTCTTTTTTGATCAGGCGAAAGAGCGTGATGCGCAGGCGAAACAGAAGGCGGCGGATATTCTGGGAAATACAAAATATTTTTACTTTATTGATAAATATGGCCTGCAGTGGGAATTTGAGCAGGGCCATACGGATATTGGGGACTGAGGAGGAACCTTATATTCCAACTGTAAATTCTGAAAGAGAAGAACTGTTAATGCGATGGGTGTTAGCAGTTCTTTTTTATCTGACAGGAAATACCGTGTCACTGTGAAGTACTAAAGTATATGGATTTCCTATAAGATAAAGCCCTCCGGGCGGGATGCGCAGCTTGCGGAGAGGAAATCTATTGCTGCGCAATCCGCTCGCGCGCGGCGGGCAGGGGGAAGATGGTTCTTCCCCTGCTCTATTCTTACAGTAAATACTGTGTCACGCTAATGCATAAAAGTATCTTTTTTGTAGAATAAAAATTGCTTGTCCATCCTGGAATCCTCCGGTATAATAAAATAATACGGATACGGAGCAGGCTACGAAAGGAAAAAGAGGAGATACATATGTTTCATACCGCAGAGTTTTATTATTTCAGTCCCACAGGAGGAACGAAACAGGCGGGAGAGCTGTTCTGCACGGGAATTGCAGAGCAGGTGGAGGCTGTAAATCTGGGCAGCAGAGAACAGGAAGTAAAGCAGCCTGAGGGGAATCTGGCAGTGATTGCAGTACCGGTATACGGCGGCAGAATTCCGGCAATAGCTGCAAAGAAACTGGCAGCGCTGGAGGGAAATGGAAAGCAGGCAGTTACATTGGCTGTTTACGGGACACGGGCTTATGAGGACGCCCTTCTGGAGCTGAATCAGATCATGGAGCAGAGGGGATTTCAGGTGATTGGCTCGGCGGCTCTGGTGGCCCGGCATTCTATCGTGCCGGAAGTGGGAGAAGGCAGGCCGGATGAGCAGGACAGAAAAGAAATTCTGGAATTTGCGGAAAAGGTACTGAAAAAAATGAAGGAATGCCCGGAAGGTTCCGTAAAAGTTCCGGGAAATTATCCTTATAAGAAGGAGATGACCGTTGCCGCCACGCCGGTTTCTTCGGATTCCTGTAACCAGTGCGGCAAATGCAGCGCTGTCTGTCCCACGGGTGCGGTGCGGATAGAAGCAGGCAGGACAGTCACAGAGCTGAAAGACTGTATTTTATGTATGGCCTGTGTTTGCAATTGTCCGGAGCATGTCCGCGTGCTGCCGCCATCCATGCAGGAAGCCATGGAGCAGAAGCTGGGGCCGTTGAAATCTGTGCGCAGGGAGCCGGAATATTTCCTGTGAAATTCTGTCAGGCACCCTGGACGATATCCGGAAAAAGGGGTATTATAATACATAAGCGGCATCATTTGGATTTACGGAGGATATGGGAAATTGTATCTGATAGGAATATGTGACGATGAAGAAAAGGAACTGGACCGGATTGAAGCATTTCTGGCAGAGTATGGGGAAACGGGGCAGGCAGTGGAATACAAAACCGAACGGTTTACGGACGGAGAAGCATTGCTGAAGAGAATCAGGGAAGGAAACAGTGTGCCGGATTTGCTGCTTCTGGATATTTTCATGTCCGAAAAAAACGGAATAGAAGTGGCTGAGGAACTGCGGCGTCTGGAACTGAATTTACCTATTGTGTTTCTGACTACTTCAACGGAACATGCGCTGGAGGCTTATGGTGTGGATGCAGTTCAGTATCTTGTGAAACCTCTGGAACAGCGGCAGTTTTTTCACGCCATGGATACTGCTGTCCGGCAGATTTTCCGTGACAGAGAGCAGCAGATTATGGTGAAGGTCAATGGGGGAATCCGCAGGATACAGCCGGAGGAGATCATTTACTGTGAATCACAGAAAAACTATCAGATTCTGTATCTGACCGGGGGAAAATGCAAAGTACGCATGACAGCCGGAAAGCTCTGGGAGCTGCTGAAAGAATTCCCCCGGTTTGGCAGGTGCGGCCGCTCCTATATTCTGAATATGGAGCATATTTCTCAGGTAGAGCGGGAAAAGATTGTAATGGATAACGAGATGGTTATCTATATTTCACGGAACAGGATAGCGGAGTTTAAGAAAAATTATTTTTCTTATTATTTTAATGTCTGAAATGAGACGGATAAATGCGGAATATCCGTCTGATATACAATAGATTTTCAATGTTTCAGGACATTGTGCAGGCTGTTAAATATCGAAGTTTTACCTGCATGAAGTTCTTTCAGTTCACATGTCAGTTTGCCAGGGTATTTTTTGTCCCTGAACAGTCATGAAATATCCCATCTTATAGAATTCCGATTTTGGAAATGTTATAGTGGCTTTATAATATGCCGGAGTGTGTTTGAAAATATTTTTCAGACGCACTCCGAGTCTGGAATCCCGCGCTTCTGATTGTCCCTGCTGCGGGATTCTGAGCCATTACATCATCAGGAGGTACGCATTTATGAGAAAAAGTATGGAGATTTCCCGCATCCGGAGCAGGATAGCCGTGCTGGCATTCTGCCTTCTGCTCTGCGGCTGTCTGGCCTGCAGCAGTCAGGAAAAACAGCCTGCAGATGCAGGAAAAGAAACGGGAGAGGAATCACAGGAGAAGGCGGATTCCTTTGAAATTACAGATTTGGAAGGGACGCCTTCGGATTATTCAAAAAAAGAAAACTGGATGAAGATTCCGGAAATCACCCATGAGGTAGATACCTTTTATATTTATCCCACCTGTTACCTGGATGATTCAGAAGATGCAAAACCAATCTGCGATATTGACAATCAGAAGGTGCAGGACAGAGCCAGGGATGTTTACGGGAACCAGGGGACGGTTTTTGAGGAATCCACCAATGTGTTTGCTCCATTCTACCGGCAGAGCAATATTTACCGGGTTTCAGGCTTAAGCCATGAAGAACTGGAAGCATATCAGAGGAAGGAACAGCGCACAGACATATATGCCGCTCTGGATTATTATTTCGAGCATTATAACGAAGGCAGGCCCTTTATCATTGCGGGACATTCTCAGGGCTCCATTATGACGAAAATTGTTCTGGGAGAGTATATGCAGGCCCATCCGGAATACTATGAGCGCATGGTGGCGGCATATCCCATCGGATTTTCCATTACCGAAACCTTTCTGGAGGAACACCCTTATCTGAAATTTGCCGAAGGCGCTGACGACACGGGTGTGATTGTATCCTGGAACACGGAAGGGACAGGAAACAAAGGGCAGGATAATCTGGTGGTGGAACCGGGCGCCATAAGTATTAATCCAATTAACTGGAGCCGGGATGATACTTATGCCGGATTTGAGGAGAATCTGGGAAGCCGCATTCTGAATGAGGAAACGGGAGAGTATGAAATTATCCAGGGAATTGCAGACGCGCAGCTGGATACGGAACGGGGCGTGGTCATCTGTACGGCAAAGGATGCGGACTATGCTCCGGCAGAGCTGTTCGGGCCGGAGAGCCTGCATGGCCATGACTATGACTTTTATTACGAAAATCTGCGGGAAAATGTCAGGACGAGGGTGGAAACCTATCTGAAACAGAATCCGGTATCTCCCGAAAAAGAGTAACATTAATCTGACCCGGAAGGAGGAAATATATGAATTTTTTGGATGATTTTCAGCGTATGGTACAGGAGTATCCGGAAAAAACAGCCATTGTGGACTACCATGGAACCCGGAGCACAACGTATCGGGAACTGGATGATTTAGGCCGCAGAGCGGCGGCAAAACTTCTTCGCTCCAACATCACAGGCGGAGCAGCGGTTCTGGTATGTATGGACCGGAGAATGGAGTATGTGGCGGCGGAACTGGGGATTCTGATGGCGGGCGCAGCCTTTGTTCCTGTGCTGCCGGAATATCCCAGGGAACGTCTTGACTATATTCAGAAGGACTGCCAGGCAGCGGTAAAGATTGATGCAGACTGGTTTGCGGATATCAGGCAGTTTGAGCCGGTGGAATATCAGATAAGGCAGGACAGAAGCCGGGCGATGATTGTCTATACCTCCGGTTCCACAGGACGTCCCAAGGGTATCGTTCATGCCATGGCCAGCTTTTCACAGGGAATCTGGCGGACGAAACATGTAGTCGGCCTGTATGAACAGAATGTGATGGCGTCGACGGCTCCCCTGTCTTTTGTAGTTCTGATTATGGAATGCTATAGCGTGTTAAGCGGCGGAGGCTGTGTCCATATTCTGGGGGAGGAAGTGCGCAAAGACGTGCGCCTGATGGAAGATTATTTTGCCGAACATGATATTGTCTGCAGCTTTATCAGCCCCCAGATACTGCGTCTGTTCCGGAACAAAGGGAAGGCGCTGAAGATAGTGCTTACCGGAAGCGAACGCGTATCAAATCTTGTGGGAGACGGATTTGAGATATATAATTGTTATGGTGCCAGTGAAACTGCCGCGGCCGCGGCCTTCTATAAGATAGAAGAAGCCATGGCCAATACACCTATTGGCAAACCGATAGGAGGGCTGGAATTTTTCCTGCTGGATAGAGAAGGGAACGAGGTTCCGGAAGGAGAAGAAGGAGAACTGTGCATTCGGGGCATTCTTGCGGAAGAATATCTGAATCTGCCGGAACAGACTGCACGGACCTTTCAGAAACAGGAAGACGGAAAAGTTCTGGTACATACGGGGGATATGGTAAAAAAACTGCCGGACGGGAATTACCTCTATATGAACCGGAAAGACTGGATGGTGAAAATCAACGGGCAGCGGGTGGAAACCGGGGAAGTTGAAATTCAGATGGCGGCAGTGCCGGGCGTGGAAAATGCAGTTGTGAAAGATTTTCAGGATAAGAACGGCCAGAATTATCTCTGCGGCTATTATGTGGCAGAAGAACAGACGGAGCCTTCCGCCGGAATAGAAGGGAGGATTCGCGCTTCCCTGAAAGAAAATCTGCCGGACTATATGGTGCCCCGTTTTTTCAAACGGCTGGAAGCTCTGCCCAAAAATACCAACGGCAAGCTGGATCGTACCGTGTTGCTGCCGCCGGATATGGACGAATACAAGGCGGAATACAAAGAGCCGGAAAATGACAGAGAGCGGAGTATCTGCAAAGGTTTTGAGGAAGTCCTTCACTGCGGAACCGTGGGAAGGGAAGATGATTTCTTCAGACTGGGCGGCGATTCCATCAATGTACTGAAGCTGGCGGAAATTCTGGAAGAATCTGCTGTAACGCCGGAGCTGATTTTAAGGGGAAGGACGCCGGAAAAGATTGCGGGTCTTCTGGCCGAAACAGAGGAGGATGTAATCCCAAAATATACCGGGAAACGGAAAGAATTTCCCCTGACAGATTCTCAGATGGGGGTTTATCTGGAGTGTATCAATGAGCCGGAAGGAACCATGTACAATATACCAATGTGCTGTGAATTGCCGGGAACCCTTGACAAAGACCGGTTTATTCAGGCGGTACAAAAGGCGGTGGCTGCTCATCCGTCCTTTGGAATCAATATTGCATTGAGCAACGGGGTTCCATCCATGGTGATGCATCCGGAATTCCTGAAAGCGGAGGTTGAGACAGGGAAAACGGAAGATATGGAGGAAGTGAAGAAGGCTTTCGTCCGTCCATTCTCTCTGGAAGGGGAACCTCTGTACCGCATGGCCTTATATGAGAGCAGGGGACGCTGTTATTTTCTGTTTGATGTGCACCATATTATCTTTGACGGTACTTCCACAAAGGTATTTCTGGATGAAATATCCCTGCTGTATCAGGGGAAGGAGCCGAAGGCGGAAGAAATATCCATGACGGATATGGCAGTTTATGAGGAAACCCTGAAAGAAACGCCCCGGTATCAGGCAGCACAGGCGTATTTCAGAAGCAGGCTGGAGGGAGAAGAACCGGGAGAATCTCTGCGGAAGGATTATAAAGTACAGACAGTCAGCCCTCGAAGCAGAGAGGTAAGGCTGTCTCTGGGAGAAGAAGTTTCCTGTATGGAGGTGGAGCAGTTTGCAAGACAGAAAGGGATTTCCGAGAACACTCTGTTTCTGGGCGCATTTTCCTATGTTCTGGGTAAATACAGCGGGGAAAATAAGAGCTGTTTCTGCACGGTAAACAACGGGCGGCACAGTGTAAATCTGTCGCAGTCTACAGGAATGTTCGTCCGGACGCTGCCTGTTTACCGCTCCTGGGAGGAAACCAGTCCGGTGGAAACCGCTCTGCAGGAATTCCAGCAGGAATTCTACGAACTGATGAGCCACGACTGTATTTCTTTTGCGGAGCTGGCCGGAAATTACGGAGTTGCGTCAGATATTCTGTTTGTATATCAGGGAGAAATGCTGAACGGACTGACGCTGGAAGGGGAACAGTATCCGGCCCGGCCCCTTGCCACCGGAGATGTGCAGGCGGATATTTCCGTGATGGTGATGAAGAACCGGGAGGGTTACGAGATTTCCCTGGAATACCGGGTGGACTGCTATCGGGAGGAGACGGCGAGAGGCCTGCTGAGGATGCTGCAGCAGGTGTTAAAGGGAATGCTTTCCTGTGAAACCTTCCGGGAGATTTCCCTGGTATCGGAACTGGATATTCAGCTTCTGGACAGGATGAATCAGACGGAAGCAGCGTATGACAGGAGCAAAACCATTGTGGATTTGTTCCGGGAACAGGCCGAAAAGACTCCGGAGCGCATTGCAGTGGTATATCAGGACAGGAACTATACCTACAGACAGGTGGACGATATGACAGACCGTCTTGCCGCTTATCTGGCAGGTGTGGGGATTGGCAGAGAGCAGGCGGTGGCCGTGCTGATTCCAAGGTGCGAATTTATGGCCATTGCCTCCCTTGGAGTATCCAAGGCAGGAGGGGCCTACCAGCCTCTGGATCCCACTTACCCCAAAGAGCGGCTGGAATTTATGATGAAAGACGCCGATGTAAAACTTCTGATTGCCGACGAAGAACTGCTGCCGCTGGTACCGGAATGGCAGGGGCAGACATTTCTGACGAAGGAGATTTCGTCTCTGCCGGAAGCGGAGCAGATTCCGGAGCCTCCGAAACCGGAAGATTTGTTTATCCTGTTATATACTTCCGGCTCCACGGGAGTGCCCAAGGGCTGTATGCTGGAGCACGGCAATATCGCGGCATTCTGCCACTGGTACCGGAGGTATTATGAGCTGACAGAAGAGAGCCATGTGGCCGCTTATGCCAGCTATGGCTTTGACGCCAATATGATGGATATGTATCCCGCACTGATTACCGGCGGAGAGGTACATATTATTGATGAATCCATCCGTCTGGATTTACAGGGGCTGGATGAGTATTTCAGAGAGCATAAGGTCACCCACTCCTTTATGACTACTCAGATAGGACGGGCTTTTGCCACCAGTATGAAGCATGAGACACTTCAGTATCTGTCCATGGGCGGGGAGGCCCTGACGCCCTTTGAGCCGGAAGGCAGCACCAGGTATTACAATGTGTACGGGCCTACGGAATGTACTGTTTTTTCCACGACTTATCCCTTCCGGGAATATGAGGCGGAATTCCCCATTGGAAAACCGCTGGATAATATGAAGCTGTATGTGCTGGACAGCCAGGGCAGAAGGCTTCCGGCAGGGGTACCGGGGGAACTGTGTATCGCAGGTTATCAGGTGTCCAGAGGGTACCTGAACCGGCCGGAGAAGACACAGGAAGTCTATACGGAAAATCCTTTCTGCAGACGGGAAGGCTATGACAGGATCTACCATACAGGAGATATCGTGCGTTTTCTGCCGGACGGAAATGTTCAGTTTATCGGCAGACGGGACGGACAGGTGAAAATCCGTGGATTCCGCATTGAGCTGACTGAGGTGGAGGAAATCATCCGCAGATTTCCGGGGATTAAAGACGCCACGGTGGCAGCTTTTGACGAGCCTTCCGGAGGAAAATACATTGCCGCCTATGTGGTAAGCGATGAGACGGTGGATGTGGACGCGCTGCACGGTTTTATTGAGGAGAGCAAGCCGCCTTATATGGTTCCGGCAGTCACCATGCAGATAGATGAAATTCCCCTGAATCAGAATCAGAAGGTAAATAAGCGGGCCCTGCCCATGCCGGAGCGGAAGCAGGAAACACTTGTTCTGCCGGAGGGAGAAATCCAGGAGAAAATTTTTGACTGTGTGGCAGAAGTGGTGGGCCACAGGGAATTTGGCGTGACCACGGATATTTATAAGGCGGGACTCACATCCATTGGAGCGGTAAAATTAAATGTGCTGCTTTCAGAAGCCTTTGACGGGGCAGTGATTCGGAATAAAGATTTAAAGGAACATGATACGGTGGAAAAGCTGGAGAAGTTCCTGACAGGTCAGAAAGGCCAGGGGGAAGTCTATGAGAAGCAGGAAGATTATCCCTTAACCCAGACTCAGAACGGCATTTTTGTGGAATGCGCAGCCAATCCGGGAACGACGATTTACAATATTCCATTCCTGTTCCGTCTTGGAAAACAGGTGGATTTGCAGTGGCTGAAACGGGCAGTGGAAGAGACGGTAGAGGCCCATCCCTATATCAAAACCACGTTGTATATGGATGAAAACGGCGATATACGCCAGAAGCGCAATGACAGCCAGCCTTTTGAAGCGGAAATCAGAACTTCCCTGTGCCGGGAAGAACTGGTGAAGCCCTACCAGCTTCTGGGGGACCGTCTGTTCCGCATTCAGTTATACGATACATCGGATGGAAAATACTTGTTTCTGGAATTTCATCATATTATCAGCGACGGGGAATCCTGCGGCATTTTCCTGCGGGATGTGAACCGTGCTTATGAAGGCAATGTGCCCCGGCAGGAGGAGTTCAGCGGGTTTGAAGTCTCTCTGATGGAGCAGAAACTGCTGGAGGGGCCGGAATATTCTCTGGCAAAAGAATATTATGATTCCATATTTAAAGGCTGCGATACGGATTTTCTGCCGGCAAAAGACTGCAGGAAGAACGACAGGCCCAGGCCGGGTATGTACCGGAGGACAGAGCAGATAAATCGTAAGGAGCTGCAAAAGTTCTGCAAATCTCAGAAGATTACCATGAACGCATTGTTTACAGCGGCCTTTGGTTTCGTGACGGGGCAGTATGTTTACAAAGAAGAAGCAGTATTTACTACTATTTACAACGGCAGAAATGATTCCAGACTGGCATCCACCATCAATATGCTGGTAAAAACCCTTCCGGTTTACTGTAAGCTGGACGGAGAACAGCAGGTCGGAGATTTCCTTCGGGCAACCGGGGAACAGTTGATGAACAGTATGAACCATGACATTTATTCCTTTGGAGAAATCAGCAGGACTTACGGAATCCGGGCGGATTTGATGTTTGCCTTCCAGGGCGATAATTTCCGATTTGGGGAAATAGCCGGAGAAAAAGCGGAACAGGAAGAACTCTCTCTGGATACGGCGAAGGCTCCTATTTCCGTGGATGTAATCATCGACGGCGATGAAATCCTGTACCAGACAGAATACCGGAAGGATATGTATGAGGAGAGCACTATCGCAGGATTTACGGACAGCATGATTACGGTGGTTCAGGAATTCCAGAAGAAGAACCGGTTAAAAGAGATTTCCATGGTTAGTGCGAAAGCACGTAAAGAGCTGGACGGCTATAATAAAACGGATTATCCGGTGGAACAGACCACAGCCAACCGTCTCTTTGAGCGTCAGGTTTCTCTCTATCCGGATAAAACAGCGGTGATTGCCTGCGGCAGGAAGCTGACTTTCCGGGAACTGAATGAAAATGCGAACAAAATTGCAAACCATTTGCTGGAACTGGGACTGAAACCGGAACAGATGGTGGGCGTTATGCTGCCGAGAACCGTGGACGTCTATGCCGCAAGGCAGGGTATTATGAAAGCAGGAGGTGCATTCCTGCCCATTGACCCGGAATATCCCGATGAGAGAATCCGTTACATTATGGAAGATTCCGGGGCAGAATTTATCCTGATGCCGGAAGAACTGTCCAGGGAACGCAAACCTCTGGTTCAGGGCCTTTCCGCCAGAGTGCTGACAGTGGAAGAACTGCTGGCAGAGGGTAAAAATACGGAGAACCCAACGGTGGACGTCCGGCCGGAACAGCTCTGTTACTGTATTTATACCTCCGGTTCCACCGGAAAACCCAAGGGCGTTATGATAGAGCACCGGAACCTGGTAAATTACGTGGACAACAATCCCTTTAATGTGGAGGCTCAGTCTTATGTGTACAATGCCACCGTGTCTCTGGCATTTGCGGCCATTACCTTTGACGTGTCCATTCTGGAGGAGTGTATTCCGCTGTATCACGGAATTACGGTCTGCATGGCAAACGAAGAGGAAATTCACAACCCGCTGGCTCTTTCCAGTCTGATTCTGGATTACGGAGTGGACATGATGACCTGTACGCCCTCATTTCTGATTAACATTATTGATATGCCGGAGATGAAAAAAGCATTATCCCGCATAAAGGTCTTCAATGTGGGGGCGGAAGCATTTCCGGAAGCCCTTTATGAGAAAATCAGAGCTTTGGGTACGGAAGCCATTGTATATAACGGGTACGGGCCTACGGAAACCACCATTGGCTGTGCCTTTGATCAGGTAACAGAAGACAGGATTACCATTGGAAAGCCCATGGCTAATATTAAGATGGTGATGATTGACCGTTACCGTAACCTGCTGCCGGCAGGGGTACCGGGAGAACTTCTGATTATTGGAAACGGCGTAGGTAGAGGTTATGTGGGCAAGCCGGAGCTGACAAAGGACAAATTTATTTCCTTTGAAGGCAGTAATGCCTACCGCAGCGGCGATCTGGCAAAATGGAACCATCATGGAAAAATTGAATTTATGGGGCGCATGGATAACCAGGTGAAGCTCAGAGGCCTGCGGGTGGAGCTGGATGAGATTGAGAATGTTATGAACCAGTATCCCACGGTGAAATCCAGTGTGGTTCTTGTGAAAGAAAAAGACTCCAGCCAGTTCCTGTGCGGTTATTTCGTGGCGGAGAGCCAGGTGGAGAAGCAGAACCTTACCGGTTTTATGCAGAAGTATCTGACGCCTTATATGGTGCCCAGTGTGCTCATGCAGCTTCCGGAACTGCCGCTGACCAACAACGGCAAGGTGGACAAACGGGCTTTGCCGGAGCCGGAATATACTGTGGAGAATAAAAATTATGTGAAACCCCGGACAGAACTTCAGCGTAAGCTGTGTGAGATTTTTGAGATGGCTCTGGGTGTGGAACAGATTGGAATTGAGGATGATTTCTTTGAGAACGGAGGAACCTCCCTGTCAGCTTCCAAGGTGGCCATGAAGTGTATGAGCGCGGGAATAAAGGTGTCCTACGCAGATTTGTTTGATTATAAGACGCCCCTCCTGCTGGAACGCCATATTCAGGAAATGGAACAGAAGGAGGCAGGAGACGGGAATGTACCGGATAATCAGGAAGCGCACACCGGGCTGGAACAGATGTTACAGCGAAATACGGAGGAGCATGTGGATGAAATCCGCCCATCTTCCATTGGAAATGTGCTTCTGACCGGGGCAAATGGTTTCCTGGGCGCCCATATATTAAAATATATGATTGACCATGAGGACAATATTATTTACTGCCTGATTCGGAGAGGAAAATCATCTTCTCTCGAAACACGGTTAAAGAGTATGCTGGTGTACTATTTCAGCAATCCCTGCGAGGAACTGTTCGGAAACAGAATACGCCTGATTGAAGGCGACATTACCAATGCAGAGCAGGTGGAGGGACTGGCAGCGTATGATTTTGACAGAATTATTAACTGCGCCGCATGTGTGAAGCATTTTTCCGCAGATGATATCCTGGAGCAGGTGAATTACCAGGGCGTGCTGAATCTGATTCGGCTGTGCCAGAATACCGGACGTGAGCTGATTCAGATTTCCACCGTAAGTATTGCGGGAGAAAATGTGGGCGGTAAATTCCCGCCGGAGAAGAAGCTCCATGAACATGAGCTGTATTTTGGCCAGAGCCTGAACAATAAATATATAGACACCAAGTTCCGGGCGGAACAGGCAGTGCTGGAGGCGGCCGCTTCCGGTATGAAAGGCAGGGTGATTCGGGTGGGCAACCTGATGAGCCGGGTCAGCGACGGGGAATTCCAGATTAATTCCGTGACAAACGGATTTATGCGCACCCTGCGGGGTTATGTGGCCCTTGGAAAATTCCCGGTTTCCATGCTGGATATGCCGGCAGAATTTTCTCCCATTGACTCCACTGCGGAAGCCATTGTAAAACTGGCCTCCTCTCAGGGGGATTTCACGGTATTCCATGCTTACAGCAGCTACCTGATACAGATGGCGGATGTGATTGAGCAGATGAACCGGCTGGGGATTCCCATTGCGGCTGTAACAGATGAAGAATTCCGGAATGCCCTGAATCAGGCTCTGGAAAATGAGGAGAAAAATGAGCTGATAGCAGGACTGATTGCATATTCTTCCAGCGATAAAGATAACAGCTCCGCATACATAGACGGGGACAACAGCTTTACCACAAAGGCCCTTTACCGTCTTGGATTCAAATGGCCCATGCCGGACGGAAACTACCTGAACCATGGACTGGAGGCACTGGCAACGCTGGGATTCTTTGACGGAAGGATGTAAGCCCTATGGAGCGAAATGATTTTCTGATCAACAAAAAAATTCACCAGTATATTCTGCCGGGCATACTGATGACCGTGGCCATGCAGCTTGGCAATGTGGTGGATGGCATGATTGTAGGAAATATTCTGGGGCCTGACGCCATGGCTGCCATTGAGCTTTCCATGCCCGTATTGCTTCTGCTTCAGATGGCCGCCATGGTACTGGCCATGGGCGGCGCTGCGGAAGCAGCCGTACTGCTTGGGAAGCGGAATGTCCGGGAGGCAGGCAGCGTGCTTACTGCCTCTCTGGGAGCCGGCCTTGCAGTTTCTCTGGTGTTTGCACTGTTCACACCGATACTGCCGGGCCCTCTGGCCATGGCCCTTGCCGGAAACGAGGCCATGGCGGAGCTGGTAAAGCCTTACATTATGGTGAATTTTGCCGGAATCCCCATTCTGACTCTTGCCATTATTTTCTGCTATTTCATGAATGCGGATAACCATCCCCGGCTGGGCAGTGCACTGTTTATCATTGCAAATGCAATCAATCTGGTGCTGGATGTTCTGTTTCTTAAGGAATTTCATATGGGGATGGCGGGCAGCGCCCTTTCCACGGTAATCGGTTATCTGGCAGGCATGGTGACGGTGGTATGTTACTTACGCTCCGGACAGCGGATGCTGCATTTGCAGAAACCGGATAAGAAGCTGCTTCCATATGTGAAGCTGGCGGTGAGGGCGGGAATTCCCAGCGGGGCTTTTACCCTGATGTCCGCCCTGAAATCTGTGATTATCAATTCAACCATTGTGAGGGTACTGGGAAATGATTCCATGGCAGTATATTCTGTCTGTGCCAATGCGGTGCTGATTGCGGAACTTTGCGTGGGCGGGATTATCGGCCTTATCCAGAATATTGCAGGAATCCTCTATGGAGAGCGGGATTATTATGGAATCCGCACCCTCTGTAAACGGGTGCTTACCTACAGCTACGTCGCCATCGGGGCGCTGCTGGTGATTTTCCTGGGGGCGCCCCAGGTGATAGCGGGTCTGTTCGGTATTGGGGAAGGGGAGATGCTGGAGCTCTGTAAGACAGCTCTGCGTATCTTCGCCTGCAGCTTTCCTTTTTATGTATACAACAAGTTCCTGATGTCCTATTATCAGACTATTCTGCAGCCGGGGCTGTCCACTGTGATTACGGTATTGCAGGGATTTCTGGTGATTGTGCCCCTGACCCTGGGAGGAATCTTTCTGTGGGGGCTGACAGGGGTATGCGCGATGGCTGTGATAAGCGAGATGGTTACCATACTGCTGGGTTCCCTGTACCGGATTTGGGGCCAGCGAAAGGGAAAATCTGAGGGCGGCGTTTATATGCTTCCGGAGGTCAGAAATGAAACATTTCTGGAATGCTCTCTGGAAAATGATTTGAAAGAGGTCATAGCGTTCCGGGAGAAGCTGTTTGCATTTTGCGGAGAACATCAGATTGATGACAGAGACGCCAATATCCTTGGCCTTGCGGTGGAGGAGCTTGCGGCCAATATTGTGCAGTACGGCTATCGGAATGGGAAAAAGAACTATATGGATATCAGCTTTACCGTTCAGGATGACAAATATATACTGAGAGTCCGGGACGACGGTATCCCCTTTAATCCTCTGGAGCATGAGCAGGAACTGGAAGAAATCACAGTGGGAGGAATCGGTCTGCTGAAAAAGATAATGTCAGACTTCCAGTATATGCGGGTACTGAATATGAACAATACTATTGTGGAGCTGGACAGATGAGGCGGGACAGGCTGTACAGGCTGGACGCCTGGAAACTGGAGGACGATATCTGTTTCCGGAAAAATTATGAAATGCTTTCTCCCGCGCGCCGGGAAAAAATCGACGCTTACCGATTCCGGAAGGATAAAAACCTTTCCCTGGGAGCAGGTATACTTCTGGATTTGGGACTTTCCCGGCATGGGCTGAGGGAGAAGGATGTTCTGATTGCCTGTGGGCCGGAGGGCAAACCATATCTGCCGGAATATCCCTGTATTCACTTTAATCTGTCCCATTCCGAAAAGCTGGTTCTGGGAGTATTTGCGGAGTCGGAAGTGGGGTGTGATGTGGAATGGATGCAGCAGGCGGATCTGGCTCTGGCGAAGAAATACTTTTGTCCAGGCGAATATGAGTATGTGGCAGGGCAGCAGGGAGAACAGAGGCAGAAGGAAGCATTCTACCGTATCTGGACCCTGAAAGAGAGTTTTCTGAAAGCAACGGGTCTGGGCTTTTCGCTGCCTCTGAATGATTTTGAGATACGGATGGAAGAAAATGGGAAGGTTACCCTTCTCCAGCAGGTGGATGAAAGAAATTATCAGTTTGAGGAATACCGCCTTGGGGAATACCAGGCGGCGGTATGTTATGTGAAAGAAACATGAGGTGAATGATATGAAAATTACAAAATATTTAAATGGAACACAGTTATCTCTTGTACTGGAAGGAAGACTGGATACTACCACAGCTCCGGAACTGGAAAAGGAACTGGACTCCGGACTGGAAGGTGTTACAGAGCTGATTTTTGATATGGAAGGACTGGATTACCTGTCATCCGCAGGACTTCGTATCCTTCTGGGCGCTCAGAAAACCATGAAAAAGCAGGGCAGCATGAAGGTAATCCATGTGAATGAGACGATAATGGAAATTTTTGAAGTGACCGGGTTTGCAGATATCCTTACGATTGAGTAAATCAGGTATGGGTTTTGGAAAAGAACCCCGGAATCCGGCAATTTCACAGCTTTATGGAGAATTTCAGGAGGCGGAAAAAAGGAATGGAGAGAATCTTCGTAAGATTCTGAGGGAGAATCGTAACACGGGGTATGGGAAAACACACGGTTTTTCAGAAATCTGTTCAGAGGAGGATTACCGGAAGCATGTTCCCCTTACGGAGTACCCGGCTTACGAAACCATGGGACAGAAACCGGAATTTTATACGGTATATCCGGTGTCATGCATACTGGTTACATCAGGAACCACCGGAGTGCAGAAAGAGTTCTGTCTTACAGAAGAAGCATTGCGGCGGTATGGCTCTTATATTTATGAAATGCTCTATGAACTGTCCGGCGGCCGGAAAGGGCCCCATCTTCATATGAGCGTGTTCCGCCCGGATAAAGATGGGAAAAATCTGCTGTCAGCAGCCTGGTACCGATATCTGGAGTCCTGCGGTATTTTTGAATGTTCTTCCTTTGCAGGCGGAAAAGAACTGCTGTTTTCAGATAAAATCAGGCACGTGGCCTATGTGAAAGCCTGGCTTGCACTGAGCTGTCCGGAGCTTGTGTCCATACAGGCGATTTTCCTGTATGATATCCTCCTGCTGTTTGGATATCTGGAGGAGAACTGGAGACAGCTTCTTGCTGATATGAAAAGCCGGAAAATTTCCTGGTGCCCTGAGCGGGAGGTGCAGGAGATATTGCTGGCGCAGGGCCCTTCTCCGGAAAGAATCCGGGAACTGGAACAGATTTTTTCGGAAGGATTTGAAACGCCCATTGCTCCAAGGCTGTGGAAGAGGCTTTCCTTTCTCAGCGGAATTGGGGGCAGTATGTATCCGTTTCAGGGAGAATCCTTAAAAGATTATATCGGGGATATTCCCGTTTCTTATTTTGCTTATGCTTCTTCGGAATGTATGGCGGGAATTGCACCGGAACTTAACCGGGCAGAATATGCATTGCTGCCAGGCAGCGGATATTATGAGTTTTTAGATAAAGAGGGGCAGGCAGTGACTCTGAGCGGTGTGCGGGCAGGTGAAATATACGAGCCTGTCATCACCACTTTTTCCGGGCTGTACCGTTACCGGACCGGGGACTTCATTAAAATTGTATCTTTCCTGGAACAGGCGCCCGTATTTGAGGTGGTGGGAAGGAGAAATCAGGTGTCTGATATTGCCGGGGAGAAACTGGACGCCGGTACGGTTCAGGCAGCAGTGCTGGGATGGGCGGAAGAACAGAATGTGAAGGTTTCGGATTTCACACTGGGCATGGACGTCAGGAGCCTGCCCTGCAGATACTGCCTGTTTGTGGAAACAGAAAAACAGAATGGCGTACAGTGGGAATCCTGTTTTGACTGGAAGCTGCGGGAACTTTCCCCGGACTATGATGATGTGAGAAATCTGGGGATGCTGGAAAGTCCCGGAGTATATCCGGTGAAAAGAGGAATGCTGGCAGGACAGTTCCTCTCAGAAAAGGGAGAACAGGCCCACAGAAAGCCGCGTATATTTTTCAGTCCTGAGCAGACGGAACGGCTGCTTCGGATTAGAACAGGTGAGGAACATGGAGCAGATCAGGGATGTATATAAACAGGAAAAGGAACTTCTGCGGCTGGCCATGCAGCACAGGTTCCTGAAAGAGCAGGAACAGCCGGTATATGATAAAGTGCTGGCAGGCAGGGAACAGATGATGGTGCTGGACATTGGCTGTAATGACGGAACCAGAACCGCCGACCGGTTCTGCGGAGACAGTGTGGCAGGGGTGATTGGACTGGAATACCACAGAGAGCTGGTGGAACGGGCCGGCCATATGTACGGAGGCGGAAAATTCCGCTTTTATCAGGCAGATGTGGAAAGCAGCGGTTTTGAGTCTTCCCTCCGGAATATTATGGAAATTTCCGGGATTGAGGGATTTGACATAATTAATATTTCTTTTGTGCTTATGCACCTGAGAGAGCCGGGGAAACTCCTTGCCGGAATCAGACCTTTTTTAAAACCCGGAGGGACGATTCTTTCCATTGAGACGGACGATCGGTTCAGCCATATGTCTCCCGACAGGGAGGGAAGAATGCGGCTGTTTCTGGAGTTGTGTGAGAAAGATATGCTGTCCGGCAGCAGATGTCTGGGAGGGGATATCCCCGGTATGCTGGGGTCCTGCGGCTATCAGCACGTCACGGTATACAGCGACCGTATCAGTGCTGCCCGCCGGGAAAAAGAGAAAAAACAGCAGATGTTTGAAATTGCTTTCTCCTATCTCCCGGAGGATTTTGATGAACTGTGCAGGCTTTTTCCTGAAAATCAGGAATATGCCCGTATCAGGACTCAGATTGCGGAAAATTATGAAAAATTCCGGATTGATTTTGTGGAGGAATCGGAGGAAGTATCATGCGGGCTGGTGATGGCAGCAGGCAGCCGGTAAAGAGAGGGATGTCAGGATGAAAAAATTAAAACTTTTGCCCAAATTTATGATTTCGCTGATTATTATGGGGAGCATTCTGGCAGTCAGCATTTCGATGTTCAGTTATTTTGTATCAAAAAGTTATTTTGAAGAAATGTATGCTTACCGGGTGGTCAATGGCAGCAGAACCATTGCGCGAATACTTTCTCCGGAAGATGTGAGGGCTGTGCTTGGAGAGGGCGGTGACAATACAGCCGCATATCAGGAAATGTATGACATGATGAATGAGCTGAAAAAGGACGGCGGAATTACTTTTTTGTCCCTGGTGGTGCCTCATGAGGAAAGCGTGACTTTTTATATTGACGCCTGTGTGGAGAGCATGGGGGACGATAAGGCAAATCAGATTCCCTGGGGCACGGAGATTCTGTATGAGGATGCGGCCAGAGACAGGGAAGAACTGCAGAAATATTATCAGAACCGGGAACTGTACAGTCAGAATACCGGCACCCTGGAACCTCAGGTGACGGATAATCAGTATGGATACAATTATACGGCGGCCTGGCCCGTTTTGGATGAAAATGGAAATGCCATTGCCCAAATCCAGTATATTCTTGATATGCAGGCAGTCCGGGATCACCTGAATTCCATTCTGCGTACCATGTTCGGAATTTCTGCCGGGATAATGCTGGCGGCCATTCTGTGCTATATTGTGCTTGTTCAGAGAAACCTGCTGGCTCCTGTGGGAAAGCTGGTGAAATTTACAGACCAGATTACGTCCAGCGGCAACTTTCACGGGCAGGCCATCGGGCTGTCTACCGGAGATGAGATTGAGGATCTGGCAAATTCCTTTAACTATATGCTGGAAGAACTGGACAGGTATATTGATAATCTGGCGAAGGTAACGTCGGAAAAGGAGCGGATTGGGGCGGAACTGTCGGTGGCCACCCATATTCAGTCTTCCATGCTGCCCTGCATTTTCCCTGCATTTCCGGACCGGAAAGAATTTGATATTTATGCCACCATGGATCCGGCAAAGGAAGTGGGAGGCGATTTTTATGATTTCTTTATGGTGGATGAAAGGCATATTGCAGTGGTGGTGGCAGATGTATCAGGGAAAGGGGTTCCGGCCGCATTGTTTATGGTAATCGGCAAAACATTGCTGAAAGACCATACCCGGCCGGGGGTTTCTCTTGGAACCGTATTTTCGGAAGTGAACAATCTGCTCTGCAGTTCCAACAGTGAAGGGATGTTTATCACAGCCTTTGAAGGGGTGCTGGATCTGGTGACCGGGGAATTCTGTTATGTCAATGCAGGGCACGAAGTTCCTTATCTCTGCCGGAAGGGAGAGGATTTTGTACCGTACCGGGTGCGTCCCGGATTTGTCCTTGCGGGAATGGAAGATATCCGGTACCGGGAAGGAAGTTTGCAGCTGGAACCGGGAGACAGTATTTTCCTGTATACCGACGGGATACCGGAAGCTACAGACGGGAAGAACGAAATGTATGGAAGCACCCGTCTTACGGATATCCTGAACAGCCACAGGGATAAGGCGCCGGGAGATTTGCTGCCGGAAATAAAAAGGGATGTGGAACAGTTTGTAAAAGACGCCCCTCAGTTTGATGATATTACCATGCTGTGCCTGGAGTACAGAGAATCCATGGAGCAAAAGCCGGATACCTCGCATGGGGGCTGAAAGGGCAGTTATCTTAAAAGGTGGGAAGACGGGAGAGGAAAAGAATGAATATGCAGGAACTTCATGTGGATGCAACCATAGAAAATATCGGGAAGGTGACGGAGTTTGTGGACAGCCGGCTGGAAGAACTGGGCTGTCCGCTGAAAGCACAGATGCAGATTGACATTGCCATTGACGAGCTGTTTGGGAATATTGCCCATTATGCCTATAACCCGGATGTGGGACCGGCCACGGTACGGGTGGAGGTGACAGAGGAGCCTGTGGCAGTGATTATCACATTTATTGACCAGGGAGTGCCCTACGACCCTCTGGCAAAAGCAGACCCGGATGTGGCCCTGTCGCTGGAGGAACGTGAGGCAGGAGGCCTTGGGATTTTCATGGTAAAGAAAACCATGGATGAGATTTCTTATGAGTACCGGGAGGGTCAGAATATTCTGAAAATTAAAAAGAGGTTTTAATGGAATGGTTTACTACATGATTGGCCTGCTGCAGTTTCTCATGATAATGCCGGTAAGATGCGCTTAACCGGCACATGGCAGGAATAAATACATCGTTATATCCGCTGGAAGCAGTGAACTGCCGCAATGCCTGCTCCAGACGGTAAGCGGGCGTTGCCTGATATGCCTCCGATTCTTTCAACGCCAGATAATGCGCAATCTCTTTCCGGTGCTCCGCCATATACGTTTCGGGGTCCCGGATGGCTGCGTCTGTAGCGGCAGATATCTTTTCTGCAAAAGTTTCATCAAAATGCGAGAAAGTCTCATCCAGATATTCCTGTAATTCATCCGGAAGGTTGAGCCGGGCATTGTCCAGGAATGTAAGAACAGTGTCAAAGGCTTCCTGCTGTTCCACTGTTTCAATGGTGTGGTTCAGATACGGTGCAAAGTGGAGGGAGACAAATCTTCCATAACTGCCGGGGAAGAACGTTTTCAGACGTTCCAGGACAGACTGTTTATGTTCAAGCTGCTGCAACCGTCTGTGGGCCAGTTCCCAGTCCTGCGTTTCGGAAAGCTCCTGAATCAGTTTCTGTTTTTCTGACAGAAGTGAAAGCTCCGCTTTCTTTTTTTCTGAAATTTCCCGCAGTTCTTTTTCCGACTGTCCTGACAGAATGGCATGGATAGCGGGGACGGGAATTTCCAGACGTCTCAAAACGGAAATTTTTTTCAGCCGGATGATGTCGTCCTCTGAAAAATCCCGATAACCGTTTTCCTGAATCGCCGGGGAAATAAGCCCCTGTTCCATATAATATTCCACAGCTTTTCTGGTCAGAGAAGACTTCTGACATGCTTCATGGATTAACATAAGCTGCACCTCCGGTTAAAATTTTGAATTGCAGGTGAATTTCTGCAAAGAATTATGTTGTTGCTTAACTGTATCATAAACCCGTCCCTGGGGGTGCAGTCAACAGGTTTCGGAAAAAGATTGTCTTTTGCTCAATATTCGGGTAAAATAGTGGTATAACCAGTCTGTGACAAGCAGGGAGATTGAACAGGAGGAAACTTATATGCGTGAAGATATTAATGCATGTCTGGAAAAATTTAATATTAAAACCTTTGGAAATAAAAAGAATATTGAGCGAGCAGAGAGTATGCTGTGGCCAGATGAAAAAGTTTTGTATATAACACCTGCAAATGCAGTGATTTACAGTGTAAATGTTAGAAAAAAAGATAAATTGCCGGGAATTTTCACAGTGACGGACAGAAGGATACTGTTTTCCTTTAAAGCCGGTTTTACGGAAATGGACGAGAGCTTTGGCCTGGAAGAAGTAGAAGCGGTCAATTCTTCAGGCAATGGAATGACAGGCGGGCATATTACTGTTCATACAAAAGTAAAGACCATTGACGTTTCTGTCACCAGTAAGAAAGAGATATTGAAGGAAATACAGAATCTTATTACTGTAGCGGTAAATGCCCGTAAGAATAATGCTGAAATATTCCCTTCGGACAGCCGGGAGGATGACAGTCTTGAACAATTGGAAAAACTGCATAATTTTCTGGAGCGTGGTATTATTACAAAGGAAGAATTTGAAATTAAAAAAAGGCAACTGCTGGGATTGTAAAATACCAGGATATGAAAAGTTATGTATAAAATAGCCATTTGTGACGACGAAGATACACTGATTGAAGAACTGAAAGAGAATCTGGAGCGGTACGGCTCAGAGACAGACAGAGAATTCTGTTTTTTTGCTTACCATGACGGAAGCGAACTGCTGGAGTCGTACCAGCCGGATTATGACCTGATATTTATGGATATAAAAATGGAAAAGCTCAACGGCCTGAAGACTGCGGATGAGATACGCAGGATGGACAGTTCGGTGGGCCTTATTTTTCTTACTTCGCTGAAACAGTATGTATGGAAAGGTTATGAATACAATGCGGTGAATTATCTGGTGAAGCCAGTAAAATACGGAGTGCTGAAGATTGAGCTTGACCGTTACTTTGCCCGGTATCGGGGAAAAGACGAGCCATATCTGAACTTTGCAAATGAGAATGGCAGATACCGGGTACTGTACAAAAATATATCTTATGCCGAGACGGAAAAGCGCAATGTACTGCTGCATTTTGAGGGACAGAAACAGGTTATTTATAAGAATATGAAGGAGATATCCGCACTGCTCTGCGGACAGCCTCAGTTTGTGCAGTGCCATCAGAGCTTTGTGGTGAATATGTCTTTTATCAGAGGGGTGGAAAAGCTGGAAGCGATTCTGACTACGGGAGAGCGGATTCCGGTCAGCCAGCCCAGGCGGAAGGCTTTTATGAGAGAGATAACTGATTACTGGGGAGATATACTGTAATGAAAGATTATCTTTCCCTCAATATGTGGAATTTATCATAATTTTTATGAAGGAGTAACAGAATCTGCGTTTTGGGTGTTAGAATCTGCGCCCTCCCTTGTATTGCGGTTCAGATGAGATATGATATGCATAATAGTGTGGAAAAGTAAGGAGGAAATACCATGACTATTTTAAAAGCATCTCATCTGAAAAAATATTACGGCAGAGACGAAAGCCTTGTAAAGGCTCTGGATGATGTAAACGTATCTGTGGAGCAGGGCCGGTTTGTGGCTGTCGTCGGCACATCGGGCAGCGGAAAATCCACATTGCTGAATATGCTGGGCGGTCTGGACATTCCGGATTCCGGCAGTGTGGAGATGGAAGACAGGGCCATGGAAACGTTGACAGAAGAACAGCTTACGGTGTTCCGGCGCAGACGTATCGGGTTTATTTTTCAGAATTATAATCTCATTCCCTGGCTTACGGTGTATGAGAATATTGTGCTGCCTGTCCGTCTGGACGGGAAGACGGAAGATGTGGAATTTCTCAGAGAAATCCTTCAGTTTCTGGAGTTGGAAGGGAAAGAGGCCGGTTATCCCGCCCATCTCTCCGGCGGCCAGCAGCAGCGCGTGGCCATTGCCCGCGCATTGATTACAAAACCGGCGATTATTCTTGCTGACGAGCCCACCGGAAATCTGGACAGCCGCAATGGAGAAAAAGTCATTGATTTGCTGAAGACGACAGGGGAAAAATTTAACCAGACCATTGTTATGATTACCCATAACCAGGAAATTGCCGCAAAAGCAGACGTGAGAATCCGTATGGAGGACGGGAAAGTACAGGTACAGGGGGAAGAATCATGAGAAGCAGAAAAGTAACGGCAGACATGATTTCCCTTATGTCCAGGCAGAGTCTGAAATCAGGACGTATGCGGAATATTTTTGTGATGATTACCATTGTTCTGGCTTCCGCCCTTCTGACTGTAATTCTGATGTTTGCGGCAGGACGGAACCGGCAGGAGAAGAACCGTCTGTCCCACAGCTATCAGGCAGGCTATTATGAACTTACGCCGGAGCAGGCGGAGCGCCTGAAAAAAGATGAGCGCATTGCTTTTCAGATACAGGTAAAGTCGGGGATTCTTTCTGAGATGGACGGGTTTGACCTGAGGCCTTATTATGTAAGCCGGCTTTCGGAGGAAATCCGGGTTGCAGAGCTGGAAGAAGGCAGAATGCCCGAAAATGAAAAAGAAATCGCTGTACAGAGACCGTTGCTGGAAAAGATGGGCGCAGAACCGGCGGCGGGCAGCAGCGTTACTTTTACATTTTATGACGGGAACAGGGAAACTTTTACGGTATCAGGGATTTTGAAGGGCGGCGGCAATGCAAAACAGTTTTCCATATTTTTTTCAGAAAGCTATGCCGAGCGGGGCAGCCAGCTAAAAGATATGTCGTATGAAACATACGTAAAGCTGCGTGATACAGCATATGCTTCAGCCGGAGAGTTCAAAGAAACCGTTTACGCAATCGGCCGGGCTGCGGGAATTGAGAGAAAGTATGTGAATCCTTCAAAGGCCTTTGCAGATTCTCTTTCGGTGGACACACAGTCTGTTATGATTTACGGTCTTGTGGGCATGGTGATTCTGCTGGCCTGCGTTCTGGTGATTTACGGTGTATTTTATCTGTCCGTTATCGGAAGAATTCATCAGTTCGGCCAGCTTCGCACCATCGGCATGACCAGGAAACAAATCCGGAAATTCGTGTCCCGCGAAGGTATTATTCTGTTTCTTCGTGCCGCACCCATTGGGATTCTGGCAGGAGGAATTGCAGGATATTTTATTATTCCGGACGGGTTTTCCATATTCAGCACCCTCTGGATTATCCTCCTGGTATTTTTGATAATTTACGGAATTACCATGAGCTCCGTGCACAGGCCGGCCCGTATGGCGGCGTCGATTTCTCCCATAGAAGCCCTCCGCTATGTGCCTCAGGACGGAATGAAGAAGGCCGGAAATAAAAAAACATGCCGCAGGCTGACGCCCTTTGGACTGGGTGTTATGAATTTTACCAAAAACAGGAGAAAGGCGGCTGTTACCATGATGTCTCTGGCTCTGGGAGGCATTCTTTTTATGACGGCAGCAACGTATCTGTCTTCCTTTGACCGGGAGAACTATGCAAGGCAGGGATATTTTACAGATGCGGAATTTCATATTTTTTACTCCGGGACGGCTGCAGAACTGCATGAATACGGTATAAGCGGCCTGCAGGCAGAAGATTTGCTTGGGGATGAAATGACAGAAGATATTCTGGCTCTGGACGGGGTAAAGAAGGTGCGGGAAATCCGGGAACCGGGGGTCGCTTATGATTATCCTGAAAAAAACGAATACGGAGACAGAAATGGGATTTATCCTCTGACCGGCGAAGAAATGAAAGGGCTGGACAGGTATCTGGAGTCCGGGTGTGTGGATGAGGAAAAACTGTTCAGCGGTGATTCTGTTCTTGTGACAGGAAATGATGTTGCGGAAGAAATTTTTGGCTGGAGATTTGAGGTGGGAGACAGCATTGTGTTTCACTATTATGACGGCAGCAAAATGGCGGAAAAAGAGGTTGACGTACTTGGTATTCTGGATGACCGGTATTTGCTGGACCACAGTGAAATGGAAGGGTGGTTTCTCATGCCGGAACAGGCAGTCCAGGACTTTTTGCCCTGCGGCAGCTTAAATGCCCGTCTGCTGGTGTCTGTGGAAGACGTACAGGAGGAAGCTGTGGGAGAGAAGCTGTCGGCCATGGTGGGAGAACATCCAGAATTAGATCTGGAAACCCTTGCAGACCGCAGGACTGCGGACGCCCAGGCCTTAAACGGGATTTTCGGAACGATCAGCGGTCTGTCCGGGTTCATTATGATGTTCAGCATTTTAAGTATGATGAACACGCTGATTACCAATATTGTTACCCGCAAACAGGAGCTTGCCATGCTGGAATCCATCGGCATGAGCAAAAGCCAGATACGGAAAATGCTCCTGGGAGAAAGCCTGCTGCTGGCAGGCATTACAGTTGGAGTTACCATGACCCTTGGAGTGGGGTGCGGCTATGGACTCAGCAATCTGCTGTATGACCGGGGCGCATATTATATGAAATTTCAGTTTCCGGTGTTTTTCACCTGTGCTTATGTATGGGTGCTGATACTGGTACCGCTGCTGATTACTCTGATATCCATGCACATTTTTGCAAAAGAAGCATTGGTGGAACGACTGCGGGGAATGGAAAACTGAGCTGTGGAAAGAAAGGCCTGGAACAGAAACGTAAAACGGAGAGGAACCCTCAGGATGTTCCTTCTCCGTTTTCTTCCGTCTGTTCCTGTTCTGTCTCCCCGGCAGTCCCTGCAGTTCCGTTTTCCTGCTGCCGCAGTCTTCGCAGAATGCTGTCGTCATGGCGATTTTTTTCGGTTTTTTGTGGTACCTGGGATTCTGCCATGGAGGGGGCGGAGCCGGTGTTCTGGTCTTTCCTGATACGCTGATTTAACATGAGCTTCAAATCACCCAGAAGCTGCCGTTCTCTGGCTTTTTTCCGGAGAAGCCGGCCGTTGAGTTCGTCGATACGGTGGCTGATATGGCCGGTTTCTTCCGGCAGAAATTCCTTTTGTCCGGCCTGTAAATATTCTTTCTGTTTTGTCCGCAGCACATCCAGTTCTTTCTGTTCCGGTTCCTGGTCCAGAAATCCGAAAACATCCTGTAGCGTCCGGTGGTTCTGCCGGTGCAGAAGCTGTTTCATGCATTCCAGAAAATCCCCGCCCTTCTTTGCTCCGTCCAGATCATAAAACAGCGCCTGGCTGCGCAGGGGGACTTCGGAGGAAAACAGCATCTGTTTATCTCCGTGAAGGATTCGTTTCATGGAGCTGCGTTCCAGATGTTTTTCCTTTTCTGAATGCAGGGGAGTGCCGGGGGCTTCAAAGGCTTCCAGAGAGAGTCCTTCCCGCTCATGGCCCCGTTTTTTTTCCCGTTTCAGAAATTGCAGGGTTCCGTAGGAATTTCTCACGCCGGTAGTTTTCCCGGAGGTTTCCCGGACAGGTTTCCGGAGGTTTTCCCGGACAGGCCTTCCGGAGAGATTTTCTTTCCGGGGCTGTTCTTTTGTATGGGTTTCCCGGTGCAGGAGGGCCTGTCCCGATTCCCAGCGAGGTTTTTTACGTTCTTCTTCAAAATAAGTGGCCATATTCTCCATACTCCTCACGACTGAGTTTTTTACCGCTTTTTTCCAGCTCATGACTGAGCCCTTTCAGAATTAATTGCATGTCCAGCAGAGGCGGCCGGGTTTCTGCCGCCAGAAAACTGGCATAAATCAGTGCGTTTTTAATCATGCTTCCGGTGATTTCAAACTGTCCGGCCAGAAAGTCAAAATCAATTTCATCGGATACCGGGAGTCTGGAAGGAATCATGGACTGCCACATTCTGCGCCGCAGGCCCGCGTCGGGCAGGGGAAAATTTATGATATCGCTGATTCTGCGGCGGAATGCACTGTCAAAGTTCTGAAGGTAATTGGTGGCCAGAATGCTCACTCCTTCGTATTCCTCCATTTTCTGCAGCAGGAATGCAATTTCCATATTACTGTATTTGTCATTGGATTCTTTGATTTCCGTTCGTTTGGAAAAGAGTACGTCCGCTTCGTCGAAAAAGAGGATGGCCATGCTTTTTTCCGCTTCTCCGAAAATCCGGTTCAGTTTTTTTTCTGTTTCTCCGATGTATTTATCCACAACTGCGGGCAGTTCCACCCGGTACAGTTCCATGTTCAGTTCGGCGGCCATTACCTGGGCGGCCATGGTTTTTCCGGTTCCCGGAGGCCCGGCAAAAATCATGGAAACGCCGTTGCCGTAGGCAGATTTTTCCAGAAATCCCCATTCTTCGAATACCAGCTTCTGATTGCGTACCCGCCGGATAATATGGAGCAGTTTCTGTTTCGGCAGTTCCGGCAGAATCAGGTCTTCCATCCGGTAAAGGCTTTGGATTCGGGAGGCATATTTGTCCAGTGAATGAGAAGAAACGCCGGGTACGGCCTGTCTGAGATGTTCGTCGGTAAGGAAGGCAGTGCCGTCCCGCAGGGCGTAGGCACTGGCAAGCTCCAGAATATCCCGCATTCTGCCTGGCAGAAAATTGTATCTTCCAAGGAAGTCAAGCCTTGTTTCTTCCCGCTCCCATTGATAAGAGCAGGTGAGAGCTTCAAAAAGCGCTCTGTCCTTAAGTACCTTCCGGGTGGAGATGGAGAAAGGCAGATATTGCCGCCGGGCAAATTCCTGGCGGGGAAGTTCCGGCCGGATGCCCAGAAGGAAAATGGTTTCTTCTTCCTCCAGCCAGTACAAAAGAGGCGTCAGATCTTCTTCTGTTTCCGGCAGTTCCACTGCGAACATGGCATGGTTCAGAAGACACTCAATCTGCATTTCCCGGAGCTGGCTTTCGCTCTGCAGCAGCTCATAGGAAATAACAGCCAGGCTCATATGGAGACGGTCGGCCAGATAAGCGTAATTCAGCTTTCGTCCGCTGCCCTTCGCGCCCTGCAGGTATACCAGTTTTTTTCCCGGAACCTGAGAAAGGCAGGCTTCGATTTGAGGATACAGACGGATATCTGTCCCCAGACAGGGCAGGCGTTCTTCTGTCCGGCGGTACCAGTTCAGACCGGGCAGATACCGGGGCCGGGGCAGTACGCCCTGCAAAAAAAGAAAAATCCGGGGTTCCAGGAACAGCCCCGGTTCGCCCGTTTCGTCCGGTTCCCGCCGAAAGAGCACGGGAGCGGACTGGTAGTACAAATCCATACCGGAAGAAAGTGATTCCTCTTTTTCCAGGAAACGGTTCCATATGGTGGGAGTAAGGCAGCCTTTGCGGAGTCCGCTGTACAGCGCCGCCGCCAGCAGCAGCATTTCTTCCTGTGACAGATGTGATGAAAGGGCAAGGTAGAGAAAGGGAGAAAATACATCCTGCCCTGTGCTTTCCACAGACTTCTGAAGGAGGATGTGAAATGCTTCTTCCGGATGAAAATCCGGCTGCTGTTCCCAGGCCTTTCTTCCCCAGTATATTAAATCATTTAAAAATTCCTGATATGTATGATAATTGTCCATAGAGTCTTTCCTGTTTTCTGCGGATTCCGGATAGTTGCGGGGCGTGGGCCTGTCTGCGGGTTCCGGATGGTTGCGGGGCATGGGCCTGTCTGACCTTTCCGGGACAGTTACGGGGCAGCGGACTGACCGATAATTTCACGGAAAGTTCTGGAGAAATCCAGCTCCAGATCATCCCGGTACAGTTTCTGCATTCTGTCATACTGCTGTTTTGCTTCTGACTGTCTGCCGCTTTTGTACAGACAGAAGACAAGCTGCGATACTGCTTCTTCATTATAAGGATCGGCTTCCAGTATACGGCGGAAGAAAGGAAGAGCCTCTTCCGGATGATTTTCAAGGGTTTTGCCGGAGGCTCCGGATTTCAGTACCGTGAGGTACTGATGTTCCAGTTCCTTTGCCATGCCATAGGACCAGAGGTAACCGCTGCCTCCCATGTAACTTCCGGGATACAGCTCCATAATCCGCTCTGGATGTTTTTGGCAGGCAGTCTCATCTTTGAAAAATAACGTCAGTGCTTCCAGATCTGAATCCACAAGCTGCATGTTCAGAGAGTATTTCTTTTTTTCATAGGAAATCAGTTCTTCCAGCCCCTCCTGAGAAAATGCCTGACGGATGCTGTAAAGGGTGGTGTGAAACAGTGCAATGGCGCTTTTTTTGCCGGCTTCCGGCCATAAAAGTTCAATCAGTACTTCTCTGGAAACACTGCCGCCCTGCAGGTGGAACAGATAGGCGAACAGCTCCCGGGCTTTTTTTGTTCTCCATTTCAGGGGCTGACCTTCTGAGCCGGGAAGGAATACCAGGAAACCGTCCAGACACCGGATTTTGATTTTTCCGGATATTTTCTGCTCCGGAGCAGCGTCCGTTTCCTGCCGGGAAGGGATGTGATGGCGCGTATCGGAAGTATTTCTGCGGATGGAGTGGATTTCGTTTATAATCTGCCGGTGTTTCGGTGTAAAGTCCAGATTCCGGATGTGATTATTATTTAAAAATGTGCTGCCGCTGCGGGACTGCTCCATGGCCTTGCGGTAATCGCCGGCATCCCAGGATAAGACAGCCAGGATTTCCCAGGCAACGGCCGTCTGAATGGTTTCACAGGCGGAATTTGTAAGGATTTCTCTGGCGGTCTGTCCTGCGGTTTCATAGTCGGCAGCCTGGTATGCATGTTTTAATTCTTCCGCCAGAATACAGTTCCGCAGAAGGAATCCTTCCGGAATGTGTTCTAACCGGATACCGGGGAAAGAAAAGGGGGATTCTGTTCGGTGGTTCAGCAGAGGAATTACCTGTTTTGCAGCAGACAGAAAGGTGTTTTTCCGAAATTGAGCGCCCTGACCTGTCCAGGAGGAAAGAAGCAGGGCGGCGTCCTCTAACTGATGCAGGCAGCATTTTATTTTAAGCTGCTCCGTACAGACAGCTTCTGTGGTTTCGTTCCAGCAGGTTTTACGGTCTTCCTGAGCCTGGGCCATGTACCTGTCCGCTTCTTCCAGTTCTCCGGTTTTTCGTTTTGCCGCCGCCTGGAACAGCAGAACACGTTTGTAATCCCGCAGGCGCCCTTCTTCCTGAAACATGGTTCCGGCCTGCTCCATCTGACGGTATGCCTCAGAAGTATGGCCCAGGGCCATCAGATATTTTCCGTAAATAAACCTTGTTTTTGAAGTCAGTATGCAGTGCTCGGCTTCCAGAAATCCGAACCAGCGTTCCAGGGTGGCATAGAGTCTGTCTTCTAACATGGAATCGCCGGAAACTTCCAGAACTGCCTGGACAATCTGGTCTGCCCTGCCCCGGCAGGCGTATTCCGCAGCCTGGATTTTTTCGTTGGTTTTCAGGAGAAAATAAGCGGCGGTGCGCAGGGTTTCCTGCTGTTCCTCCAATGTTGTCTGTGACAGCAGAAATTGCTGGAAAATAGAATGATAGCGGTACAGGCATCCGTCTCCCAGCGTCTGTACAAACAGTTTTTCATTTGCCAGGTACCGCAGCATACCTTCAGAATTATAGATATCTGCCACCCGGTTGCAGACAGCGGGAGTCATATAGTCCAGGACAGCTGTCTTCTTCAGAAAAGTCTGAATATTATAGGGCAGCATATGATATACCTTTGTCATGAAATAATCGGAGACTTCCAGATTTTCGCAGATTTCCTTCAAAATATCCAGGGTGGTGCTTTTTATCTGACGCTGAATCTGCAGCATAATCCGGGCAATGCCTACGGGCCATCCTTCCGTGCAGTCGTAAATCAGGCTGGCACACTGACGGGTATTTTCGCCCATATCTCCCAGCAGGAGCATAATCTCCTCCTGTGTGAATTTCAGTTCCTCCGTTCCGATGCAGACGGCTCGTCCGGAACTGATATATTTATCAAAAAATAGCGGGAGAGAACGTTTTTCCACAATAAAAAGACGGATTTTCCTGTCCATGGTTTCCATCAGAATATCCAGAAGGTTAAAGATATCCGGGTTGCTGATTTCCTGAAAATCATCGAAAACCACATTCAGGAAGCTGATACGGGTATCCAGCCATATGACAAGCTGTTCCATCAGAATATCAATATCTTCCGGAAGCGGAACGGAAACCATGAAATCTTCGCCGGAATCTTCCAGCGCATTCTGAACAGATTTTGTGAAATTCTGAATAAAAGACATCAGATCATTGTCCGTATCGCTGATACTGTACCAGGCGCTTTGCTCCGGAGAATGATGTATGTAATTGGCCAGTATCTGTGTCTTTCCGTAACCGGCGCCGGCATTGAGCAGGATGATATGTTCCTGCAGAGATGAGAGAAGGGTGTCTGCTGTGCGTTCCGTATATCCTTTGTCTACATTTGGTATCTGGATTTTACTGTTTTCGTTCCTCATTTTGCCGCATCCTTTTGTATACAAATATAAAAAGCGCTGTGAACGCCTGTAAATTTTCCTGTTTCAGAATATCATACAGGAAATAAAACAGACTTTGCAGGCGTTTTTCATACATTGCATTTTTTCCGGTATGATTTGCGGATGCCCGGCAACAGACCGGAAATACCACTTTTATTTTATCTGTTTTTGATGAAATTTGGAACTGCCCCAACGGGTAGTTTCCGATGAAAAAAGGAACTGTCAGAAAAATTTTCCCGAATTGTTCAGAATTTTGTTTAGTGGCATGTTTTATAATCAAACAAGATTAAGGTGGCGGGAGCATACATTGCCGCCTTAACGTTAAGTTACAGAACGATGAGTTTTTACAAGGAAAGGAGGTAGCCGGCATTAGCGGTAAATGCTGCTGGTGTCGGGAGATTATGGCTGAATATTTATCACCAGGCGTATATGTAGAGGAATTTGATTCAGGCGGAAAGCCAATGGAAGGCGTTGGTACAAGTACAGCCGGCTTTATCGGCCTTGCGGAGAGAGGGCCGGCAGAAGGCGTTCCTCAGCTTGTTACCAATTTTGCAGATTTTAAGAGGAAGTTCGGCGGATATCTTTCTGAAAATGAGTTTGGGGAATATCGGTTTTTATCCTATGCAGTGGAACACTTTTTTGTAAACGGAGGTGCCCGCTGTTATATTTCCCGCGTGGCCCCCGGCGACGCAAAGGCTGCACAGGCCAGAGTTCCGGCTCAGGACACGGTACTTCGGGTACGTGCGAAGAATCCCGGACTGTGGGGAAACAGCATGAGCATTGTGGTAACTCCGGCAAGCAAGGCAAAGACCCAGATTCTGGAGGAACTTCAGACTGCCGACGGCAAACAGTATTCGGTAAAGAATTCCGCAGGTTTCCACGAGGGCGATGTGGTTGTATACAAAGACATGACCAATGTGGTGTACAACCGTGTGGTTAAGAGCCAGGACAATATTGTCGTATTTGAAAAGGAATTTGAACAGGATGTGGTGGATAAGAACTTGCTGCCGTCCAAAGTGATTTCCACCTGTGAATTCAATCTGGAAGTGAAGTATGACGACATTGTGGAATTCTATGAAAATCTCTCCTTCAATGTGTCTATTCCCAATTATGTGGAGAAGAAGACGGCAAAGTCTGACCTTATTGAAGTAAAGTATGTGGGAAGCGCCAAAAGCGAAGCGGTGGCTCCTTTTGACGAAATTGCCGGAGAGGACCCGGAGAAGGCATTCTGCGTGGTTGCTCTGAAAGGCGGAAGCAACGGTTCCGTATCCAATATCAGCGCCGCAGATTTTATCGGCGTGGACAAGGGCGCCGGAAAACGTACCGGAATTCAGGCATTTCTGGATAATGACAATGTGTCCATTATGGCAGTGCCCGGCGTTGTGGACCCCAACGTACAGTTAATGCTGGTGGCTCACTGCGAGAACCTTGCCAGCCGTTTTGCGGTACTGGATATGCCCAGAAATGCAAAGAAAATGGATGATATCATTGCCCACAGGGAAATTGTGGACAGCAATTATGCAGCCATGTATCATCCCTGGCTGGAAGTGTTTGACCCGCTGGACAAGAAGAATATGGCAATTCCGCCCTCCGGTTCCGTTATCGGAATATATGCACGCAGCGACAACACCAGAGGCGTACATAAGGCTCCGGCCAATGAAACGGTACGGGCATGTGTGGGACTGGACTGCCAGTTTAACAAGGGCGAGCAGGATATTCTGAATCCGAAAGGGGTCAACCTGATTCGTTCTTTCCCAGGACAGGGTATCCGTGTATGGGGTGCGCGTACAGCCAGCAGCGACGGAAGCTGGAAATACATTAACGTGCGCCGGCTGTTTATCTTTATTGAAGAAAGCATTAAGGCCAATACCAACTGGGCGGTATTTGAGCCCAACGACGAGGTATTGTGGGTACGGGTGAAACGGACCATTGATGTGTTCCTGACAGGGCTCTGGAGAGGCGGCGCTCTTGCAGGCTCAGCGCCTTCGGAAGCATTTTTCGTCAACTGCGGCAGAAATACCATGAGCCAGGATGATATTGACAACGGAAGGCTGGTATGCGTCATCGGCATTGCACCGGTAAAACCTGCGGAATTTGTAATCTTCCGGATTTCACAGAAAACAGGTGATTCCGTATAAGGATAAAACATTTCTCTGAAATGAAATGAATTTGGAAAGGAGCGTTGTGAGGAGATGGCAAGTACTCCATATGGAAAGTTTAGATATAAGGTGGAAATAGACGGCTTGGAGGCCGGCGGTTTTTCCGAGGCATCCGGGTTCGACGCGTCAATTGACGTCATTGAGTATCGCGAGGGCGATATGGTGCAGACGCCCATGAAACTTCCCGGACTGAAAAAATACGGGAATATTACCCTGAAAAAGGGCGTTGCGGATTCCATGGTAATGTATGAGTGGATGATTGCAGGTGTGGAAGGCGAAGTGGAGCGCAAGACGATTACCATTACGATTCTGGATGAAACGGAAACAGCTACCGCTTCCTGGCAGGTAATCAACGCATGGCCTGCAAAATACACAGCACCGGATTTCAGTGCGACAACTTCTGATGTTGCCATTGAGTCCCTTGAAATTGCCCATGAGGGAATGACCAGAGTTTCGTAAAAATTATGATACGGTGTTATGACTGACAGGTTACATAAATACGTGCTCCGGGCATGGAAACTGTCCGGAGCAGACAGGAAAGCAAAGGTAAAAACATGTTTGAGACAGAATTTTCTTTTGTCCTGCCCAAAGGTTATGTGGACAGGGATGGAAATCTCCATCGGGAAGGGCGGATGCGGCTGGCTACGGCGGCAGATGAAATCATACCCCTGCGGGATCCAAGAGTACAGCAGAATCCGGGGTATCTGGTAATTATTCTGCTTTCCCGCGTAATTACCAGCCTGGGAACCATGCCTGCAGTGGACACGAAAGTAATCGAGGGGCTGTATACGCCGGATCTGGCGTATCTGCAGGATTTGTATGAAAGGGTAAATCAGGCGGAAGTGCCTGTATACCGTACCGTCTGCCCCCATTGCGGGGAGGAAATTACCGTACCTGTAAATTTTATGGAAGCCGGGCTGTAAATGTGTATCCGGCGGACCGAATTTATGAGGAGGCGGCCTTTATCGCCTATTATGTGCACTGGAGCCGGGAGGATGTTCTGGGCCTTACCCACCGGGAAAGGCTCCGCTGGTGCCGGGAGATATCGGAGATTAACAGAAAAGTCAGCCATGAACAGCCGGAAGATGATATTTTCCGGATATAGGCGAATCTGCAACAGTTCAGACAGGTCTGCGCCTTTACTGCGCTGACCGTAAGAAAACGTAAAACGGGTACAGAGGTGAAAAGAGATGGCAGCGCAGGACAATCTTGCAAAACGTACTAAATTTAAAGTGATATTGAATGGAATGCCTCTGGGATTTTCCAAAGTATCCAATATATCTGCCACCATGGAATTTGAAACGGTGACAGAGGGCGGGGTAAATGACCGGGTGCATTACCTGCCGAAGCCGCGTCAGTCCATGGATAAACTGGTTCTGGAATACGGCATTGCCAGCGGGGAACTGACCCGTACCACCCTGACAGCCGGGTATGAACTGAAAAAGGGAATTGTCATTATGGTTATGCCGGAGTCAGGCATGATTCCCACAGCCACTTACGAGGCAAAGTGGGGTATTGTTACCAAATGGGAAATTGACACGCTGGACGCTACCAGCAGCGGCCTGCTGATTAAAAAAGTGGAAATTTCACATAACGGATTATCGGAAACCATCAATAAGATTGGATTTTAAGGAAACCTATGCTGAAGTTACGAAAGCCTTTTTTACAGAACATACAGCTTCATATCAGACAGGATTTGCTGCAGAGCCTGTGGGACAAATATGTTCCTGCATCTTCCCCGGAGTATGAACAGATTCAGCTCGTCTATCTGAGCGGGGAAACCGGACAGGAAGAGGGGCAGCCCAGGCAGATACAGCTCTTAATCAGCCTTTTGCTGAAAAACAGAATGCTGCAGATGGGAGAGGAAAAATATCCGTCTTCTCTGGCTTTTGGTATTCGGAGGATGGAGACCAGCCTTAAGCGGGTGGAGAAGTATTGTCTTACCCAGTTAAAGGGCAGGGATTTTACCATGTTCCGAAGTGTGGAGCAGTATATGACGCTGCTGGAGCAGGAACAGACGGAGAGCAGACGTTATGAAGGCTGGCAGAGGGAACATCAGGAAACAGAACAGAAACTGGAAGAATACCGGTTGCTTTCCATTTTTTCCCGGCAGGTCAGAGAATTTCTGGAGGAGCATTCGAAGCAGATGACCGGGGCGCCGGAGCGGGAACTCCTTGCTTCTCTGTCTGAGACGGAATACCGCAGACTGGCAGAGACTTCCATCTGGCAGAGGAGGGAAGCAGTAATTGCTTATCTGAAAACCTGCGGCGGGGTACAGGCCGGGCGGATGACAGAGCGCCTGAAAGAAGAGACCGCTCTTTGCAGGAGCCTTATCCGGAAGACAGGACTGGCGGAGACGGACCGAAAAGAAAGAGCCCTGACGGAAGAAAGGGAATTGCGGGAAAGAACTGCCAGGGACAGATTCGCAAAACTGAAATTTGCAGGAAAAAAATATGCCAGACTGAAAACAGGAAACCCGGAAACGCCGGAGAAATCAGAAAAACCGGAACGGGATGAAGCGGCGTTCCGGAAGGTTCTGAAGCCTGCGGCGGGACAGACAGAGGGCGACAGGCTGTCTGACCTGGCGAAGCTGTTTGAGCAGAAGGAATTTCTGCTGTTTTACCGGCAGGTGGTGGAGCCGGAACAGGAGCCGGAGCAGGAAGACAGTCCGCTGACAGTCTGGAAGAAAAGCCGTGAGGAAATGATTTCTTATCTGGACAGAGTAGCCCTTCGGCTGGAACATAAAAGAACAGAAGCTGCAATGTCTGACATACCGGAGGCGAAGGTTCTGCAGCAGGTGCGGGAGCAGGCAGACATGCTTTTTCCGGAACAGATGCGGCATTTGGAGGAAGAACAGGTACGGGAATGGAACAGGAATTTCCGGGAACAGATTTCTTCCATGGTGGAGGAAGAACCCTTTACCGTTCTCGCGGATGTAACAAAAGACTGGGAGGAACCGTCTCAGCTTGTTCAGAAGCTGGAGGACACCGGAGAACGGTGGAAGGAACAGCTCAGACAGCGGGAAGAACGGATGTTTGAAAAATACCGGGAACAGTATCAGGGAGTACTGCAGGAAGAAACATTCCGAATCCGGTATCAGGAAAAAGCCGGACAGGAAGGGCTGACGGAAGAAGAAATTCAGAATATATGTACATGGAGCAGACTGCTGCTGGAGACATCTGTTTACGGGATACCGGAAGAAAAGATGGAATCTTCCGAAGAAAGGGAACCCGCTCCGATAATTCCGGCCAAAGAAGGGGAATATGAGAAGGAACTGGTATACCTTATGGAACAGGTAAGCCGCAGAATAGAAGGTTGGAATGTATATGAGAAGGAACCTGTTCCGGTTCAGCGCAGGAGTTCTTATCAGGTAAATCAGACAGAAGAACAGAGAGAAGGTCTGGAAAAGCTGCTGCTTCATCTCCACGGAATGGAAGAAGAACAGAAAGGGGAATTTGTCAGCCGACTGGTGGAAGCGGTGCTGCTCTGGCAGCAGGCGGCCGGTATGGAGCAGTCTTCCGGAACAGCTTCCGGTGACAGTATTTCCGATTGGAGACAGGAAACAGTTCCCGCATCGGCAGAGCAGGAAGCAATGTTCCGTTTTGTAGAGGAAAATTTCATAAAACAACAGAAAGAATATCCGGATTCAGACAGTCAGACAGAGGAAGAAATCCATCGAATCTGTACTTATGGAAAAATAATTCTGGATTCTGTAAGCCTGGAGTATCGGCCAGCACAGGAGGAGTACCGGGCGGCACAGGAAGAACAGCGGCCGGCACAGGAGGAGCCTTATCAGGAACTGGTTTCAATCATAAAACAGATTAATCAGTATATGGAAAACAGGGCGATATACGGAGAGAATCATATTTTGCTCCGGAAGGAAAGTCAGATAAAAGAACCGGACAAAGAAGAAACCCGACGGATGCTGACCTATGTTCGTAATCTGAACGAAGAACAGCGGGAAGGATTTGTACGAAGACTGGCAGATGCGGTATTGCTCCGGCATCAGACAGATGTTCTGCAGAAGGTTCTTACGAAACAGAAGACAGAACTTTCAGAAGAACAGAAGACAGAGCTTTCAGAAAAACAGAAGACAGAGTTTTCAGAAAAGTTCTCTGTTATGCAGGAACAGAATCGGGAAACAGTTCAGGCAGAAACGTCCGCTTTTCCGTCTGCCGAATTACAGCTTCTGCAGTCAGAAGAAACCGGCGCGGCAGGTGTGGCTTACCGGGAGATGTGGGAATGGAGCGAATCTCTGCTGTTTCATCCGGAACAGGAGCAGGAACGGGAAGACGGAGATATTTTGTCCGGGCAGTGGCAGACGGAGAATCTCCTTTCGCAGGATATGAGCCAGGAAGATTTGCAGACTCAGCTCATACGCCGTCAGATAGAAGGTGCAAAAGACCGGAACAGCCTGCAGCGCCTGCTGGTACAGATGAACCATCAGACAGAAGACAGGCTCCATCTGGTGTATGCAGACAGCCAGCTTGCAATGGCGCCGATTCAGAGTCTTCTCCGCCATATCCGGACACTGGATGAGAAACAGTATGGAATTCTGTTAAGAGAGCTGTCCCGGATTGCAGAACTTCGGTGGGCTGTGTATGAGGAACAGAGGGAAGGCCGCCACCTTTCTGCAAAAGGGAAGCAGACAGGACTTCTGATAGAAGAAAACCTGCCGGATTTGGAAAAATCCAATACAGGAGAACTTTCCGGGGCTGCTGCATATCCCGGCCTGGTTTTTTATATTCAGGGATATGAAAGACAGCGGCGTCTGAGGATGGGGATGTATCTCCGGAAGCTGGCACAGGCCTGCGGAATCCGGTATGCAGATGAAAGGGAAAATACCGTCCGGTTTACAGATGAAAGCACAGGCAGCTTTCCGTTTGTAAAAGAGCAGCAGCTTTTGGATGGCAGTTCTGCCGCCATATACGGCAGGAACGTCAGAATGGGACAGATTCCGGAGCCTGTACCGGAGCATGGAACGGTGCTGCAGAACAGGAATTTTCCTGGTTATGGCCGGAAGACGGGCAGTCAGCCCATGCCGGAACTTACATATTCTGTAAACAAAAATATGATAGCGGACCAGGGACAGAGCAGAGCAGAACTGCATATGCAGCAGGAGACCATACAATTAAAATCAGCCCAGGCCCAGCTGGAGCAGAAGCTGGAAGAGGTGGAAGCGGAACTCAGGAAAGTGGAAAGCGCCGCTCAGGCAAAAGAGGATGTGAATGTTTTTGCAGAGCAGGTGAAAAAGCGCCTTTACGAAGAACTTCATGTGGAGAAACTGCGCAGGGGACTTGTTTAATGGAATGATTTTATACAGGGACAGGCAATTGCGAAACTCAGGAATTTTCTGAATTTCACACACAATTCAGAAAATTTAAAAGAAAGATTTCCTCATCAAAAGCAAAGGAATGCATTTTAGCGCTATGGAAGCAAGACTCAAAAGACGCTGGAAGCCTTTGCTGACAGGGGATTTTGTAGTCAGAGGCTTGCTGGAATGTTCAGCGCGTTTCGCATTTCGTGCTTTTGTATGATGAAAATCTTTTAAGATAATTGTAAGAATTGTGCATGAAATTATGATGATTTTATTGTTTCACAATTGCCTGTTACACAGGGAGCGGGAAAGGAGGAATTTCTTTGGGTCTTACAAAGGCGAAACTGGAAATTGAAAAAGAAATCGGAATGAGTATAATTGATGTGCTGTTTAACCCTTCGGAATATCAGCTTACAGACAGCGCAAATTATTCGGAAAAGAAAGTGCCCGGTCTGGACGGGCCCCTGTTCCAGTATATTTCCGGAGAGGCCACGGAACTTTCTCTGAACCTTTTCCTGGACACTTATGTGCCGAAACAGCCAACATCACTGATTTCCTTTGGCACTCCGCCTGTGTCCACGGACGTTTCCGCCATTACGAAGCAGATTGCAGACGCAACCTCCATTGACGGAAGCCTGCACCGTCCCCCGGAAGTTACATTCCGATGGGGTTCTCTGCATTTCAGAGGGATTGTCACAAGATTCAACCATACTTATACCATGTTTACGGAAAGCGGTATGCCGGTACGGGCAAAAGTCAGCCTGACCTTTAAATCTCTGATATCCCCCAGGGACAGGCGCAGGGCGTCTCCTTTTGAATCGCCGGACCGCACCAAATACCGTACCATCCGTCAGGGAATCGGATTGTGGGATATTGCCGGGATGGAATACGGGGATCCGGATATGTGGAAAATGATAGCCAGAGAAAACGGAATCCTGAATCCCCTGGATGTCAGGCCGGGACAGGTGGTAAAACTCCCGGCCCTTTGAAAGGAGACAGATTATGGCAACCATTACAATGACCAGTCTGGCAGCGAAATATAAAGATTTCAGGGTGCCTGCGATGAAAGTTAAAAGTTCCGGTTTTGATTTGATTGGGGAATCTGACTATGCGGTGGAATCCGTGGAGGTAACCCTTTCCCAGACGGTGGCCAGCGCGGCGGTGATTAAGCTGACAAATGTGTATGACCTGGAGAACCGCAAATTTCGGGACGATGTCAGTTCTGATTTTATTCTGGGGGAACTGGTGGAAGTGGAAATGGGCTATGGGTCTTCTCTGACGTCTCTGTTTTATGGATATGTGGATGAAATTACTTATGAGCTTTCTGAGAGTCCCTCCATCCGGGTGACGGCAGTTGACGTACGCAGGATGATGATGGGAAGCAAAAAGAGCAATATTTCCCATCAGGTAAAAAGCTATTCCGACGCTTTTAATGAAGTAATTAAAAAATATAAACCGGCTTATAAGTCAAAAGATGTGGATGCCACCGATAAGCTGGAAACGGACTGCATTCTCCAGAATGGAAGTGATTATGAGTTTATCAAAGAGGAACTGTGTAAAAAAGCAAACCGGGACTTTTTTGTGCAGGCGGGGATAGTTTATTTTAAGGATATAAAGGCGGAACTGTTTCATACGGTGGAGCTGGAATGGGCGAAAGATATCATTTCCTTTCAGCGGAGAGCTTCCTTTCAGGATGTGGTGATAAAGATTATGGGGCAGGATGTGGATAAAAAAGAAGAAGTTACGGCAGAGGTAAAGGTAAAGGCGGACGATAAGCAGAAATCCCTGGTACAGAGTGAAAAAACAGAAATGAACGCCAGCGTGGAGGATAACAGCGATGCGAAAAAGATTGCGGACCACAAAGCGGACGAGGCCAAAAAGCAGGCCAGGCAGGCCAGCGGAGTATGTATCGGAATTCCTGAGATTCAGGCGGGCGGTCGGGTGAAAATCAAGGACGGAGATGCCAGCCTGATTGACGGTATATATGATATTATGGAAGCAAAGCATATATTTAGCGGGGACGGTTATCGGACGTCTTTTGAAGTGGGAGGCTGGAAACGTTGAATTTTTATGATGAACTGCTGTCAGATAAAAAAGAAGAGAAGACATATCCTGAGATAACGGCGCCGGGGCTTTTAAATGCTATTGTGAAAGATATCTGGGATAAAGACCATATGGGTATGATAAAAGTGGAATATCTGATGGGCGAGAAGGATAAAAAAACATCCGACTGGGTAAGAGTTATGACAGGTTATGGGGGAAACGGATTTGGCAATTACTGGCTGCCGGAAATCGGCACGGAAGTGCTGGTGGGATTTATCCACGGAAACATGAATATGCCGGTAGTGCTGGGATGTCTGTGGAACGGAACGGACAAGCTGCCGGAAGGGGCGGCCAGTGAGAAAAACGAGACAAAAACGGTTATGACAAAGGGCGGTCATAAGATTACCTTTACCGAGACAGAGAATAAAGGGAAAATTACGGTAAACACGCCTAAGGGACTGGAAATCCTGCTGGATGATGAACAGGAAACCATTCAGATACAGGATAAAGGGAAAGAAAACAGCATTCTGCTGGACAGTAAAAACGGCGCCATAGCATTAAAGGCAAAACAGGAAATTACCCTTACCGTAGGCACCAAAGAAGCGCTGAAAGCAGACGCCAACGGAGTTAAAGTTACCGGTGGCACCATTCAGTTAGAAGCACAGCAGAGCCTTAAGACGAAAGGCCAGAGCACCTCTGTGGAAGGAACCAGCATAAAGGTAAAAGCCGACGGAGAACTGGGACTGCAGGCCTCCGGTATGACCCAGCTCAAAGGCAGCATGGTAAAGATAAATTAGTATTTACCTTGAGGAGGGGCCCAACGGAGTTGGGAGGAGCCCTGAAGGTATAAGAGGAGGGGCCCAACATTTACCTTGAGGAGGTACCCGGCTATGCCGGGAGGAGTCCTGAAGGTTCAGGAGTTGGGAGGAGCCCTGAAGGTATAAGAGGAGGTACCCGGCTATGTCGGGAGGAGGTAATCATGGATCAGAGAAACGGAGTAAAAGCATTTCTTGGAACAGGCTGGAAGTTTCCCGTTGAAATTGACGGGGCAACCGGGCGGATTAAAATGTCCTCCAACGAAGACAGTATCCGGGAGTCTGTGGGTATTATCATCGGAACCAGGCCGGGAGAACTGCCCATGCACCCGGAATTCGGGTGCAGAATCCGGGATTATACCTTTGAATCTGCAGATTATACCACCCTGTACTCCATGAAAACAGAAGTGGAACACGCATTAATCCGCTGGGAACCGCGGATTACGGACATAAAGGCGGAGGTCAGTGACGAACAGATTGATGAAGGGCTTCTGATGATTCATGTCAGTTATGTCATCCGCTCCACAAACAGCCAGTATAATCTGGTATACCCTTTCTATATCAATGAGGGAGAATAAGAACCGGAAGAGATTTGAAATGAGAGAGGAACAGCTATGAAGATTCCGCAGATAGAGAAAATGTCCAGAGAGGACATCATCAGCTATATGAGAAAATGTGCAAAGCAGTATGTTCCGGAATGGAGATACGATGAGGAGCAGCCGGATGCCGGAACTGCTCTGGTATCCATATTCGCTGATATGATGTATGACAATATTAAAAAATTTAATATGTCCGCAGCAGGAGATTTATTCTCTTTCTTTGACGGAGTGAACGCCGGACTGCTGCCCGCAAGTCCGGCGGAAGGATTTGTGGTATTCGGCCTTCCGGAAGGATATGACGGTGAGGCAGAAGTTCCTTTTGGAACCAGGCTGCTGGCGGAATCAGAGGGAGAACAGCTTGTGTTTGAAACCCAGGAGGAGGTACTGGTACGCCCCATGGAGCTGGAACAGATTTTTCTGTCAGACCCAGGAGGAGACGGGATATATGAGCTGTATAACAGGCGCCGGGATGATGTTCCATCTTTTTTTCTGTTCCAGAATGGAGAGGAGAATCTGCAGCGTCATCTGATGTTTTTCTGTTTTGGCCAGGAAATTGCAGTTTCCGCGTACGCAGACGCCGGGCTTTCCCTGGTACCTGCGGGAAAAGGGAAGCATGACAGCTTTTGGGAAGCCCTCTGTGATTCGTCCCGTATCCGTTTTTATTACAGTGTTGGGGAGGAAGAAGAATACCGCATGATTACGGATTATACCTGCCAGGATGGAAGACTCTGTTTTCAGATTCCCGGCGGGCCCAGGGGGTTTGCTCCTGCGGAATCCCTGTCTTCCATGTATGTAATATATGCGGAAATACTGGATGCGGATTATTTCTCCGGAATTTATCTGCAGGAAGTATCTCTGGGCACAGAATGTCTCGGACAGAAACCGGAATTTATTCATGTAAACGGAACGGACCAGGAAATCGAAGAATTTCTGGCCTTTGGGGAACATCCGTCTGTTTATGATGAGTTTTATATCGGAAGCGGTGAAATATTCGGCAGGCCCGGCGCCCGTGTCCGGGTGGAATTTGACCTTGATTTTGTCAGAATCCCCATAGAGGAAATCGTGTCAGGTGTGAAAATAGCCTGGAAACGGATTATGCGGAAGCAGGAATTTGTGCCGGAAGAAGAATATGATATTACAATTCGGGAAGTTATATGGGAATATTACAATGGGTTTGGATGGAAACGTCTCCCGGTGTCCGGCCAGTACGGAAATATTTTTACAGCCGGCGAGGGACTTAAGGGTGTGCGCCGGCAGATGGAGTTTACCTGTCCGCCGGATATCAGCCGGGTACTGGTGAATTCGGCGGAGAATTACTGTATCCGTGCCAGAATTATCCGTATGAATAATGCTTTTAAGACAAAGGGCGCTTACGTGGCCCCTGTGGCCGGAAATTTTTCTTTAAGCTACAGCTATATGAAAACGCCTCTCCGTCCGAAGACCATGATTCAGCAGAATAATATGGAGCTGAAGGAATACGGGACGGAGGAAATGCAGAAAAAAGGGTTTGCAGTTCCCGTGTGCAGGGCGCGGACGGAGGAACAGAAAACATGCTATTTCGGCTTTGGGCATCCCCCTGCCGGAGGCCCGCTGAAAATGCTGTTCGTTATGCATGATACCTTGCAGAATCATCTGTCCGGACTGAAATGGGAATACCTGTCGGCGGAGGGATGGCAGGAAATGCATCCTGCTGACAGTACGGAAGGATTTGCACATACAGGGCTGATTTCATGGTACGGACGCAATGATATCTGCCGGGATTCGCTGTTTGGGGAAAATCTGTTCTGGCTCCGTCTCAGCGGCAAAGCAGGCAGGGAACTGACCAAAACGCCGGAAAACTGTCCGAAAATCGAAGGAATTTATCCGAATGCGACCATAGTTCTTGGGATTGAGACCGTGGAGGAAGTTTTTGGTCTGGAGCCCCGCATGGAAGAAAAAAAGATTCATCTTTCCTATGGAGATATTTCCCGGCTGGAGGTTCGGGTTCTGGGAAAAACAGATTATGAAAACGGTCCGGGGCAGAATCGGGAATTATGGACAGAGGTGGAAGAACTGGGGCCGGACAGCGGCAGCAGAAAGGAATATACGGCAGACCGGCGCGACGGTATTCTGACTTTTCCGAAATATATGGAGGTATCGGGCCGCAACGAACAGGACGAGATTGAAATATATGTGAAATACGGGTACTGCCGGGGAGAAAAAGGGAATGTAAAGGCCGGGGAAATCTCCCGTCTGGACCGGACAGCAGGGTTTATCAACAGTGTAAACAATCCTCTGGATGCTGTCTGCGGCCTTCCCGGAGAGGGCGTGATGGAAGCAGTGGGCAGAAACGCCGGTCTGCTGCGTCACGGCAGGCGATGTGTTTCAGCGGAGGATTATGAAGATATGGCGCGGGAAGCAGCCAGGGATATCAGTATGGTGAAATGTTTTCCAGGCTGTGATGAAACAGGCAGATACCAGCCGGGAGCAGTAACCCTTGTGGTGCTTCCAGGGAGTTATGGAGAGCATTGCTACAGTTTTGAACGGACCAGAAAGAAGATTTATGAATACCTTTCCGTCCGTATGGATGAGAATATTGTAAATCTGGGACGGTTTCATATTGTGATGCCGGAGCTGATTCGGCTGGATGTGAAGGTGGTTCTGGAGCTGGCGCAGGAAAAGGAGATTTTTGCCGCCACAAAGCGGGTGAGAGAAGAACTGAAGCGGTTTTTAGACCCCCTTCACGGGAATTTTTACGGTGACGGCTGGGAAATCGGCACGCTCCCGGACAAAAATCAGATTACCCACGCCCTGAAACGGGTGGAGGGGGTGAAATATATCAGCCAGCTTTCCCTGCGTAAATACCGCAGCGGGCGGTTTGAGGAATACGAAGTCAACGAAGAACGGTTTCTGCCCTTTTACCGTCTGCCGAAAAGCGGCTTTCATGAAGTGGTGGCGGAACCCTGAGGACTGAAAAGACAGAACAGAGGAAGAAGGAGTGCAGGCCATGTTCTACAATTTGAATCTGGATGATAAATCGTATGGAGAAATTGAAGCGGACGCGGTTTTTCAGATACCGGGAAAATGTCCGGACTGGACCAATTACAACCAGTCAGATCCGGGAATTATGCTGCTTGGGCTTCTCTCGTGGTTCAAAGAAATACAGCAGTATCAGATCAGCCGTCTTTGCGGCTGGAAACGTCAGAAATATCTGAAACTGCTGGGGATGGAAAGGAATCATGCAAGACCTGCCCGGGGCTCTGTCAGCCTGGAGCTGGCGGCAGGTTTCGGCGGCAGTCGGATTCCCCTTCTGAAAGGAACCCGGTTCTGCGCGGGAGATATGGTTTTTGAGACGGTTCGCAAGGAATGGCCCCATCCCATCCGTCTGATTGGCGCTTACATTCTGTGCGGAGAATTGCTGGACCGCTATGTGAATATTGGAAATGATCTGGAAAAAAAGATGCGCCTGTACCCATTCGGAGAGTATCCGCAGGTGGGAAACAGCTGCTGCTTTATTATGGACAGGTCCTTTTCTTCCAGGGACAGAACAGTGGTATCCTTTGATATCTGCACAGACTATCAGGTGAGCCGCAATCCCATCGGGGAAGATTTTATTCCCCTTGCCCGACTGAAGTGGGAATATCAGTCGTCAGAAGGCTGGGAGGAACTGCCCGTGGAATCCGATACCACATATGCCTTTCTGCAGCGGGGGAAAATCTGTTTCCGGCTGCCGAAGAAAATGGTGGAGGACGAGACATACGGGGCTTTTCAGATACGTGTTACTCTGATGGAAAATGATTATGATGTGGCGCCGCTGATACAGAATATATATTTTAATGAAACAGAGGTAAAGCAGCAGTATTCCTGGTGCGATTATGAGGATTATGAAGTAATCCCGAAAGAAGGACAGGAAATCCTTTCTGTAAAAACCAGTATGTATCTGGCAAAAAGGGGACAGACAGAACTGTATCTGGAGCAGGATAAGGGATGGACAGTTACGCCGGTGCTGGATAAAGCGGAAGGGGAAGACGGAGACATGATTCTGTCTTTTCGCAGACCGGAACAGGCGGAAAACGGCCGGGTCTTTGCCTGCCGGCTGGCAGCCTGGGAAAATGAATTTCAGGAAAAACGGGAAATTGGACGGGGAAACGGAGCTGCCAGCCAGGAATACCGCCTGGATATGACAGATATTGTATATGATGAGTTTGAAATTATGGTAAAAGACAGTCAGGAAGGCAGATTTTATCCCTGGCGCAGGGTGGAAGATTTTGACGTCTGCACACCGGAGGACGCGGTGTATGTGCTGGAACTTTCGGAGCACAGGCTGCTGTTTGGAAACGGTGAGCACGGGATGGCGCCGGACGGGGATATCCGGCTGCTGCGGCTGAAAACAAGCAGCGGGAAATCAGGAAATATCAAAGCGGGAAAAATCCGGGAATGCAGGGATTTCCCTCAGTTTCTGGTAAAACAGTATGAGATGACCGGAGGCGGCCGGGATGATGAAACCATAGAGGAGTGTTACGGAAGGCTGCGGCAGGAACTGAAACAGATTCACCGCGGCGTCACCGGTTCCGATTATGAAGAACTGGTAAAACAGACGCCGGGACTTCTGATTCTGGACAGCAAAGTGGTGCCTCCCGCCGGAAAACGGGATTCCCTGCCGGAAAATGAGATTTCCATTGTGGTACGTCCTCTGAGTTATAAAGAGCGGGACACATGTCTGAGTGATAAATACAGGCAGAATCTGGAACAGATGCTCTGGAAGCGGAAAATGATTGGTACCGCTGTAAAGATACTGAATCCGGAATATGTGAGTATTTCTGTTTTTGCAGAAATTGTTATCCGGCCCCAGTTCACCGATGCGGAGGAGATGATTGAACATGCGGTGCGTTCCTGGCTGGATGAAACCGTATGGGAAATCGGCCGGCCGGTATCTGCCAGCGCTATTTACGGAATCATTGATATCCTGCCCTGTGTGCGGCAGGCCAGGACCCTTACCCTGGAGGCTGGCGGCCGGGGATATCGCTATCTGGCCAACGGCGACGTGCAGCTTCCGCCCAACGGGCTTCCCTGGCTGAAGGAACTGGATATTCGGATTTTTATGTCATAACAGATAGAAAGATACCATAGACAAGGGGCGATATTGTGGAGCAGCTTGCATATTTTGTATTTAATAAAAAGAGGGATTACGAGTCCGGTTACCGAAAGGGCATTCGTATTACCGAAGGGGGCCTTGCCCTGGAAGAAGGCGTCCGGGAAAGCGGTGTTTTCATTTCACGCCTGTTAGACAGCGGGGAAAGGGGAAACCAGTGGCATCGGGCGGTGATACAGAGCGTTGGGTACGGGGATGATTCCATCCGGTTTTATTTTTACTGCAGCGATGATGCCGAGACTGTGGTGGACGGTGAGATTTACCGCTGGGAAGAGCTGATTCGGAACCAGGAAATCACGCCGGAGAAAAAGCATCGGGCCATGGAGCCTTATCTGGCCCATATCGTACAGAATCCACAGGACATTTTACTGTATCGGGCCAGAGGCAGATATCTCTGGATGGAAATTCAGTTATTCTGCCAGGCAGGGTTTCTTCCTCAAATCCGGCATATGAAAATTTATGCCGGAAACCGCAGTTTTCTGTCTTACCTTCCCATGATTTATCAGACGAAAGGCAGGGAAGATTTTCTGGGAAGATTTCTGGGACTGTTTGAGACCATTTATCAGGATTTGGATGAAAAAATTACAGATTCCGCCAGGCAGCTTGACCCGATGACTGCAGAACCGGAATTTCTGCACTGGATGGCCAGATGGGTGGGAGTTACCAACGGACATCTGTGGCAGGAGGAAAAACTGCGGCTTCTGCTGAGTGGAATTGTCAGGAAAAATCTGATTCGGGGCACCAGAGAATATATGGAATATGTCATTGGAATTTTTACCGGAGAGCGTCCGTATTTTCTGGAATACTGCGATATCGAGCAGTACCGGGGGAATGAAACCGCATACCGGAGCCTGAAACAGTTTTATGCCCATGGCCCCTATGAGGTGAGCGTGCTTGTACGGGAACAGGCGGTGCCTTCCCTGCGGGAGCAACATGCGCTGAAAAAAATGATTGAGGATATCAAACCTGCCCATATCCGGATACATCTGATTATCCTGGGTCAGGGCATTTATCTGGGACAGAATGTGTATGCAGGAATAAACAGTACGCTGGTTGCCTGGGAGCGTGCAAATTTAAACGGTGGGGCTGCGATTCCGTCAATGGTTGGCATGGCAGAGACCGGGGCAAAGGAGGAAAAGAACTATGAAGAATTTGAAGAGCTTTCCATTTGAAAGGAATCGGTATTTTTATGGGAAGCTGCTGTCCGTGGAAGATTTTGAAACAGAGCAGAAATATTTTAACGATAAGCGCAGGACGGTCAACCGTTTCCTTTTTGGCTCCGGTGTGGTCTGCGGACTGGGCGTGGTGGAAGTAGACGATGAAAGCATATCGGTAGAACGGGGACTGGCACTGGATTTTGCCGGCCGGGAAATCGTGTTGGATGAACCGGCGGTGCGCAGAATTACGGAGCTGGAAGGTTATGGGGGAGACCAGGAAGGAGATTTTTATTACCTGTGTCTGGAATATCAGGAAGAAGCCGCAGAACTTATGCATAACGTGACCGGAACCATGGGACGGGACAGCAGTGAATACAACAAATACAAAGAGGGGTACCGGCTGTTTGTGACCCAGGAGGAGCCGGAGCGGGAAGCCTTTTCTCCTGCCCGTCTCTATGAGGACTGCCAGATTGTTTACCAGGGACAGGATATAAAGATTTCTCAGATACTGCCCAGATTTCCGGAACTGGGAAAAGACACGGTTCTGCGGATTGAGGTGGAATATACGGGGCAGCAGGAACTGTCCTTTGAGTACGAGCTGGAGCTTTCGTTTCTCACAAATGGAGAGGGAAACCGGGTTCATGTTTCTTTCCGGGAGGAGGACTGGGAGAAAACAGGAAAATACCAGATGGAAATTCCCCTGAAAGCAGCCTGTGTCAGCAACGTGCAGGCGGAGGCCGCACTGGTCAGCGGCAGCTTTAAACTGCAGATGGGAGGCCGGGAGTACGATGAGGCCGGTCCCTGTGTGAATCGTGTCCGGATCAGCGACCAGGATATTTATGATTCCATGCAGGAGGAATATTATAAAACAGCCATGGATTATATCGTGGGAAATACCTTTCAGCAGGGCATTTATCTGGCAAAGATTTATGTGGTAAGGGCCGGAGACGTCTGTCTGATTGAGCGGATTGATCCATTGCCCTTTGAGCAGAAAATCATGCATACGGAGATTTCCGCAGCCATGATTGGAAGGCTGACGGAGGATGTGAAAAGGCTGAAGGAAGCAGAACTGCGGGAAACAGAAAACCGGAAAGAGCAGGAAGAGAAAAAGCCCCTGAAAACTGTCTATGGCGACGTGGTCTTTGATGTGAGCCATATGAGGCCGGGGGAAGTGCTGTATTCCGATGAAATTGTACACGGGCTGGGCTTCGGTCCGGTGACCATCGACCTTGGCTATGAAGTGGACAACGGATTTGCCGGCGAGTCTCAGATGGTATTCGGGGATGCTTCCCTGTTTCAGGATAAATATGGATTTGCGGCTTCTCTGGGGGCAAGGCTGGAGCCTTCTATGGGAACCTTTGAAATCGGCCTGAAAATTATCCGAAACAGCAGCGCAAAACTGGTGCGGGTGCACTGGACCGCATTGCGCAATGAAATACGCAAATCAGAATCAGCCAGGAAAAAACGTATCTACATACAGCCGGATAATCCCAATGTATTTACCGGGGACAGCATTGCATTTACCGCAGTTCTGGAAGGATTTACGGACGAGCGGCTTCAGTGGAGCGTCAGAGACCGCAACGGCGGAACCATTGACAAAAACGGAAAGTATACTGCGCCGGAGACTGCAAGTATTTTCCAGATTTCCGTTTCCAGCATGGCTTATCCTCAGGTGCAGGCGTCAACCTTTGTAGTGGTACGTGAGAAAGAGTGAGACAGATATGGTACTTAAGTTTCAGGATGAACAGTATGAGCTGATTTCAAAAATCAAGACCACTGGTTCCGGGGCCATTGATCTGTACGTTGCCTGCGGTGTTTCCGGAGCAGAGGATACCAGGTATACGGTTGCCTGCGTCAGTGATATGGAGCTGGCCAGAAAGCTGGTGCCGGTCACTACCAGAAATAATGTCAACTATACCTTTAAGGATTTTCAGACCAGCTTTAATGCGGACGGCAAATATTATATTGTGTTCAGCCATGCGGATGGAAGAACGCTGCAGCAGGCCATGGAACAGGGCAATTATAATCTGATGGAACGTCTGCAGCTGATGAAAAATATTTTTGCACAGATTTTTCTCCTGAATATGCCGGAGTGTTTTCTGTATGAAGTGCTGCGGAAAGACAATATTGTGGTGGGAGAGGATCTGAGCGTCCGGTTTAATTATTTTTTTACGGAAGTGGATTACTACTGGCAGGTACAGGAAAAAGACTGTATCAGCCGGGTCAGCGGCCTGGTGCAGGAGATGTTTTCCAGGGAGCTGGAACAGAAAAGTTCCAGAGAGCTGATGAAATTTGCCAGGGATATGGAAGAAGGACATTTTGTTTATCTCTGGGACAGTTACGTGGTCTATGACAATATCTGTGAGTCGGTGCTCACAAAAAGCGAACAGCAGGAGTTAAAGCCAGGAAGAATCTGGTGGCGTGCCTGGGAGGGGCTTAAGAAAATCTTTCCGAAAATCCGGGCGGTGCTGGCGACTCTTTTAATTGGCTCGGCGGCTTTGTATCTGCTGCTGACGCTGCCCAATCCGGTGTTGTCAGAAAAAGGAATTTCCTTTCAGAAAATCGGAACCCTGGAAATTCAGGAAACCGGGCACGTGAAGAAATAACAGTTCAGGCAGGAGGGATGTAATATGCAGGGCGGACTGATTGGACGTACAGCCAGGAGGCTGTCACATATTTTAACAGCGCCGTTTCAGGTGGCATTCCGCAAAGCGAAGCGGATGGTCAGCCCGGAATCCTTTTCTTCAAAAGTTCTGAGTGACGTCCGTAAAGGAATCAATCAGAAAAAAAAGAAAAAAGAGCGGACAATCGGGGACTATTTTTCTTTCGGCCATTACTATGTGCTGAAAAGGATGGTATATGTGATTCTGCTGCTGTCAGCCGTTCTTCCGGTTTTGTATGTGAAATTGTTGCATCCCATTCTGGTCTCACAGTTTTTTACAAAAACTATGGTGATAAATTCCCATGAAATGGTGGGTTACAGCGGTAAGGTAGAGCTGGTGTCTCAGGAAGACGGAACGCTGATTTTCAAAGGAGAGATGGAGGAAGGTCGCATCAATGGAAAAGGACAGCTTTATACCTACACGGGAGCCTTGCTGTATGAGGGGAATTTTGAGATGGAGGCTTATTCCGGTGAGGGAGAGCTGTACTATGAAAATACGGATGTTCTCTGTTATAAAGGCACTTTTCTGCTGAATCAGTATGACGGCCAGGGATTTCTCTACGATGAGGCAGGAAAGCTGAAATATAAAGGAGATTTCAAAAACGGTCTTTACGAGGGGAACGGAACCCTTTATTTTCCCAATGGCCAGGAAGAATATGTGGGAACCTTTGCCAGGGGAGAAAAAGAAGGCAAAGGAACCCTTTACGATGAAGAGGGAAATGTGGTTGCCCAGGGAAACTTCGAGGACGGAGAGCCGGAACTGCAGGCTGTTGTTCTGGAGGATGAGGAAGGGAATGTCCTTTATGACGGAACGGTCAACGGAGACGGGGCATACGAAGGGGAAGGAAAACTCTATGAAGACGGGGCCCTTGTGTATGACGGAGATTTCGTAGACGGGAAAAAAGAAGGTTCCGGTACGGAATATGATGAGAACGGCAATGTTGCCTATGAGGGTGATTTTGTCAATGATGTCTATGAAGGAGAAGGAAAACTCTATGCCAGCGAACCTGCCGGGACCGGAAATAATGGAGAAGGGGAGAACTCCGGAGAAGAAGCCGGAAACGGAGCAGGAGAAAGCTCCGGAGGCGGAGCAGACAGTAAGACAGGCGGGAGTTCTGAAGCCAGAGGCAGTAAACCGGCAAATGGAAGTGCAACCGGGAATCAGGCAGGAGGGGCTGAAAGCGGGAACAGCAGCTCCGGAAGCGGAGCGGAAAATTCCGGAAGCGGAAATGGAAACAGCAGTTCCGGCACAACAGAAAACGGAGCCGGAACCTCCGGAAACGGAAGAAATGCAGCGGAGAACGAAGGCGGCGGAGCCGAAACCTCTGAAAACGGAAGCACCGCAGGCGCGGAAAATGGCGGAACACTTTCAGATGATGGAGGCGAAACTTCCAAGAGCGAAACTTCCGAAAGCGAATCTGCCGCAGATGACGCAGCGGAACCGGAAGAAGTCCACAATAAAGGAGCTCTTATATATGAAGGCAGCTTTATTAACGGGGAAAAGGAAGGCGCCGGGACTTCCTATGATGTGGATGGAAATACCCTGTACAAAGGGGAGTTTGTCAAAGGTAAATATGAAGGGAAAGGAAAACTCTATGAAAACGGGAATCTCGTATATGACGGAGGACTGATTAACGGAGCATATGACGGAACCGGAAAATTTTATGATGAAAACGGGAATCTGACGTATGACGGCGCCTGGGTTCAGGGAAAACGGGAAGGGCTTGGAAAAGCCTTTAACGAGGAAGGAAAACTGGTGTATGACGGTACCTTTAAAGGGGATCAGTATGACGGTAGGGGCAAACTCTATGATACGGAAAAAGAACTGCTCATCTATGACGGTTCCTTTGCGGACGGACTGTATCAGGGGGCCGGAAAGCTGACGGATGCCGCCACGGAAATGCTGGTGTATGATGGGGAATTCTACCGGGGACAGTACAACGGAACCGGAAAACTGTATCATACTACCACCGGAAATCTCATTTACGACGGCGGATTTCTGAAAGGAAGGTATTATGGATCCGGTAAATTGTGGGATGAGAATGGAAACCTTCTTTACAAAGGTGATTTTATCAACGGGGTTTATTACGGCCACGGAGTTCGGTACGAAGTCTCTACGGGAAAGGTTCTGGAAGGCGGTCAGTTTAAAAACGGTATTCTGACGGTTCCGGATCCGGAAGGCACCCAGTATGACGATGAAGACGAGGAGAGTCCGGAGGTGGAGACAGCGGAATCTCCGGTGGAACCGGAAGATTCAGATACAGATACTCCGGAAGGAACATGAGATTTCGGAATCATAATTCAGACAGAAAAGAGAGATATTATGTCAGATTATACCAAAATTGCGGATACGGGAAACGGGATAATAACATTGCTGAAAGAAGCGCTGATTCCGGAACTGTTAAACAGTCCGGATCAGATTGGCCTCTGCTCTCCGGAAGACCACGGGGATTTCGCGGTAGGGGTGTGGCTCTATGACGTGAGAGAGGATACCTCCATTCAGGACCATGAAATGGCCAATATCGACAGGAATGCCCAGCGTTATCCATCTACATATCTGACCCTGTATTATATGATTACCCTTTATCTGCAGAGCGATTTAAAATACCGGGCGGTGCAGGAACATCAGATTATGGGTAAAATTATTCAGGCCTTCCGGGATAAAGCAGCTCTGGATTCGGATACGTTTGCACCCACTGATGTGCCTGGAAATGCCAATATCCGTATACAGATGCTGGAGCTGGAAACAGAGGAAAAGGTACGCCTCTGGACCGTACCCAATGCAGCTTACCGAACGTCGCTGTATTATACCGCAGGGCCTGTGGAACTGCAGTCCACCAGAGTGAAGTCTGTAAAACGGGTACGGGAAATCAGTTACCGGTATTCCGGAAAGGAGTCATAAGATGGTATTACAGGAAACCAGCATCCGCCTTTCCAAAGCAGTTCTGTTTCGGGATATGTTCACCGGAACGCCTGTGTCGGCGGAAATCCGGGTTCATTCCCTGTCCGGCGGAACAACGGAGAAGAAAGCAGGAGGCTATGTTCTGTTTCTGAATGTGAACAGCCCGGAAGTTGAAATAGAAGTGGAGTCCCCCGTCTACCAGCGCCGGAAACTTATTCTGAAAGCTGACGGCGGCAAAGAAGTGGAAGAGGTGCTGCTGTATCCTTCTCCTGCTTTTCCGGTGAAGGAGGGGGATACTGCAGTCCGGGGCAGGGCCAGGCCGGGAAGTCTGGTACGGTGTTACCTGGAAGAAGAACAGAGAGGCTGCCGGCTGCTTCAGGATTACAGACAGGGAGAGGCAGAGATTTCCTTTTATCTGAAAAGAGGAATACGAAGTCCGTTCTGGCATATCCGAAAGCGGCAGGAGCAGACAGGGGAATATTTCCATATGAGATATTCGGAAGGAGATAACGAATATTTTCAGCTTTTTCAGCCTCTGACAGGTTCCTGGCAGAAAAAAGATACGATACTTTTTCCGGCGCAGGGGGCCATTGCAGACGACAGGGGAGAATTTTATCTTTTGCTGGGAAAACTTCCCCAGGAAACAGGCGTTCTGCAGTATTCCTGCAAATTTGCGGAACAGGAGATATGCGGAAAGGCAGAAATTATTTCCGGGAAGGAAAATCATATTTTGGAGGAGTGAGGATTATGGGATTATGTGTGACGGGAGGAGCGTCCATGTCCTGCAGCTTTGGCATGGCCCCATCCATACTGAATGTATTGCCCACAGCAAAAACCATGTCGGCAATGCCCCTTGCAACCATAGCAGATAACGTGCCCTTTGTAAATATTACCCCCTTTGGGATGTGCCAGAGCATGGCCAATCCCGCGGTAGCCGCAGCTACTGCCGCGGCCATGGGGGTGTTGACGCCCATGCCCTGTACGCCGGTTCCGGCGGGGCCCTGGGCTCCCGGAGTTCCTCAGGTGCTGGTGGGCGGGAAGCCGGCGGTGGACGATCAGTGTAAGCTGACCTGCGCCTGGGGAGGAATCATACAGTTTACTAATTCGGGCTGCCCCACCGTGCAGCTTTAAAGACAATCAGATTCTGAGGAAAGAAAAATGAAGAAAAAAAGTTTGTATGGTATCTGGGGCATTGTGATTGCCGCGCTGGCCGGGATTCTTCTGGCCAGCCTCTATGGGAAAAATGTGAAATTAAATTATATCGAACAGATTCATCTGCAGGATGGATATCTGTATTATGTAGACCGGGGAGAGAGCGAAAATCTGAAAATTATCCGCTCGGACCCGAACGGAAAAAAGGGGGAAATGATTGCCTTCCGGCGGCATAAAAAGGAGCAGTACCAGATTATCCGCCAGATTTTTTTTGATGATGAAGGCAGCGCCTATGCGTTAATTCAGGAAACCAATGTGAAATTCTGGAACGGGGTCAGCAATAAAGTCTATAAATGTGATTTTGACCATGGCAGGCTGGAAGACACGGAGTATGACATCACAGAAGATACAGGCGTATACAGTCGGATATCTGTGCAGTGTATTCAGAATGGAGAACTCTGTTATATCGGTATTCCGGATACGGAGAAAAACCAGGAGCCGGCCGGGCTGTTTGCCCTGAACCGTCAGGGAGAGAGAAGGCAGCTGGATGAAATTCCTCTGGAATATCCGTATCTGAACGCCCAGTTTTTCTTAAGCGGAAATGGAATTCTGCTGTGGACAGATTATGGAGGAGAGGTTTTTGCCAAAGAGGTGGGAACAGACCGTTATCTGGACATTCAGGGAATCAGCGGAAAAAAAGGCGTGTTCAAAGCTCTTGCAAATGACGGAAAATACGCTTACGTGCTGGATTACGGTTCCGACTGCGTGATACAGATAGATTTGGAGGAACAGACCTCGCAGGTTCTGTTTTCCGGAGAAGATATCCGGGAAGACTACCCGGATTTCACCTTCCGCAAGCTGCGAAGCCTGGACTGTACCGCTTCAGGATTCTGCGCGGGTGTGGAAGAAGAACAGGGAGAACGGGCCATCTGTTCTTATCAGGACGGAACCCATAAGGATATCGCGAAGATTTCCCTCTCACATCATTCCGTATTTCATCGGATGTTATGGGTATATGGGGGAATCCTTCTGGCAGCGTTCCTTCTGGGAGTATACTGGATGGCCCGTGTGAAATACCATCTTCAGACGGTTCTGGTGCGGCTGTGCCTGATTTTCCTGCTGGGACTTCTGGTTATGGATCATTTTCTGGAGCAGTGGATTGGACAGTCCATGCGGGAGCAGCTGGAGAACACTCAGACGGTGTCCCTGTCGGCCCTGGGCAAAGTGCTCAAAGAAGATATTGTGAAAAATATTGAGACAAACCCGGAGAAATTTCCTTCCGGAGACCGGGCTCTGATGCTGAGCCACCATGCCGTCAATAACGGAAAAAGCGTTTCGGAGCTTTCTCTGTATCTTTACAGTGTTTTACACGCAGATGAGGAAGGGCAGCTGTACGTGAGGGAATCCATGTCCGAATACAGCGGCGTTCCGGTGGAATGGGTCTATGCTTCGGAAGTAGCCGAGTCAGTTTATCAGGCTTATGATACCGGGGAAGTGATAAATAAGATGGAGGAAAGCCAGAGCGGAAGACAGAATAATCAGTTTATCCCTATTATTCTGGGCGATGGAACGAAATACGGAGTCCTTGTTGTTTCCGCAGACGGAAATATGATGGATTATCAGATATGGTATTATCAGTGGAATATGAAAAATGCGTCTTCCACCCTTTTGCTGATACTGACGGTGGTACTGATGGTGATTCTGTATATTTTCCTGCGGCCCTTAAAGACATTGAAGGAGTGCGCCGGGAAGCTGGCGGCCGGAGAACTGGGCGTCACCATGGAAGTACATGGACACGATGAGGTTGCGGATATCTCTGCCGCCTTCAATCAGATGTCTCTGGAGCTTGAAAATTATGTGGAAGATATCAGAAGCATGTCCGACGGCTATTATAAATTTATTCCGGCAAAAATCCTGGAGCTTTTGGGAAAGGAATCCATTCAGGATGTAAGGCTGGGAGACCAGATGAAGGGAGAACTTACGATTCTGTCCCTCCATGCCATTGATTACCCTAAGCAGAGCGCCCTTTTGTCCGCAGAGCAGGTCTATACAGACATTAACCGGGTGCTGTCCATGCTGGTGGAACCTATCAATACCCATCACGGGGTGGTGGAGCATTTTGAAGACACGGGGCTGTCGGCATTTTTCACGGTCAGCAGCCAGGAAGCGCTGGACGCCGCCATTGATATCCAGCGGCTTTTAGAGCAGCAGATGCCCGGAAACGGAAGAACCATTGCCATCAGCTACGGACAGGTGATGATCGGCGTTATCGGCCATGAAAAGCGGATGGAGGCCACCGCCATTTCCGCCCATTCGGATCTGGCAAAGGCCCTGCGTTTAAAAGGAGATAAATATGGCGCTCATATTCTGATTACCCATCTGGTTTACCGGCAGATTCCGGATTTTGAGGAACATTATCATGCCAGATATCTGGGAAATATTTATCTGGCGGCGGATCATACGTACGAACGGATTTATGACGTCTACGACGGAGATTCCGAGGAGGAATTCTACTATAAAGAACTTACCAGACCGTTGTTTGAACAGGGCGTAGGGCTCTTTGTGGAAAAGAAATTTTATGAGGCAAGGCTTGTGTTTGTGGAAGTGCTCAAACAGCACCGGAAAGACAAAGCCGCAAAAGAATATCTCTATCGCTGCGACAGATATTATAAGCTGCCGCCGGAGGATGAAGTAGAGACAGTAATTGAGAAATTTTAGTAAAACCGGGAGCGAGGTGAAATAAAATGTCAGGGGAATTAGTGGAAGAACGGAAAGAGAATCAGATGGAGCGGAATGTTCCGTCAGTGCCAATAGTAGAAGGAGGAGGCGGAGAGGGCTCCGGAACAGAAGCCATTCGGCCTTTGCAGAATGAGAGTAAAGGGAATAATATCCACGAAAATGACGGGAATAATGGTCAGCATGTAGAGAATCTGCCGGGCCCAAATCCGCCAGGACCGGGAGCAGGAGTCGGAGGAGGCCAGATTGATCAAAATAATGTTCGACAGAATCATGATGGCCATGTGGATGATGAAGGTGATGACGAGCATATCGGAGATAATGCAGACCATATCGAAGATAATAACAATAATAACAATAACAATCATGTAGAGCCTCCGCCGGGCCCGAATCCGCCAGGAGCGGGAGCAGGAGGGAGCCAGCAGGATAATCCACAACCGGTGAATGAACGGATTAATATGGAAATGGCCCATGCTGTGATGCGGGCAGGAGGGGCCCGGCGTATGTGGAAAGACCATGGCGAAAGAGGAATTTCTTTTCATACAATGAAGGAATTGCTGCAAATGGAAGAAAGGCATAAGGAAAAGGAGAAAGACAAAAAAGATGGAAATAAGAAAGATAAGAAACGGGACATAAATACTCAGAATGGTCTGGTAAGCGGGCTGCTGCATATGCGAGACAGCAATATCTATAAGGCTGTAGTTCTGGCAAGGGAGCTGGAAGGGGGAGGAAACAATCCCTTAAGAAGCGGGAGATTCCAGCGGTTTTTCAAATCTTCCAAATATAACAAGGCGGCAGATTCCCTGAAAATAATCGGTGCCGCCAACGGGGCGCTGGGTACGCTGGATGCTGTGGTGGGCGAAGGTACTTACAGAGATTCCGTGATTGGGAAAGGAATTGGCCTGATCTCCGATTTTATGGCTCTTGTTACTTCTATTCGGGAGTTTGTCATAAAAATTAAGAATTATAAGAAAGGGAAAACGAGGACAGACAAGGCGTTTACTGTTATCGGTATGCTGACAGATATTTTTACTGTGCTGGCCAAAGGCTGTTCCATGGCCAAGACCATAGCAGGCTTTGCCGGGAAAAAAGATGGAATTTTTGACAATGGAGCGCTCTGGGACAGGATTACCCTGCTTATGAACAGCGCTTCCCAAATTGGAGGTTTTCTGGGGGCCGCACGGGGACTGCATGTTACCAGAGCCGGAATTTCAAAGTTAAAGGTTCTGGAGAATATGAGATGGAAAGGCGGAAACGGTGGAGAGGGTATCCAGGCCATTGTGGAAAAATATGAACAGCCCCAGGAGGCTCAGGGAGAGGAAAACGGGGATCATGCTGACGCCGGGGAAAATGAAGACGGGCAGACAGAAAATGGAATTCAGGGAAATGAAGACGAGCATAATGAAGACGGGCGGGATGAAGACGTACAGGATGAGAATAGAGCGCAGGTTCCTGCAGAACAACACCATGAAGATGGCGGAAATCATGTGAACGATGCAAATCCCAATCCAAATCCTCAGCCTGCGCCTGGCGGCGCCGGAGCAGGGGAGGAAGCGCCGCACAGAAGACGGAAATTGAGGCTGCGCATACGACGAAAGAACAGAAATGCCCAGGAGGCAGGGCAGGCGCCCCAGGCCGGAGCGGGGAAAAAGCAAAAGCCTCAGACGGCCACGAAGACGGAGCGGGCGGAGCGGAGGGTTGCTGCCAATAAATTGCTGAACAAAGAGGAAGTCAGCAGCGAGGAGAAAGACAGACTGGCTTCTTACGTGGCAATACACAGAAGAATTGACAGGACGAAGCGGTCTCTGGCCACCACTTCTACAGGGTTGATAGCCGCTGCAATCGGACTTGGTTCCAGTATAGCTATCAGTGTGAATAATAATACGGGCAGCGATTCATCAAAAACAGCGAAGACCTGGATGGGCTTTGCAGCAAGCCTGGGAGGAGTCGGAGCAACCGGTACCAAAATGGGAATTGAGAAACGTAACCAGGAAAAGCAGGATTCCGATGAAGCAGATGCGGTTCAGGCAAGGCTCTGGGGAACCATTGAAGAACTGAAAGATGATAAATACGGTCTGAGAGGAGCCGTGAAAAAGGCAGATACAGCCACAGAGGAAGCGGAACTGGAGGAACCAAGAGCTGTATATAAGAGATATGTGGCCGCTCAGAGTCAGTTTGAAGATTCCGGCGTGAACTACGCTCAGCTTTTCCAGGCCCCGGATCTGAGAAGTTTTAAGAAAACGCTGATATCAGGAATATAATAAATGGATGGTGGATTGGTATTGGAAGGACAGGAAGTATATTTCAAAGAACTGCTGGAGCTGGTGAAGCAGGAAATCAGCCTTTATACCAGGTATGCGGTGCGGCTGCGGGAGGACGGAGGAATCCGCCATATTTACCAGACGAAGCTGTTGAAGGAGGAACTCTCCAATATTCTGGAAAATCCTTTTGCCTATATGGATTTGGAATCTTATCGCCGGGAACGGGAACTTCTTATGCTCCGGTGGCGGGAATTCCATGAGAAGGCTTACCGCACCATGAAAAATGGCGAGATGCTTCCCTTTGAATACATGCTCCGCAGACTGAAGCTCACGGAATTTGAGCAGTATCTGGCCTGTCTCGCCATGGCGCCGGAATTAAACCGGGAATTTGAGCGGCTGTACTGCTATCTGCAGGACGACCTGTCCTGGAGGTATCCTTCCCTGGATTTGTGCGTGAAAATGTATACCATGGACGAACAGGAACAGAACAGGCTGACAGGCCGGACTTTTGTACGCCGGGAGTTGTTGAGCTGTATCTTTGAAGAAATTCAGAGAGGTCAGGAAAGCGAGCTGTCCTGGAGGCTGAAGCTCCGGAAAGATCTGGTGGCCTATGCATATTTTCAGGAATCAGACCTGCTGAACCGAAAGGTGGAATACCGTCTGAGCATTCCGGATGGAAGACCTGCCCCCACGCCCAATATTAATCATCAGGTCATGGAGGTCATAAAAAAGCGTCTGACAGAAGGAAACCCTGGTCAGAACGCAGGGACGGAAAGAAGGGAGCTCAGGCTGTTTCTTCTGCGTGGTCCCGGAGGAAGCGGAAAAAAGCTGCAGATAAAACTGGCGGCAGCAGCTCTGGGCCGGGGCGTACTGTTTTTTGATCTGAGAATCTTCTCCGGTAAAAATGAAGAACAGATGAGAAATCTTATTTGTAACGCGCTGGTGCGGGCAGTGCTGGATCATGCTTTTCTGACCTTCTGCCACTGGGAAACCCTGTGGGACGGGGAGAAGAAGAACCGGCTGTTTGCACAGGAAATCCTGCTGAAAACCTCATTGTTTTTTCAGGATGCATTTCTGGCAGTGGAAGAGGAAGCGGGGCAGGATGTGTTCGGCGGGGAATATCCCGCCGGCTGCCGGACAGAAGAATTTTCCATGGGATTTCCCTCCATACAGGAACGGAGCCTGCTCTGGAAAACCTTTCTGGAAGAGGCAGGACACGAAAAAGAAACTTGCGGGCTGGAAAGGCAGCAGATATACGATACTCTGGCGGCCCAGTTTGATTTTACGCCGGGAGTGATAAAAGAAGCGGCAGAGCTGGCCTGCCGGGAAGGGGAAATCTACGGGGAAGAAGTTTCCGCCGCCCGTCTGTACCGGGCCTGCCAGCAGAAAATTTCCCACCGGCTGGGAGAGCGCGCCAGCCGGGTCAGGGCGGTGTATACCTGGGATGACCTGGTGCTGGAAGAAGGGCCAAAAGAACTGCTGCGGCAGGCCTGCGGGCAGGTATCTTTTCGGGGAAAGGTCTATGAGGAATGGGGATTTCAGGATAAGATTGCTTATGGACGTGGAGTATCCATGCTGTTTGCAGGGCCTCCGGGAACAGGGAAAACCATGGCAGCTCAGGTCCTTGCCAGAGAATTGAATCTGGAGCTGTATAAGGTGGATCTTTCCGGTGTGCTGTCCAAATACATTGGAGAAACCCAGAAAAACCTCCGGGAAATCTTTGACGAAGTGAAAAAGAGCAGAAGCATTCTCTTTTTTGACGAGGCGGACGTGCTGTTTGGGAAGCGTGTGGATGTAACAGATGCAAGGGATATCAGTGCCAATGCCCAGACTGCATATTTATTGCAGAAAATGGAAGAATATGACGGAATTACGATTCTTGCCACTAACCTGCTGCAGAACTTTGACGACGCCTATAAACGGCGAATCAAATTTATCATCCGTTTCACTTTTCCCCGGAAAGAACGCCGCATACAGCTCTGGCAGAAAGTGTTTCCCAGGCAAATGCCTCTGGGAAGCGATTTGGATATAGAGTATCTTGCGGAAAATTTTGAGCTTTCCGGAGCGGCCATTAAAAATATTGCAGTCAACGCAGCTTTTCTTGCAGCCTCCAGGCAGGAAATCACCGGAATGGAGCACATTATGACAGCTTTGCAGCAGGAATATGAGAAATCCGGAAAAATACTTGGAAAGGCGGAACTGAAAGAGTATTATGTATACAAAATATAAGGCCTGTGCAAAAGAACAGGCAGAACGGAGGACATTATGAAGAAAGCGGAATTGCGAGAGGGGTTACAGAGACTGAAAGCATATCTGGGCGGCCGGGGGTTTGAGAGCATGTTGCTGGAAGAAGGAGCGGAAATGGAGCTGGATTCCCTGCTGCTGCCCCTGGAAATCAACGATGAGCTGAGCATTGATATCAGCTGTAATTTCGTCCATGTTCCGGAATTTGGAGATATGCTCCAGTATTACGGGCATCTGGAAGTGGACGGACTGTTTGCGGAAAATCCGGAATCTTTTACGGAATACAATGTATTGCAGATGCTGAATGCAATGAATCAGATGATTCCGGTGGGACAGTTTCTGTTCATGCAGGAGCAGGCGGACGGAGAGGAACAGAATGTTATTGGAATCCGTTACACTATGCTGACCGCACTGAATAACGAAGTGGAAATGGAAAAATGCGTCAGCGTCATTCAGTTTCTGATGCATATTTACGAGCTGCTCTGCAGCGGTCTGATGCTTCTTCTGGAAGGGGAAACGGTGCAGAGTGCATTGCATATCATAGCCGATGCGATAAATTTATAAAATCGGAGGAGCCCGGCCAGGTAACATAAGGATGAGGGACCGGGCAAAAGGGAGGTTATATGAAAGAACATACAACAAAACGGACTGCGGTGGAACTGGTGCTGACCGGACTGGTACTGCTGTCGGTGGTCCGTCAGTTTTTTCTGGGCAGCTACCACAATATGTTTCTGGGGATTCTGACCCTGATTCTGTTTATGGTGCCCCAGTTTATTGAAAAAGCAGTGGGAGTGACCATTCCTGCGGGACTGAAAACAGTAATTCTGATTTTCATATTTTCAGCGGAAATTCTGGGCGAAATCAATGCTTTTTACATAAAAATTCCCCTTTGGGATACCATGCTCCATACCACCAACGGATTTCTGATGGCGGCTATCGGATTTGCACTGATAGATTTATTTAACAGAAGCGAGAAGTTTTCGGTGAAAATGTCCCCGTACTTTGTGGCTTTTGTGGCTTTCTGCTTTTCCATGACAGTGGGCGTGGTATGGGAATTTTTTGAATTTACCATGGACTGGTTTTTCTACACGGATATGCAGAAAGACTGGATTCTTCCCACCATCAGTTCCGTAAAGCTGGACCCTGCCGGGGGCAATCATCCCATAAAAGTGCCTGTGGAATCTGTGGTGATTAACGGGGAAGAATGGAATCTGGGCGGCTATCTGGATATTGGGATTGTGGATACCATGAAAGACTTAATGGTGAACTTCCTGGGAGCCGTTGTATTCTCCGTAATAGGAATTGTCTATCTGAAACAGAGGGGAAAAGGCAGGCTGGCTTCCTCCCTGATTCCACAGGTCAATGAAACACGGGAAAAAGGGGAGAAAGAGCATGAATAAATCAGTCAGGAACAATCTGTATCTTATCCTGTTCTGCGGAATTACAGGAGCGGTGGCCGGAGGCGTTATCTGGACATTTTTAAAAATGATGTCTGTGGGAACTGCATTTTTGTGGGAATGGCTGCCGGAGCAGGTTCCCATTCCCTGTTATACCGTGCTGGTGTGTACACTGGGAGGTATGCTGATTGGCTGTTTCCGCCGGAAATTCGGTGATTATCCGGAGGATTTGGAAACGGTGATGGGGAAAGTAAAAGCGGAGAAGACCTATGACTATTCCAATATGGTCGTCCTTCTGCTCAGCGCGCTGTTTCCTCTTTTGCTGGGCAGCAGCATCGGCCCGGAGGCAGGACTTACCGGAGTCATTGTGGGACTCTGTTACTGGGCGGGAGAGAATCTCTCTTTTGCCCGCCAGAATGCCAGGGAATACTCGCAGGTAGGAGCAGCCGTGACATTGAGCGTCCTGTTCCGTTCTCCTCTGTTTGGTGTTTTTGCCGTGGAGGAAGAAAACCGGGAAAAAGAAATTCTGAAGCTGCCGGGAACCATGAAACTGTTTCTGTATGGCCTGGCAGTGGCGGCGGGAACAGGATTTTATATGCTGCTGTCAGAATTATTCGGCGCAGGACTTTCCGCCATGCCGTCATTTCCGGAAATGGAGCCGGATGTACTTGATTATCTGATGATGGTAATCTATATTCTGCTGGGCTGTATTCTGGCAAAATTTTATTTTATTACCCACGGAGCGGTAAAATGGGCCGCAGGAAAGATCCCTGCCGTTGTAAGAGAGACCGTGGGAGGACTGTGTCTTGGACTTATGGGTATGACAGTGCCGATGCTGATGTTTTCAGGTGAAGAAGCAATGGGTGAGCTGATTGAGGATTACACCATATATCTGCCCCTGACCCTTGTGGCCATCGCATTTCTGAAGGTACTGCTTACTAATATATGCATTCAGACGGGATTGAAAGGAGGACATTTTTTCCCGATTATTTTTGCAGGGGTATGTCTGGGATATGCCGCTGCAATGATGGTGTCCGGTGATGCTGCAGGCCATGGCGTGTTTGCTGCGGCAACTGTGACAGCCGCCCTTCTTGGGGCGATTATGAAAAAACCGCTGGCGGTGACCGTGCTGTTGTTTTTATGTTTTCCGGTCAGACTGTTTCTGTGGATTTTCCTTGCGGCAGCAGCCGGGAGTTTTTTCACAGGTGCCAAATCACCTGTGAAAAAAGAATAAAATGCGCAGCGTGAGGAGTGGAAAAAGCTCCGGGAGAGGCCTCACGCGCGCGCAGAATCCCAGGAGAAGGATTCTGTAATACAGGTAAAAATCACCTGTGAAAAAAGAAAAAATAAAAAATCAGGAGGAATTCAGTGATGAAAATTTTTACAATTATTCTGGGAGTAGTTATGGCTATCTGCGGGGTTTCCTGTATCTGTACGCCGGTAATGACCTTTCTGGAGGCAGGATATTTTCTGGTAATTCTGCTTCTGGTCTATGGAATCGGCGCCATTGTAAGGGCCATTATGGAGAAAAATTACGGACTGCCTTTTCTGTTTGGGATTCTGAGCGTTATCCTTGGCGTGGTGATTATGGTTGTGCCGGGACTGAAGCTGATGACAGACGGAATGCTGATTTATCTTATGGCAGTATGGTTCCTTCTGCAGGGGGCTGTGGCAATTTTCATGGCATTCCGGCAGAAAAATTCAGAAGAAAGCAAAGGCTGGGTATGGGTGCTGATTCTGGGGATTCTCGGAGTTCTGACCGGTATTTATTCTCTGGTACATCCCATGCTGCTGGCGTTTACCTTTGGAATACTGGTAGGCGTTTACTTTATCGAAAGCGGAATCAGCATGATTGTTATGGTATGTTCTGTTCATTCGGAATAGGAAATTAATATGAAAGCATGGAAACGGTGTTATAAAATCCTGAAACGGACAGGTACATTGCAGATATTTATGAGTTTCCTGCTGTTTCTCTGTGCTGCCGGAGCAGCGCTGATGGTGGTGGAGCCGGATATCCGTACTTTTGGCGACGGTGTGTGGTACTGCTTTGTGGCGGCCACCACCATCGGATTCGGAGATATCTGCGTGACCACCGGCATTGGACGGGTGATTACGGTACTGGTAGCCATGTATGGGATTCTTATGACTGCCATGGTGCCCGGCGTTGTGGTCAGTTACTATATGGAATATTTAAAAGTCCGGGAAAAAGAAACCATCTCTGTTTTTCTGGAAAAGCTGGAACGACTGCCGGAGCTGTCAGAAGAAGAACTGGAACAGCTCTCCCGGAGAGTCCGGGAATTTGAGCAGAATCATACGGATATTGGAAGGTAAGTGGGAAACAGGAAATGAATACATTTTTATTGAATACAGTTATTTTACTTGCCCTGGTTGTTGCGCTGGGGTATCTGAATGAGAAAGTGACCGGATTTCCGGATGAAATTGCACTGATGATGTTCAGTATTGCGATTGGCGGCGTCCTGGTGGTTCTGAGTATGGGATTTCAGGGAACAGCGTCAGCCATGGAACTGATAAGAGGAATGAAATACTTCGATCTGGAAAAATTTCTTATGGAAGGGGTACTCTGCTTTATGCTGTTCGCAGGCTCCTGCCATATGCGGCTTCTGGATTTTAAAACCCATGCCAGAACTATTTCTCTGCTGGCAGTGGGGGCCACTTTTCTGGGAGCAGTATTTTACGGACTGCTGTTTTACGGTGCCGGAAAGCTGCTGGGGCTGTCCATGACAGTTCCGGTATGCCTGATGTTTGGAAGTATTGTGGCGCCTACGGACCCCATTGCGGCCACCAGTATTCTGAAAAAGTTCAATCTTCCTCCCGGTATCAGTTTTATCATGGAGGGAGAATCTCTGCTGAATGACGGAATGGGCGTTGCCCTGTTTGTATTTTTTTCCGGTATGGTTACAGCAGAAAAAAGCGGCGGATTCTTTCAGGTCATGGCAAAAGAACTGCTGGGAGCCGTACTTGTGGGTATTCTTGTGACAGCAGTGTGCTTTTACATATTCCGTCATACGAAAGATGAGGCCAGACAGATTTTTGCCAGCCTTCTGGCAGTGTCTCTGTCTTATCTGCTGTGTGAACGTTTTGGATTTTCCGGCGCCATTGCCTCGGTAGTCTGCGGTGTTCTGTTTTCTGCCCTGCGCAATTACCTGGAGCATAAAGGGGAGCCTCTTTCACTGGAACAGTTTGATAACTTCTGGTCTGTTCTGGACACGCTGCTGAATTCTGTTCTGTATGTAATGCTGGGGCTGTCCTTTATCCATATTCTCCAGATGCCCCATGTGCTGATTTTGTCTCTGATTGCTGTGGGAGCAAATCTGGCCGGCCGGGTGGGAAGCCTTGGCGTGTCCTGTCTGTTTGTGGGACAGCTTCCGGATGGATATGACAAAGGTTCTTTTATTAAACTGCTGACCTGGGGCGGCCTTCGGGGCGGTCTGTCCGTAGCTCTTGCCATGAGCGCACAGACTCTGGTGGATGGCAGTACCTGCAATATTATTATGGGCGGAACCTATGCCATTGTATTCTTTACCACCGTTGTACAGGGAATGACCATGCCCAGGGTGTATGAGAGGATTCGGAAAGGAATTAAGTAACTTTAGATAATCTGTTCCTTATAATTTCTTTCCGGTGATGAGACAGCATACATAATCAGGCATATTACTGTCAGGATAACCTCTACCACAAGCCGGGTCAGAATCACGCCGTTCAGTTGCCAGAGATAATTCAGCAGAATCAGGCCGGGAATAAACAGAACCACATTCCGGAGCACGGTAATGGTCAGAGAATTTGCTGCTTTGCCCAGTGCCTGAAAATACGAAGTAGTCATATTGATAATGCCCGGCAGCGGAGCATGAAAACATAACAGACGCAGGAAATGTGCTGTCTGCCGTACCAGGGCTTTTTCATGTAAAAATATGGATGCAAGAGGTTCGGCAAACAGCATAAAAACTGACGTAAACAGGATTCCCAGAACAACGCCGCAGGCAGTGCCTGTATCCATGGATTTCTCAAGGCGTTCTTTCTGGCCTGCTCCATAGCAGAATCCGATTAATGGTGCAATGCCTGTAGACAGGCCCACAGACAGCATAATCGGGAATAAGTCAATTTTATAGGCGATGCCGTAGGAAGCCACAGCATTTGAGCCGTAGAGACTGATATAATTGTTGAGAATAATGTTGGAAACACTCGGCATAACGGTAATCAGCGCTCCGGGAATGCCAATCTTCACGACATCCAGTACCATCTGTTTTTCAGGTTTAAACTGATGAGGCGACAGGGCAATCGACGGATTCCCTGTCTTTTCTTTTTGAATCAGACAGCAGATGTAATATATGGAAGAACATAAAAATCCGATGGATGTAGCCAGAGCAGCTCCGGCTGTCCCCATGTGGAGAATGACAATAAAGAACCAGTCCAGGACAATGTTGACAGCATTTCCCAGTACAATGCCCACGGTGCTTTCCTTAATCAGTCCGAGAGAGCGGAAGATATGTGGAAGTCCGTTTGCAAGCATAATGAATGGCGCGCCGGCAAAAATCACTGGATATTTTCTGATGGAATACGAGCCGGGGGAACTGATTGCCGCGCCCTGGATGGATAATTCCATGTTTCAGATTGTGCTTTCCGGAGAGCTGTCCATATGTTTCATCAGGGATGACGGGAGCATGTATTCACTGGCAGACGGGAGCGGAAATTATATCATCGGAGAGATGGAGCTGTTTCTGGTAAAAAACAGCAATATTTATGCGGAAGTTACAAAAAAACTTACCAGCATTGCTTTTGCAACAAAAATCACAGGGAAGAACTGTATGAAAACAGCCGGTTCATGCACTTTGTGGGCGGGGTTATGGCCAGGAAAATAGAAGCGATTGGAGCGCTGGAAGCTGCTTCCTCCTCATTGCCGGAAAGGGTGGTTTCCTACATGAAGTTTAAATGTGAAGACAGGGAACTGAAAGGACTGGAAAAAGCTGCCTTTCGGCTGCATTGCAGCGCCAGACAGCTCCAGCGTATATTAAATAAATACGAAAAAGACGGAATTGCGGTGAAAACAGGAAAAGGCGCCTGGAAATTAACGGATAAGATCCCGTAATACGGCTTATCGGATTGTCACACTTCCGCTTTCACAGTGGATTTGGATGGATTTCTTTTTCCCGCCGTTCTGCTTCCGGTAGAGAACAGTTCCGTCCTCATCCGGCTCTATCTGTGTTCCGTCTATGTTCAGGTCTCCGTATTCTGTTTCCAGGTCGTAGCTGTAATCAGAAACAGTGTCTGCCAGTCTGAGGGTAACGTCTCCGTATTCCATGTTTACCTCAGCCTGTTTCGGAGCAGCATCTTTCAGAGTCAGATTGCCGGATTCCAGAGAACATGTCAGACGCTCTGCAGTGATATGTTCCACATCGCAGTTTCCATATGCATTTTCTGCCGAAAAAATACCCGCGGTCAGGCTGGAAATTTCCAGATTGCCGGATTCAAGATCAAATATACTGCTGCCGGAAACTGAAATGGTTCCTCCTGTAAAATCTCCGTAGGAAGCGGAAACCGTCAGGTCGTCGCAGGTTATGGTTTTGGCTTCCGTATTTCCGGATTCACTGGAAATATTCAGTGTAGTTCCGCTGAATTCTTCCAGCGTAAGGTCTCCATATTCCAGGGTTACGTCAGCTTCTTTTGCGCTTATCTGCTCCAGTTTCACATTTCCGCTCTCCACGGACATGGTCAGCAGTTCAAAATACTGGTCTGCCGGTACATAGAGATTCAGATAAAAAGGTTCCCGGTTCACAGGATTTCCAAACAGATTGAAAGAAATGGTGTACTGCCGCTGAGCGGAACCTTCCTGAAAGTGAAATACTCCGTCCCGGACGCCGTAATCCGGTTCCTGACAGGTACCGTCCAGCCGGTATTCCAGGTAGAAATCATCTGCCGGCAGTATGGATATATCGGCGTAGTCCAGACAAATGGAGGCGCTGGAGAAATTTTCCAGTTTTGTCTTTTCCAGCGTATAAGGCTGGGGATATTTTTCACGCAGCGGGGAACTGGCGTGAGCGGAAGAACCCTGCCGAATTCCGGTTACAATGATAATACCGGAGCACAGGACGCCGGAAAAGGCGGCAAGGATGAGCATAATGCCTAACAGTCTGTTACGTTTCATAAAAAATCCTCCTTTGCAGATGTATGCGTTCATAATGCAGCTTGCAGTTCAGCTTCTGTTTATTATAACGATACGGAGAGGAGGATGACTTCACAATTATGGAAAAAATCAGTCCGGATGATCCGGGATTTCGGGGTCATGTATGTAACGCTGAAAGGCAATGCGGGGCGTTTTATCTTCCACATAAATAATACCGCATTCCCGGAATCCGTTTTTTTCCAGCAGATGGCGCATGACAGCGTTCTGTTCATGGGTATCAATCCGCAGATTGGGAGTAAAAGCACTGCAGAATTGCAGGCAGTGTTTCAGAATACCTTTCTGTCTGCCGCTGCCTGCAATCCGGTGTATGACTCCATAGGGAAATTCGTTCATCCACTTGCCGTCAATGGTACGGTAAGTGGGTTCTTCTCCGGTAAAGAAAGCAAATACTCCTGTGATTTCCCCTGCGGCTTCCATCACGAACAGGCTGCCCTTTCGGATGTCTTCCCGGAGGGTGGCCGGAGAGGGTTTGTCTGTTCCCCACTGGCCGGGATTTCCCATCAGTGCCATCTGCTGCCTTGCATGGGCGTAAATGGGAAGAATGTTTTTCAGGTCTTCTGATTTTGCTTTTCGGATGTTCATATAAGGCTCCTTTGCAGGAAAGGGGGGAGGTTACACTGCCTCCCCTCGGTTGAGGTTCTTCTGAGCGGTGGACAGCATCAGTTTAATCCGGTTCAGCTGATTGACTTCGGAAGCTCCTGGGTCATAGTCAATGGCTACAATATTGGAAAGAGGGTACCGGTGGCGGATTTCTTTGATTACCCCTTTGCCCACCACATGATTGGGCAGGCAGCCAAAAGGCTGGGCACACACAATATTGTTGGTGCCGGAATGAATCAGCTCCAGCATTTCGCCGGTGAGAAACCATCCTTCTCCGGTCTGGTTTCCGGTGGAAACAATGGGAGAGGCGTAGTTTGCCAGAGTTTCGATTCGCGCCGGAGGCTCGAAATGGCGGCTCTGTTCAAACTCTTTCCGTGCAGTGCTCCGCAGCCATTCCAGGAACCGGATGCCCAGATTGGCGTTGCGGGCGGCGGATTTCTTCTGTCCCAGTTTTTCCACACGGAAATTCTGGTTATAGAAGCAGTAGAGCAGGAAGTCCGTCAAATCGGGAACCACCGCTTCCGCACCTTCCGACTCCAGAAGTTCCACCAGACAGTTGTTGGCGGCAGGCAGGAATTTTACCAGGATTTCGCCGACCACGCCTACCCTGGGTTTGCGCTCCTCTGTGACAGGAAGACGGTCAAACTCCCGGATGATTTCCCGGCAGTAACGTTTGAATTTCCGGTGAGAAACCATTTTGGGGGAGGATACGAAATCCATACATTTCTGTTTCCATTTTTCGTGAAGGGCATTTGCAGCGCCTGGAACCTGTTCGTAAGGTCTGGTGCGGTACAGGCAGCGCATGAAAATATCACCGAAAATCAGGGCGTACAGCCCCTTCTGCAGCAAAGGCAGGGTGAGCTTAAAACCAGGATTGGCTTCCAGACCGCTTAAGTTCAGGGAAATAACCGGAATGTCGGGATATCCGGCTTTTTCCAGGGCCCGGCGGATAAATCCGATGTAATTGGACGCACGGCAGCCCCCTCCGGTCTGGGTAATAACCACAGCAGTTCTGGTCAAATCATAATTGCCGGATAAAATGGCGTCCATAATCTGCCCCACCACAATCAGAGAAGGGTAGCAGGCGTCGTTATTTACATATTTCAGTCCCATGTCTATGGCAGATTTTCCGTCATTTCCAAGAACCGCCATATGGTATCCGGCAGAGCGGAACGCGGGCTGCAGCAGCTCAAAATGGATGGGAGACATCTGAGGACAGAGGATGGTATAGTTTTTGCGCATTTCTTCTGTAAATACCACGCGGTTGTAGCTGCAGGGCTGAATGCTGCGGCATATTTTCTGCTTTTCCCGCACGCGCAGGGCGGAAATCAGAGAACGAATCCGAATGCGGGCGGCTCCCAGATTGTTTACTTCGTCAATCTTCAGGCAGGTGTAGATTTTTCCTGATTTTGTAAGGATGTCGTTCACCTGGTCAGTGGTGACAGCGTCCAGTCCGCAGCCGAAAGAGTTGAGCTGAATCAAGTCCAGGTCCTCTCTGGTTTTTACGAAATTTGCAGCAGCGTACAGCCGGGAGTGGTACATCCACTGGTCCATCACAAGGAGAGGACGCTCCAGTTCCGAAAGATGGGATACCGAGTCCTCGGTCAGCACCGCAATACCATAGGAGTTAATCAGTTCCGGTATGCCGTGATTGATTTCCGGGTCTGTGTGATAGGGACGTCCGGCCAGGACAATGCCTCTGCGCCCGGTTTCTTCCATGAATTTCAGGGTCTCTTCCCCTTTGCGGCGGATGTCTTCCCGCATGGCGGCAAGTTCCTGCCAGCCGGCCTCCACCGCAGCTTCTATTTCTTCCGGCTCAATGGAGAATTCCTGTTCAAACACCAGTTTGAGCTGTTCCGAAAGGGCCTCTCTGGAGGCAAAGGACATAAAGGGATTTAAAAACCGAACTTTGCCGGAGGTGATTTCCTCCACATTGTTCTTGATATTTTCCGCATAGGAGGTGACAATAGGGCAGTTAAAATGGTTGTTGGAATCCGGAAATTCGTCCCGCTCATAGGGAATGCAGGGGTAGAAAATAAAATCGGCCTGATTCTTTATGAGCCATGCCACATGGCCGTGAACCAGTTTGGCAGGATAACATTCTGATTCGCTGGGGATGGATTCAATGCCCATCTCGTAGATTTTCCGTGTGGACCGGGGGGACAGCAGGGTATGGAATTTTAAAGTACGGAAAAATACGGCCCAGAAGGGATAATTCTCATACTGGTTCAGTACTCTGGGAATGCCCACGATACCGCGGACTGCCTCCTGTTTCGGAAGGGGTTCATAGCCGAATATCCGTTTGTTTTTATATGCAAATAAGTTGGGAATCTGCTCCCTGGTTTTTTCTTTTCCCAGTCCTTTTTCACAGCGGTTTCCGGTGATAAACTGACGGTTTCCGGAGAAGCGGTTGATGGTTAAAAGGCAGTGGTTGGTACAGCCCTGACATCTTGTTAATCTGGTATCAACTTCAAGGTGATTGATTTCTTCCAGAGAAAGCATGGTGGTGGAAGGATTTTCTTCATACCGCTCCCGTGCAATCAGGGCGGCGCCGAAAGCGCCCATGATTCCCGCAATATCCGGGCGCACAGCTTCGCAGCCGGATATTTTCTCAAAACTTCTGAGCACTGCGTCGTTGTAGAAGGTTCCTCCCTGTACTACGATATGTTTGCCAAGGTCTCCGGCGTCCGATACTTTGATAACCTTGAATAAAGCATTTTTAATGACGGAGTAGGCAAGCCCGGCGGAAATGTCGGAGACCTCTGCCCCTTCTTTCTGGGCCTGCTTTACTTTGGAATTCATGAAAACCGTACAGCGGGTGCCTAAATCTATGGGATTTCGGGCAAACAAAGCAGCCTGTGCAAAGTCTTCCACAGAATAATTCAGGGATTTTGCAAAGGTCTCGATAAAAGAGCCGCAGCCGGAGGAGCAGGCTTCGTTGAGCTGCACGCTGTCCACGGTCTGGTTTTTGATTTTGATACATTTCATATCCTGGCCGCCGATGTCCAGAATACAGTCCACCTCCGGATTGAAAAATGCCGCCGCGTAATAGTGGGCAACGGTCTCCACTTCCCCTTCGTCCAGCATAAAGGCTGATTTGAGCAATGACTCTCCGTATCCGGTGGAGCAGGAATGGACAATCTGTGCGCCTTCCGGCAGCAGAGAGTAGATTTCCTGAATAGCCAGAGTGGCGGTAGCCAGAGGGTTTCCGTTATTGCTGCTGTAAAAGGAATACAGCAGAGAGCCGTCTTCTCCTACCAGAGCCACTTTTGTGGTGGTGGAGCCTGCGTCAATGCCCAGATAACAGTTGCCCTGGCAGGTGGACAAATCTCCGGTAGCTACATGATGCCTGTCGTGACGTTTGCGGAACCGGTCATATTCTTCCTGGGTGGCGAACAGGGGTTCCATCCTCTCCACCTCAAATTCCATATGGATGTCGGAAGACAGTTTTTTCAGAATGCTTTTCAGCTCCATGGTAACTTCCGGTTTGCAGTTCAGGGCGGAACCCATGGCTGCAAACAGATGGGAATGGGACGGGGCAATAATATGTTCCTCATCCAGCTTCAGGGTACGGATAAAGGCTTCTTTCAGTTCCGGCAGAAAATGCAGAGGTCCGCCCAGAAAGGCCACATGGCCCCGGATAGGCTTTCCACATGCCAGTCCGGAAATGGTCTGATTGACCACTGCCTGGAAGATGGAAGCAGATAAATCTTCTTTGGATGCACCTTCATTGATTAAAGGCTGTATATCAGATTTGGCAAATACGCCGCAGCGGGCGGCAATGGGATAAATGGCCCTGTAATCCCTGGCATAGGTGTTCAGTCCCGCAGCGTCGGTCTGGAGCAGAGAAGCCATCTGGTCAATGAAAGATCCGGTCCCGCCCGCACAGATTCCGTTCATGCGCTGTTCCACATTGCCTCCCTCAAAATAAATAATTTTGGCGTCTTCGCCGCCCAGTTCAATAGCCACATCGGTCTGGGGCGCATAATCCTGCAAGGCGGAAGCCACTGCAATCACTTCCTGTACAAAGGGAATCTCCAGGTGTCTGGCCAGAGTCAGCCCGCCGGAGCCTGTGATTACAGGGGACAGCAGAAGATTTCCAAGTTCGTCCTGAGCCCTTGCCAGCAAATCCGAGAGCGTTTCCCGGATATTTGCAAAATGCCTCTGATAATCTGCAAACAGAATGTGATTCTGAGGGTCCAGTATTGTAATTTTGACGGTGGTTGAGCCAATATCAATGCCCAGCCTGTGTAATGTATGCTGTTCCATATCATTTCCTCCATGTCTCCGACAGAGTCAAAAATGGTAAATTTTTCTGTTTCTTCTTATTATATAGGTGTTCCGAAATCGAACACCGCTTATTATACGACAGGAAATTACAAAAAACAATCAGTTTTTTTATTTTTTATGGAATGTTTAGAATTGCTGTCCGGGTTCTTGTGACCGTCATATTCAAATATATGTCTGAAATAAAAATGAAGAACAGCGGACGGACATTCCGATGCAGAAGAATTACAGGAAGTGATGGAACGCTGTCTGCTCAGCGGAATATAATGATAAAGAGATGACTGAACCAAAATGGAGGAAATGAATATATGGCAAAAATTATTCCCATTCCAATTGGACCAATTTATAACGAAGGCCCCTGTCGGGGAATGGTACATGTAATTGAAAAAGGAGATACCCTGTACCGGCTGGGAAAACGGTATCATGTGAGCGTCGGCCAGTTAATGTTTGCAAATCCCTTTGTAAATGTATACAATCTGCAGATTGGAGATGAACTCTGTATTCCCATCAGCATTCAGCCCAGGATTCCGGAAGACAGAATACAGGGAGAACTGATGGAGGACAGAGGAATGCCCATGGAGCCGGAAGAAACGGAACCTGCCGGGATGTATCCGGAAGCGGAATACAGGGAAACAGCACAATATCCGCAATCCATGGAGGAAATGGAGCCGGAACAGACAGAAGTTCCGGAATATATGGAAGAAGTATAAACTTTTTATGAAACTATGGCCCCTTTCGTTGACAAACCGGGAAGGAAAATCTATAATGAATACTTGAATACCATGTATTTGCAGAGGAGGATATTATGGATTTTCTGAATAAAATGGAACGGAAATTTGGAAAGTATGCAATTCCTAATTTGACTTTCTGGTTGATTGGAGCCTGGATACTGGGATTTATCATTCAATACACAATGCCGGAGGTTCAGAAAATGCTGATTCTGGAACCTGCCATGATTCTGCGGGGACAGATATGGCGCATTGTTTCCTGGCTGCTGGTTCCGCCTCCGGTGCATATTCTGTTTTTAATCTTCTTTCTGTCCTGTTACTATTTTATCGGGATTTCCATTGAGCAGGCCATAGGGACCTTTCGTTACAATGTGTATTTAATCGGCGGTATGCTGTGCTCCATTCTGGGCTCGTTTGTATTATTTGGATTTTATTATTTTGTAAAAGGAATGGCTGTATCAGGTATCGGATATTATTTCAGTACGGAATATATTACCATGTCTCTGTTTATGGCTTTTGCGGTAATTTATCCCAATGTGGAATTCCGGCTGTATTTTATTATTCCCATTAAGGCAAAATGGATGGGGATTGTAGACGCGGTCTGGATGGCATTTATGTTTATATCATCCAATGCGGCAGGCCGGACGGCTATTCTTGCTTCTCTGCTGAATTTCCTGATTTTCTTTTTCAGTACAAGGAATTATAAGCGGGTGTCGCCAAAAGAAATGCATCGAAAACAGGTCTACCGGCAACAGATGCGGCAGGCAGAAAATATTACCAGGCACAAATGCGCTATCTGCGGCAGGACAGAGCGGGACGGGGCGGATCTGGAATTCCGGTTCTGCTCCAAATGCGACGGGAACTACGAATACTGCCAGGATCACCTGTTTACCCATCAGCATATCAGACGTAGCTGACGGGTTCGTTACATAACATGAAACACAGGAGGAATACAGATGGAAAATGAAATCGTTTCCAGAAATTTTATTGAACAGGAAATTGAAGAGGATTTAAAGGAAGGAAATTATGAGACGGTAAGGACGCGTTTTCCACCAGAACCGAATGGTTATCTCCATATAGGACATGCCAAATCCATTTTGCTGAATTATGGTCTGGCACAGAAATACCACGGCAAATTTCACATGCGCTTTGACGATACGAACCCCACCAAAGAAAAAACAGAATTTGTGGAGTCTATCAAAGAGGATATCCAGTGGCTGGGAGCAGACTGGGAAGACAACCTGTTTTTTGCTTCCGACTATTTTGAACAGATGTATGAAGGAGCTGTGAAGCTGATTAAAAAGGGCAAAGCCTATGTGTCGGATCTGACTCCGGAGCAGATGCGTGAGTACCGGGGAACGCTGACAGAGCCAGGCAGGGAAGACCCCAACGCAGGCAGAAGCATAGAGGAAAATCTTCAGCTGTTTGAGGATATGAAGAATGGGAAATACGAAGATGGAGCACTGGTTCTTCGGGCAAGAATTGATATGGCTTCCCCAAATATCAATATGCGGGATCCCATTCTCTACCGGGTGGCCCATATGACCCATCACAATACCGGAGACAAATGGTGCATTTATCCCATGTATGATTTTGCCCATCCTATTGAAGACGCCATTGAAGGGATTACCCATTCCATCTGTACCCTGGAGTTTGAGGATCACAGGCCTCTGTATGACTGGGTGGTGCGGGAACTGGAGTATGAGAATCCCCCAAGGCAGATTGAATTTGCCAAGCTGTATCTGACCAATGTGGTAACAGGGAAACGTTATATCAAGAAGCTGGTGGAAGATAAGATTGTGGATGGCTGGGACGATCCGAGACTGGTATCCATTGCCGCACTGCGCCGGAGGGGATTTACGCCGGAATCCATTCAGAAATTTGTGGAGCTGTGCGGAGTGTCCAAGGCAAACAGTTCCGTGGATTACGCTATGCTGGAATACTGTATCCGGGAGGATTTGAAGCTGAAACGTCCCCGTATGATGGCGGTGTTACATCCCATCAGACTGGTGATTGACAATTATCCGGAGGGACAGGTGGAATATCTGGATGCGGCTAACAATCTGGAAAATGAGGAACTGGGAACACGGCAGATTCCGTTTTGCCGGGAGCTGTATATTGAGCGGGAGGATTTCATGGAGGAGCCGCCGAAAAAATATTTCCGGCTGTTTCCGGGAAATGAAGTACGGCTGATGCACGCGTATTTTGTAAAGTGCGAAAGTTTCGTAAAGGATGAAAATGGAAATGTAACAGAGGTACACTGTACCTATGACCCGGAGACGAAAGCGGGGAGCGGTTTTGCCGGGCGCAAGGTAAAGGGAACCATTCACTGGGTTCCGGTGCCTTTTGCAAAAACATGTGAAATACGGTTATACGAAAATCTGGTGGATGAGGAAAAGGGCGTTTACAATAAGGAAGACGGAAGCCTGAATCTGAATCCGGACTCACTGACTGTTTTGAAAGAGTGTTATGTGGAGCCTGCACTGGCGGAGACAAAACCATATGACAGCTATCAGTTTGTACGACAGGGATTTTTCTGCACGGATGCAAAAGATTCCCGGCCGGATGCACTGGTGTTTAACCGAATTGTATCATTAAAAAGTTCTTATAAGCTGCCGGTACAGAAGTAGCGGCATACAGGAGGAGAAATATTATGAATTTGTTTTCAGGGCTGGAAAAATTCGGTTTGAAACCAGAGGATTCCAAAGAAATTCTTGAGAGTGCAAAAAAAGAAGAAATCCATAAGGAGGAGCAGAAAAAGGAGACGGTGAACAAGGAGATTCCGCCGGAGAAGGATTTTCTGCTGCCGAAAACCATACACTGCAAGGTGTGTGACAAGGATTTCAAGACAAAGGCTGTAAAAAGCGGGAAGGCCAGAAGGCTGCAGCCTGACCAGGATTTACGACCGCGGTTTCAGTATATAGATACCCTGAAATATGACGTTATTTCCTGTCCTCACTGCGGATATTCAGCTCTGTCCCGTGATTTTGACAGAATTGTTCCCGCACGGGCAAAAATGATTCGGGAACAGATTTCTGAAAACTTTACCCCCATGGAGGAACCGGAACAGGATTTTTATACTTATGACATGGCAATTGCCCGTTATAAGCTGGCTCTTTTGAATACTGCGGTGAAAAAGGGAAAAGGGAGCGAGAAAGCCTATACCTGCCTGAAACTGGCATGGATTCTGAGGGGGAAGGCAGATACCCTTTCCGAGGATATACCGGAGGAGAAGGAAGCGAAGAAAGAATGCCAGGAAGAAGAGGAAGTATTCTATCAGCAGGCATATGAAGGATTCAGCAAGGCAATCTCAGAGGAAATGTATCCGATTTGCGGAATGGATGAGAATACCATGGACTATCTCCTGGCATACATGTCCTACCATTTTGAAAAATATGAGATGGCGTCCAGGTGTCTGGCAAGAGTCCTGACCTCCTCCAATGCGAGCAGACGTCTGAAAGATATGGCTCTGGAGCTCAAGGAGGATATTGTTGCAAAACTGAAACATTAAAGCTGGAATATTAAAACTGAAACATCAAAACTGAAGTATTAAAACTGAAAATCTGGAAGAACATCACAATGCAGCACTCAGAAATAAGCGGAGGCGGAATATGAGGAGACACACAAAATTTACAGCAGCGGGAATGATGGCGGCAGTACTGACAGTTTTTTGTCTGACAGGCTGTGGTGGTCCTACAGAAGAGCAGAAACAGGCTGCGGAAAAGTACAAATCAGAGGCAGAAACCTGGCTGGAGGGGAATCAGTACACGAAAGCCCAGGAAGCAATGGAAAAAGCTCTGGAGCAGACTCCGGAGGATGAAGAATTACAGAAGGATGCAGAGGAGCTCAACAAAAAGGCAGAAGAGATGAAAGGCTATAATGAGACCATGGAAGCTGCCAGAGCAGCCATTGAGGCGGACGACGCTGCGGCACTGGACGCCCTGCAGGAGAGCGCGGCGGGACAGGCCCTTGTGAAAATGGCAAAAGAGACCGGGAGTTATATTTATCTGCCGGAAGGCGGCGCCAGCGGCACCGGAATCGGATTCTATACCTTTGACGACTGTGACTGCGACCAGTGGTATTACGGAGACTACCAGGAAGGCAAACGGGAAGGAAATGGTATCTGGTATTATGCCAGCAGCCGGACGGAAGACGGAAGCCTCTATAAGGAAGTCTACAATGGCCAGTGGAGCCAGGATGCTCCCAACGGAAAGGGCCATCAGGTGATAGCACTGGGAGATACGGTAGATACGGACCAGGATTTTGATGTGGAAAACGGCTTGTTTTACGGCACTTATGAGATTAAGGATACGCTGGAAGACGGAACGGAAGTAACCGGGAAATACGAACTGCAGAGCGGAAAATATGTGACCATTTCTGACGAAGAACTTGAGGCAAATAATTTTGTAGTACCGGAAGAACCCCACCTTGCCATCGCCTTTCTGTACAATGAGGCAGGGGAAATAAAGAGCTGCACCATGGTGTATACGGAAGATACAACCAGGGGCGTGAAACATTTTTACTGAAAGTAATACAGGTTGAGAAAATCCCCTCTTTCCCGTGTGACCGGGAAAAGGGGATTTTTGAATAGCACGAATTTCCAAAGCGCTCCGGCCCAGGCGCATTTTTTTATTTCTCCAGTTCCGCCATTTTCATGGCACGGACCTTCAGGGGCAGACCGAATAATGTGATAAATCCTTCCGCATCATGATGGTCATACAAATCCCCTGTGGTAAAGCTGGCCAGAGACTCACTGTACAGAGAGTAGGGAGAAGTGGTTCCGGCTTTGATAATATTTCCTTTGTAAAGTTTGAACTTCACTTCACCTGTTACATATTTCTGGGTGGAGGTAACAAAAGCCTGTACTGCTTCCCGCAGCGGGGTGAACCATTTTCCTTCGTATACAATCTGAGCCATCCGGTTGCCCATGTCTTTTTTCACTTCCATGGTAGCGCGATCCAGTACCAGTTCTTCTAACTGCTGCTGTGCTTCCATCAGAATGGTTCCGCCGGGTGTTTCATAAACGCCGCGGGATTTCATGCCCACCACGCGGTTTTCCACAATGTCAATAATGCCAATTCCATGTTTTCCGCCCAGACGGTTCAGTTCACGGATAATGTCAGCCACTTTCATTTCTGTTCCGTTGATGGTTTTGGGGACGCCGGCTTCAAAAGTCATGGTAACGTATTCGCCTTCGTCAGGAGCCTGCTCCGGAGATACCCCAAGAACCAGAAGATGGTCATAATTCGGTTCGCAGGCAGGGTCTTCCAGTTCCAGTCCCTCATGGCTGATATGCCACAGGTTCCGGTCCCTGCTGTAGCTGCTGTCAGCGGAGAAAGGCAGGTCAATGCCGTGAGATTTGCAGTATGCGATTTCCTCTTCACGGGACTGCATATCCCATTTGTCGCTTCTCCATGCGGCAATGATTTTCAAATCGGGAGCCAGTGCTTTGATACCCAGTTCGAAACGAATCTGGTCGTTTCCTTTTCCGGTAGCCCCGTGGCAGATAGCGGTAGCCCCTTCTTTTCTGGCAATTTCCACCAGACGCTTTGCGATACCTGGGCGCGCCATGGAAGTACCCAGCAGATATTTGTTCTCATAAACTGCACCTGCCTGTACGCAGGGAATAATGTATTCTTCTGCGAACTCATCTGTGATGTCTTCAATGTACAATCTGGAAGCGCCGGATAATTTTGCCCGTTCTTCCAGTCCGTCCAGTTCTTCTTCCTGTCCGCAGTCGATGCAGCAGCAGATTACTTCATAATCATAATTTTCCTTTAACCATGGAATGATGGCGGTGGTGTCCAGACCACCGGAATAAGCTAAAATTACTTTTTCTTTCATTACCTGTCCTCCATTGTATAAAATTGCTTTCCCGGACATTATATACTAACAGGGACAAAATATCAAGTGAAAAAATATGCATTATTAAATTATAAAAATGCAATCATGTTTCAAAACCCGCCATATGGTTATTTTATAAAGAAAAGACAGTTACAATTCAAAAAAAGTATTGCATAAAATATAAAACAAATGTATAATTATGCAAAAATAAGAAAAAAAGGCTTTACGAATTCCAAAAGATATATTATTATGAAAACTGACATTTCCATTACAGGGGCGGAAGTTGGCGGCGAAAACAGACTTTCCGTCATAAAGAATACAAGTTTGCAGTGAAAGAGAGGAATAAATCAATGATAAAAGCAGGAATTATCGGAGCCACAGGATATGCCGGGGCCGAACTGGTGCGGCTTCTCCTTGGCCACAGAGAGGTGGAAATCAAATGGTACGGCTCCAGAAGCTACATAGATGAGAAATATGCCAGCGTATACGGAAATATGTTTCAGCTTGTGGAAGATACCTGTCTGGATGACAATATAGAGGCTCTGGCGAAACAGGTGGACGTGATTTTTACAGCTACTCCTCAGGGATTTCTGGCGGGAGTCCTGACAGAAGAAATCCTTGAGAACACAAAAGTGGTGGATTTAAGCGCAGATTACCGTCTGAAAGATGTGGCAGTCTACGAAGCCTGGTATAAAATACAGCATAAAAGCCCTCAGTTCCTTAAGGAAGCAGTGTACGGCCTGTGTGAAATCAACCGGGAGAAGGTAAAACAGGCAAGGCTGGTGGCCAATCCCGGCTGTTATACCACCTGCTCCATTCTGACCGCATGGCCGCTGGTAAAGGAAGGACTGATTGATCCGAACACCCTGATTGTGGACGCCAAATCGGGAACTTCCGGAGCCGGGCGCGGTGCGAAGCTGCCCAACCTGTTCTGTGAGGTAAATGAAAATATCAAAGCATACGGAGTGTCCACCCACCGCCATACGCCGGAGATTGAGGAGCAGCTTGGCTACGGAGCGGGAAGCCAGGTTACCATCAGTTTTACCCCCCATCTGGTGCCCATGAACCGGGGAATTCTGGCAACGGAATACGCTTCCCTGAAAAAAGTCAGACAGAAAGACGGAAAGTTGGCTTTGCCTGGATATGAACAGATAAAAGAAGTTTATGACAGATATTATAAGAATGAATATTTTGTCCGGGTGCTGGAACAGGGAATGTGTCCGGAAACCAAATGGGTGGAAGGAAGCAATTTTGTGGATGTTGGCTTTCAGATTGATGAGCGAACCGGAAGGATTGTTATGATGGGAGCCATCGACAATCTGGTGAAAGGCGCGGCGGGACAGGCTGTGCAGAATATGAATCTGATGTTTGGATTTCCGGAACAGCAGGGACTTGAACTGGTACCCATGTTCCCGTAAGGAAGATGCAGAATGGAAAGAAATAATCAGGAAATTATTATTCGGCCCATGACAGAAGAAGATTACCAAAAGGTATATAAATTATGGAAGACCATCCGGGGATTCGGAATCCGCAGCATGGATGATTCCGAAGAAGGGGTGACGCGGTTTATCCGCCGTAATCCTTCCACCAGTATGGTGGCGGAGACAGGGGGAGAAATTGTGGGAGCGATTCTCTGCGGCCACGACGGCAGGAGGGGATGCTTCTATCATGTATGCGTCCGGGAAGACTGCCGGAAGCAGGGCATTGGAACATCCATGGCGGTACAGGCCATGAAAGCATTGCAGGAAGAACAGATTAATAAGGTATGTCTGATTGCATTTAAGAAAAATGAAGTGGGAAATTCCTTCTGGAAACGTGTGGGCTGGACTTTCCGGGAGGATTTGAACTATTATGATTTTGTACTGAATGACGAAAATATTACCATATTTCAATAAGAATCCTGAACGGCAGCTTGCCGGAATATTCAGGGCAGGGAGGAAAAACTATGGAAATAATCACAGGCGGGGTAACCGCAGCAAAGGGATTTCAGGCGGCAGCCACAGCGGCCGGAATCAGGTATCAGGACAGAATGGATATGGCCATGATTGTCAGTGAAACCGACGCGGTGGCAGCGGGAACCTTTACCACAAATGTGGTGCAGGCGGCGCCGGTAAAATGGGACAGAAACGTTGTGGAAGAAGGCAGACCTGTGAGAGCGGTAGTAGTCAACGCGGGAATTGCCAATGCATGTACCGGGGTGGAAGGCATGGAATGCTGCCGGAAAACAGCAGAAGCCTTGGAACAGGCGTTGCAGATACCTTCCGGACAGGTGCTGGTAGCTTCCACCGGAGTGATTGGTATGCAGCTTCCCATGGATAAACTCTCAGCCGGAGTAAAAGCAATGACACCGGAACTGGAACATTCTCCGGAAAAGGGCCGTCAGGCGGCGTGTGCCATTATGACTACCGATACGAAATCAAAAGAAGCGGCGGTCACCTTCCAGGTGGAGGGGAAAACCGTAACCATAGGCGGCATGTGCAAAGGCTCCGGCATGATTCATCCCAATATGTGCACCATGCTGAGCTTTGTGACCACGGATTTGGCCATTTCAGGGGAACTGCTGCAGGAAGCCCTGAAAGAAGATGTGCAGGATACCTATAACATGGTTTCCGTGGACGGAGATACATCCACCAACGATACAGTGCTGCTCCTTGCCAACGGTATGGCAGGAAATCCTGAAATTACTGAAAAAGATGAAAATTACCGGAAATTTACCGAGGCGTTGCATTATGTCAATACCACCCTGGCTAAAAAAATGGCAGGGGACGGAGAGGGGGCAACCGCTCTGTTTGAAACCAGAGTCATCCATGCAGATACGAAGGAACATGCGAAGACCCTGGCAAAATCTGTGATCTGTTCTTCTCTGACCAAAGCAGCTATCTATGGCCATGACGCCAACTGGGGCAGAATCCTGTGCGCCCTGGGATACTCCGGGGTAAAATTTGATCCGGAAGCCATAGAACTGTTTTTTGAGAGCAAATCCGGCAGAATCCGGATTTACCAAAATGGCGTGGCGGCGGATTACAGTGAGGAAGAAGCTACAAAAATTCTGTCTGAGGAAGAAGTAACCGTTCTGGTTGATATGAAGATGGGAGAAGCAGAAGCCTGCGCCTGGGGCTGCGATCTGACTTACGATTATGTGAAAATCAATGCGGATTACCGCTCCTGACAGAAAATATGTGAAAATCAGTGCAGACTGCCGCTCCTGACAGAAAAATATGTGAAAACCAGTGCAGAGTATCATCCCCGGCAAGGAGAAAGGACGGAATATGAAAGTAATAAGAGGGATATTTCGTACACTGGCGGCGGCAGCAGGTATTCTGGTTATCTTTTTTGTTATACTGCCGCTGATTGAGACGGGATATCAGCAGTATTACGGTACGGACAGTATTTACCTGATTACCGGTACAGGGCTTCCCATCCTGTGGGCGCTGGTTCTGTTTGCAGCGCTTCTCTGGCTGTTCAGCCGGGATGGCCTGAAAGGTTATTTTGAGGATGACAGGGGCGATGGCCTGAAAGCCGGATTTACCGGGAAAAAGAAGTGGCTGGCAGGGATTCTGGCAGTTGTCCTTACCATAACAGGAATCATTGGGAGCATGTGCTGGTTTCAGCGTTTTACCCTGGAGGGAGTGGAATATCGCTGTTTCTTCTACAAAAAAGAATATGCCTGGCAGGATGTGGAAGGTCTGATATTGAAGGCAGATTTTCAGGGTAGTCTGATATTTGAATTTCATATGAAAAATGGCAGAAAATATTCTTTTAATGGTGGAATTTTATGGTGTGTGGAATATTTCAGCCATGGGTTTGAACAGAAATTTCCGGAAGATGTATACGATTACGCCCGCTGGCTGGGCCGGGAACTGGGCCGCCGGCATGTGCCTCTGGAGGCGAAAGAGGATTGGGGCAGTCTGATGGAGGAACTGGAGTATGATTCCTGGAAAAGCCTGGCAGAGGACGTCCGCCAGTGTTATGAGAAAGCAGCGGAACAGACGGGAACAGTCCGGTAATTTTTTTAGCATGAAAAGGAAAAGAGGAAAAGATTATGGAAGATAAAAATATGCAGGAAATCCTGCAGAAGGCAGAAGTATTGATTGAAGCTCTGCCATATATCCAGCGGTTTAACCGCAAAATTATTGTGGTAAAATATGGCGGCAGCGCCATGGTAGATGAGGAATTGAAAAAGAGCGTAATCCAGGATGTGACCTTATTGAAGCTGGTGGGATTTAAACCTATTATTGTCCATGGAGGCGGAAAGGAAATCAGCAAGTGGGTGGAAAAATCCGGTATGGAGCCGGAATTTGTAAACGGTCTGCGGAAAACCGATGCGGCCACTATGGAAATTGCGGAAATGGTGCTGGGAAAGGTCAATAAGTCACTGGTGCAGATGGTGCAGGAGCTGGGTGTCAACGCCATTGGCATCAGCGGTAAAGACGGCGGGCTTCTGAAGGTGGATAAAAAGTATTCCCAGGGGCAGGATATCGGCTTTGTGGGAGACGTGAAAGAGGTAAATCCCAAAGTACTGTTTGATTTGCTGGAAAAGGACTTCCTTCCCATTGTGTGCCCCATCGGCCTGGGAGATGCATTTGACACCTACAATATCAATGCGGACGACGCGGCCTGCGCTATTGCAAGAGCAGTAAATGCGGAAAAACTGGCATTTTTAACGGATATTGAAGGAGTATACAAAGACCCCGAAGACAAATCCACTCTGATTTCCGAACTGTCTGTTTCCGAGGCCCAGGAGCTGATTGGAGACGGGTATATTGGCGGAGGAATGCTGCCCAAGCTGAATAACTGTATTGACGCCATTGAAAACGGAGTGTCGAGAGTGCATATTCTGGACGGCCGGATTCCTCATTGCCTGCTGTTGGAAATTTTTACCAACCGGGGAATTGGAACAGCTATTCTGGGAGACAGTGAAGAACGGTTTTACAGTAAAAAGTAATTTATAAAACGTTGGTAATTGTACATGAAATTTTGATAACTGGCTTGTTTTGCAATTACCAGAGTATATGGAAAAGGAGAAAACAATGGAAGCAAATGCATGGATAGACCAGGCGGAGCATGCAATTTTACATACTTATAACCGCTATCAGATTATACTGGAACGGGGAGAAGGCGTTTACCTCTATGATACGGAAGGAAAAAAGTATCTGGATTTTGCGGCAGGAATTGCAGTGCAGGCCCTGGGATATGGGAACAAAGAGTACAATGACGCTCTGAAAATGCAGATTGACCGGCTGCTTCACACCTCAAATCTGTATTATAATCAGCCCACCATAGAAGCAGCAAAAAAACTCTGCGAGGTTTCCGGCATGGAGCGGGTATTTTTTACCAACAGCGGAACTGAGGCAATCGAAGGGGCCATTAAGGCGGCCAAAAAATATGCTTACGAAAAAGACGGGACTACGGACCATGAAATTATTGCCATGGAACATTCTTTTCACGGAAGAAGCCTTGGGGCATTGTCCGTAACGGGAAATGCCCATTACCGGGAACCTTTTGAACCGCTGCCCGGCATTGTAAAATTTGCGGAATATAATAATCTGGACAGCCTGGAAGCTCTTATCAGTGAGAAAACCTGCGCCATTATTATGGAAACAGTACAGGGAGAAGGCGGTATTTATCCTGCTGAGCAGGAGTTTCTGACGGGGGTTAAGCAGCTCTGTGAAATCCATGATATTCTGCTGATTCTGGATGAAATCCAGTGCGGTATGGGAAGAAGCGGCCAGATGTTTGCCTGGCAGACGTATGGCGTAAAGCCGGATATCATGACCTGCGCCAAGGCGCTGGGCTGCGGCGTTCCGGTGGGAGCCTTTCTGATGACAGAAAAAGTGGCCCGGTCTTCCCTGAAACCGGGAGACCATGGTACCACCTATGGGGGCAATCCCTTTGTGGGCGCGGCAGTCAGCAAGGTGCTGGATATTTTTAAAGAACAGAACATTACCGGCCATGTGCAGGAGATTTCCGTCTATCTGGAAGAACAGCTGGAACAGCTGAAACAGGATTACGGTTTTGTAAAGGCAAGGCGGGGTCTGGGCCTGATGCAGGGGCTGGAGTTAGAGCCGGAAGTGCCGGCAGGAGAAATCAGCAAAAAAGCTCCGGAGCAGGGTCTGATTCTGATTACCGCAGGAAATAATGTGCTGCGGTTTGTGCCGCCCCTTGTGATTGAAAAAGTGCATGTGGATGAGATGACAGAAATTCTGAGAAAAATCTTTGAGCCATACGGAAAGTAAAAGTGTGTCTGATGATGGAAACTCAGGTAAATGGAGAGAATAAAAATTGTATTTTGAACCCCGTGGGAGGCGTATGGCCTACCTATGGGGTTTTAAAGAAAATATGGGTAGTCTGCCAGAAAAGATTATGATAAAATATAAGCAGGAGGGGTGAAGTCATGAATATGGACACTACCATAGCGAAGAATATCCGTGTGTCTGATGAGAAAGCCGGTTATGATGCGGCCTGTAAGCGGCTGCTTTCGGAAAAAATTATTTTAGCATGGATTATGAAGAACTGCCTGGAAGAATATCGTGATTGTGATGTGAATGAGATTGCAGAGAAATATATTGAAGATACACCACAGGTAGGAGAAGTGGCAGTTGCCCCGGATGAATCCAATCATGTTTCTATGATACATGGAGCTGGAAATGAAGATACTTCTCTGACAGAAGGAACCGTTACCTATGATATCCGGTTTTTTGCAACAGCCCCTGTATCCGGGGAATTAATTCGTCTGATTATGAATCTTGAAGCGCAAAATGACTTCTATCCGGGGTATCCGCTGATAAAGAGGGGAGTCTATTATTGCAGCCGGATGGTTTCCGCGCAATACGGAACAGAATTTACAAATTCTCACTATGAGAATATCAAAAAGGTATACAGCATATGGATTTGCATGAATCCGCCCAAAAACCGAGAGAACAGTATTACCCGTTATTATATTGCGGAAGAGAACCTGGTGGGCAGCGTAAAGGAATGCAAAGCGGATTATGATTTGATGGCGGTTGTTATGATCTGCCTTGGGAAAGAGGAAGATTCAGGTACAGATTTATTAAAATTGTTGCATGTGCTTTTGTCCACAGAGACAGATTCAGAGGATAAGTGCCGGATATTGGAGAAAGATTTTCATATCAGAATGACTCAGACATTGGAAAGTGAGGTGTCGCTTATGTGCAATTTAAGTAAGGGAGTGGAGGAGAAAGGTATTGAAAAGGGAAGGCAGGAAGGAAGGCAGGAGGGAAGGCAGGAAGGAATAAAAGCGATGGTATCAGCATTAAAGGATTTACAAATTGCAGACAGTATAATTTTGAATAAAATCCAGGAAAAGTTTCATTTGCCAGAAGAAACAGCCAGAATGTATTTGTAAACATAACAGGCAGCGAATTTCCATGTTCTGCCTGAAATAATACTACGAGATGTTATGCATTCGGGTACGTTATGGACACGAATAATATAAGTAAAACAGAAAGCCGGAAGCCTGAAACAGGTTTCCGGTTTTTTGAAGGAAAAGGATGCAGCAAAACAGCCAATAAAACAGAAATAATTCTCATAATATTGTGGAAATTTTCATTCCGGTTCGCTATAATTAAGTTAATATTTTTATCCAACGGTAAAATACGGAATCACTGTGCCCGCATCACAAGGGAATGTGATGTTTAAAACAAGGAGTGTGTTATGAAATGAAAACAGCCAAAGAGAATTTTTCGGAAAGATTATTATCTCAGAAAAGGCATCCCATCCTGCAGAAACTGCTGTCAGTTCTGCTCTGTGCCTGTCTGCTGCTGGCGTCTCTGCCCATGGAAGGGTATGGTTCCGAAGTGCAGGCGGAAGAACCTCAGAGGAAAATTCTGTCCTTTTCCGAATTGCCGGATGAAGTAAAATATCAGACCGTGGAACCGGGAACGCCCCTGGAGGATTTGAACCTGCCGAAGACCCTGGAAGCAGTGTGTGTTCCGGCGGGACAGGACAGCAACGTAAATCCGGAAACTCCGGTTCAGCCAGAGGAAAGTCCGGATGTGAAAGGGACAGATCCGGAAAGTGGAAGTCGGCCGGAAGAAACACTGGAAGTTCCGGAAGATATGGATGAGACAGTTCCTCCGGAAGAAATGCGAGATTCTTCTTCAGGCAATGAGAATAGTGAAGCAGAATTTCCGGCAGAAAATGAAGCTGAAGAACCGGAAACTCCGGCAGAAAACGGGCCGGAAGAACAGCCGGAATCTCCGGCTCCTGACACAGAGCCAGGTACAGGGGAAGTGCCGGAAGGGAATCCGGAGACAATACCGGAGACAGATATAGATTCAAACTCAAACTCAAATTCAGAAAAAACTGTTGTAATAGAACATGTTACCTGGACAGGAACCCCTGCGTATGACAGCGAAACGGAAGGGGTTTACGTGTTTGCGCCTGTATTGCCGGAAGGGTATGTGCTGGCGGAAGGCGTGGGGCTGCCGGAGGTTCAGGTGACAGTGGGAAAAGCCGAAGTCCCGGCAACTTCTGATTCATCGGAAGGTGAAAGTGCAGAGGAGAATCGGACGGGGAAGGAATCGGAAGATGAGGCAACAGAGGAGTGGGAGAGATTGAAGGAAGCCAGAACAGCGGCTCTGGCAGAAGGGGAAGAACCTGAGCCTGTTGCTCCTTCCTGCGGTGTAATCAGTGAAGACACCACATGGACAAAGGGGACATTAAGTGATGGCACGGTTACAGTAAATGAGGGGATTACTTTAACGGTAACAGGTATTGTGGAAATCAGTGGGAATGTTGTGGTAGAAGGCGGCGGGACTATAATAGTATTAAATTGGACAAGTCAAAGCAAAAATTTGTTTTATACAACAAATCAATCCTCCAATTTGACAATACGAAACATTACGTTGAATAATGCATCGGGTATCCCTGTTAGTGCGGTAAACGGTGTATTGAATGGCGGTACAGTCACTCTGGATGATGGAAGTATAATTCAGAATTTCAGGGCTGGAGTATGGCTGACCGGAGATTTAACGGTAAAAAAGGCAGTAATAAAAAATTGTGCTGTGGGTCTTTCAGCAGGACAGGGAAACGTAGAGATAAATGGAGCAGTGATAACAGATTGTGAGTGTGGAATTTCTACAGCTAACGCTGAGGTAGAGATAAGCAGGACAACGATAGAAAATTGCTCCAATAATAATCCTAATACGTCCAACTGTAACGGAGGAGGAATTTATATATATGATCAACCCGCATCATATAGTACAGTCGATATACGGGAAACAACTATAAGAAACTGTTCAGCCAACAAGGGAGGAGGAATTTTCTGTCGAGGGCAAGATAATAATCCACCGATTGGGATGATTGATGTTAACAGAAATAAAACCGTAATCAATCTGTGGGATACAGTGATTGAGGATTGCAGGTCTGTTTATTCAGGCGGGGCAATTCATTTAGAATGTGGCATATTGAATATTTACAGTGGGACTTATCGAGATAATGCTACAACGCTTGAAGCACCTTCGAGGGCAATGCCGGGAGGTGGATGTGTTTTTTCTAATATTTCGAGAGTGAATATATATGGGGGAGAGTTTTTTGAAAACAAAAGTGTTACTCAAGGTGGATGTATCCTGAATTTTTGGTCGTATATTAATATACACCACTTTACAACTTTTCCATAAAAAATGTCATACAGGGCTTTCTGATGTATAATAAGTTTGCAAACAAAAAAATACGAAAGAAAGTGATCCTGTACGACAGACTTATTATACAAC